>CAZNLY010000012.1:0-63361 GCA_964574295.1 uncultured Gemmatimonadaceae bacterium
TGAGGTACACCGTCGCCAGCTGGATTCCCTTGAACCAGGTGGCCCGGCCGTCCGAGGCAATGGAGGAGACGAGCAGGACGCCCAGGAAGAGGGCCACGATCTCCAGCCGATTGAAGCCGAGGGTAAGCGGCGTCGGCGCCATGAACAGGCTGGCCAGGACGAGCACCGGCGTCACGAAGAGGGCGATCTGGATTGAGCTGCCCATGGCGACCCCGACGGCCAGGTCGGGCTTGTTCTTGCTGGCCATGGCGATGGCGCTGCCGATCTCGGCGGCGCCCCCGATGACGGCCAGCAGGATCATGCCGAGGAACACGTCGGACATGCCGAGGGCCTGGCCCGTGGCCTCCGCGGCGCCCACCAGGAGCTCGCTCATGAAGGCCGCCCCCACCGAGGCGGCGAGGAGGATGGCCACCGGCTTGGCCGGGCTCCCGGCGGGCTTCGTGTGGTGGCCGGACCCCTCGCCCTCGGGGCGGAAGTACTCGGGGTGGCTGCGGATGATGAAGACCAGGTACAGCACATAGGTGGCGAGCAGCGCCGCCGCCGTGGTGATGTCCAGGGTCCTGCCCACGTCGGCCGGTCCCTCGCTCCCGAGGAAGCGGTAGAAAGCCGCGGGGATGCCGAGGGAGATGGCGGCCAGGAGGAGCATGGTCGAATAGGTCCGGGCGCCGGCGGTGTTGTACTCCTGCACGTGGGTGCGGAGCCCGCCGAGGAAGAACCCGACGCCGAGGCCCACGAGGGTGTTGGCCAGCACGGCCCCCACCAGCGAGGCGCGCACCATCTCGACCAGCCCGGCGCGGAGCGCCACGAACGAGATGATGAGCTCGGGGAGGTTGCCGAAGGTGGCGTTGAGGAGCCCGCCCAACGCGGGGCCGGTGTACTCGGCGATCCCCTCGGTGGACTCCACGATGGCGTGGGCCAGCGGGATCAGCGCCAGCGCGGCGGCCAGGAAGACCAGCGGCGCCGCGGCACCGTTGTGCTCGAGGAACCAGGCCAGCGGCGCGCCGGCCAGGAGCCAATAAATGGAGGGGCGGAGCAGGGACGAACCGGACATCGTGGCTCCCGGGCTGGAGACAAGGCGGCCCACACCGGCTATTCTAGGGGGAGCCAACAGCGGCGCAAGCCGCGGGAGGGTGCCGCATGACGACGCGAGGACGGGAAATGGCGAGCGCCCTGCTCTCCGGCCGGGACCGGGTGCTGGAGCCGGTGGACCGCTTCGGCGAGGTGGTCTTCGGGCTCATCATGGTGCTCACCTTCACCGGCTCGATCAGCGTGGCCACCAGCGGCCGGCAGGAGGTGCGTGAACTGCTCATCGCCGCGCTCGGCTGCAACATCGCCTGGGGGATCGTGGACGGCGTGATGTACGTGGTGGCGTCGCTGGCCTACCGCGCCCGGCAGGCGCGGATCCAGGAGGCGGTCGGGGAGGTCGAGGGAAGCACCTCCCGCGCGCTGCTCCGGTCGGAGCTGCCGGAACTCCTCGACGAGGCGCTCGACGACCGCGCGGTGGACACCCTCGTGGCCCGCGTGCGGGACCGGAATGCGCCGCGGCTGGCGGCCGGCATCACGTGGGAAGACCTCAAGGGCGCATTCGGCGTCTTCCTGCTCGTGACGCTGGCCACGATCCCGGTGGCGCTCCCGTTCATCTTCGTCCCCGAGGTGCACCTCGCCCTGCGCGTCTCCAATGGGGTGGCACTCGCCATGCTGTTCATCTCCGGGTGGTCCCTCGGCCGCGCCTCGGGGCTCAGGCCCTGGGCGGTGGGTGGGGTCGTGACGGTGCTGGGCGCCGGGCTGGTGGCGCTCACGATCGCGCTCGGGGGCTAGCAATGCGGAGAGGGCCCTTGCTGCTGCTGGCGGCGCTCCTGCCCCGGATGGCGGCGGCGCAGGCGGACTCCGGACGCCCGGTGTCGGGGAGCGCGCAGTTCTACGTCCAGCTCGCCGAGGGGGAGGCGCCGCTTCCGGTGGGCATCGTCGGCGTGGACGCGCGGTCCTGGCACTTCGAGGGGCGGTACAACTACGAGGACATCGACACCGGCTCGCTCTGGGTCGGGTGGAACCTCTCCACCGGATCCACGGTGCGGCTCGACCTGACGCCGATGGCGGCGCTGGTGGTGGGCACGGTCGACGGGGTGGCGCCCGGCCTCGAGGTCACCCTCTCGTGGAAGAATCTCACCTTCTACGACGAGGCCGAGGTCGTGATCCCCTTCAGCGGCGATCCCGCCTATTTCGTCAGCTGGAGTTCCACGACCTGGTGGTTCAGCGACCTCCTCCAGCCGGGGATCACCGTCCAGCGGTTCCGGGTGTTCGAGGGAGAACGGGAGGTGGATTGGGGTCTGGCCCTGGCCTCCGAATTCGGGCGACTGTCCACGGGGGTGTACGCCTTCGCCCCGTTCGGGGCGAGTCCCTTCTGGCAGCTGTCAGCGGAGTGGGCGTTCTAGCCCGCCGCCTCCGTGAGGCCGCGGATGCCGGGATGGCGCGGACAGTGGCCGCAGGTAGCTTTGCAGGGTCCCGTCCGGTGAGGATTGCATTGCTGCGCCTGCCACGCCCGGCCCTGCTGGTGCCCGTGCTCCTGATCGCGGCCGGCGCCGCCCCGGCGCAGGAACTGGAGCCGCGCGCGCTCGTCAATGCGCCGGTCGGCACCAACTTCCTCATCGCCTCCGCCGGGTACGCCTACGGCAACCTCCTCCTCGACCCGGCCATCCCGATTGTCGGCGGGACCGCCGACGTCGGCACGCTGGCGCTGGGCTACGTCCGGTCGGTGGGGATCGGGGGGCTCTCCGGGAAGGTGACGGTCATCGTGCCGACGGCCACCGGAACCTGGAGCGGCGAGGTCGAAGGCGTCGACTCGAGCACCTCACGCACCGGTTTCGGCGACCCGTCGCTCAAGATGTCGCTCAACTTCATCGGATCGCCGGCGCTCACGCTGCCGGAGTTCCGGTCCTACCGGCAGTCGTTCGTGGCTGGGGCCGCCCTCTCCGTCACCGTCCCGCTCGGCCAGTACAACCCCGACAAGCTCATCAACCTCGGCTCGAACCGCTGGTCGTTCACCCCGCGCCTTGGCGCCTCGCAGGTGGCGGGCCGCTGGGTGTTCGAGGGCTATGCCAGCGCCACGTTCTACACCCGCAACGACGACTTCTACGGCGGGAATACCCTGGTCCAGAACCCGCTGCTCGAGCTCCAGGGGCACGCCATCTACCTGATTGGCGGCCCCAACCTCTGGGCGGCCGCCTCCTACGGCTACGCGTGGGGTGGAAGCACCGCCATGAACGGCGGCCCCGGAGGCGAGTCGCTCACGAATGCGCGCATCTCCGCGATGCTCCGCTTCCCGATCGCCCGCGGCATGGGGCTCAAGCTGGTCTACATCAACGGGCTCCGCACCGTCCTCGGCACCGACTTCGACACCTTCCAGCTGGCCTACCAGTACGCCTGGGGCGGGAAGCGGTAGCCCGGGCGCCTACGGCCGGAACGGGTCCGCGAACCGCGGGTCTGTCGCGATGCTCTCGTCGGTCAGCGTCTTGAGGAACGCCACCAGCGCCCGCTTGTCGGCTGCAGGGAGGTTGAGCCGCAGCGGGGCGGGGTTGTCAGGCCGGTGCAGCCGATAATCGAGCATCGGGCCGCCCTTGATGCCGCTGTTGTAGTGCTCCACCACCTCCGTCAGGCTCTTGAACCGGCCGTCGTGCATGAACCGGCTGACGGACGCCATGCTCTTGAGCGAGGGCGCCTTGAATACCGCCACCTGTCCGGAGTCGAGCCCGTTGGACAGCGCCCCACCGATGAGGGCAAACGTGGGCGGCACGTGGCATGAGGCGCACCCCGCGCCGCCGGAGGCAGGCGCGATGATGAAGAGCTGCTTGCCGCGGTTCTCCTCCTCGGTGTAGCCGGGGAAGGGCCGGAGGATGTCATGGTCCGGCGTGAACGCGTTGTAGACGTACTCCCACCCCTTGTCGAACCGGCTGTTCACCGACACCAGGCTCCGCACGAACTGCGCGAGCGCCCGCTGCATCCGGTCCTCGGTCACCACCGAGTCGCCGTAGGCGTACCGGAAGAGCTCGTTGTAGTAGGGGAGCGCCTGCAGCCGCTCGATCAGGGCGGGCATCCCGCCGTGGGAGGCATCGAACCCGAGCTCGTTGGTGGCCAGGATCGGCATGCTGGCCTGCGTTTCGTATGTGGAAGCGCGCCGGTCCCAGAACGCCTTGCCCGGGCGGTAGAAGCGGGCGTTGACGAGCCGCATGGCGTGCGTCGTGGTGCGCGAGCGCCCGTCGGCCCCGGTGCTGAACCGGGCGGTGTCGGCAAAGCCGAACTGCTGGCGGTGGCAGCTGGCGCACCGCAGCTGGCGATTGAAGCTGAGCTCGCGGTCGTAGAAGAGCACGCGCCCGAGGAGGGCGCCCCCGTCGGTGACCGGGTTGTCGACGGGAATGTTGTTGGCGCCGACGACCTGCGGGCTGTAGTCCATCGGCCAGGTGACCGACGCGTACTGCGGCGGATGGGCCAGGTCGATCGTCGTCGCCTCGGCGAGGGTCGGCGGCGGGCCCGGTTCGTTGGGGTCGGAGCCCGGGGAGTCGCTGGAACATCCGGCAAGGAATCCGGCGGCGGCGGTGGCGAGCGCAAGGCGCAGAGCATGGCTGGCGTGCATGGGGGACCCTCGTCCGTGGTGTGCTGTGGGGGAGGGTGACGCCGTGCCGCCGCGGCGGCCACACATGCACGCGCAGATGTCGCGAGCTGAAACGCCGCCGGTCCTACCTCGCGTCCACCTTCGCGCGGTTCTCCCGCACCCGGAACCGCACGATCCGCTCGAGGAGGGCCTCCGGCAGCGGTGCGTCGAGCGCAAACCGCACCGTGCCCCGGGCCTGCGGATAGGGCGCGAGCTCCTTCCGGAAGCGCCGGATGCCGCTCGAGGTGGGGAAGAAGCTCACGTGCCGGTCAAAGCCGCCGATGTACACCAGCGGACCGTCGAGGCGAAACGCGGCGATGCCATAGCTGATCCCCTCGGTGACGCCGGGGGCCGCCTTGCGGATGAGCGTCCGCATCCGGCGCAGGTGCCGGCGGACCTCCGGGGGAAAGGCGGCGATGTACTCGGAGACGGTGGCAGGGGTCCTGGTGCCGCGCCGCATGGGGGCTCCCGTGGGGGTGACCTCCCAGCGATTGTAGCGCCTCGGGCCGCGCCCGGCCAGCGGGCGTCAGCGCTTCCGCCGGGCGGCGGCCTCCATCGAGCGGATGAAGAAGGGGTAGAGCGGCACGCTGATGAGGAGCGCCACGAGCGCGTTCACCACGGTGCCCGGGTCGCCGCCGAGGACGGTGCCGAGGCAATAGGCCACCGCGGCCAGGGCGATCCACTTGTATCGGAGGAAGGTGGCGCGCGGGACCTGGTGATCATGCGCCACCTTGACCACCGCCACCGAGGAATAGATGTAGGGGATGACGGCCAGGATCACCGCCAAGTCGATGATCCGGCTGAACTGCCCGGCGATCGTGGGCGACATCGTGGCGAAGAGCACCACGGTCATCAGCACCGCGACGATCGTGAGCCCGCGCCCCGGCACCCCGTGGCGGTTGACCCGCCCGAAAACGGCGGGGAACATGCCGTCATCGGCCGCGGCCTTGGCCGACTGCCCCACCAGCAGCATCCACCCGCCCAGCGAGCCGACCGACTTGAGGATGGCGCAGACAGCCACCACCACCATCCCCGCGGTGCCGATGGCCATCCGCGCCGCCTCCGCAAACGGCGCGTGGGCCGTCTGCAGCTCGGCGTTCGGGATGATCCCCATGATCACGGTGGAGCTCAGGACGTACACCACCGCCGAGAGGGCCAGCCCCATCATCGTGGCGAGGGGGATGTTGCGCTTCGGGTTCTCGATGACCCCGGCCGACACCGCGGCGCTCTCGATGCCCATGAACGCCCAGAGGGCGATCGAGGCGGCGCGCAGCATGGCGTGGGTGGAGGTGCCGCCGGAGACGTTCCAGCCGGCGCGGAAGGTGTCGGCGTCGAACCAGAACCAGCCGAGGAACGCGATGGCGAGGATCGGGATGAGCGCCAGGCTCATCGTCCAGGTCTCGAGGGCGCCGACCACCCGGGGGCCGAGGATGTTGGCGAAGGTCAGCAACCAGATGACCCCGGCGGTCGCGACGACGCTGGCGGGTGGGCCGCTGATGGCGGGGAAGAACTCGGCCAGGTAGCCCACCGCCGCGATCGCGATGGCGATGTTGCCGATCCAGTTGCCGAACCAGTAGATGTAGTTGGTCTGGAAGCCGACGTAGGGGCCAAGGAAGTCCCGGGCGTAGGCGTAGGGGCCGCCCTCCTGCGGGTCGAGCTCGCCGAGCTTGGCGAAGACCAACCCGAGCGCGGCAGCCCCTGCCGTCGCCACGATCCAGCCGAACACCGCGATGCCGCCCACCGAGGCCAGGTTGGCCGGGAGGAGGAAGACGCCGGTGCCGATCATGTTGCCGGCCACCAGCATCGTGGCCTGCGTCAGCGACATCTTCCCGGCGGCAGCGCTCACCGCCGCGTGCCCTTCCGTCCCCCGGCCTTCCGGAGGCATTGGACGTAATACACCCCGTCACGATTCTCCACGCCGTGGGTGTCGTGGCCGAAGCCCGGGAAGCGGGCGTCCCACTTGGCCAGCGCCTGCAGGTAGCCCAGGTAGGGCCCATCCTTGGCGCCGGTGGATTCGCCGGGCATCAGCATCGGAATGCCGGGCGGGTAGGGCACCACGCTGGTGGCCAGCACGCGGTGCGCCAGCTTGTCGAGCGGGACATGCTCGATCCGGTCGCGGATCAGCTCCTGGTAGGCGTCGCTCGGCGTCATGACCGGCTCGGGCAGGGTCGAGAACGCCTCCGCCAGCCAGTGGGTCTGCCGAGTGGCCTTGAGGGTGGCGAACATCTGGTCCGCGAGGTCCTTGAGCCCGAGGCGGCCGTAGGTGTCGGGGTGCCCCGCCACCAGCTCGGGCAGCGCCTCCGCCAAGGGTGCATTCGCGTCGTAATCGCGCTTGAAGTCCAGCAGGGCGTTCAGCAGCGTGCCCCACTTCCCCTTGGTGATGCCGATCGAGAAGAGGAAGAGGATCGTGAAGTCGGTCGTCTTCTCGACCTCCACGCCGCGGTTGTGCAGGTACGCGGTGACCAGCGTGGCCGGAATCCCCCGCTTGTCGAGCCCGCCCTTCGCGGCCACGCCCGGCGTCACGATGGACACCTTGATCGGGTCCAGCATGCAGTAGCCGTCCTCGAGGTCCCCGAAGCCGTGCCACGCCTCGTTCGGGTGGAGCACCCAGGCATCGGGCTCGTGGGCGAGGAACGCGGGGGATGCGTCGGCAAAGGCCACCCGCTTGCCGCCCTTGCCCCCCCGGACCGTCTCGGCGTTCCAGGTGTTGAAGAACCACTCGCCCTTCTCGTGGAACTCCCCGTGCACCCGCCCCATCGTCTGGCGGAAGGCCACCGCCTCGTCGATCGACTCCTGGGTGAGCGCCTGCCCGCCCGGGCCGTCCATCATCGCCGCCGTCACGTCGTTGGAGACGATGATCGGGTAGAGGGGCGACGTGGAGGCGTGCATCATGAACGACTCGTTGAAGCGCGGGTGCGGGATCGGGCTCCGCCCGTCGCGGATGTGGAGCAGCGAGGCCTGCGACAGCGCCGCCAGCAGCTTGTGCGTCGAGTGCGTGGCGAAGACCGTCGGGCCGGTGTGGTCCTTCGGGTCGCCGAACATCGCGTGGCGGTCGCGGTAGATCGGGTTGAAGCGGGCGTAGGCGTACCAGGCCTCGTCGAAGTGGATCCGGTCCACGCTCGGGTCCAGCAGCTGCTGCACCCGCCGGGCGTTGTAGCAGAGCCCGTCATAGGTGGAATTGGTGATCACGGCGTACACCGCCCGCGGGTCGGCGCCCCTGGGCAGCAGCGGATTGTCGCGGATGGCGGCCTTGAGGGCCGCGGCACGGAGCTGGGCGGGCGGGATCGGCCCGATGATGCCGTAGCGGTTCCGCAGCGGCACCAGGTAGGTGGGCACGCCGCCGCTCATCACGAGGCTGTGCTCGATGGACTTGTGGCAGTTGCGGTCGCACAGCGCCACCTGGCCCCGGCCCACCGCGGCCATGAAGATGACGCGGTTGGAGGTGGAGGTCCCGTTCGTGACGCAGTAGGTGCGGTGGGCGCCGAATACCCGGGCGGCGTATTTCTCGTGCTCGCCGATCGGGCCGGTGTGGTCGAGGAGCGACCCGAGCGCCCCGACGCTGATGGACAGGTCGGAGCGCAGGAGGTTCTCGCCGAAGTAGTCGAAGAAGATCCGCCCCACCGGTGACTTGAGGAACGCCGTGCCCCCGGTGTGCCCCGGGGTGTGCCAGGAGTACTCGTACACCTGGCTGAACTTCATCACGGCGGCCGCGAGGGGCGGGAGCATCACCTCGAGGTAGCGGCGAATGGCGGCGGCCACCCGCCCGCCCACGAAGGCGGCGGTGTCCTCCATGGTCCAGATGTACTCGTCCACCATTTCCATCACGTCGATCGGGATCGACGATGCCTCTCCGCGCTCCGCCATCAGGAAGAGCGGGATGTGCGCGTTGCGGGAGCGGACGAAGCGGAGGAGCTCGGTGGCGCGCTTGTGGCCCGCGTCCCCGTCCAGGGTCCAGTCCACCAGGATGGCGTGGATGGCGGAGTCGGACATCACCACCGACATGCCGTCCTGGGCGCCGGTGGCGGTCACGACCTCCACCGCCCGTCCCTGGAGCTCCTCCACCAGGGCCCGCGCCGCCCGCCCCTCGGCGGTCGGGTTGGCCAGCTCGTCATCCACCACCAGCGCCCGCATGCTGAGGCGCCTTGCGCTGCGTTGTATCATGGCACGCCCTCCCAGGAGCGCTCGTTACTCCGGCACGGTGTTCCAGCGGAAGAAGGCCTGCGTGGCCGCGTCCGGCGGCCCGAAGTACATCCGGTACAGGTCGGCGAACTCCCCCCGGGCGTAGAGCGCGCTCAAGGCGCGGTCCACCAGGAGGCGGAAATCCTCGTCGCCCCGGCGCATGGCCAGCGCGATCGGCTCGGCGGTGAACTGCCGCTCGAGCACCACCAGCGCCCCCGGGTTGGCGCTCCGGGCGGCGGCGTCCAGCAGGATGGCGCGGTCGCCGAAGAAGACGGTGGCCTTGCGGCTCTGCACCGCCTGGACTCCCGCGTCATACCCGTCCACCGGCACCGTCTTCGATGTCAACTTGAATTCCTTCACCTTGCCCGCCAGCCACGCCTCGGCGGTGGTGCCGCCGATCACGGCGAAGACCTGGGTCTGCAGCGTCTGGACGGCGGAGGCCCGCCAGTTGGGCTGCGCCGGCGGCTGCCGGCCGTTGAGGATGTCCTTGACCCGGGTCGGGGCGTCGCTGCGGACGAGCGCGCCGATCCCGCCGGGGAAGATCGGGGTGGAGAAGGCCACCTCCTGCCGCCGGGCCAGCGTGATCGATTCCGCCCCGCAGAGGAGGTCCACCTGCCCCTGCTCGAGGGCGGTGAAGCGGGTCTCGAGGGTCACCGGCACCCACTCGATGACCAGGGAGGGATTGCCGACGGCGGTCCGGACCGCCTCCGCCACGTTGAGGCAGAGGCCGACGGTGTAGCCGGCGGGGTCGCCGGGCTGGTCCCGGAAGGAGAAGGGCCGCGCGTCGGCGCGGAATCCGAGGCGGATCCGGCCGGCGGCCTTGATGCGGTCGAGGGTGGCCGCCGCCGTGGGGGGCGTGGTCGGGGTCCGGGCGGCGGGCTTCTGGGCCGCCGCGGGCACCGCGAGGAGGGTCATGGCGAGGGCCGGCGTGGTCCGGAGGACCCGCCGCATCCGCTCGGTCAGTGTGCGTGCACCTTGCATTGTGCTGCTCCTTTCGACTCGGCGGTGGCGGGGATCAGGCGGCGCCGGCGCGCGCCTTCGCGACGCCGGGGGTGAATCGAGGCGCCAGGAAGCCCCAGATCACGTAGCCCGTCCCCATCACCAGCATCCCGCCCATGACCGCCTCCATCCCGGAGGCGTAGATCGCGAAGACGCTGTACAGCATGGCCACCATCGCGATCGCCACGTTGCGGCGATAGACGCGCGCGTCCACCTTGGCGGCCTGCATCATCACCATCAGCGCCGACAGCGACACGATATAGGGCACCACGTTGGTCACCACCGCGAGGTTGACCAGGGCGCTGAACTGCTCGCTCAGCGTCGGGCTCATCGTCGAGAGGGCCATGATGGACTGCACGACGCCCATCACCACCATCCCCACGATCGGGGCGCCCGCCGGGGTCACCTTGGTGAAGAAGGCGGGGAACATTCGCTGGTCGGCCGCCGACTTGCCGGTCTGCGCGATCGTGAACTGCCAGCCCAGCAGCGACCCGACGCAGGCCATCACGGCGAGCGCCATGATGATGGAGCCGATGGTCGGGTTGAACATCTTGGCGTAGGCCAGCCCGAACGGGCCGGTGGAGGCGGCCAGCTCGGCGTTGGGGACGATCCCCTGGATGACGGTGGTCGAGAGGACGTAGATCACCGCGGCGCCGAGGGTGCCGAAGAGGCAGGCGAGCGGCACGTCCCGCTTCGGGTTCTCGACGGCGGCGGAGTTCTGCGCGGCGGACTCCATGCCGAGGAACGCCCACAGCGTCAGCGCGATGCTCGAGCTCATGCCCTGGCCGAGCGTGAGGCCCTGCGGGTTCCAGGCGGCGCGGAAGGTATCGGCGCTGAACCAGAACCAGCCGAAGAAGGAGAGGAGCCCGACCGGGATGATGACGCCCCAGACGGTCACCGACCCGATCTTGCCGGTCACGGCGGGGCCGCCGAAGTTGGCCACCGTGGTGAGCCAGAGGAGGCCGATCACGCCGATGGTGGTGGCGATCGGTGTGGAGGCGAGCCACGGCACGAAGGTGGCCAGGTACCCCACCGCCGAGATGGCGATCGCCACGTTGCCGATGGCGAGCGACAGGAAGTAGAGGTAGAAGACGTTGAAGTAGCCCGGCTTGCCGTAGGCGTCCTCGGCGTAGGCCGACATGCCGCCTTCCCGCTGGTTGAAGAGGCCCGCCTGCGCGAACCCGTAGGCGATGGCCATCGAGCCCACCGCCGTCACCAGCCACGACAGCAGCGAGATGGCCCCGACCTGGGCCATGTTGGTGGGGAGCATGATGATGCCGGAGCCCATCATGTTCACCGCCACGATGAACGTGAGCTGCATCAGGCTCATCTTCTTCTTGGTGTCCGTCACGACATCCTCCTTCCACGCCCGCCGTCAGGGTGCCTAGCGCGTCAGGCAGTAGATGTGGTAGGTCCCATCGCGCTCCTCGGTGCCCTCGACCTCCTTGGCAAAGCCGGGGAAGCGGTGTCCGTACTCCTGCAGCGTGCGCAGGTAGGTGAGCCACGGGCCGTTGGCCGACCCGACATTCTCGCCCGGCATCACGATCGGGATGCCCGGCGGATAGGGAATCACGCCCACCGCCACGACCCGGCCCGCCATCCGGTCGAGCGGCACCTGCTCCGCGCGGCCGGCCATCAGGCGCTGGAACGCGCGCCGCGGCGTCATGGCCGGGGTCGGAAGGGTGGCGTACGCCTGCGCCTGCCAGTGCCCCTGCCGGCTCTTCCGCATGTGGGCCCAGATCTCATCGCCCAGGTCCTTGAGCCCGAGCCCGGCGTAGCGCTCCGGGGCGGCGGCCGCGATGGCGGGGAGCGCCTCCGTGAGCGGCGTGTTCCGGTCGTAGTCCTTCTTGAAGTCGAGGAGGGCGTTGAGGAGCGTCCCCCACTTGCCCTTGGTGATCCCCACCGAGAACAGGAAGAGCACCATGTGGTCGGTGGTGCGCGAGGGGACGATGCCGCTCCGCCCGAGGTACGCGGTCACCAGGTCGGCCGGGATGCCCTCCGGGGCCAGGCGGCCGTCGTCCTGCATCCCTGGGCAGACGATCCCGAACTTGATCGGGTCCAGCATGCACCAGCCGTCCGGGATGCCCTCGAAGCCGTGCCACCGATCACCGGGCCGGAGCACCCAGCAGGACGGCTCGGTGGCCAGCAGCTCGGCGGGCGCCTTGTGGAAGGGGATCCGCCGGCCCGACCTGGGGTGCCGGACTTCCTCCGCGTTCCACGGCGCGAAGAACCACTCCCCCCGCTCGGCCAGCTCGTGGCGGATGCGCGCCACCGCCAGCCGGCAGGCCACCGCCTCGTCGATCACGTCCTGCGTCAGCGCCTGGCCGCCGGGGCCGTCCATCATCGCCGCCGCCACGTCGTTCGAGGCGATCAGCGCGTAGAGCGGCGAGGTGCTGGCCTGGCCGCAGTAGGCCTCGTTGAAGCGGCCGTGGTCGATGGCGCCCCGCCCGTCGCGGATGTGGATGAAGGAGGTCTGGGACAGGGCGGCAAGCAGCTTGTGGGTGGAGTGGGTGGCAAAGACGGTGGGCCCGTCCGCCGGATGGTCCGCCGGACTGCCCCGCATCGCGTAGCGGTCGCGGTACATCGGGTTGAAGCGGGCGTAGCCGTACCACGCCTCGTCGAAGTGGACCCGGTCCACGCTCTTGCCGAGGGCCGCCTCGGCATCGGCGGCGTGGTAGCACATCCCGTCGTAGGTGCAGTTGGTCACCACCGCGTACACCGGCTTGCGAGCCCCCCCCCGCGCCCGCCTGGCCAGCGGGTTGGCCGCGATGGCCCGCGCGATGGCCCGGGGCTCGAGCCGCGCCGGGGGGATCGGGCCGATGATGCCGTAGCGGTTGCGGGTGGGGGCGAGGAAGACGGGAATCCCGCCGGTGGCCACCAGCCCCTGCTCGATCGACTTGTGGCAGTTACGGTCGCAGAGT
This sequence comes from uncultured Gemmatimonadaceae bacterium, assembly GCA_964574295.1. Taxonomy (GTDB): domain Bacteria; phylum Gemmatimonadota; class Gemmatimonadetes; order Gemmatimonadales; family GWC2-71-9; genus SPDF01. Next base: position 12,745 of record CAZNLY010000012.1, read on the forward strand.
GCCAGTTCGTCGTCGCCCACGCAGGCGGCCATGATGGCGCGGTTGGAGGCCGAAGTGCCGTTGAGCACGGAGTAGGAGCGGTGCGCGCCGAAGACCCGGGCGGCGTACCGCTCGCTGGCGCCGATGGGCCCGGAGTGGCCGAGGAGGGAGCCCAGGGACGCCCGCTCGATGCCCATGTCGGTGCGGAAGAGGTTCTCGCCGTAGAAGTCGAAGAAGACGCGCCCGACGGGCGACTTGAGGAAGGCCACGCCGCCCTGATGGCCCGGCGCCGCCCAGGAGTACTCCCGCTCCCGGTTGTACCGGGCCAGCGCGGCGGCAAAGGGCGGAAGGAGGTTGGCAAGGTAGCGCTCGATGGCGGCGGCGGCGCGGCCCCCGGCGAAGGCGGCGGTGTCCTCGAGGATCCAGAGGAACTCGTCCACCAGGGTGGCCACCTCGACCGTCACCGTGCCGGCCATGGCGCGGTCGGCCATCAGGAAGATCGGCACCCGGGTGTTGCGGGCGCGGACGGCGCGGAGCAGCTCGGTGGCCTGGTCGTGCGAGCGGCGGTCGTTGTCGCCCAGGGTCCAGTTGACGAAGATGCAGTGGAGGGCGGCGTCGGTGGCCGCCGTGGCGAGCCCGTCCTCGAGCGAGAGCGCCTCCACCACCTCGATCTCGCGGGCCCGGAGCTCGTCGGCAAGCGCGTGCACGGCACGCCCCCCGGCGCTGTCCGTCCGGCCGAGCTCGTCGTCCACCATCAGGGCGCGCCGCTGGAGGGGGCGCGCGGTCTGGCCGATCATCGTAGCCTCCCGCTCCGTTCAGTAGGCGTACGCCACGAACAGCATCCCGTAGACGAAGTTCTCGGTGCGGTCGTACGCCTGCGCCACCCCGGCGCCCGGGTTGGCGAAGGCCGCGACGACGCTGATCGTGAAGTTGGAGTTGGCCTTCCAGTCGGCGTAGGCGTCGATTTCCCCGGCGATGTCCTTCGAGGTGACGCCCGGGCCCACCGCGCCCGGCTGGTCGAACTGGAAGTAGTACGCGATGAGCCCGGTGCCCAGGCGGTCGCTCGGCACCAGGCTCACCCGGAGCTGGTTGGTGACGAGGTTCGAGTTGGCCACGAAGTACTCGCCGGCAATCTCCCCCTGCCACCAGGTGCCCCAGTCGTAGAAGCCGGGGAAGAGCGGGTCGAAGGCCTCATTCTCGGCTGTCGCGGGGTCGTCCCCCTGGAAGAAGGCGTAGCGGTACGAAAAGGTCGGGGTCCACGCCGCCTTGCTCAGCGTGTACCCCACCTGGACGGTCCACGCGTTCGAGGACACCAGGCTCCCGTTCGTCTCGTAGGCGTACTCGGCCTCGAAGGCCAGGTCGGGAATCGACCGGAGCGGGGCGGTGTAGGCGCGCAGGTTGAACACGTTCTGGCCGTCGCGGTCGGGCACGCTGTCGGACAGCGTCTGGAACCAGCTGGCGCCGAAGGTGGACTGCTCGTTGAGGACCAGGTCGTAGTTGGCGCCGAAGGCGCGGGCGTTCTCGTCGAACTCCGGGATGCCGTTGCGGTCCACATAAAACGCGGTCAGGTGGTGGACCTTCTGGGTGACGCGCGCCAGGCCGGCGAACGCCCACGCCTTGCGCGCGTTGCTCCAGAAGCCGCCGCGGCTCCCGCCCTCGGCGGCGCCATCCCACAGCAGCATGCCGTGGCCGATCGTGAACTTCTGGCGGCCCACGCTCAGGTCGAGGAGGTCGGTGGCCTTGCCCACGGAGGTGCCCGAGCGCCAGCCGATGTAGAGGTCCTCGGGACCGAAGGAGGCGGCCTCCACCCCCACCAGCGGCGGTGGCGCGGCGAAGGTGCGCTCGCCCACCGCGCTCAGGCCGGCGTAGAGGGTGCTCTTGCCGAGCCCCACCGTGCCGGTCAGCGCGGGCTTCACGTAGCTCTCCGCCCAGTTGTCGCTCAGGTCGCCGGAGGGATCGGGCCGGACATTCGTGTAGAGGGAATTCGCGAAGCCGAACCCGCCGATGCCGGCGTCGAGGTTGAAGGTCCACTCGACGCCCTTGGGGAGCCCCGTGGGACGGGCTTGGGCGGAGTCCTGGGCCTTTGCGACGGTCGACATCGTCGCGAGGGCGAGGCCGGTCAGGGCGAGGCGGAGGGGCGAGCGGAGGGCCGCGCGCGTGAACGCGAGGCGAGGGAGACGGATCGTACGCATGCTGCGCTCCTGGCCGGGGGCTGGCCGGGCGTCGTGCGAGAGTCCGACTGCGGTGGTCCAACGACCCCCGCACGGCGCGGGGTGACGCTGGAGCCTAGGTGCCTCCGTTAGAAGGGGAACGGAAGCTACCGTGAAGGAAGCCTCATCGGGGCCGATTGCAAGGCCCAGCGCAGAGGGGGCGGCCCTGGTGGGCCGCCCCCTCAATATATGGGAGGAGGTCGGGTCAGTGCTTGGCGGGGGGCGCGAACGGGCCGTCGCCCGTCAGGATGACTCCGTTGTCGGCGGCGTACTGCTCCCAGAGGCGGATCATCGCGTCCCGGCGGGCGGGCTCCGCAGCGGCCTGGTCGTGCACCTCACCGGGGTCGATGGCCACGTTGTAGAGCTCCCAGTTGCCGGTGCCGCCGGCGCTCGGCATGAGCGACAGCAGCTTCCAGTCCCCCTGGCGCAGGGCGCGGTTGCCGAAGAGCTCCCAGCCGCGCCAGTCATCGGCTCCCCGCACCGAGGGGGCCGCCCCGGACAGCACCGGCACCATGCTCCGCCCGGCAAGCGGCGCGAGGGGCACGCCGGCCCGCGCCGTGGGCCGCGTGGCTCCGGCCATCTCGAGCATGGTGGGCACCAGGTCCGACACGTCGAGGAAGGAGCCGTTGGTCCCGCCCCGGGCGGCGACGCCCGGACCCGCCACGATGAGCGGCGAGCGGATCCCGCCTTCGGTTGGGTAAGCCTTGAAGAGCCGGAGCGGGCCGGAGCTGGCCTGGGCCCAGGCGGGGCCGTAGTCCACCACCGAGCCCGGCTGCCCCCAATGCTCGGGGCGGAAGTCGAAGTTCTGTTCCATCCACGCCTTGGCGGCAGGAGAAAAGGCCCGGCCCACGAGGTCCGAGAGCTCGATGAACTCGGCGCCGTTGTCCGAGAGGAAGAAGACGACCGTGTTGTCCAGCTCGCCCAGGTCGGCCAGGTGCTGGAGCACCCGGCCGATCTCCGCATCCATTTCGGACAGCATCGCCGCGTACACCGCCATGCGCCTGGCCGAGAGGGTCTGCTGGTCCGGCGAGAGGGTGGCCCAGGCGGGGACGGTGGGCAGGCCGGGAAACGGCGATGCATCGCCGGGGATGATGCCCATGGCCTTCATCCGCGCCGTGCGGGCGGCGCGCACGCTGTCGTACCCCTCGCGATACCAGCCGTCGAATCGCTGGAGGAACTCGTCCCTGGCCGCGAAGGGGCTATGGACCGCCTGGAAGGAGAGGTAGGCGAAGAACGGCTTCCCGTCGGCGCGCTGCTCGTCGATGGCCTGCATCAGGAAATCGGCGTAGGCGGTCGACGAGTAGTAGTCGGGGGGAAGCGAGTCCACCAGCGCGCCATTGCGCGTGAAGGTGAGGTGCGGGTGGGCGGGGTTCGGGTACTTCATGTCGGACCAGTTGCTCCCGCCCCCCTGCAGCAGGGTGAAGTCCCGCTCGAACCCCTGGGCGGCGGGCCAGCTGGCGGAGTCCTCGCCGAGGTGCCACTTCCCCGCCATGTAGGTGTGGTAGCCGGCATCGCGCAACAGGGTGGCAACCGTCACCACTCGGGCGTTGAGGTGGCCCTCGTAACCAGGCTTTCCCAGCTGCTCCGGACCCAGGAACTCCGCCATGTTGCCGAGGCCCGCCTGGTGGTTGTCCACGCCGGTGAGCATGGTGGATCGGGTGGGGGAGCAGGTCGGGTTGACGTAGAAGCTCGTGGCGCGGAGCCCGCGGGCCGCCAGCGCGTCGAGGTTGGGCGTGGGGACATCGCCGCCGAAGGCGGGGATGTCCGCATAGCCCATGTCATCGGCCACGATCAGGAGGAAGTTCGGCCGCTCGGCAGCCGGCGTGCGCTCCCCGCAGGCCATGAAGAAGAGCGCAAGAAGGAGGGCCACGCCGGGGCGCGGGCCGATGCGGTGCGACATCAGCGATCCTGGTTGGGGTGTGGAGCTGCGACGGGGAAGTGTCGGCAGGAGTGCCCGCCCGCGCAATCTATGGCCACGAGACGGTGGGCACGACCGCCGGAAGGGGCTGCGTCTGCAGGTAGGTCACGAGCTGCCAGATGGTCTCGTCCGACAGGATGCCGCCGTACGCCGGCATCCCGCGCGGGCGGCCGTAATAAATGGACTGGAAGAGCACGCCGTCGGCGCCGCCATACCGCCAGCGCCCGTCCACCAGGCTCGGCCCCACGAAGCCGGTGGCGCCGGGGCCGTGGCAGCCGTCGCAGTTCATCGTGCCGAAGAGGGTGCCGCCCTGGCGCGCGGCCGCGCTGTCGCCGCGGAGGGGATTGGTCATCGAATCGGCCGCCGGCGCCACGCCCCCCGCGGCGACGACCTGCCCGTAGCGCACGGGGCCCGGCGGCGTCCTGCTGCCCGTGCCGGCGCCGCCGGAGCCGGCCTCGCCGCAGGCGGCGAGCAGGAGCGCGAGCAACAGGCCGGTTGCCGACCTCACAGTCCAAACACCCAGATCATCCCGCCCTGGCTGGTGTACCGCGCCAGGTCGGGGGCAAAGTCGGCGGGCGCGCGGACATCGGCGGGGTCGTCGGAGCGGACGTCACCGGAGAGGAGGAACCAGTCCCCGCCGATGCCGGCATAGACCGCCACATACTGCCGGCCGTCGGGACCCCGGTAGGTGATGGGCGCGCCGACGACACCGGAACCCACCTTGAATTTCCAGAGCGGCGCGCCGGTCCGTGCGTCCACCGCCTTGAGCCAGCCGTCGAGCGTGCCGTAGAAGGCCACGTTGCCGGCGGTGACGGTGGCGCCGCTCCACACCGGGAACTTCTCCTTCACCTCCCAGACCCTCCGTCCGGTGGCGGCGTCCCACGCGATGAAGGCGCCGAGGTGGCCGCCGGGGCCGGGATGGTAGGGAATGGTGGCGCCGATATAGGGGGTGCCGGGGATGTAGGCCGCCTCGTTCGACTGCCAGTCCATGCAGAGGTTGACCGTCGGCACGTAGAAGAGGCCGGTGCGGGGGGAGTACGCCGCCGGCGAGGCGGGGCTCTTCCCGCCCTCGAGGCTGGGGCAGATGTCCTGCGCCATCCCGCGCGACGTGCCGGTGAGCTTGGTGGAGTCGAGGACCGGCCGCCCGGTGCGGAGGTCCACGCCGGCGGCCCAGTTGACGTTCACATACGGCCGGGCCACCAGCACCTGCCCCGTGGCGCGGTCGATGGTGTACGCGAATCCATTCTTGTCGAAGTGCACCAGGACGTGCCGCCGGGCCCCGTCGATCGTGAGCTCGGCCAGGATGTTCTCGGCGTTGGCGTCGTAGTCCCAGTTGTCGTGGGGCGTGAACTGGTAGGCCCAGACCAGCGCGCCGTCGGCGGGGCGTCGGGCCAGGACGCTGGAGGTCCACTTGTTGTCGCCGGCGCGCTGGTCGGCGTTGTAGGGGCCGGGGTTGCCGGTGCCGTAATAGAGGAGGTCGAGGCCGGGGTCGTAGGAGAGCCAGCCCCAGACCGGTGCGCCACCCCGCTGCCACGTCTCGCCCGCCCAGGTGGTGCTGCCCAGGTCGGTGCCGTGGTCGTAGTACGGATGGAAGGTCTCCGGCCTCACCAGCATGGCGCTGTCCGGCCCCAGGTTGCGGGCCGACCAAACCACCTGTCCCGTGGCGAGGTCGAGCGCCTTGAACCAGCCGCGGATGCCGTACTCGCCCCCCGAGGGGCCCACAAAGACCCGGCTCCCCACCACCAGCGGCGCCATCGTGATCGTCTCGCCGCGGGAGAGGTCGGCCACCTGGGTCTTCCACACTTCGCGGCCGGTGGCGGCGTCCACCGCCACGGTGTGCCCGTCGAGGAGGTTGTAGATCACCTTGCCGTCGGCGTAGACCGCGCCGCGGTTGACGACGTCGCAGCAGGCGGTGCCGACGGCGGTCGGGTTGACCTCCGGCCGATACTTGAAGCGGAGGGGATAGTCCTCCTTCGTCAGGTCGAAGGCGTAGAGCACGTTGGGGTACGGGGTCACGACGTACAGGGTGCCGTTGGCTACCAACGGCTGCCCTTCGTGGCCGGCGAGGACCCCGGTCGAGAAGGTCCACACGGGACGGAGCCGCCCCGCGTTGGCGGCGGTGATCTGCTCGAGTCCGCTGAAGCGGGTGGCGGCAAAGTCGCGCCCCGGGCGGATCCACTGCCCGTCGTCCTGCGCCAGGAGCGGCGCGGCCCCCAGCGCCAGGGCGCCGACCAGGAGCCAGCCCCGGCCCATCCTCACTGGCCCGCTCCCGCGCTGTCGGCGGCGGGGAACGCGATCCGGACCCCATGCCCCTCGGCCTCACCGCCTCCCGCGGCTGGAGCGCCATGCACGTCCAGCACCTCCATGCGCATTGAGGAGGTGAAGCTCCCGCCGTCGTCGGCCACGCGGATGCGCTCGGTAAAGACCCCGCGCCCCGACGGGAGCCAGCCGGCGCCCGCCGCGAAGGCCTTGGGGTCGGACGGGGCGGTCATGTAGAACTCGTAGCGCGCCTCGAATTCATGGGGGCCGACCTGACGCCAGACGCCATACGCGGGGGGAACCGGTGGCGCACCGTCGTAGTTCGAGGACTCGGTCAACGTCCCCCCGGCGTTGAACACGTACAAGAATTCGAGGTCCTTGATCCCCGAAAAGGCCCCGCTGCTGAACTGGATCGAGGCGCGCCAGGCGCCGGTGAGGGCGGCGGGCGGCGCCGGGGGCGGTTCGGCGGGACAGCCGAGGAGGGCGGCCAGCACGGCGAGGGCCGGGACCGTCGGGCGAACCGGGGACACGGAGGACCTCCTCAGGCGTCGGTGCCGCGGCGGAGGACCTGTGCCGCGCCGACGATGGCGAGCAGGGCGACGAGGTTCACGCCGACCCATGTGGTGCCCATGTTCGAGTCGAGGGTGAGGCTGATGGCAGGCCGCCACCAGAGCTTGCCCACCGGGACCCCCCCGGGCCCGAGGCCGACGGCGGCGGTGAGCGGCATGCTCAGCACCCAGGTGAGGGGGGTGGTGATGAGTCGCGGGAGGAGGAGCGCCTGCATCGCGATGGTCACCACGGCGCCCGCGCGGTGGCCGCGCCAGAGGAGGACGGCGCTCCACCCGGCCACGAGCCCGAGGGCGAGCAGCGCCGCCACCAGCGCGAGGACCGGACCGGAGGTCACGCCGCCGCCCACCACGCGCGCGATGAGGAGTGCGCAGCTCAGGGCGAAGAGCGCCTGGAGGAGGGCGGCGAGGCGGGGAAGCGGCCCCATGGGCAGTACCTCGATCGGGCGGTGAGCGCGGCTACCGGACGGCGAGGACCTCAAGGAACTCGCTGTCCACGAGTGTGGTGCCGTCGGTGGCCCGGTTGGCCTGGGTGTACAGCGCCAACAGGTCGCCGAAGAGCTTGTCGCGACCCGGCGCGTCGAGCGCCTCGAAGGTGCGGACCGTGGGGCCGTAGTAGTCGCGGAAAAGCTCGACCACGCCCTTGGGCGGGACGGGGTAGGTGAAGGTCATCAGCCGCTTCGTAAAGCTCAGCTCGCGGGCCCCGGCCAGCCGCTGGCGCACCGTCGCCTCGTCGCCCCAGAGCAGGGTGCTCGGCACGCCCGGCGGCGGTGGCACCAGCGCCACGTGCGCCTTGAGCATCGAGCCCACGAACCCGCCCGCCGTCCAGTTGGCCATCGCGATCCGGCCGCCGGGGCGGACCACGCGCAGCAGCTCGGCGGACACCCGATCGGGCCGAGGCGCAAACATCGCCCCGAACATCGACACGACCGTGTCGAAGGCCCCGTCCGCATAGGGCAGCGCCTCGGCATTGCCCTCCTCGAACTGGATGGTGAGGCCGGCCGCGCGGGCGCGCTGGTCCGCGGTCTCCAGCAGGTTGGGGGCGATGTCGAGCCCCGTGACCGTGGCGCCGGCCTGGGCCGCCGGAAGGGTCAGGTTGCCGGTGCCGCACGCCACGTCGAGGACCCGCTCGCCGGGGCGGAGGCCGAGCCGGCGGATGAACTCCGCGGCGCCATCGCGGAAGCTGGCGGCAATGCGGTCGAAGTCACCAGCCACCCAGGTGGCGCGGTTCCGCGCCGCCATCGGGTCGGTGTCGCCGGGGCGCTCGGGGTGCAGGGTGGTCGGGGGCATGCGGCCTCGGGTGCTGGGGGATGGGGGGACGAGGTCAGGCCTGCGCCGGGGCGTCGACGCCGCTCCAGAGGTCCGCGGAGCTCAGCTCTTCCCGTCCGCTGGCCTTGAGATAGAGGAAGAGTTGCATGCGGTACGCGGTGCAGCCACAGAGGACGTTGTTGACGATGAAGGCTCCGCGTGAACTGGGCTCCCCAAAGGGAGCCACCTCGGCGCGGAGGTCGGCATCGGTGAATGCCTCGACCATCCCGGCGTAGTCGTCCCCCTGCCGCTTCAGGAGCGCGATCGCCTGGTCGAGGGTCAGCGCCCCCGCCGCCTGTTCCGCCGCGGTCCACGCGTCGGTGTCGAACGTCCCGGTGGCCGCGGCGCGCATCACTTCCGGCCCCATGAACGTCATGTACCGTACCAGCTCAAGGGTGCTCCGCTGCCTCGGGGTCGGGCGGTAATGGAGCTGGGCCTGGCCGATCTTGGTGGTGAGGTGCAGGAAGACCCGGACCTCATTGCGCAGCGCGGCCACGAGCTCGGACGTGGTCAGGATCATCAGGGCCTCTCCAGAGGCTTGACCATCCGGATCAGTTGGGACGGACGGAGGAGCAGCTCCGGGTGGGCGTAGGCCACCGGAGCCGTGGGGGTGAATCCTAATGCCGCATAGAATGAGGGCAATTCCTGCCGAGCGTCGAACACCTCGAGCTCCACCCGGTCGCACCCCGCGCCGCGGCAGTGGGCGACGACCCCCTCCACCAGCAGGCGTCCGAGTCCGCGGCCCTGCCGGGCCGGATCCACCGCCAGGAGGCTCAGGTGGCCCCGGCGCCCGTCCACCGTGGCGCAGACGGCACCGGCCACCCCGGGATGGTCCTCCTCCTCGAGCACCAGCAGCACGCGCGCGGGGTCGGCCAGGATCCCCTCGAGTTCCCCGAGGTCTGTGCGCGGGCCGCGGATGAAGAATTCCTCCACCAGGTACGCCGCATTGATGACCGCCACCAGCGCGTCGAGATCGGCGCCGGTGGCCGGGCGCAGGCTCACTGGCCCGCGCCGATCAGGTCGCTGAAGGCGGAGAGGTCCACGTTGCCGCCGGAGACGATGGCCACGACCGGCCCCGGCCCCGCCTTGCCCGCCACCGCCGCGGCCACCGAGAGCGCGCCCGCCCCTTCCGCAATCACGCGGGCCTTTTCCGCCAGGAGCCGCATCGCGGCGCGCGTCTCGGCCAGCGTCACGACGACGCACGCATCCACCACGGGCCGCATCCGCTCCCACATCCGCGGGAAGACGCTCCGGCCCCCCGCGCCGTCCACGAACGACGCCTGCCACCCGGGGAACTCCTGCGGGGCGCCGAGGCGGAACGACCGCTCGGCCGGGGCGCCGGTCTCCGGCTCGACGCCGAGGATCCGGGCCTCGGGGCGCAGCGCCTTGAGCACCGTGCCGACGCCGGTGATGAGCCCGCCGCCGCCGATGGCGGCCACCACGGCCGCCACGTCGGGAAGGTCCTCGAGGATCTCGAGCCCCATCGTGGCGTGGCCGGCGATGAAGTCGTGGTCGTCGAAGGGATGCACGAAGGTGCCCTCGACGCCGGGGTAGCTCCGCTCCTCGAGCGCCTGCCAGGCGCGGGCGAACGGCACCGGCACCAGCGTGGCGCCGAGGGCACGCATCCGCTCGAGCTTGGCGGTGGGGGCGGTCTCGATGACGACGACGGTGCAGGGGACGCCCGCGGCGCGCGCGGCGTAGGCCACCCCCTGGCCGGCGTTGCCGGCGCTGATGGTCCACACACCGCGCCGCCGGTCGGCCTCGGAGAGGAGGGCCACCGCGTTGGCGGCGCCGCGGAGCTTGTAGGCGTTGATCGGCTGGAGGTTCTCGAGCTTGAGGCGGACGTCCGGCGCGCCGGGGCCGAGGTCGAGCCGCACGAGTGGGGTGCGGATGATCGTGCCCGCGATCCGCGCGCGCGCGGCGCGCACCTCGTCCAGCGTGATGGGCCGGACCGGGGCGAGGGCGGCCTCCTCCGTGGTGCCGCTCACCGGACGGGCGATGGGGTGTAGGTCCAACTCCAGTCGTTGACCCCCGAGGCGTTGGTGCCGGTGTTCCCGCCCTTCACGTACATGGACTTGCCGTCGGGGGTCACGGCGTAGGCACCAGCGCCTGGCATCGCGAGCATCATCGCCGGCAGCACCTGGAGCATGTTCTCCGCCGTGACCGTGCTCGCGGTGACCGGATCCCATGAGGATCCGCAGGGGTCCATCTCGGCAGGGGAGGGGATGGAGCCCGCGGGGAAGGCGCGGACGCTCGTGAGCGCGAGAATCGTCCCCCCCCGGTCCGTGACCGCCGTGACGGTGGCCATTTCGTAGGTCCCGTTCACCTTGGCGTCGGGGCACCCGGCCACTGGCGGGATCGGCCCGACCGTCGACGGGAAGTTCGTGATGGTCGGCACCCCGACCAACTTCATCTCCTGCTGGTTCCAGTCGAAGTCGATCTCGACGTGGTCCTGGACCGGGGCGGCCCGCCATTGGCCCTGCTTGCTCATCAGGATCGTCGTCTCGCCGGAGTACGCGCCGACCACGTGGTAATGGACCACCTCGTACGCGGTCCACCGGGCCATCGCGTCCACGTTCTGGGCGCCCGCGCGGGCGGGCAGGAGGCTGTCCGCGGCGAGCAGGCTGAGGGGAACGAGCAGGGAGCTGCGCATGCGGATACCCTCCCGGACCGGCAATGGGGGAATGCGGACATCAGGCGTGAGGAGACGATCACCGCGCTTGGCCAGCGCCACCAGGATGGCCGTGCTTGCCGCCCCCAGCAGTGCCAGCATCGGCAGCATGGCGACGGGAGCCACCGCGATCCATGGGAGGGCCACGCCGCCGAGCCCGCCCCAGAGGGCGGCGCGGCCCACCGAGAGCCGCGCAACCTCGCCGCGGCGTTCGGCCAGGGCCAGCAGCCCGGCGGCTACCAGTCCCGCGACCACGCCGGCCCGGCCAAGAACCCATGCGGCGACCCCCGGACCTTCGCCCTGTCCGACGGTGCCCGGAGCGACGATGGCGACCACCGCCGTCAGGAGTGCCCCGATCCCGGCCCAGTTGACGCCCGTCGCGGCCGCCACGCCGAGCATCCCGCGGAGCCTGCGCTCAACCGGTGACAAGGACCCCCCGACGGGAAAAGCGCCTGTCCGTGACCTGCATGAGGAGAAAGCCCGCGAGGTCGGCCCGGGACATCGTGGGGAGGCCGCGCAGCGCGAGCCGCTCCCCGCAGCGGTAGTGCCCCGTCGGCGCCCCGTTGGTCAGCGTGGTCGGGTACACGAGGGTCCAGTCGAGGGCGGACCGGCGGAGGATCTCCTCGCCCCGGGTCTTGTCGGCGTAGATGTCACGCAGGAAGAGGCGAGCGAAGATCCGCGAAAGCGGAGGCACATCCTGCCAGGTGTCGCCGACGCCGAACGCAGAGGTGAAGATGAGTCGGCGCACTCCCTGGCGCTCCATGGACTCGACGAGGATGGGGACGGATCGTGTCATGAGGCCCTCGGCGCGGAGCTTGAGGCCGCGACCGAGCGCCGAGATCACGACATCCTGTCCGGCCAGGGCCTGGGAAAGGGCCTCCCGATCCTCGGGAAGGGAGCCCCGAACGAGACGCTCCATCGGGAGGTTGCCCGGCACCGCCTCGGGCCGCCGGGCGAAGGCCGTGACCCGGTGCCCGAGCGCGAGGGCCTGGGTGACCACGGCACGGCCGGTGGCGCCCGTGGCGCCGAGGACGAGGAGTCGCATGGGCTGGGTGGCGGCCATGACGATGCCTAACCAACCGGCCCGGCGCGGCCGGCGCAAGGGCGACCGCACCGGTAGCCGCGTGCGTCAGCGACGGGGCTCGTACCAGAGGACGACGGAGCCGTTCGCGAAGACCCGGGACTGGGTGAGCGTGAGGTGGGCCGGTCGGCCGAGCCCGCCGAAGAGGGACTTGCCGGCGCCGAGCGCCACGGGGCAGATGACCACCTGCAGGGTGTCGAGGAGTCCGGCGTCGGCCAGCTGCGTCACGATGCTGCCGCTCCCGAGGACCACGAGGTCGGGGCCGGGTTCCGCCGTGAGGCGTCGGATGGCGTCGGGCAGGCTGCCGCGGAGGAGCGTGGTGTTGGCCCACGCCGCATGGGACAGGGTGCGCGAGAAGACGTACTTCGGCATGGCGTTCATCCCGGCCGCCACCGCGGGCATCGCGGCCGCCGCCATCGGGGTGGGCCACCAGGCGGCCATCATCTCATAGGTCACGCGGCCGAAGAGCAGCGCCCCGTTCCCGGAGGCGTTTCCCGCCACGAAGGTGTTCCACTCCGTGTCCTCGGGCGGCTTGTGGGCAAAGCGCATGTCGCCGGCCGGGTCGCAGTAGTATCCGTCGAGGCTCACCTGCAGGAAGGCGCCGATGGTGCGGCGCGCCGGGTGCCTGGGGGTCATGATGCGCGCCTTCCTCAGCGGTGCTGGTCCACGAGGATCGGATTCCCGTCGGGGTCCGTCACGAGGAAGTGGGCCGGCCCGGTGGTGGACTCGTCGGCCTCGGCGGCCAGCGGCACGCCCTGGGCCTTGAGCCGCCGCTGGAGTTCGCGCACGTCGGTGAAGGCGGCGAGCGGCTGGGCGTTCTGGTCCCACCCTGGGTTGAAGGTGAGCATGTTCTTCTCGAACATCCCCTGGAAGAGGCCGAGGATGACGTCGCCGTTCTTGAGGATGAGCCAGTGGTGGGCCTGGTCGCCGCCGGTCACCCGGAACCCGAACTTCTCGTAGAACGCGCGGGACACGGCGAGGTCCTTGACGGCCAGGCTCACGGAAAAGGCGCCGAGCTGCATGCGGCCACTCGTGGGGGAGGAGAGAGGCAAACCAACCGGCCGGCGGAGCCCGGCGCAAGCCCTCAGCCGGCGCGTGCCTGGAGCAGGGCCTGCAGCTTGAGGGTCGTGGCCCAGTTCCTGGTCGTGGCGGCGGAGCCGGCCCGGCCCAGGAGGGCCTCGCCCGCCTTGCTCTGGAGGATGCCGGCGGGGCAGTGGAAATAGGCCGCGTGCTTGCCGATCGCGAACGCCTCGTCGCCGCGGACGAGCGCGCGCACCGGGGCGAGGGTGGCGAGCGCCGCCGAGTCCTGGACATACGCCACCAGGAGGCGGGCGTGCTCCGGGGCACTCTCGGCGAAGGGGTTTCCCTCGACGATCGCCGCGAATTCCCGGGCGGACTTCACGATCACCGGCACGTCGAGCCTGAGCCGGCCGGCGATCGCCTTGCGGATGGCGGCGGCGTGGCCCACGGGGGCGCCGCGCCCGCCGGCGTACACGGCGTTGCCGCTGTTGAGGAGGGTGGTGACGTCGGTGTACCCGAGCCGGCCGAGGAGGGCCCGGAAGTCCGCCATCGGCACCTTCTTGGCGCCGCCGACGTTGACGCCGCGGAGAAGGGCGACGTAGTCAGGCATCCGGTGTGACGTCCAGAGCAATCGTCAGGAACACGCTGTTCCGGTCCTCCACGTACTCGCCGAACGGCGGGCAGGGAACAAACCCGTGGCGGCGGTAGAGCGCGCGGGCGGCGTCGAAGTAGGGTCGGGCGCCAGTCTCGAGGCTCACGCGGGTCATCCCCGCCCGCCGCGCCTCGTCGAGGAGGCGCTCGACGACGGCGCCGCCGACGCCCCGTCCGCGGCTCGCCTCCGTCACGTGCATCGACTTGATCTCACCGTGCTCGGCCGACAGCCGCCGGAGCGCGCCGACGCCGAGGAGGTCGTCCCCCTCCCACGCGGCCCAGACGGCGATGTCGGGGTGGCGGAGCGCCTCGAGGTCGAGGGCGTGCGCGCTCCCGCACGCCGTCTCCGCTCGAGCGGTGCGCATGTGGTATTCGAGAAGCCCACTGACCCGCGCGTCGTCGAGGTCGGCGGGGCGCACGTCGACCGCCATCGGGTCAGCTCACCGGATTGGGGCGCGCGATGCGCGAGAGGGCGGGGGCGTCGAGCCGCGGGCCACGGTAGCCGGTGACGTCGCCGAACCGGCGGTGGGCCTCCCAGTCGGCCCGGGCCTGGGCGATCTCCTCCGGCGTGCGCGCCACGAAGTTCCACCACATGAGGATCTGCTCCGGAAAGGGCAGGCCGCCGATCAGGAGCAGCCGTCCCCCGGCACGGCTGGTGAAGGCCCCGCTCCCGCGCCGAGTCCCCAGGTAATAGAGGCGCCCCGCCTCGATCTCGGTGCCCTCGAACGCCCCGTCGCCCGCGAGGAGGAGGACGGCGTGCTCGTGCGCGGGGTCCAGCGGCACTTCCACCGCTCCCCCGGCGTGTACCTCCAAGTCGGCGCCGAGGAGCGGTGAGAAATGCGTGGTGGGCGCCGAGGCGCCGCCGAGGGCGCCGGCAAAGACGCGCGCCACGCCGCCGGGCAGGGTCACCTCCGGCACCTCCGCGATGCCCTCGAAGAGCGCCCTGTCGTGGCGCGCGGTGTCAGGCAGCGCCACCCAGAGCTGTACGCCATTGAGCTGGCCGCTGTTGCCGGCGGGCGTCTGCTCCGCGTGGGCGATGCCGCTGCCCGCCGTCATCACGTTGACCCCGCCCGGCCGCAGCACCGCCTCGGCGCCGAGGCTGTCCTGGTGGAGCACCTCGCCGGCGACCATCCAGGTGACGGTCTGCAGCCCGATGTGCGGGTGGGGCGCCACGTCCATCGGCTTCCCCGCGTCGAAGGTGAGCGGGCCGAAGCGGTCGAGGAAGCACCAGGGCCCCACCATCCGGCGGTCGCGGATGGGCATGGCCCGCGCGATCCGCAGGTGGCCCAGCTGCATCTCACGGTTGGGATACGACTCGAGCACGCGCTCGGCCGCCGCGAGGGCGCTGCATCGCTCGGCCGCGACGGGCTCGTCGGTCATGCTCGCGGCCTCACTCCCCGCCGATCGAGTCGAGGTGCCACCCGGTGTGGATCCACCGGCCGCTCCGGCAGACGAACACCTCGGTGCCGCGGCCGGTGGTCTCGTGGCCGGTGCCGGCCGAGTCGGCTACGACGACGCGGAAGGTCGAGTAGAGGATGATCACGTCGCCGTATTGCTGGAACACGTTCCGGGGGAACTCGAGGGTGCGCAGGGCGAGCCCGCTGGCCGCGAACTGGGCCATCTGCGCCATGGTTCCCTCGCGGTCCACCCACGGGCCCCCGTCCCACCCGATGGCGATGAGCTCGTCGGGCACCACCCGCCGGAAGCCGGCCTGGTCGTTGGCGAACCAGGTGCGCCAGGCCTGCTCCCGGAGGGTGAGGATGGCGGCGCGGGTCGTCGAGTCGGGCTGGGGCCCGAACGCCTGCGCCACCGCCGGCCGCGCGGCGGCCGCCAGCAGGAGGACGACCATCGCGCCCCGGCCGCCCAGCCTCCTCACGCCAGCCACCCCTGCCGCGCCGCCTTGCGGCCGAGCAGCACGAGGCCGATCGCCACCACGAGCACCAGTCCCTGCAGCCCGAAGGCGCTCGGGCCCGCGGCCGAGGCCGCGTCGCTCAGGACGAAGAGGCCGATGTCCTGGACGATCACCCCGAGGAGCGAGGCCACCAGGAAGAGGGTGGCCCACCGCTTCCGGAGGAAGAGGCCGAGGGAGCCCACGAGGCCGCCCCACACCGCGATGGCGGTGGCGCTCACCGCCCACGCGGTGCGCGACGCATAGAGCGCCTGCATTTGAGGCGAGAGCGCCGCGATGTCCTCCGCGGTGAGCCGCACGTCCATGAGGTACGAGAAGCAGCCGAGGGCGTTCCAGACGATCGCGGCGATTGCGACGGGCTTGAACCATTTCGGGGGGGCGTCCATGCGGGCCTCCACTGGTCAGGTGTGGGAAATTCAGGGCATCGAGTCCACGGAAAGGAGAAACTCCCGGGCCACCCGGATGTTCTCCTCCGGCGCGTCCCACGGGGTCAGGTGGGCCGAGCCCGCGAGGACAGCATACTGCGATCCCGGCACGAGCGCGGCGTGCTGGCGCACCAGTTCGGGGCCCACCTCGTCGAATTCGCCGACGGTAAAGAGCGTGGGCACGGTGATCGTCGGCAGCCAGGCAAGGGCACTCCACGTCTTGAGGGTGCCGGTGATGGTGAACTCGCTGGGGCCCTGCATGTAGTTGTACACGGCCTGGTTGAACTGGGCCATGGCGCTGTCGAGGTCCGGCTGCTGGGGCTGCCGCCACACATAGAGCCCGTAGAACTCGTTCATCGCCGCCTGGTAATCCGCCGACGCGTAGTCCCCGCTCGCCTCGGCGGCGGCGATGGCCCGCTGGGCCGAGTCGGAGAGGGTGGACACGAGCGAGCGAGCCCGCGCCTCGAAGGCGGGAATGTCCATGACCGGGCTCGCAAGCACGAGTGCCCGCACCCGGTCGGGATGGGCGCGGTAGTACTCGACGGCGAGGATCGAGCCCCAGGAGTGCCCGAGCACGTCCCAGCGTGCCACGCCGAGGAAGGCCCGCAAGGAATCGAGCTCCGCCACGAAGTGCGGAATGGTGAAGAGGGTGGTGTCGGTGGTGGCGCCCGACTTCCCGGCGCCGAGCTGGTCGTACCGGACAACGGGCCGGTCGCTGCCCAGCGCCTCGAGCGGCTTGAGGTAGTAGCTCGGGAAGCCGGGCCCGCCGTGGAGCAGGACCAGCGGAGTCCCGGTGCCCGTGCCCGACACGGTGTACCAGACCGAGCCGCCGAGGACGGCAAGCTGCCCCTCGCCCAGGACGAGGGAGCTGGCGGACGGCTCGCGCCCGCACGCGGCGACGAGGACGGCGAGGAGCGCGAGTCGGCGGATCGGCATGCAAGTCCTCCCTACGCGGAAGCCGGTGGCGCCCCGGGACACCGCGCCGGGGAGCCGGGCCAGTCGTGGCCGCGGTAGCGGCCGAGCACCGTGCCCACCGCCACCAGCAGGCGGAAGAGCACCGCCTGCACCGGACGGGGGATCACGAGGATGGCCTGGGTGTTCCAGTGACGGAGCGAAAGGTGGGCAAGGTAGAACAGCGAGGGGCGGTCCGGCGGGGAGGCGTTCACGATGTCGAACACCCCCTGAAGGTACCGGTCCAGGTCCACCACCGGCCGGGCCACGCCCTCGAACGCGAGCGGCTCGTCGCCCTCGTTCCACCACCGGTGTGCCGCGCCGCGCGGGATGAACGTGGACCCGCCGGCGTGAAGGGTCAGCGGTTCCCCGCTGACGATCGCCGACAGCGCCCCTTCGGTGATCTCGCCGACCTCGTCCTCGGCGTAGTGGATGTGCATCGGCGGGCCCTCCCGGTGGGGCGGCAGCGTGCCCTTGAGTTCGAGCCACTCCTCGTTCTCGTGGCGGATGCGCCGGAGGGAGAGCCGTTCGCCGGTGTGGCGGTTTTCGATGATCAGCGCCTGTGCCACGGTCTACCCCACCAGCAAGGGAAGCGGTCGCCGCCAAGTTGCCCCGCCGTTCTGGCCGGGGCAAGGGACGGGTCAGCCGGCCCGCCTCAAACCCCGCGCCACGTGCGCAAAGGCCAGCCGCCGGATGAGATGGATGCCCACGCCGAAGATTCGCCAGTACTGGAGGAAGCGCCGGCGGCTCTCGGGATCGGTGGCGGCCGCGCGGGTCTCGGTGCAGAGCACGCTGGTGCCGCCATCCACGGGCCGGGCGCCGAAGGTCCAGGCAATCCGCACGTAGCCCGGTTCACGGAAGGTGCGGAACTCCTCGGCGGGAAGGCCGCGGAAGGTCACCTCGGCGTTCCACGGCTGGGTGACCGCCACGGCAATGACCTCCGGCGGCCCGTCATGCACCAGGGCCCACCCGAGCCGGGCCGCCGTGTCCACGAACGGGCCTCGGGGGAGGGGAGGTCCGGCGTGCCCGTGGATGAAGAGGGGCCGGAGCGCAAAGAGCCACCGGACGACGCGCAGGTCGTTGAAGTCGAGCGCCCGGAGGGCGGCGTAGGCCCGCCCAGCGTCGGCGCGCACCCGGCGCTCGTGGGCGTCGCGGGTGTCCCACTCCGGCAGCAGGTGGTCGAGGACCGAATGCCCGGTCACCCGGGGATGTCCGGCTCGACCACCAGCGCGAGCAGCGTCAGCGATTCCTGCCAGCCGAGGTAGCAGGCCTCAGCGGGAATCACGTCGGGCACCCCCTCCTGCACGATGGTGAGCTCGGTGCCGACGCTCACCGCCTTGAAGGTGATGGTGATTTGCATTTCCCCCGGGAGGTTCGGGTCGTCGAACTTGTCCACGTACCGCAGCCGCTGCGCGGCGACCACCTCGAGGTATGTCCCGCCGAAGGCGTGGGAGCTTCCGGTGGAGAAGTTGGTGAACGACATCCGGTAGCTCCCGCCGGCCCGGGCGTCGAGCTGGTGCACGTGCGCGGTGAAGCCGTGCGGCGGCATCCACTTGACCAGCGCATCGGCGTCGGTGAACGCCCGGAACACCTTGGCGGGCGGGGCCTTGAGGACCCGGTGGAGGCGAATGGTGCTGGGCATGGCAAGGCTCCTGGGGTGGGCTGGGTATGAAGGACGGATTCAGTGCGTCGTCGGGCGGGTGGGGTCGATCTCCAGGCGTGCCGAGACGTGCCGGGTCATCGCCACCGCCAACTCCTGCTCGCCGAGGAAGACCTCGCCGGCCCCCTCCCGGCGGAGGAGCGCCGCCTCCTCGTCGCCGTGGGCGCGGGCCACGATCTCGATGGCGGGCCGCAGCGTCCGGGCGAGCTCGATCATCTTGCGCGCGGCGAAGGCCTCGGGCACCGCGATGACCAGCATCCGCGCCCGGGCGACGTGCGCCTGGACCAGCACTTCGGCCTCCGACGCATCCCCCGACACCGCGGGGATCCCCTGCTGGCGGAGCGGCTCCACCAGTTCACGGTGCTGTTCCGCCACGACGACCGACCTGCCCGCGGCGCGGAGGACCTCCACGATGCGCTTCCCGACCCGCCCGTATCCCACGACGACCACGTGCCCCGTGAGGAGGTGGAGGTCCACGGTGGTGGGGAGCACGGCGAGCGGGTCGTTCGGCCGCTCCATCTCGCGGGCCCGCTGCGAGTGCGCGCGGAGCCACCCCTCCACCGGCTCGATGGCGTTGAAGACGAGCGGGTTGAGCGCCATCGAGATCAGCGCCCCGGCGAGGATCAGGTTCTGCCCCTCCACCGGCAGGAGGCCGAGGGCCACGCCCAGGCCGGCCAGGATGAACGAGAACTCCCCGATCTGCGCCAGGCTGGCCGAGACGACGAGCGCGGTGTTGAGGGGATAGCGCGCCAGCAGGACGAGGAGGAAGGCGGCGAGCGTCTTGCCGAGGACGATGATCGCGACGACCACGAGGACCCGCAGCGGCTCCGCCAGCAGCATCGCCGGGTCGAAGAGCATCCCCACCGACACGAAGAAGAGGACGGAGAAGGCGTCACGGAGCGGCAGCGACTCGTCGGCGGCGCGGTGGCTCAGCGCCGACTCGCGGAGGACCATCCCGGCAAAGAACGCCCCGAGGGCAAACGACACGCCGAAGATCTCGGCGGCGGCGTACGCGATGCCCACCGCGGCGGCGATGACGCAGAGGGTGAAGAGCTCGCGGGAGCCGGTGCGCGCCACCTGCCAGAGGAGCCAGGGGAAGACGCGGACCCCCACCACGACCATCAGCGCGACGAAGACCGAGACCTTGCCGAGGGCGATGAGGAGGGGCGCCAGGATGCCGTCGCCCGCCGCCGCCGGCGTCCCGCCCAGCGATCCCGAAAGGGCGGGGAGGAGGACGAGGACCAGCACCATGGCGAGGTCCTCGACCACCAGCCAGCCGACCGCGATCCGGCCGTTGATGGTATCGAGGGCGCCGCGCCCCTCCAGCGCCCGGAGGAGGACGACGGTGCTCGCCACCGAGAGCGCCAGCCCGAAGACCAGGCCCGCGCCGAGGCTCCATCCCCACCACCGGGCAACGGCAGTGCCGAGGGCGGTGGCCACCGCGATCTGCGCGACGGCCCCGGGGAGCGCGATGCGGCGGACCGCCAGCAGGTCGCCAAGGGAAAGGTGGAGCCCCACGCCGAACATCAGGAGGATGACGCCGATCTCGGCGAGCTGCTGGGCCAGCCCGAGGTCGGCCACGAACCCCGGGGTGGCGGGTCCGATGACGACGCCCGCCACGAGATAGCCGATCAGCGCTGGGAGCCGGAGCCGGACGGCCACGAAGCCCAGCACCAGCGCCAGCCCAAGGGCCGCGGCAATCGTCGTGATCAGGGGCATGGCGTGGGGCATCGGTCGCTCCTCGTCAGGCCGTCGCCGCGCAGGCCGACGTCACTCGGGCGGCAGCCGCAGCTTGGCGCGGAGGAACTGCTCCACGCTGGTGAGGCTGATGGCGAAGTCCCGGGCGAGCTCCCCCATCTGGTAGGGTGTCTCCTCGGTGGCCACCAGCCAGTTCATCCCCATCAGGTTGGCGGCCTGCGGCGAAAACGGGGCGAGGAGGCGCTGTTGCACCCGGAAGACGCCGGCGGGGGCGTGGAGGGCGCGCACGGGGCGCCCCAGCACGCTCGCGAAGACCTGCACGGCCTCGTCCCAGGAGAGGACCTCCGGCCCGCCGATCTCGAGGATGGCGTCGCGGGTCGCCGGCCGGTCGATGGCGCCGACGAGGAAGCCGGCCACGTCGTCCAGGGCCACGAAGGCGTGCCGGGCCTGGCCGGAGCCCGGTACGAGCGCCAGGCCCCGCTCCTCGACCAGCCGCCCGACGGCGCCGAGGAAGGCGCGCGAGAACCAGAAGGGCCGGCGCAGCGTCGCCGCCTCGGCGCCGCGCAGGGGGATGGCGCTGCCGATCAACGCCAGCCAGTCGTCCATGAAGAGCGAGCCGCGGAGGATGGTGAACGGCAGCCCGGACGCCTGCACCTGCCGCTCGATCCGTCGCTTGAGCCGGAAGGTCGGCACCAGGTCGTCGTGCCGCGTGAGCGGCACGGACATGAAGACGAAGCGGCGGATGCCGCTCGCCTGGCAGGCCGCGAGGAGGCTGTCGTATCCCTGCCCCTCGACGGCCTCGAAACTGGCGCGCCCGCGGGGGATGACGGCGTTGGCGGTGGCGATCACCGCCGTGACGCCCCGGCACGCGCGGTGGAGGCTGTCCGGGTCGCGCAGGTCGCCGAGGGCCAGCTCGATGCCGGGGTGCCGCAGGTGCGCGTGGTCGGACGCGGGCCGCACGAGGGCGCGGACCCGGCGGCCCGCCGCCGTCAGCTTGCGCACCACCGCCGTGCCGAGCTGGCCGGTGGCGCCGACGACGAGCACCTGGGTCATGTGCCGTGGAAGGTCGGAAGGCACGCCGCGGCGATGGCCGCCACGTGGCGGTCGTCGGTGCCGCAGCAGCCCCCCATGACATTGAGGTGCCGCAGGTGGCGGGCGCGCAGGTCGGCGTACTCGCGGCCGAGCGTCACGGGATCCCCGGCATCGAGAGCCGGCGCCTCGTTGAGCTCGGCGTGGCTCATCCGCGACGCATTGGCCCGGACCCCGTGGATGCGATCGGTCCACGCCGCACCGCCCGGCAGCACCTGCTGGAAGTGGCTCGGGTGGGCACAGTTGATCATGTAGTAGGCCGGGTAGGCCCCCGTCGCCGCGTCCACCTCGGCGATCGCCTCGGCGAGCGCCTGCCCCGTCGGGAGCCGTCCGTCGGTCTCCACCGTAAAGGAGATCACCGCCGGCATCCCCACCTGGCGCGCCGCGCGCGCCACGCCGATGGCCTCCTCCACGTAGTTCATCGTGAGCGCGGTGACGAGCTCCGCCGCCGTGGCCGCGAAGATCCCGACCTGCCACCGATGGTACTCCTCCGCCTCCGCCTTCGACATCGCGGTGCCGGGCACGTAGCCGTCGCCGCGGGGGCCGATGCAGCCGCTGATGACCACCGGAGGCGCGGAACTCGGGTGAGCGCTCCGGACTTCTTCGAGCAGGCGCACCGACCGGCGGTTGGCCTCCGCCAGGGCCTCCTCGGTGTACCCGAGTTGCGGCCCCCAGTCGGGGTTGGCGCGCCAGGTCGGGGTCTCGAGGATGACGCCGACGCCGAGCCGCCGGGCCAGGTCGACATAGGTGCGGAAGTACTTCCGCAGCGCCTCGGTGCCCGGCCTGGTCTGGAGGAGGTGGAACGCCGCGAAGAGCGGCAGCTCCTGCCCCTCGAGGAAGATCAGGGTGGTCTCGATGCCGCCGTCGGTGAGGAAGAGCTCTCCTCCGAGCTGCGGCAGGGTGCCACGGAAACTCATGCGCTGCCCCTCACTGGACCGCCGCGGGGGCGGCGGGCTCATGCTTGTACCGGAAGGCAAACGGGAAGACGAGGCCGAGGACGAGGGCGTACGCCGCAAAGGTCAGCCAGATGCTCCGCCAGTCCTTCACCCCGTCCCGCGTGAAGGCGTCCACCACCATCCCGCTCAGCAGGCTGCCGAAGAAGGCGCCCACGCCGTTGGTCATCAGCATGAAGAGCCCCTGGGCGCTGGCGCGGATGGACGAGGGCGACTCGCGCTCGATGAAGAGCGAGCCGGAGATGTTGAAGAAGTCGAAGGCCATCCCGTAGACGATCATCGACAGCACGAGGAGCACGAGCCCCGGTCCGGGGTTGCCGACGGCAAAGAGCCCGAACCGGAGGACCCAGGCGAAGATGCTGAGCAGCATCACCCGCTTGATGCCGAAGCGGTGCAGGAAGAAGGGGATGGTCAGGATGAACAGCGTCTCGGACACCTGCGAGATGGAGAGCAGGATGTTGGGGTGCCGCACCCCGAAGGCGTCGGGGTAGGCGGCCCGGAAGTCGTCGAGGAAGGCGGCGCCGAACATGTTGGTGATCTGGAGCGCCGCGCCGAGGAACATCGCGAAGATGAGGAACACGACGATGGTCGAGCGGCGGAGGAGCACGAGCGCGTCGAGCCCCAGCGCCGAGGCGAGGCTCTTCCCGGCGCCGGCCCCGGCGGGGCGGCAGGGGGGCAGGGTGAAGCAGTAGAGCCCGAGCGCCACTCCGGCCGCGGCGCTCACGTAGAACTGCGCGGGATTCTGGGTCCAGCCGAGGAGGTCCACGCACCACATGGCGGCGATGAAGCCCACGGTGCCCCACACCCGGATCGGGGGGAAGTCCCGCACGATGTCGAACCCGCGCTCCTCGAGGATGATGTAGGAGACGGTGTTGTTGAGGGCGATGGTCGGCACGAACACCAGCGAGTTGAGGAGCATCGCGGCGTAGAGGGTCCGGTAGTCGCCCGCCGTCGAGGCCCAGAGGAGGCACCCCGCCCCGGCCAGGTGGCAGAGCCCCAGCAGCCGTTCGGCGTTGATCCAGCGGTCGGCCACGATGCCGAGGAGCGCCGGCATGAAGAGCGACGCCACGGCCAGCGTGCCGTAGATGCTGCCGATCTGCAGGGCGCTGAAGTGCAGGGTGTTGGCCAGGTACGCGCCCAGCGAGATGAGCCACGCGCCCCAGACGAAGAACTCGAGGAAGTTCATGACGGTGAGGCGGAACCGGATCGGCATGCGACTCCCGTATTGGCGGAGGGGGGACGGCGTGGGACTGCGGGAACCGCCCTAAGCTAACGTGCGCGGGGCCATGGTGCGAAGACCGGAAGCAGGAGCATTCCCGGCACCGCGGCGGCGATCGTGAGGAGGAAGAAGGCGGGCCACCCGAGGGCCTCGGTGATCGCCCCGGCGGGGGCCACGAGGACGTCGCGGCTCACTCCCATGAGGCTCGAGAGGAGGGCGTACTGGGTGGCGGAGAATTGTGCATTGCACAGGCTCATCAGGAAGGCGACGAACGCCGTGGCGACCAGCCCCGCACAGAAGTTCTCCACGATGATGGCGGCCACCATAAGTCCATAGTGGTGCCCGGCGACGGCCAGGGCGTAGTAGCCGGCGTTGCTCACCGCCTGAAGCACCCCGATCAGCCAGAGCGAGCGGTTGAGGCCGAGTCGTGCCACGACGGCGCCGCCCGCGAGGGCGCCGGCGATCGTCATCGCGATGCCAACCCCGCCCTGGATGGCCCCGATGTCAGTCTGGGTGAATTGCGTATCGAGCAGGAACGGCGTCGCGATGCTCCCGGCCAGGTAGTCCGGCAGCTTGAACAGCACCACGAAGAGGAGCATCATCGCGCCGCGGCGGACGCCGGTGCGGCCGAAGAACTCGCGGAACGGCAGGACCACGGCGTCCCGCAGCGTCTGCGGCGGCTCGGCCGGCGGGGGCGGCACCGGCCCCGCCAGGGTGGCGGCGACGCCGACCAGCATCAGGGGGGCGAGCGTGAGGTACACCACCGGCCAGGGGAGATGGTCGGCGAGGAGGAAGGCGAGGGCGCCGGCGGCGAGGAGTCCGACCCGGTAGCCCATGACCCAGGTGGCGGCGCCGGGGCCCCGCTCGGCCTCGGTGAGCACGTCGGTGCGGTAGGCGTCCACGACCACGTCCTGCGAGGCGCTGCAGAAGGCGATCAGGATGGCGTTGAGGGCCAGGAGCGTGAGCGAGCGCCGGGGGTCCTGCAGCGCCATGGCCGCAATCGCCACCAGGATGGCCAGCTGGGTGACCAGGAGCCAGCCGCGCCGGCGCCCGAGAAAGGGCGGCACGTACCGGTCGATGACCGGCGCCCACGCAAACTTGAGCGAGTAGGGCAGCGCGACCAGGCTGAAGAGGCCGATGGTGGTGAGGTCCACCCCCTCCACCCGCATCCACGCCTGGAGGGTGCGGTTGGTGAGGTAGAGCGGCAGCCCCGAGGAGATGCCGAGGAGGGCGAGGACGGCGGCCTTGCGAGAGCTCACGGGGTCAGTCGGTCCCGCGCCGCCGCAGGGCACGGAGCGCCGCGACGAGGCCGAGGATCGAGACCGCGAGCAGGAGCGGGTAGATCAGCAGGAGGTCCACCCGGATGTTGCACTCCCCGGAACAGAGGAGGCGGCTGCGCATGCCCTGTTCGTAGAGCGCGTAGAGGAGCCAGAGCCCGGCGGCCACCGCGGCCGGTCGCCGGCGCGATGCGCGATGGAGCGCCCAGAAGGCCGCGGCCGGGACCAGGGCCAGCCAGGGCCACTCGATGAAGAGGGCCACGCCCTCAGGGCCCCGTGGCCCCGGCCGGCGGTCCCGCCGGATGGGGCTGACAGGCCGGCGGCTGCTCCACGCTCCACGCCACCACGGCGATCCGCCAGCGCCCATCGACCTTGAACAGCGTGAAGGCGTCCACCCCGCAGTGCGACCACTTCCCGTCGGCGTAGAAGTCGTAGGGCACCCAGGCCACGGCCAGCGGTCCCGAGACATGGACCTCCGGGTGGAAGCCCCGTTCCGTGAGCTGTGCCGTTGTCGTCATGGCCCGCTGCTCGGCGCGGGACATGAAGCGCAGGCGAAACTCGCCGTTCCGCTGCCCCGCCGAGAAGGTGACCGCCGAATCGAGCATCAAGTCGGTGAAGGCCACGAAGTCGGACCGGCTCACCGCGGCGAGGGACGAGTCCACCACGGCGAGCACGGCGGCGCGTTCGTCGCCGGCCGCCTGGGCCGCGACCGGCAGCGGAGCCCCGACCAGGAGGGAGACGAGCACGGGGAGCGGCACACGGCGGGGGAGGGGCATTGGGGTGTCCCAGGAGAATGGATGAGGTGCAAGGAAAATGCGCCTGGCTGGTGAGCCACGCCAGCGGCCGAACTCAGGCGTGAAAGAGTCGTACCGGCAGGGTGTCCACCGGCCCCACCGCATCGTCGATGGTGAGCCGGACCTCGGTGATCGTGACCGGCGGGAAGCGGTCGAGCTTCCGGTGCCCGATGGTGGTGCCGCGCGAGAGGACCCGCCACGCCCCGTCCACCCCGCCCTCGAGCCGGTAGGCGGCCACCGATTGCCCCTGCGCAATGTCCTCCCGCAAGTCCGCAAGGGACACGGTGACGGGCCGCCCTCGCTCGGCATCCGGGGCGAGGTCGGTGGCGAACAGGCTCTCCAGCCGCTGACGCATCGCCTGGAGGCGGGCCGCGTCGGTCGGGTGGATCACCCCGTCGCGGGTGGGTGGCACGTTGAGCAGGAGCTTCGAGTTCCGGCCCACCGAACTGAAGTAGAGCTCCACGAGGTCGTCCACCGTGCGCACCCGCGCGTCCTCCGCCGGGTGCCAGAACCACCCGGGCCGGATCGACACGTCGGCCTCGCCGGGCCTCCACACGCTGCCGGCCGGGTCGCCGTGCTGCAGCATCGCGATCACGTCGTCGCCGCTGGCGCCGGGGTAGGGAACCGTCTCGGGGTTGACCGTGCTCCAGTTCGGGTCGCCCGCCACGCCGCGCTCGTTGCCGATCCACCGCACGTCGGGGCCGGCATCGGAAAAGATGACCGCCTCGGGCTGGAGCGCGCGCACCAGCCCCCAGATCCTCGCCCAGTCGTATTCCTGCCGCCTCCCGCCCGGCCCCACCTCGACGGCGCCGTCAAACCAGACCTCGTGCAGCGGCCCGTAGCGGGTCAACAACTCGGCCAGCTGCGCACAGTAGAAGTCGTTGTACCGCGGCGAGTCGCCATAGCTCGGTGCGTTCCGGTCCCACGGCGACAGGTACAGCCCCGCCCAGAGCCCCTCGGCGCGGCAGGCGTCGGTGAACTCGCGCACCACGTCGCCCTGGCCCCCGCGCCAGGGGCTCGACGCCACCGAGTGCGCGGTGGTGGCGGTGGGCCAGAGGCAGAAACCATCATGGTGCTTGGCGGTGAGCACCATCCCGCGGGCGCCGGCGGCCCGGGCCGCCGCCGCCCACTGCCGCGCATCGAGCGCCGTCGGCTGGAAGAGGGCCGGGTTCTCCGTGCCGTCGCCCCATTCCCGGTCGGTAAAGGTGTTGATCCCGAAGTGGAGGAAGAGCGCCAGCTCGTCCCGCTGCCACTTGAGTTGCTGAGGCGTCGGCACCGGCCGGGCGCGAGCAGGGAAGAGCCCGCGGAACCTCGGCGCCATGGCCAGCGCGGCTCCCGCCGCCAGGAAGCACCGCCGCCGCATCACCGCACCTCCAGCGTCCCGCGGAGGCGGATGTCGCGCGACGACGCCCCCACGTAGAGGGTGAATGTCCCCGGCTCCACCACCGGCTGCAATTGCGCGTCCAGCACCGCCAGCGCCTCGGGGCCGAGCGGCAGGCGCACCTCGCGCACTTCCCCCGGGGCGAGCCACACCCGCGCGAACCCGGCGAGCTGCAGCACCGGCCGCGCCGTGGAGGCCACGTCGTCATGCAGGTAGAGCTGCACCACCTCGTGTCCCGCCCGGGTCCCCGCGTTGCGCACGCGCAGCCGGACCTCAGCCGCGCCTCCTGGGGCGACGGTGGCCGGGGCGATCAGCAGGCTGTCGTAGACAAAGCGGGTATAGGAGAGCCCGTACCCGAACGGGAAGAGGGGGCGGCCGGAGAGGTCGGTGTAGTCGTCGCCGCGGCCGGGGGGGCGGTGATTGTAGATCAGGGGGAGCTGCCCCTCTGCGAGCGGGAAGGTGACCGGCAGCCGGCCCGACGGGTTGGCGTCGCCGAACAGCACGTCGGCCACGGCGTGCCCGCCCTCCTCGCCCGGGTACCACGCCATGAGCACGGCATCGGCGGCGTCGAGCCAGGGCATGGTGATGGCGCTGCCGCCGATGAGGACCACGACGGTCGGCGTGCCGGTGGCGGCCACCCGGCGGATGAGTTCTTCTTGGGAGCCCGGCAGGCCCAGCCGCGCTCGGTCGCGGAATTCCCCCTCCTCGATGCCGGCCACGACGACGGCAACGGCACTCCGCCGGGCCAGGGCGACGGCGCTGTCGACCCGCGCCCGCGCCGCGCGCGCGCCGCCGGTGTCCCACACCAGCCGGAGCTGCGCGTTGCCGGTGGTTTCCCGGAACTCGACCTTCAGCGCATGCATGCTCCGCGGGGCGAGGTGCACCGCGGCGAGTGCCGCTCCTGCCGAGCGCTTTTCCCAGCGATCGAGCAGCAGCCGGCCATCGAGCCAGAGCCGCCAGCCGTCGGTGCCGTCGATGCCGAGCCGCGTGACCGGCGCGGAGCCCGCCGTGAGCGTGCCGGTCCACCGCACGGAATACCAGTCGGTGCCGAGCCCGGGGGCGGGCGGGGCAAAGCTCCAGCGGACATCCAGGACGGAGTCGCGCCGCACGGCCACGGGAGCCCCCGCGAGGTCCGGCGTGGCGAAGTACTCGGCGGTGAGCGCCACGCGCCCCGCGGGCACGGGGGAGTATTCCGCCGCGGAGCGGCCGGGTCCCGGGGCGTAGCGCACCCGGCGGCCGAGGCGCGCGGTGAGCCCGGCCAGGATCGAGACGGGGGCGGCGCCGGGGGCGGTGTACCCGCCGAGCCGCGCGTCGGCCGCGTCCTCGCCGATTAGCGCGAGCGAGGCGACCGACGTGTCGAGCGGCAGCGCGCCGTCGTTCTTGAGGAGCACCATTGCGGCGGCGGCGGCCTCGCGGGCCAGGGCGCGGTGGGTCGCGTGGCCGTTCCAATAGGCGGCGCTGTCGGGGTCGGCGTACGGCGCGGCAAAGAGGCCGAGCGCCGCCTTTGCGCGGAGCACTCGGGCCACGGCGGAATCGGTCACGGCGGCCGGCACCAGCGCGCGCACCGCGTCGAGGTAGGGCGCATGCTGCGGCCACGCGCTCTGGAAGACGACGTCCACCCCCGCCTCGTACGCCTGCCGGGCCGCCTCCTCCGTGGTGGCGGCGGTGTGGTGGAGGACGGTGGCGCCGCCGGTGGCGGCGGCATCGGTGATGACGAACCCCTGGAAGCCCCACGCCCTCCGGAGCGTCTCGGTAAGGAGCTGCGGGTTCTGCGTAGCCGGAAGCCCGCCGACGGAGTTGTAGGCGGTCATCACCGCGCCCGCGCCGGCGGCGATCGCCGCGCGGAAGGGCGGGAAGTACACCTCGGCGAGGGTGCGGGCATCGAGCGAGATGGGATAGCTGTCGCGTCCCCCGTCGCCCACGTTGGCCACGAAGTGCTTCGGCGTGGTGACGACGCCGAGCCGCGTGAACGGCGCCACGTAGGCGGTGGCCATCGCGGAGGCGAGGAGCGGGTCCTCCCCGTAGGTCTCCTCGGTGCGGCCCCAGCGCACGTCGGTGGCCAGGTTGACCACGGGCGAGAGGACCTGCCGGATCCCGCGGGATCGCGCCTCGCGGGCGATGGCGGTGGCGGTCCGGCCCATCAGCGCGGTGTCCCAGGTGGCGGCGAGGGCGATCGCGGCGGGGAAGACGGTGGCCCCGGGGCGTGTCAGGCCGTGGACCGCCTCCTCGAACGGGATGATGGGGATGCCGAGCCGCGTGTGTTCGATGAAGAAGCGCTGGACGGAGTCAATGCGCGCGGCGTCCTGGCGCGGGGTGGCCGCGGCGGGAACCTGCAGGCCGAAGATGCCCTGGCGGTAGTCGTGGGCGGAGTCGGTGGGGGCGCCGGGGACCATGAAGAGCTGCCAGAACTTCTCCTCGATGGTCATCCGCGCGAGGAGGTCCCGCGGCGACTGCGCCTCCGCACCGGCGGGGAGGGCGGCCAGCAAGAGCAGCACGAGGCGTAGGCGCCCGCTCACGGGGCGGTCACCCTAGCCCAGCATCCGGTCGGCGAGGCGCCACCCGAGATAGAGGCCGACGCCGGTGGCCACCGCGCTCCCGACGACCGCCGTCATGAGCCCCACCTTGGCTCCGACCCACCAGCCGACGGCGCCGGCCACGGTCGCACAGGTCCAGCCGAGCAGGTTTCTCATCGCGAGATGCGGTGCGCCTCCATCGTCCAGTAGTCGAGGATCCAGGTCTTCCCGCGGTCGAAGGTGGCGTCGGCCCGCCACAGGAAGTGGTCCGGGGTGATGGCGAAGTACCGGAACCGGACGAGCATCGTCCCGTACCACTCGATCAGCACCCGGTCTGCGCCGGCGCTCCACATCAGGCCCGGTTGCCAGGCGCCGCGGTTGGTGTTGATTCCCTCCATTTCCCACTGCCGGCGCTCCGGGTTGTAGGCGCGATAGGTCCAGGTGCCGGCGTCCCAGGTGGAGGAGGGGTCGTCCGGGCGCCAGTGGTCCTCGATCAGCACCCCCTGGCCGCCCGTCTCCTTCCGGGTGAACACCCAGTGTCCCGTGAACGTCGGCTGGAACGACCCGTCGCGGCTCCGCGGCTGGAAGGTGAAGCGCCAGGTGCCGAGGAGGAAGTCATAGTCGGTCGGTCCGCTGGTGCCGGTCAGGGAATCGGTGACGGGGAAGTTGGCGCCGAGGGTGTCGGGGAGCGCGATGGCGCGGGGGACCGGTGGCCCATTCTGGGCCAGGGCGGGTGCGGCGAGGAGGGTCGCGAGGAGGGTGGCGCGGTGCCAGGGGCGCATCAGTGGTCCTCTCTAGGCGTTCAGCTTGACGGCGGCGCGGAAGAGGGCCTTGAACGCCCGGGCGTTGAGGGTCTCGCCCTCGCGGATGTCGATGGCGCGGCGCGTCTTCCCCTCGAGGCTGGCGTTGAAGAGGTGCGCGGGATCCTTGAGCGACGCCCCCTTGGCGAACGTGAGCTTCACGGCGCGCGTGTACGTCTCGCCGGTGCAGATGATGCCGCCGTGCGACCAGACCGGCACGTTCCACTTCCACTCCTCGACGACGCCGGGATCGGCCTCCCGGATCAGCACGCGGACGCGGGCCAGCGCCTCGCCGCGCCAGTCGTCGAGTTCCCGGATGCGCTGGTCGATGCGGCGGGCGGCGTCGCCCGCGGCGGCCTCGTGGCGTGGACTCATTCCGGTCCGCCTAGGGGGCCATGGCGGTCCAGGCCGCCTCGTCGCTCGCCGGCATCTGGCGCTCCATGAGGATCCGCCACCGGCCGTCCGAGCGCACCAGCAGCGCCTCGAAGGGGATGATGTAGCGCGTCGTCGCGCCGGCGCTGTCGGTCACGGCATAGTTGAACATGCCCGACTCAAACGCCGTCTCGGCTCCGTCGAGCCGCTGCGCGAAGCGGAAGGCCACCGACGCGCGGCTCCCGTTCTTCTTCATCGCCTCCATGCCCTGACCCCACCCCGCCAGCGCCTTCGCGACCGGAGTCGTGGTCTTGGGCGTCACCACGACCGCGTCGGGGTGGTAGGCGGCCGCCATCCCCTTGATGTCGTGCTCGACCACCGTCGTGGAGATGGCCGTCCAGACCTGCGCGTCAATGGCCGCGCCGGTCGGCTCCGCCGCCTGCGCGGCGAGGGAGGTGGCGGAGGCGGCCACCACGGCGGCGGCAACGAGGAACGGGAACCGGGCGGACGGCTGCTGCCGGGTGGGCATGGATGCTCCGTGGGAGGTGGGGGTCGGCCGGGCGCGGCCGAAGGGTGTGAAACCCTACGAGCGCGGCACCCGGGAAAGTGTCGGACCGGCTCCCCAGCCAGGGAGGCGGGCGGCCTGGCGGATCCAGCGCGCCAATTGCGCCGCGTCGAAGTCATCCTCGTGGATGTCGATCCAGCGCGCGTCCTTGCCGGTGCCGCCCGGGGGGACGGGGGTGAGTGCCGTGCCCCGGAAGAAGCTCACCTTCACGTAGCGCGTGAAGACGTGGAATGCCAGGAACCACCCCCGTCCCTCCACGCCGTAGAAGGGGGAATTCCACCGCACCGCCTTTCGCACCCGGGGCACGGTGCGGGTGATCAGCGCGTCGAGGCGGCGGCCGATGGCGCGCTTCCATCCCGGCATCGCCGCGATGTACGCCCGCACAGGGGCCGCACCGTCAGCCTTGGCGATCTGGGGATTGCCGCCGGAGAGGAGGACCTTCTTGGCGGCCTGCTTTCGGGGCCTCGCGGATGCCATCGCAATCCTTTCACCGGCAAGGGGCCTTCTTGGGAACGGCCCGGCGGCCCGTAGAGTGGAGCGGGCGTGCCGGGCTCGCAAGGGGACGCCGCCAGGGGGCGACGGTGCGGCGTCACCCCTGGAGGGTGACGACCAGGTTCTCCCGGAGGTAGGCCTCGGCAAAGCCCAGGCGGAGCAGGTTGCGGTACGACGGCGCCGGGTGGTCGGGGCGCTGCTCCGCGGTTTCGGAGACGACCCATCGCGCCCCCGACTCCCGGGCCGCCAGGAAGCGCCGCGTGACGAGCGCACTCTGCGCGCCGCGGCCGCGGTGGGAGTCGAGCGTGGCGGCGAGGCCGAACCAGGCCACGTCGCCGGCGAGGAACATGGCTCCGGTCGCCACCAACTGCGCGCCGTCCCACGCGGCGAAGTGCTCCCAGCCCGGGTGGCCCACGCTGGCGGCGAGCCAGGGGTCCAGCGAAGCCGGCATCCCGAACCCCACGCGAGCCACCAGGGCAAACTCGTCGGCGTGGTCGGGACCGACCCGCTCGACCCGCAGGGGAGTGGTGGGCGTCGGTGCGAGCGGCGTTGCCGTGGATCGCCAGAGCCGGACCCAGCGATTGTGGAGCGCTGCCCCGCGGGCCTCGAGCCACTGCCGGAGCGCTGGCGGCGAGGCGCCGGGAGGCACCTGCACCATCAGTCGCTTGACGCCCGCCGTCCTCGCCGCGTCGAGGGCGGCGTCGAGCGCCGCCTCAGTGGCGGAGACACCGACACCCAAACCCACTACGCGGTTGAGTGACAGGGCGTCCACCGAGGCGACGAAGGCCCCGACGACATCGAAGTCCCGGTAGAGTCTGATGCCGAGCGCCCGTCGGACCCCGGCCGGGGGCGCCTCCATCAGCGAGGCGAGCGCCGCCGCCTCGGCCCGTTCCGCCTCGACCGTCACGCGCCCTTGTTCTTCTCGTCCCAGAGCTTCGGTTCCCACAACTCCACCTTGTTGCCGTCCGGGTCGACGATCCACGCGAACTTCCCGTTCTCGTGGGACTCCGGGCCCTGGAGCACGGGGACGCCGGCGGCCCGGAGGCTGGCGAGCAGCCCGTCCATGTCGTCCACCCGGTAGTTGATCATGAACGACGACTCGCTCGGCGCGAACCACTTGGTGCCCGCCTCCGCCACGTGCCACACGGTCAGGCCTTGATCCTCTGCCGTGTCCTCCGGCCACCGGAGGATCGCGCCACCCCACTCCGAGAGCGGCATGCCCAGGTGCCGCTGGTACCACGCCGCCAGGGCGGCGTGGTCGCCCCGGCTCTTGAAGAACACCCCCCCGATGCCGGTCACTCGTGCCACGGCGCCCTCCTGCGTGCGCGAGACGCCCTAGAGTGCGGCCCGCCGGCCCCGCCCGCAAGGGCGTGCCGGCGGCACGGTCACGGCGCCGCTCCGTGCTCGAGCAGCAGCCGGTCCACGTCGGGGAGCCCGGAGGGGTAGCCTGCCTCGCGGACGTCCGCGCCCGCGGCGAGGAGCGCCGCGATGATCTCGCGATGCGCCGGCCGGGGTTCGTGGACGGCGGCCCAGACGGTGGCACCCAGCACGGTGCCACCGTAGGCGTTGCGCGCCTCGAGATCCGGGGCGTGTCGCAGGAGCAGTTGCACCACCTCGAGCTGGCCCCGATTGGCCGCCCAGTGGAGCCCGTTGAGCCCGGTCTGGTCGCTCTGGCCGAGGCGGGCGCCCAGGGCGAGGAGGTGGGTGACCCAGGCACTCCGGCCATTGAAGCAGGCGCAGGCGAGCGCCTCGTTCACGGCGACGGGATCGCCGGCGAACCGATCCTCGGCGAGCCAGCCGGCGAGGCGGCTCGACGCGGCGGTGGGGGGCTCCGCGAAGAGGGGGTCGAGGGCGGTGAAGTCGCCGTGGTGGAGGCTGGCGACGACGGACTCGAACCGCGAGAGGTCGGGAGCCGGCGGGGCGGGCACGGGTGTCGCGCCCCTCAGCCGAGGGGCAGCAGGACCATCCGCCCGTAGGCGAGGAACGCCATCAGCAGGCCGAGGCCGGCGCTCATGAGGAGGGGTGCGCGCTCCCGGAACTGCAGGTGCACCCAAATGAAGAGGAGGCTCTCGAGCGCCAGGGCCAGGGCGGCCAGGGCCGTGAGCCGCGGGTGCCACCGGAGGGCGGCGGGGAGGATGAGGCCGACGGTGCAGAAGAGTTCGAGGACGCCGAGGGCCATCCACACCGGCTTGGGCAGCGCGCCGAAGGCCGGCACGTCCGCGCTCACCTTGTCGAACATGAACACCTTCATGACGCCCGACGCGCCGTACACGAGCGCGCCCAGCACCTGCAGGCTCCAGAGCAGGATGTTCATCGTGGTTCCTCCCGCGCCGGGTCGGCGCGCGACCGGGG
This sequence comes from uncultured Gemmatimonadaceae bacterium, assembly GCA_964574295.1. GTDB lineage: Bacteria > Gemmatimonadota > Gemmatimonadetes > Gemmatimonadales > GWC2-71-9 > SPDF01. The sequence continues at coordinate 46,858 of CAZNLY010000012.1, forward strand.
CTATGGCCGGGTCAGGGCGATGACCGTGAAGAGCGGCGGCCGGGCCGTCAGGACCAGCTCGGCGCCGGCGAACGCCATGTCCCACGTCCCGGCCGCACTCCCAGCCGGTGCGAGGGTGAGGACCGTCCCCTGCTGCGACCAGGTGCCGCTGGCCACGAGGGAATCGAGCGGCTCGCCGGGGTAGGTGACGGTCCCCACGACGGACCACGCGCCGCCGGCGGCGAAGGTCATGGTCCCGGTCGTGACCCCGACGGTGCCCGAATCACTGAAGCTGGCGAGGTTCCAGCTGCCGACGATCGACGGCGCGCCCGGCTCCGTGGACTGGCAGGCGACCAGGACCGCCGCGCAGCCCAGGGCAACCCATCGGTGCGCGCGCATGACGCGCAAGATAGCGCGCGGGGCCCCGGGACGGCGTGCCTGCCGCACTCGACTGGGCCCGGACGGCTACCCGCGCGGGGCGTACCGCAGCACCTGCGCGCCCGAGGCGAACTCGCTCCGGTCCACGAGCCGCAGGTCCAGCGGCGTCGCCAGCCCTGCGAACAGCGCCGGACCGTGGCCGGCGAGCCGGGGATGCACCACGATGACGTACTCGTCGATCAACCCCAGAGCCGCGAGCGCTCGCGGGAGCGTCACGCCTCCCGTCATCAGCGCCGCACCCGGCATCGCCTTGAGGCGGCGGACGGCCGCCGCGAGGTCCCCGCGCACGAGCTCCGCGTTCCAGTCCACGCGGTCCAGGGTGCTGGACACGACGTACTTCCGGGCGCCGTCGATCGTCCGGGCGAACGGCTCCATCCACGCCGGGCGGGATCCCGGCTCCGCCGGCCCGCGCCAGGCCGCCTCCATCATCTGGTAGGTCACCCGGCCGAAGAGCAACCCGCCGGCCTCCGCGATCTGCGCGGCCGCGTGCCGGTGCAGCTCCTCGTCCGGAACGACGGCCCGGTGGTCGCAGCACCCGTCGAGGGTGACGTTGATCGAATAGCGAAGGGGGCGCATGACGTGCCCTACGCCGCCAGGGCGTTGTTCCGCGAGGCGACGACGTGCTCGCAGCGGATCGGCATGTGATGCTCTCCAATCCGGGTGAGGAAAACAAATTCGTGGACCGGCCGGGAATCCGGCGGCGGACTATCGGGACCCGTCCGGCGGACCTCGTGACCGCGCGCCCCTCGCGGGGCGCACGGCACGAGGCCGCTCCCGGCGCGGCGCCTACTGCACCTTCTTCCCTTCCGGCGGCTTCCAGCTCCCGTCGAGGATCGACGGCGGGGCGGTATCCGGCCAGTAGAGCCGCATCATCAGGATGAACTTGCCTTCCGGCGCCGGCAGCCAGTTGGGCTCCTTGGCCTTCCCCGGCGACTCGTGCTGGACGTACACGTCCACCGACCCGTCAGCGTTCGGCACGAACGTGCTGCGCGAGCTGACGGTGTACCGGTTGATCGGGTTCGGGACGAAGAAGTAGGAGCTGTCGTACATCGTGATCGACCAGAAGCCCTTGGCCGGCGGCATCTCGCCCTTGGCGAAGTGGAGCACGTACTGGTGCTCGCCGCTGTACTTCTCGATGTCGCCCGGGCCCTCCGCCGTCGGGTAGATCGCATCCTCGGGGCGGTTGGCGCCGAGGCCGATCGCGGTGATCAGGGCGCGCATCCGGTAGTTGGTGCCGTAGATGCCGGTCTTCGTGGTGAAGAACCACCCGTTGACGAGCTTCGAGTCGCCGGTGACGATCGACTCCTTCATATACGACATGATCTTGTCCTGGGCCGGCTTCACCGCCTCCTGGATGGCCTGCCGGGTGACGGAATCGAGGGCCGAGGGGTCGAACGATTGGCCGGGGACGATCCCCAGGGTGGCCAGCGTGGCCACCATGGCGGAATCGGCCGCCACCGGGGGGTTGGTCTTCATCAGCTCCGCGAAGAGCGCGAAGTACGCCAGGCCGTCCATGCTGTTCACCTGCTCGCGCGGCGCGGTCTTCATGTCGATCGTCGAATCGACCGTGGCGGGCGGTGGGGTGTAGGCGGTTCCATACGCCGAGAGCGGCACGGCGGACATCTGGTCCTGGAGCGCGTGCACGATCTTCGAGTCCGCGTCGGTGCCGGTGCAGTAGATCCGGCCGAGCACCCAGACGAGGCCGGTGGCGGACTTGTACTCCGTCACCCCCGCGGGGAGGGTGCCGGTCCAGCCCGGCCCCGTGATGGCGAACGTCTGCGCGCCGGTGCCGGTGGTCCGGGTGCCCGGGTCGGCAAAGACGGTGGTCCACCCGTCCAGCAGCGGCAGGAGGAAGAATCGCCCGTTCATGTCGGGCACAGAGATGATCCACGGCTCCTTGGACACATCGAGCCAGACGATCGTGTAGTAGGTGTCGGCGTTCGGGGCGGTGACCGCGTGGTTGTCCACGGCGGGGTAAGAGCGGAGCTTGGCGAACTGGCCCATCGGCGCCTGGGAGGCGCCCGGCGCCGGCACGTTGGTGCTCACGCGCCGCGTGAACTCCATCGTGACGAGCGGGTAGGCGAACATGTACGCCTCGATCGCGGCGTCCCTGGCCTGGCGGGCGCTCGCCTCACCGCCGGCCTGCTCCGCCTTGTTGCAGGCGGAAAAGAGAGAAAGTGCCAGGAGTGAGGCAAGGATTGGTCGTGCCGTACCGGTCTTCATGAACGCTCCGCAGGTAGGGGGGAACCGCGAGCCGACTGTCCCGGTGGGACGGCCGGAAAGTTCGCCGGGCCGGCCCGCCACGCAAGGGGCCGGTGGCGGGAGCATCGCCCCCTCCCAGGCGCGGTTACGGCCGCCGGTCGAGCAGGGTCAGCGTCCAGATGCTGGTGGGCGGCGTGGGCGGGTATGCGATCGGGAAGGTGGGGCGCGAGGTGAGCGGCGGGAACCCCGGCACCTCGAGCGGCTGCCCGTTGGGGCTGCCGGCCGTCTCGCCGCCGTCGTATTCGGCCTGGAGCTGGGCCAGCTCGGCCGGATCGCAGGTGCCGGTGACCACGCTGTGGCTCGGCCCGGCCGGCCGCGGCGGGAGCAGCGCCGCCCACGTGGCACGGTCGGTGAGGTACTGGAGGTACCCGCCGCGCTGGCCCTCCGAGAGGGTGAAGATGACGTCGGCAAATCCGCTGCCGACGTAACTGATGCTGCAGACGGCGTCCTCGCCGGCGGCGTTCCGCCGCGTGCCGCAGGTGGTGATCCGCGTGGTGCGCGTCAGCGTCCCCACATACTCGTTGTCCTCGTCCCCGAGCGCCGGTTCGAACCCCACCAGCGTCCCGGTCAGGACATCGGTGCCCGTGGAGGCGCAGTTGGCATCGAGCAGGGCCCCGCTCGTGCGGAACTCGACGGTGTAGGAAACCTTCGTGCGGGTCCCCTGGGCGGCGACGGCCGCGGGCGCGGCCAGGGCCGCAGCGGCGGCCAGCGACAGGATGCCGCAGACGTTCAGGCGCATGCGCACCTCACGCGGTGAGGGTCACCCGGCCGCTCGCCAGGTCGTAGACGCCGGACTCGACCCGGATCTTCGCGGTCCGCAGCGCCTCGCGCACGACCGTGGAGGAGGTGCGCAGCAGGTTGGCCTGCATCGCGGCGTTGACGGCGATCGCCTTCCCGAGGTCGCCGCCCGACGCGGCCACCGCGGGCTGCAGGTGCTGGTAGAGCGCGCTGATCTGGCCCGGCACGGCGTCGGCCTTGGCCGTCGCCTTGACGGCGCCGCAGTTCGTGTGGCCGAGGACGAGGAGCACCTTGATGCCCAGGACGGCGACGGCGTACTCGAGGCTCGCGATGATCTCCGGGGTGACGATGTTGCCGGCCACGCGCGTGACGAAGAGGTGGCCGATGGTCTGGTCGAAGACCAGCTCGACCGGCACGCGGGAGTCGGCGCAGGCCAGGACCGCGGCAAAGGGCTCCTGCTTCTCGACGGTGTCCTCCTTGAGGATGCGGAGGTCCTGCTCGAGGGAGGTCAGCTGATCCCGGGCAAACCGGTCGTTCCCCGCCATGAGTTGGCGCAGCGCCTCGTCGGGGGTGAGCGGGGACTGCGCCCCGAGCCCCCGGGGCAGGACCCCCTCGAGGCCGGCCACGGCCGCGCCGGCGATCACGCCGGTCAGGACCTGTCCGAGAAACTGCCGTCGCGGCAGGGGAACGATGCGAGGCTCGATCATGCGGGGACTCCCCTGGTTCACGGTTTCCACGAGGTCTTCACCACGACTTGTGTGGCGGGCTGGGTCAGCAGGTTGAACGAGTTCAGCACGCCCTCCCGCTGGACCGGGTCGTCGGGCACCATCACGCACATGGGGTTGCCCGGGCTGGAGGGATGATACGTCGTCTCGATGAAGGCCTTCCAGCCGTTCTGCACCGCCCCCTGGGCGGCGGCGATGGTGAACATCGCGTTCTGGTAGAGCGGATACTTGCCGGACGCGTCGTGCGCCAGGCCGAGGTACTGGCAGTAGAAGGTCTGCGACGGGAACGGCCGCCCCATGAAGTCCTTGGTGGGATAGCCCTGCGCCTGGGGCTGGGCGGCCGGCGGTGGCGGCGAGGCCGGGGGCGTGGCGGCCGGCCTGGGTGTCGTTGCCGGGGCCGCCGTGCCGGGCTGGTAGCTCCAGTCCACGTCCCGCACCGTGTAGCCCTGGCTGGCGTAGTTCTCCCGCCGTCCGTTCCGCGCCACCGTCTCCTGCCGCATCGTCCCCGCCTCGCACCCGCCGGTATAGGCGTCCTTGTCGAGGTTGGCGCGGACGTACTGCTGCCAGGCGTACTGGTAGGTCATCCGCTCCCAGGCGGGGTCGGCGGCGCGCACCGGGGTGATGAAGACCGTCTTGGGCGTGCTGCCCACGAGCTCGCAGTAGTAGGCCGGCGCCGCGTCCTGGGCGGCCGTGGCGGCGGCCGCGCCCGGCACGAACTGCCAGTCGAGCTGGGTCACCTTCGGCTTCAGGTTCGCGTACATGTCCGCCTGGGACGCGTAGATCGCCTGGTGCGAGGCGGGATCCGCGGGCAGCAGAATGCAGCCGGCGCTCTGGAAGTACCAGCCGGGGTGGATGTCCTTGAGGTGCTCGACCCAGGCGTTGCCGAGTTCGGTGCCGTGGTCGCCCGGGGCAAGACGGAACACCCGGCTGGTGAGGAGGTAGGCGCTGTCGGGCACGCCCGCCCGCCGCACCCGCGCCATCCCGAAGCAGCCGTAGGCCAGGGTGATCCCGGGTGAGGCCATGGTCCAGCCGGTCTCGACGATCTTCTTCCCCTGGGCACGCAGCTGCGCGTACTGCCGCTGCAGGTCCGCCTGCAGCGCGGACACCGTTTGCCCATTGGGGCTCGCCATCGAGCAGCTGGCCCGTCCCTTGTAGCCGTACCTGGACAGCAGCATCTGCTGGAAGGCGTTCTGCACCTCGTCGGCCAGCCCGGTCCAGTCGAAGAACGGGGTGGCGTAGATGGTCTGCGGGTCGCTCCGGGTGTCGCACTGCCAGTAGCCCTGGGCGGGACGGTCGAACTGGGCCGCGAGGGTCGTGGCGCCGGCGGGGACCAGCGCGGCAACGAGGAGGGAGAAGCGGGCGGCACGGCGCATGGGGGGATCCCTGCTGGGGACCCGACCCAACCTATCGCCCGGGGCGGGCGCTGTCACGCCCCGCGGGCGCCTCGCGTTCCCCGGCCTGCCGCGCCGACGCGAGCCTCCCTCAGGATCCGGCGACGACCATGCCGGCGTGGGTCTCCAGCACGAGCCGGTCCATGATCCCGGCCTTCCGCATCCACGCCCGATACTGCTCGGCGCCGCCCGCAAGGGCGGCCGGTCCCATCGGCGGGTCCCCGGCGAAAATAGTTAGGTATTGACCTTAGTATTGTCGAGCGCTATCTTCGCGGCAGGTCGGGCCAGCCACCCGGCCGATCGGGGGTGCCATGGGTTCGTCCGCCGTCGCCAGCCGCGTCTTCCACGCTCTGTCCAACCCGACCCGGCGAAGGGTGCTGGAGCGGCTCTCCGCCGGGCCCGCCACCGTGAGCGAGCTGGCGGCCCCGTTCGCCATGCGGCTCCCGTCCTTCGTGCAGCACCTGTCGGTGCTCGAGCGGAGCCGGCTGGTCCGATCCCGCAAGCGGGGGCGGGTGCGGACCTACGAGATCGCCCCCGAACGGTTCCAGGTGGCGGACGATTGGCTGGCCGAGCGCCGCCGGTTGTGGGAGGCCCGCCTCGACCGGTTCGACCACTACGTCAGGACACTCAAGGAGAAGGAGTCGCCGTCATGAGCACCCAGGCCACGATCAACCCGCAGCTGGACCTCGTCTTCGAACGATTCATCGACGCCCCCGTGCGGCTCGTCTGGGAGGCGTTGACCCGGCCGGAGCACCTCAAGGAGTGGTACATGCCCCGGGCGTGGGGCCGGGTGGCGCGCGCGGAAATGGACGTGCGGCCGGGCGGCATCTTCCGCATCGATATTGCCAACGCGGAGGGCCAGGAGTTTCCCAACCTCGGCTGCTTCCTTGACGTGGTGCCGCGGGAGCGGCTGGTGTGGACCTCGATGCTGTTCCCAGGGTACCGGCCGGCCATCTTCGACGACATCCCGATCACCGCGATCGTCACCATGAAGCCGGAGGGCACTGGCACCCGCTACGTCTTCACCGCGCTGCACCGCGATGCCGGCGATTGCGAGAAGAACAAGGAGTCGGGCTGGCAGCAGGGGACGGACATCGCGCTCGACCAGTTCGTCGCGCACGTGGCCACGCTGAAGTAGCGCCGGGCGGGCGGCCTAGGGCAGGTAGGGCAGGGCCTCCACCAGCTGCAGGCCGGCGGCGGAGCGCACGAGCTCCTGGAGGATCGGGGCGTGTCCCTGGCCGATGATGAGCAGGATCCGGTCGCCCGGCTGCGCGATCGCGGCGACATTGGCAAAGATCCGCAGGTTGCGCTCGTACCATTGCCCGACAACCCTGGCGCCGACGTACCCGTCGTCGGCGCCCACCGTGGCCATGTCCACGTAGGGCTGCTGGGTGCGCAGGAGGGTCTCCGGCGCGTTGAGGAACCGGAGGTTGGCGCCGATGGTCTCCTCGCGCTGCATCCGGTCCAGCTCCTGGACCACGCCGGCAACCGTCCGCTGGAACCGGCCGGCGTAGGCGGTGTCATGGAGCTGGGCGTACGCCATCACCGAGTCGATGTCCATGCTCTCATGGAAGTCCACCGGGTAGAGGCGGGGCAGGTGCAGTTGCGCCGCCAGCCGGAACCCGATCTGGTGCATCTCGTTGCGGCTGAGGGCCAGGCTGCCGGCGAGGTACCGGCGATAGTCGGCGTTGATGGAGTCCGATTCCGCCGGAATCCGCTCGACGGCAATCTTGGTGGGGTGGAACCGGGCGAGCTGCTCGACGACCGCCTGTATCTCCTGCTGGCGGGCGGGAGTCAGGACGTCCACGCCCTGGAACTTGGCGTAGTCGGCGTTCGGGTTGGCAAAGTGAAACACGCCCAGGATCAGGACCTGCGCCGGCGGGGCCGCCGGCGACGCCTGGGCCCAGACGGCCGCTGGCCATCCAACGCCGAGGGCCAGGGCCCCGCACAGCGGCAGCAGGCGCCGGTTCCATGCACGTCGGTTCACACGCACCTCCACCCTGCCGTGATCAGGCGCCGGGGGCCCGGCAGGCGCCGACCCCCGGGCGCTACCGCCCGATGGCGGCGAGCGCCTCCGCCATGGATCCCCGGTAGTACGCCACGTTGTCGAACGCCTCTCGCGCCAGGGCCTCCGCCACGTAGCGCGCGTCCGCCGGGGTGGCCGCGATGACGATCAGGCGGGTGTTGTGGTCGTTCATCGGAAGCCGCCCATCGTCCTTGGCCCGCCGCACTTCCCCCACGTCCTTCCCCTCCAGCACGCCGGCGCGCGGCAGGTTCCGCGCCCCCGGGATCGTGCCGGCGGCAAAGGCGGTCGAGTCGCGGGCGTCGATCACCACCGCGGTGCGGTCGTTGGACAGGACGTAGACGAGCCCGTCGTCCTCGATTTCCGACACCCCGCCCAGCGCCCGCCAGACCGGCATCCCGAGCTGGTAGCGCCGGACGTTGGTGTACCCCGCCGCCAGCAGTTCATCGGCCAGGCGCTTGCTCTTCCCGCAGAACGGCCCATTGCAGTAGAGCACGATCGGGGCAGCCTTGTTTGCGTCGAGCAGGCGGCCGACCTCGGCGACATCCGACACATACATGGAGGGCGCCACGCCGGGCTTGGCCGCGACGTTGAGCGCGCCGGGAATGTGGCTGATCGAGAATTCCAGGTGGGGACGGGCGTCGAGGACGACGGCGCTCTTGTTGGCAAGAATCGCCTGGAGCTCGGCCGTCGACACTTCCGCGGTCCGCTGGCCGGGGTCGCCGAGGACCGCCTGGTAGATCGTGGGCGCCTGGGCCTCGACCGCCCTCGCCAGGAGCAGGCAGGCGAGCGCCGCCGGCACGACGCGATGGGTCCGCTCTGGTTGCTTCATCGGGTGTCCTTCCGGAGGGGGTGAACGCGGTGCGGCTCCGCCTCACGGTTCCGCCCAACCTGCGGGCCGGGCCCGGCAGGCGCCAGTCCCGCGCGATCCGAGGGTCGAGCCCTGTCCGGTGCCGGCCCCTCTCAGGCGGGGTCCGGTGCCCTCCGGGCCACGCCCCGGCCCAGCAGCCACGCGACCAGCGGGATGAAGCCGAAGGCCACGTAGGCAAAGCGCCACCCGAGGGCGGCGAGCACCGCGGCGCAGAGCCCTGTGAGGGGCACCGCCCAGGACCGGCGGGTGATCGTCTCGATGAGCAGCGGGTCGAGCCCCGGCACGAGCAGCTCCGGGTGCCGCACCGCGTGCCGCCAGATCACGAGCTTCAGCCAGCCGACGGCCGCCAGCGTGAGCGCGTAGATGAGGAGCGCTACGGAGCTCGTGTAGTTCTCGCTGAAGAGGGCCGTCGGGAAGGGCACGAACGCCACGGCCAGGAGGAGGGCGAGGTTGCGCCAGAGCAGGCCGGCGTCGTAGCCCCGGATGTATCGGAAGATGCGGTGATGCTCGATCCAGAAGCTGCCGAGCACCACGAAGCTCACGAGAAAGCCGATGAACCGGGGGATCAGGGCGGCGAGCGCCCGCACCATGGGGACGGCGCTCGGGTCCGGCGGCACGTGGGGCGCCTTGAGCTCCAGCACGAGCAGCGTGATGGCGATCGCGAAGACGGCGTCGCTGAAGAAGACGACGCGCTCCAGCGACAGGCTGTCATCGGGCTGGGCGTTGGCCATGGGAGCTCACCGGAGCGGGGTCGAGGAGATGGGAGGGGGCTGCCGCCGGAGCGCGACGTGAGCGGCCCTCTCCGAGGCCACGCACTCCACGCAGGCGTATCCCGCGCGGCGCAGGTCGACCCCCTCGAACAGGCGCTCCCCCCCGCCCGCATACGGGACCACGTAGAACGGGATCCCGCCCGCTTCACCCGAATCGATCAGCGTCAGGATGTGGGGATGATCGAAGCGCGCCGTGACGGCAATCTCCCGGAGGAACTGCTCGGCGCCGAGGGCGGCCGTGAGCTCCGGATGCTCGCTGCTCATCCTCCCACGGACTTCCGGGCGCGTCGGGCGACCTCAGGCGTCCTCGAGACGCATCCGCTTCGAGACCACGGCGCCGAGCGCCCCGCCCACGATCGGGGCGAGCCAGAAGAGCCAGAGCTGCGAGAGCGCCCACCCGCCGACGAACAGCGCCACGCCGGTGCTGCGGGCCGGGTTCACGGAGGTGTTCGTGACGGGGATGCTCACCAGGTGGATCAGGGTGAGGGCCAGCCCGATGGGGATCGGCGCGAAGCCCAGCGGCGCCTGCTTGTCGGTGGCCCCGAGGATGAGGATGAGGAAGAACGCCGTCATCACGACCTCGCACACCAGCGCGGCGAGGAGGGAGTACCCGCCGGGGGAGTGCGCCCCGTAGCCGTTGGCGGCGAAGCCGTTCGCAACGTCGAAGCCGGGGCCGCCGGAGGCGATGACGTAGAGGACGGCGGCGCCGGCGATGCCGCCCAGCACCTGCGCCACGATGTAGGGGACGACACGCGCGGCGGGGAAGCGCCCGCCGACCCAGAGGCCCACGGTGACGGCCGGGTTGATGTGGCACCCCGAGATGTGGCCGATGGCGAAGGCCATGGTGAGGAGCGTCAGGCCGAAGGCGAAGGACACGCCGAGCAGTCCGATGCCGACCTGGGGAAAGGCCGCCGCCAGCACGGCGCTGCCGCAGCCGCCAAGCACGAGCCAGAAGGTGCCGATGAACTCCGCGCCGAGCTGCTTCATGGGACGCTCCGCTTCCGGGGGGGACGGGGGTCGCAACGGGCTATAGAGTGCGGGCCGCCGGCCCGGTCCGCAAGAGGCCGGGGAGGCGCGCTCACCGCTTCCTGGCCGAGGGCGCCTGCACCCATCCCTTGGCCTTCCACACGGCCCACACGGCCATCGCATGCCCGTGGCCGAGGCCGTGCTCCTTCTTGAGCCAGGCCACCATCTCGGCCGCCTTCATGTCCTGGGCGTAGACTCCCGCCTTGGCGGCGTCGCGCTTGAGCTCCTCGGGCGTGCGCCCGGTCTTCGCCTTGATGGCGGTGAGGTAGGCCGCAAAGGTCATCGCTGCCGCTCCATTTGAGGGTCCGGTCCCAGCCTCGAATGGCCGCCACCTCGGGAACGAAGACGTACGGCGCCACCGATCGGCCGGGTCTCGAACCGCTCGCCGAAGCCGGCCAGGATCGGCCGCGCCTCGCTGATGGCCTGCCGGACCTCCGGGGCCGCGAGCGAGGCGCGGTGGGCCTCGGCGGAACTCCACACCTCCGTCACCCACAGCGCGTCCGGTTCCGACGCGTCCGTGGCCACGATGTAACTCAGGCACCCCGGCATCGCCGTGGTGCTCCGGAGGAGGACCGCGGCCAAGCGGTCGCGGTTCCCTGCGGTTGCGCGGAGCTTGCCGATGAGACCGTACATGATCGGTGGGGCCCTTCGGGTCGGGGGGGATCAGGAAGCAGGGTGCTCGCGATGGCCGGCGGCGAGCCCGAGGGCCAGCAGCAGCGGTACGGCGGCGCCGAGATAGGGGGCGACGCTCGCGGCCCGGGCAGGGTCGAGGGCGCTCGTGTCGAGGGTCCACAGGCCCGCCCCCCCGCCTTCCCCAGTGGCCCACCGCCCCAGGTTGATGCCCAGATGGAGGCCGACGGGCAGGGCCAGCCCCCCCGAGACTGCCGCCGCCACACCGAAAAGGAGGCCGCTGGGGAACACGCCGAGCAGGACGGTGCTCGACGGCCAGCCATACGCCAGGTGCAGCAGGCTGAAGGCCACGGCCACGAGGAGCTGGGCCGGCCAGAACCCGAGGGCGCGGAGGGCGGTCCAGAGGGAGTACGACCGGAACGCCAGTTCCTCCATGACCGTCACCGCCGCGAGGCCCAGCACGGCGACGAGGGCGGCGCCCGGGGCGGATGCGGCGCTTGGCGTGAGCGTGATCGGTCCGAGGACCGCGGCCGTCACCGTGAGGGTGCCGGCATAGGTGAGGAGGCCGAGGCCGAGGCCGGCGAGCGCCCGCACCGGCGTGCCCGGTGCCCAGCCGAGGCCCACGTCGGTGGGGGGGCGGTGGTCGGCCCTGAGGAAGCCACGGATCAGTCCGAGGAGCGGGAGGGATGCGCCGAGGCCCCAGACAAGCGGGCCGAGGATCGGCGGTACAAACCCGCGCACGAAGCTCACGAGGAAGAGGATGAGCAGGGCGGCGCCCCAAAACGCGAGGATGCGCGCGAGCGAGGGGAGCACTCTCGGCGAGTCGGCGTGGGGCATGCGGAAGGTAATACGGTGACGGGCAGGATCCGGCAAGCGCGCGGCGGGCCTATCGCTTCTTCCCCCCGACGCCGGGCACCGCCGCGATCTGCTTCATCCACGCCGCGATCTGGCGCTCGTCGATCTCCTCCGCGGACGCGAGTTCCACGCCCCGCGTCGACTTGCCCATCGCCACCGGCGTCACCGGCGGGACCGGCGTGAGCGTCACGCCGTTCACGAACATGAGCTTGACGTGCGTGGCGAAGCCGCCGCAACAGAAACACCAGCCATCGCCGACGCCGTAGTACGCCATGCCCCACTTCACGGAACGCTGCAGGCCCGGCAGCGTCCTCGCCGCGAGGGCATCGATGCGTTCGGCGATGCCGCGCTGCGGCTGGGGCAGGCTGGCGATGTACGCGAGGGCCGGCTTGTCCCCGTCCGCCGCCTTCGCGGTGCTGGCCTTGCCGGTGACCATGCTGTCCGGCAGCGCCGTGGCGGCGTTGCCGTGTGCCGTCGTGCGCTTGGCCGGTTTCCGGGTGGTGGGCTTGGAGGGCTTGCCGGTCTTGCGGGCGGGCATGGTGGTCTCCTCTCCCTCGGTGGCGCCGGGTCGGGGGGCGGGAGAACCTACCAGCCCAGGGCCGGCGTCGCCAGCCGACCGGGCAGCGTCAGACCGGCGTCATTCGTCGGGAGAACCTCCAGGGCGAGCCGCATCGGTTCGGCAGGTGGCAGCCCCGCAACCGCTGACGGGCACTGAGCACCGCATCCCGGAGTTCACTGCCACCGACGCCCGGGGCGCTCGGCTCAAAGGACCTTCCACTTGAGCACGACGGCGACTGCAGCCGGGATGCCGAACAGCAGCAGCAGGACAGGAAGCTCCTCTGCCACGGAGTAGCCCGCCCTGGCGACGCCGACCCACATGTTGAACCCCGTGAGTGTGAGCCACAGCAGGAGGAACGCTGCCGTGGCCACCGCCGAGGCGGACGGATAGTTGTGCGAAAAGAGCCGGGCGAGCACCGACGAGGCGCCGAGAAGCAGGAACCCGGCGAGAAGAAAGAGACCGGTACGCATGCAGTGCCCCTTCCCGAGGTTGGTGGCGGTGATGCTCGTCGACGCCGAGCGCCGAGCGCATCAGACGAGTGCGTGCATCGGCAGCGGCAGTCCCCTGGCGCGGCGGGGGCCTCGCGCGCCGGTCAGCCGCGCCGCGGTCCCGATCTCCCGCAGGAAGCGCTCTTCGCCGATGGTGGCTGCGATGGAGGGCAGCATGAGCTTCACGGCCACGTCGCGGTCGTGGCGGGTGTCACGCGCCCGGTAGACCACGGCCATGCCGCCGCGGCCCAGCTCGGACGTCAGGGTGTAGCGCTCGTTGGCGATCTGCACGACGGAGAAGGTAACCTCGTGGCGGTGAGTCGGCGTCTGCGGCCGCGGGCGGCTCCCTACGGCTCACGCCCCTGTGCCCACGCCGTGACGGGGGCGAGCCAGTCTTCCCGGGGCTGGAAGAAGGTGCCATGACCGCGCCCCACATCGAGGGCGATCTCCCGGGTGACCGAGCCGGGACTCCGGCGGGCCAGCATCGGGGCGCACGAGACGCCGAGGGAGTCGCTCCTCTCGTAGAGCGACAGCAGCCGTCCGGCCACGTGCAGGTCGGCCGGGTCGTTCGACCAGGGTCCGCATGCTCCCATGAAGACAAACGAGATGGCCGGGTTCTGGAGCCGGGCGGAGGCCAGGATGGCGATCCATCCGCCCTTGGAGAAACCCACCACGCTGATCGCGGCCGGAGGCACGCCGAGGGCAAGCAGGCTATCCACCTGCCGCGCCACGTGCGCGGCGAACGCATCCGATGGTGTCGCTGGCGGGCGTTGCTCGCTCAGCACAACGAACCCCGCGTGGCGCAGGCTGTCCAGGATCGCGTCATACTCGTACACGCCGAACAGCGAATCGGTCGGGAGCCGGCCGCGATCCTCGACGATGCGGGCGTGCAGGTAGATCATGTAGCGTGGCGAGGCCTGGCCTGGTGTGCCGGGCGAGGGCCGCACGAAGAGGAGGAGCGACAGCAGCGTCAGCACAGGCACGGATGATGTCCCGTTCGGGGGTGTGCTCAGGTGACCGGTCGTCCAACGCCGCGCGCGCGGGCTAGGCAGAAGCCGGAGCCGCGCGCTGCACCTCCAACTGACGCGCGACCCGGTACGCCCAGATCGGATACCCGAAGTAGAGGGCCGCGAGGATGCTCAGGCGCAGAGAAGGGCCGCCCCCACTGCTCCTTCGGCCGATATGACTTGCGATGAGGATCCAGACGCCGACGAGCAACACGGAAGCGGCGGCGTACGCCAGCTGCTCCCGGAAGGGTATGACCCCAGCAAGAAGGAGCGCTTGAAAGACGACGGCCCCGAGCGCGCCTGTCACCCCGCAAGCCAGGGCGACGATTCTGAGCCCCGGGGCTGCGCGGGCCGGGAGGCGATGAAACACGACGACGAGCGGCAGCGCCAGCGCATACTGCAGAAGCACACAGACATCGTTGAGCGGCCCGAAGACGAGCAACCCTTTGGCCGGAGTCAGGAAGCCCGCGTACATCAGCAAGAGGAAGACCACACCGACGGCGGCCACGGCCGCGCTGGCGTAGGCGGCGTTGATCGCGACTCGCAGGATTCCAGAATCCCGAGCGCCCACGATTGTCCTCCGGCCGTCGGCCTAGCGTCCTCGCCATGAGCGGCAACACGGCGCCTGTGCGGTCACGGGCTGGGCGGCACGGGAGCCGTGAGTTGCCGCTGGTACTCGGCCTCATCGAAATGGCCCAACGACCGGGAGATCAGGCCATCGGAATCCAGCGTCCACTCCTCGTAACCGCTGAGTTGAACCGCCCGCCCGGTGCCGCCGGGACCGGTGTTGGTTCCCGTCCAGGTCCAGTGGAAGATCACGGTTGGCCCTGCCTGGAGCACGGAATCCATCCGAACGACCATGTCCGGAAAGGCGGTCATGTAACCTTTGGCGGTGGCTTGCACTGCCGAGCGCCCCAGCGCGGGGGCGCCGGCATTGACCGTGAGGGTGCCGTCCTCGGAGTAGAAGGCGGCCAACGCCGCCGGGTCTTGGCTGCTCCACGCGGCGGCGTAGCGCCTGGCGAAGTCGGTGAGCTCGGCAGGGTTCATGGACGCTTGCCTCGGCGTACAGCCAGTCACTGAAAGGACGACCCCGACGAGTGGGGCCGCAACTCTTCGACGGAGACGGTGCCGGCGCGATGTGAACATGTTGGACCGCAGGGCGAATGGGGTAGGAGGCCAGGAATGGTGCTGCCTGACGAATACCGCATCAGCTGCGAGGGCCGGGGCGAGGCCGCCGCGTCTACACCCTAGATATGGTCGCGGCGCCGGAGCCCGCAAGGGGCCGGCGGTTTCTTGCGCTTGTCATGCGGCACCCTGCGCTTCGGGCTCGATATCCTGGCCGAAGACGATGCGAACACCATTGAGGTCCCGGACACCAAATTCGCGAAGACCGTACGGCTGGTCTGCGGGCTCTGACGCGACTACTGCACCTCGGCCGCGGATCTCCCTGAAGTAGGCGTCGACATCGCGCACCCATTGGAAGAGATGCATGCCGCTGGGAGCTGGCGCATCCTTGACGAAATGAATGGCGGCGTTGTCGCGCCAGACAACCGCATAGGACTCGTCTCCGAAATCCCAGATGAATCCCAGGACATCGCGATAGAAGGCTGCGGCGGCCTGCACGTCAGGGACATGCAATACCGGTGCACCTTGAACGAATTGCGCGGGATTGGAGGTAGGCAAGGCTGGCATCGTGGGTCGTCCTCCGCTCCGGGGGTGGCACTACTCGGCGGCACACAGCCAACTGGGCGGCGCCGCATACCGCACGAACGTCGGCGCATCCGCTGCGAGGGCACTGCGCGGCGGCTGCCAGCGCAAATCAGGCCCTCGGCCGCCGCATGCGCGGGCTAGGCACCTTCCGGCGCCCCGGGCAACTGGGCCGCATGCCAGACCCCCACCACCCATACCGTGTCATCCTGGACCCGATAGAAGAACCGATACGGCCGGACGATGACCTCGCGGTAGGGCAGCGCTGGAAACTCCGGGAGCCGGCGCCCGGACTCGGGGAACCTGGCCAGCCGAGCAAGAATCTTGGTGGCCCGCGCGTGGAAACGCCGTGCCGCACTCGGGCGGTCGGCGAGAATGTGCGCGATGATCTGGAGGAACTGCCGCTCACCCGTCGGGGTAAATCGGACCTTCACGCGTCGGCATCACGCAGAAGTTGGTCCGCCTCGGCCAGGACCTCCGCCAGCGCGCGCCCCTTGCCCTTCGCGATCTCCCGCTCCCCAGCCGCGAGGATACGCAGGACCTGACGCTCCCGCTCCCCATGCTCGTAGGCCTCCATGCTCAGCATGACGGCGGCGGCACGACCGCGCTGCGTGATCACGACCGGGTCGCGGGAGCGCCGCACCCTGGCGAGGGCGCCGGCGGCATCCTGCCGGAGGTCGGTGATGGGGATGATGTCGGGGACCTTGGGCATGGTGGCGTATACCTGTTAGATGTACGTCTAACAGTATGCTTTGGATCGCAGCTTGGCAAGAGGGAAGGGCCGTGCACGGAGACGTAGGCCGGAAGGGCGCCTAACGAATCGCGCATCAGCTGCGAGGGCATCGCGCGGCAGCCGCCGCGCGACCTCGCAGGTCCAACATGAAGCGCGGCGGCTGCCAGCGCAAATCAGGCCCTCGGCAGCTGCATGCGCTGGTTAGGTTGCACCTTGACAGAATGTCAGATATGACATAGACTGACTTATGGCCCCCAGCGACAAGCCCCTGGTCTGGCTTCGGGGAGAGGTCAAATCCCCAC
>CAZNLY010000013.1:0-59848 GCA_964574295.1 uncultured Gemmatimonadaceae bacterium
AGGCGCTCGGCATGTCCGACGTGTTCCTCGGCATGATCCTGCTGGCCGTCATCGGCGGCGCCGCCGAGATCGGCAGCGCGATCGCAATGGCCAGCAAGAACAAGCCCGACCTGGCGGTCGGCGTCGCCATGGGGAGCTCCATCCAAATCGCCCTGTTCGTGACCCCGGTGCTCGTCCTGGCCAGCCTGTTCATGGCGCCGACGCCGCTCACCCTCGGCTTCAACCGGCTGGAAATCGTGGCCCTCTTCCTGGGCGTCCTGCTCGTGTCCTCGATCGCGTCGGACGGCCGGGCCACCTGGTTCAAGGGAATCCAGCTGGCGACGGTGTACCTCATCCTGGCGGCATCCATCTATTTTCTTCCGGTGTAACCACCGTGGGGCCTCAAGCCCCACCGACCCCGTTCGGAGAACACGACATGGATCGCACGGCATCGGCCCGCTGGAACGGCGACCTCAAGGGCGGCACCGGCACGGTGCGCGCGGGCAGCGGAGCGCTCGAGAAGCCCTACTCCTTCACCAGCCGGTTCGAGGGCGGCGGCGGCACCAACCCCGAGGAACTCCTCGGCGCGGCGCATGCCGCCTGCTTCTCGATGGCGCTGGCCCACGCCCTCGCCACGGCCGGGCACCAGGTCACGTCCGTCGAGACCACCGCCACCGTGCACCTGACCAAGGGCGAGAAGGGCTTCTCGATCAGCGGCATCGACCTGGCCACCACCGGCAGGGTGGCCGGCCTCGACGCCGCCAGCTTCGCGAAGTTCGCCGAGGACACCAAGACGGGCTGCATCGTCTCGCGCGCACTGGCCGCGGTGCCGATGCGGCTCGACGCGCGGCTCGCCTGATCCTCACCCCATTCCCCGCCTGCCGGGAGGGAACACGCCATGCCTGCTGAACGCCACGCCGTGCGCGACGGGCTCGTGATCGGGCTCATCGCCTACGCCGCTGTCGCCCTGTTCTACGCCGCCTTCGATGTCCTGGCCGCCCGCGGCACGCTCTTCACGGTGGACCTGCTCGGCAAGGCGCTCTTCCGCGGCCTCCGCGACCCGTCGGTCCTGCTCTTCCCGCCCCACCTCGACGCGGCCGCCATCTTCTGGTACAACGCCTTCCACCTCGTGATGTCGCTCGCCATCGGCGTCATCGTCTCCTCCCTCATCGCCCGGGCGGAGGACCACCCCGGGCAGGCCCGCGCCATGCTCTTCGTGATCGTGGCGGGATTCTTCGTGACGGTCGTGGCGGTCGGGTGGCTCACGGCACCGATGCGGGCGCTGCTGCCCTGGTGGTCAATCGTGGTGGCCAACGCCGCGGCGGTGGTCGTCGCGGGCAGCTGGCTCCTCCGGAGGCATCCGGGCATTGGGGGCCGGATGCTCCACGCGGCAGCATGACCGCCGCGCGCCTTCCGCTTCTCGCTGCGGCGCTCCTGGTCGCCGGCGGCAGGCTCGCCGCGCAGGAGGCACCGACACTCCGGGTGACCTTCCCCGGCGGCGAGGCGGCCCTCTCCGCCGCCGACATCGCAGCCCTTCCGCAGGACACCTCCAGGGCCCGGTTTCACGACGGGCCCGAGGTCACCTTCGTCGGGCCGGAGCTGCTGGCGGTGCTCCGCCTGGCCGGCGCCCGGGTGGACACGGTCCGCGGGCCGGCACTGCGCCAGTACGTGCAGGTCGTGGCCAGCGACGGATACCGGGTGGTGTTCAGCCTGGGAGAGCTGGCGCCGGGACTGGGCGACACCCGCGTGATGCTGGTCCAGGCGGAGGACGGGCAGGCGCTCGACCCGAAGTACGGCCCCTGGCGGCTCTGGGTCCCGGGCGACGCCCACCCGTCCCGGTCCGCCCGGCAGGTTGTGGCACTGGACCTGGTCGAGGCCCCCTCACCGCACTGACATCCAGCTTTCACAACAAATTCACAAGCAGCATGTATGGTGTATCGATATCCGGGTCCCGTCACGGACCCGGCGGCTCGGCTTGCGCCCCATGAGAGGCCCGGCGGTTCCTGGAATCGTTGCGCAGGCAGGCCGAATGCCGAAACTCGAACCCACCCCTCCCTGAGGAATCGACATGCGAACGCCACACCCCCTGTCCGCGTTCGGCCTGGTGGCCGTCCTGCTGGCCGCCATCGGACCGCTCACGCCCACCCCCCTCGCCGCCCAGCAGGTCACCGGGACGCCCGGCTCGCCCAGCGCCACGACGACCATCGACGGCAAGCAGCTGCCGGCGCCACAGCCCCCGTTCGGCGGCGTCATCAAGGACGGCGCGCTGCAGTCCACGCCCTGGTGGGCGCCGCGCATCGTGCCGGCCGCGGGCGCGCCCAACGTCCTGCTGATCATCACCGATGACGCCGGCTTCGGGGTGCCGAGCACCTTCGGCGGCGTGATCCCGACTCCGACGATGGACGCCATCGCGAAGCAGGGGCTGCGGTACACGCGGATGTTCTCGACGGCGCTCTGTTCCCCGACCCGCGCCGCACTCATCACCGGTCGCAATCACCATTCCGTCGGCTTCGGGGTCATCTCCGAGCAGTCCACCGGCTATCCCGGCTACAACAGCATCATCCCCGAGACCGAGGCCACCATCGGGCGGATCCTGACGGATAACGGGTACAACACCGCCTGGTTCGGGAAGGACCACAACGTGCCGGCATTCCAGGCGTCGCAGGTGGGGCCGTTCGACCAGTGGCCCACCGGGATGGGCTTCCAGTACTTCTACGGCTTCATCGGCGGCGACGCCAACCAGTGGCAGCCGAACCTCTTCCGGAACACCACGCAGATCTATCCGTACCGGGGCCAGGAAGGCACCTGGAACCTGATCACTGCAATGGCGGACGATGCCATTGACTACATCTACCGAATGCACCAGATCGACCCGTCCAAGCCGATCTTCATCAAGTACGCGCCGGGCGCCACCCACGCCCCGCACCATCCGACCAAGGAGTGGGTGGACAGCATCCAGAAGCTGCATCTCTTCGACGGCGGCTACGAGCAGCTCCGCGCGCAGATCTTCGCCAACCAGAAGAAGATGGGCCTCGTGCCCCAGAACGCCACGCTGACGCCCTGGCCGAGCAGCGTGATCAAGCCGTGGAACCAGCTCACCCCGACGGAGCAGAAGCTCTTCATCCGCCAGGTGGAGATCTTCGCCGCCTACGCCACGTACAGCGACCACGAGATCGGGCGCGTCGTCCAGGCGTTCCAGGACGTCGGCCGGGGCGACAACACCCTCATCATCTACATCAACGGCGACAACGGCACCAGCGCCGAGGGCGGGCCCCTCGGCACCCCGAACGAGGTGGCGTTCTTCAACGGCGTCAACATGATGCCGGCCGAGACCCAGATGAAGTGGTACGACGTGTGGGGCACCGAGCAGACCTACAACCACATGTCGGCGGGGTGGTCCTGGGCCTTCGACACTCCCTTCGACTGGTTCAAGCAGAACGCCTCCCGCTTCGGCGGGATCAACCAGAACATGGTCGTGTCGTGGCCGGGGCACATCACGGACGCGGGCGGGCTCCGCACCCAGTTCACGCACGTGATCGACGTGGTGCCCACCATCCTCGAGGTGGCCGGCATTCCGGCCCCCGACGTGGTGGATGGCATCAAGCAGCGGCCGATCGAGGGCACCAGCTTTGCGTACACCTTTGACAAGGCCAACGCCAACGCGCCCTCGCGCCACACCACCCAGTACTTCGAGATGCTGGGCCAGTGGGCGCTGCTCAAGGACGGGTGGCTGCTGAGCACGCAGGTCAACCGCGCTCCGTGGGATGCCTTCGGCCCGGCCAACACCGACCCGCTCAACAACCAGACCTTCCAGCTGTACAACATGGCCACCGACTTCAACCAGTCGCACGATGTGGCGGCCCAGAACCCGCAGAAGGTCAAGGAGATGCGGCAGGCCTTCGAGGCGGAAGCCCGGAAGTACGGCGTCTTCCCGCTGGACGCCTCCGTGGCGGCCCGCATCGTGGCGCCGCGGCCCAACATCACCGCCGGGCGCACCGAGTTCGTCTACACCTATCCGATGGTTGGGCTGCCCCAGGGCGACTCGCCGCTGCTGCTCAACACCTCCTACACCGTCACGGCGGACATCACGGTGCCAGCGGGGGGCGCGGAGGGGATGATCCTCACCTCAGGCGGCCGGTTTGCCGGGTACGGCTTCTACCTGCTCAAGGGGAAGCCGACCTGGACCTGGAACATGATCGACCTCGAGCGCGTCCAGTGGCAGGGGCCGGACGCCCTGGCGCCCGGGCGGCACACCATCGTCTTCGACTTCAAGTACGACGGCCTCGGCCCGGGCACGCTGGCCTACAACGACTTCAGCGGCATCGGGCGCTCGGGCACCGGCACCCTCACGGTGGACGGCAAGGTCGTGGCCACGAAGACCATGCCAAAGACCCTGCCGATGATCCTCCAGTGGGACGAGAGCTTCGACATCGGCTCCGACACCGAGACGGGCGTCAACGACGCGGACTACTCGCCGCCCTTCACCTTCACGGGGACGCTCAACAAGCTGACGGTTGCGGTCAACCGGCCGCAGCTCACCCCGGCGGACATCGAGAAGATCAAGGCGGCCCAGCAGAAGGCCAGCGACTAGGCCCACCGCCTCCGCAGTGCGTCAAGCCCCGCTCCGGCACCCTGCCGGGGCGGGGCTTGTCGCTGGTTCAGCCTGCCGGCCCTCCGCAGAGTGGCCACGCCGACCACCGATTCGAGACTGGACTCCCTGGCCGGATGGATGCCGGCAGGTCCGGGCGAAACGGAATCGGAACCTCGCCAGGATAGATGTGTGCACGCCGTGCTGGGCGCGGCGTGTCACGACCGGGTGACATCGTCTGGCGGTTTGTTGACTTGGCATGCTGGTGGACTAGCTTCACGGTCGGGCAGTAGCTCAGTACCGCTTTCTCCACAATCAGAGGATCACCCATGCGAACGCCGCACCCCCTGACTGCGTTCGGCCTGGTGGCCGTCCTGTTGGCCGCCATCGGACCGCTTGCCCCCACCACCCTCGCCGCCCAGCAGGGCTCCCAGGCCCAGTGTGCGCCGAGCGCCACCGCCACGGTGGACGGGCGGTACCTGCCCAACCCGCCGGGGCAGTTCGGCGGCGTCATCAACCTCACCGCCCCGACCTCCACACCCTGCTGGCCTGCCACGGTGGTGCCGCCCAAGGGCGCGCCGAACGTGCTGCTCATCATGACCGACGACGCCGGCTTCGGCGTGTCGAGCACCTTTGGCGGCGTGATCCCGACGCCGGCGCTGGATCGGGTGGCGGCGGCGGGGCTCCGGTACACCCAGTTCCACTCCACCGCGCTCTGCTCGCCCACGCGCGCCGCCCTCATCACTGGGCGGAACCACCACTCCGTCGGCTTCGGCGTCATCTCCGAGCAGGCCACCGGGTACCCGGGCTACAACTCGATCATCGGGCCCGAGAACGCCACCATCGGCGAGATCCTGCGGGAGAACGGCTTCGCCACCAGCTGGTTCGGGAAGAACCACAACACCCCGGCCTACCAGTACAGCGCGGCGGGCCCGTTCAACCAGTGGCCGTCGGGCATGGGCTTCGAGTACTTCTACGGCTTCATGGGCGGGGAAACCGACCAGTGGACGCCGTACCTCTTCCAGAACACCACCCCGGTCTTCCCGTGGATCGGCAAGTCGGGCTACAACCTGACCACCGACATGGCGGACAACGCCATCGACCACATCCGCCGGCTGCAAGCCACCGCGCCCGACAAGCCGTGGTTCGTCTATTACGTCCCCGGCGGCACGCACGCGCCGCACCAGCCGACCCCCGAGTGGATCCAGAAGGTCCATGACATGCACCTCTTCGATGGGGGGTGGGAAAAGACGCGGGAGACGATCTTCGCCAACCAACAGCGCCTGGGGGTGGTGCCGGCCAACACGAAGCTCACCCCGTGGCCCGACGGCATCCTGCCCAAGTGGGACACGCTGAGCGCCGAGGCCAAGAAGCTCTTCATCAAGCAGGTGGAGGTGTTCGCGGCGTACGTGGCCTACACCGACAACGAGATCGGCCGCGTCATCCAGGCGGTGGACGACCTCGGCGAGCTCGACAACACCCTCGTCATCTACATCGAGGGCGACAACGGGACGAGCGCCGAGGGCAGCACGGTCGGCACCCCGAACGAGTACACCTCGCTTGGCGGGCTACCGAACATCCCGATCGCCGAGCAGATGAAGTTCTACGACGTCTGGGGCTCGGACCTCACCTATCCCCACATGTCCGTGGCCTGGTCCTGGATGTTCGACTCGCCGTTCAAGTGGACCAAGCAGGTGGCCTCCTTCTTCGGTGGCACGCGGCAGGGCATGGCCATGTCCTGGCCCGGCCACATTCCGACCGGGGGCGCCATCCGGCCGCAGTTCCACCACATGATCGACATCGTGCCCACCATCCTGGAGGCGACCGGGGTCACCGCGCCGCAGATCGTGGACGGGGTGGCCCAGAAGCCGATCGAGGGCGTCAGCATGGCCTACACCTGGGCGCCGGACGGCGCGCAGGCCAAGTCCCGGCGGACGACGCAGTATTTCGAGATGTTCGGGAACCGCGCGATCTACCACGAGGGCTGGGTAGCCGCGACGCCGCCGCCCGCCCCACCGTGGCTGATGGGCACCGTGAAGATGCCGGAGGTCCTCAACGGCTATCCATGGGAGCTGTACAACATCGACCAGGACTTCTCGCAGAACACCAACGTGGCGGCGCAGTACCCCGATCGGTTGCGGGCCCTGCAGGAGCTGTTCTTCGTGGAGGCCGCCAAGTACCAGGTGTTCCCGCTCGACAATGACATCCTTGGGCGGATCATTTCCCCGCGGCCGAGCTACACCGCCGGCCGCTCCGAATTCACCTACGCCGGCATGATGCCGGGCATCCCCCTGAGCGACGCCCCCAGCGTCCTGAACCGGTCGTTCACGGTGACGGCGGACATCGTCGTGCCGAAGGGCGGGGGGAGCGGGGTGCTGGCCACCGTCGGCGGCCGCTTCGGCGGCTGGGGGCTCTTCCTGCTGAAGGGGAAGCCGGTGTTCGTCTATAACTTTGTGGACCTCGAGCGCACCCGGTGGACCGGAACCAAGGCCCTCACCCCTGGCAAGCACACCGTCGTGTTCGACTTCACCTACAAGGGCCCCGGTCCCGGCAAGGGGGGCGACGGTGTCCTCTCGGTGGACGGCGCCACGGTGGCCACGGGGTCCCTGGCCCACACGATCCCGTTCCTGATGCCGATCGACGAGACGTTCGACGTCGGCTCCGATGAGCGGACCTCGGTGGACGACCAGAGCTACGCGGTGCCGTTCGCCTTCAACGGGACGATCACGAAGCTCACCGTCAAGATCGGCCCGCCGCAGCTCGCGGCGGGTGGGCAGGCGCAGCAGGAAGCCGTCATGCGATCCGCCGGCGACTAGTCCGCCGCACCGAACGTTCGCGAGTCACGCCCCGCTCCGGCACCCTGCCGGGGCGGGGCTTGACGCAACCGCACGCCGAGGTATCTCTCAAGAGTATTGGCAGTCCGCCCCCTCGGAGGTCCCACCCCATGCGCCGTCTCACCCGCCACCCGTTGCCGGCCCTCTTCCGGGGCGCCGGGACTGCCCTTGTCGTTGCCGTGATCTTCGGCGCCTGCGAGAAGGGGGAGGCTCCCTCTGGTGAGCAGACCGCGCCCGGGGCGGGTGGCGTGGCCCGCTCCGCTCCGGCCCCCAAACCCAACCCCGACCGGAACGCCTACTTCGGCGAGACCCACCTCCACACCAGCTGGTCGGTGGACGCCTGGGTCATGGGCAACCGGATCACCGGCCCGAAGGAGGCGCTCGAGTACGCCCAAGGGCAGACCATCAAGCACCCGATGGGGTACGACATCACCATCGAGACCCCGCTCGACTTCATGGGGGTCACCGACCACTCCGAGTATGTGGGCGTCACCCGCGAGGCCAACACCCCGGGGTCCTACGTGAGCAAGCTGCCCGAGGCGCAGCCGATGATCATGACGGACCCGAACAGCACGGCACAGCAGAACCGCGTGTTCAGCTACCTCCTCAGCCTGACCAATGGACCGCCGGTGAAGGCGTTCATGAGCCCGCAGGTGACGGGCACGGTGTGGAAGGAGAATGTCCGGATTGCCAATGAGGAGAACAAGCCGGGCACCTTCACCGCCTTCTGCTCCTACGAGTGGACCTCGATGCCCGGTCAGCGCAACCTGCACCGGAACATCTTCTTCCGTGCCTGTGAGCATGTGCCGGATTACCCCTTCAGCTCCCTCGACTCCCCGCTGCCCACGGAGCTCTGGGCCTGGATGGACGGCCAGCGGAAGGCCGGCAACGAACTGCTCGCCATCTCGCATAATGCCAACGTCAGCGACGGCTGGATGTACCCGGTGGACGTGGATTATGCCACCGGCCGGCCGATCGACGCCGCGTGGGCCGCGGCCCGGGACCGCAACGAGCGCCTGGTGGAAATCAAGCAGGGCAAGGGACAGTCCGAGACGCACCCGCTCCTCTCGCCCAACGACGAGTTTGCGAGCTACGAGCTCTACGAGGCCATCCTGGGCCTGCCAGCCGACGTCGGCCGGGTGGACCACCTGACGGGCAGCTATGGCCGCCAGGCGCTCAAGGACGGCATCACCATGCAGGACGTCCGGGGCTACAACCCCTACAAGTTCGGCATGGCCGGCGGCTCGGACGCACACAACTCGGCAAGCCCGTACCGCCAGGACAACTTCTTCGGCCTCCACGCCGACGCCGACGGGTCGGTGGAGCGGCGCTTCGCCGGCGTCCTCATCGGCGGCACGATGGACATCCGGCTCGAGAACCCGGGCGGCCTGACGGGGGTGTGGGCCGAGGAGAACACCCGCGCCTCCATCTGGGACGCGATGTACCGGAAGGAGACCTTCGGCGTCAGCGGGCCCCATATCAAGGTCCGGTTCTTCGGCGGCTGGGACTACGGCCTGGACATCTTCAAGGCCAAGGACTGGGTCCACCAGTCGTATGCGGGCGGCGTGCCGATGGGCGGCGACCTCGCGCCGATGCCGGCAGGAGGCAAGGGCACCGCGCCTCGCTTCGTCCTCTGGGCGGTGAAGGACCCGACCTCGGGCAACCTCGACCGCATCCAGGTCGTCAAGGGGTGGAGCCAGAACGGCCAGAGCTTCGAGAAGGTGTACGACGTGGCCTGGTGGGGCGACCGCAAGCCCAACAAGTGGACGGGCAAGGTGCCGGCCATCCAGAGCACGGTGAACCTCGAGACCGCGACCTACACCAATGACGTGGGCGCGACGGAGCTCAAGGCGGTGTGGGCGGACCCCGAGTTCAACCCCGCCCTGCACGCGTTCTACTATGTCCGGGTTCTGGAGATCCCGACGCCGCGCTGGACGCTCATCCAGGCGGTGAAGGCCGGCCTGCCGCCGCCCGACATCGTGCCGCTCACCGGCCAGGAGCGAGCCTGGACCTCGCCGATCTGGTACACCCCCTCGGCCGAGGCGCGGCAGGCGGCGCCCGCGGGGATGACGGTGGCGGCGTTGCTCCAGAAGGGCGCCAAGCCGCTCAACGACGCGCAACTCAAGGCGCTCATCGTCGGCAAGGCGTTCTGGGTGCAGAACAACGTGACGGGTGGCCAGTTCAGCCAGAACTTCACCGCCGACGGGCAGACGATCATCTTCCGCGTCGGCAAGTACGCCACGATGCCGAGCTGGTTCGGCAACGTCGAGCGCGACGGCTACCAGGGCCTGACCTCGCCCTACCGGATCGAGGGGGGCAAGGTGACCACCTTCATCGAGCAGGATCCCTACTCGCTCGCCTTCTACAAGCTCGACAGCACCTACTACGCCGCGCGCAGCAACGAGTTCGGCTATGCCAACTACCAGGTCATCGCGGCCCCGCAATTCGCCGTGAATCCGCTGACCGAGGCGCTCAACCTCCTGGCGGCCAACCTGGGGCTGACCGAGGGGCAGAAGCAGCAGATGATCCCCATCGTGCAGGAGGAGATCAAGCGGCTGCAGGCCATGAAGGCGGACACCACGCTGACGGCGCTACAGCGGGCCCAGCAGCTGCGGGAGATCGGCAAGTCCTTCGACGCCCAGATGACGCCGCTCCTCAACGCCGAGCAGCAGAAGAAGTTCGAGGCGGCCCGCGACGCGCTGCGCGTCCGGATCCTCTCGCAGATTGCCGACTCGGTGGCGGGCCGGTTCATGCAGGTGTTCTAGCAGCGGATCCGGCGGGGCGCTGCACCCCGCCGCGCCCGTTTCCTTCCCACGCGGCGCAACCCCTGCCCGGAGTGGCATGGGTTGCGTCGTTGCCATGGTGGCCATGAAGCGCTTCCTGCACGAACCGCTGGTGCACTTCCTCCTCGCCGGCGCGCTGCTCTTTGGGGTGTTCCGCCTGCTCGGGCCCGCCTCGGCCGACCCGGCGTCCACCCGGATCGTCCTCACGATGGACCAGGTGGCGCAGATGCTCCGCCTCTTCCAATCGCAGTGGGGACGGCCGCCGACCCAGGCGGAGTTCAACGCCATGATCGAGGCCGAGGTGAAGGAGGAGGTGCTCTACCGCGAAGCGCTCGCGATGGGGCTCGACAAGGAGGACGAGATCGTCCGGCGCCGCATGGCGCAGAAGGTGGAGTTCCTTTCCGAGGACGTGGCGAACGCGCACGAGCCCTCCGGGGCGGAGCTCCAGGCGTGGTACGCGACGCACTCGGCGCGCTTCGACGAACCGCGCCGGGTGAGCTTCCGCCACCTCTACTTTTCGCCCGACCGACGCGGCCCCCGGGCCCAGGCCGATGCGGCGGGCGCGCTGGCCCGCCTGGCGGGGCGCCCCGAGGACGCCCCCCTCGCCGCCACGCTGGCCGACCCGTTCATGTTCCAGGACTACTACCGCGACCAGACCCGCGAGTCGTTGCGGCGGGAGTTCGGGCCCGGCTTCGCGGCCGCGCTCGACACCCTTCCGGAGGGGCGCTGGAGCGGCCCCGTCGAGTCGGGGCTCGGCTGGCACCTGGTGTTCGTGGACGCCGTGATTCCCGGGCAGCCCTCCCCGCTCGAGGCGGTCCTCCCGCAGGTGCGCGACGCCTGGCTCGACGAGCAGAAGGCCGTGGCCTGGGACTCCGCCTACGCCGCCATGCGGAAGAAGTACACCGTGTTCCTGCCCGGCGTGCCCGACAGCGCCTCCGCACCCGGAGGCACCCCGTGAGGCTGTCGCCTGTCCTCCGTCGCGCGGCCAGCGGGCTGGCCCTCGCGGTGGCCGCTGCCGCGCCGCTCCACGCCCACGAGACGCGGCCCGGCTACCTCCAGATCCAGGAGACGGCCCCCGGCCAGTTTGCCATCCTCTGGCGGACCCCCGTCCTCGGTACCCTGCCGTTGCAGGTGGCGCTCCGGCTCCCTGACGGGTTCACCGACCTCCGGCCCCTGCTCCTCCAGGCGCTGGCCGACTCGCGCGTCGAACGCCGCTGGGTGAACGCCGGCCCCGACGGGCTCGCGGGTCGGCGGATCGAGTTCCCGGGACTGCAGTACACCATCACCGATGTCATGGTGCGGGTCGAGTTCCTCGACGGCCGCACCTGGAGCACCATCGTCCGCCCGCTGCAGCCGTGGGTGGAGGTGGCCGCCGCGCAGTCCACCTGGCAGGCGGCCGCCACCTACATCGTGGAGGGGTTTCGCCACATCCTCTTCGGCATCGACCACCTGCTCTTCGTCCTCGGGCTGATGCTGATCGTGAAGGGCCGGCGGAACCTCGTCCTTACCATCACCGCCTTCACCGTGGCGCACAGCATCACCCTGGCGCTCGCCACGCTCGGCCTCGCGAGCCTGCCGGTGCCGCCGCTCAACGCCGCCATCGCGCTCTCCATCCTCTTCCTCGGCCCGGAGATCGTCCGGTCGTGGCGCGGCGAGACGAGCTTCACGCTGCGGTACCCCTGGGTGGTGTCGTTCGTCTTCGGGCTGCTCCACGGATTCGGCTTCGCCAGCGGCCTCACGACGGCGGGGATGCCCACGGCGGCAATCCCCCTGGCCCTCCTCTCCTTCAACGTGGGCGTCGAGCTCGGCCAGCTGGTGTTCGTCTTCGGCGCGCTGGGGCTCGAACGCGCCTTCCGGGTACTCGAGGTCCGGTGGCCGCGCTGGGCCCAGCTCCTCCCCGGCTACGCGGTCGGGAGCCTCGGCACCTACTGGTTCCTGCAGCGCGCCGTGATGATGTTCGCGGGGGCCCGATGATCCTGGCGCTCCTCCACACCGGGCGCGGCGGGGCCGCGGGGTTCCTCGCCGGCCTCATCCATCCCTGGTCCGGGGTCGACCACATCGCCGCCATGGTGGCCGTCGGCGTCTGGGGCGCCCAGCTCGGGAGCCCGGCCATCTGGCTCCTTCCCGTCACCTTCCCCATGCTGATGGCCGTCGGGGGGCTGCTCGGCCTCCTCGGCGTTCCCCTCCCCGGCATCGAGGTGGGCATCGCCCTTTCCGCCGTCTTCCTCGGCGTGATGGTGCTCGCCGAGCGGAGGCCGAGGCTCGCGGTGGCTGTCGCCATGGTGGCCGTCTTCGCGCTCTTCCACGGCCACGCGCACGGCACCGAGCTCCAACCGGGCCACAGTGCGCTTCTCTACAGCATGGGGTTCGTCATCGGCACCGGGTGTCTGCACGGTGTCGGCATCGGACTCGGCCTGGCACACCGCTGGCCGGCGGGACGGCTGGCGCTTCGGACGCTGGGCGCCGCAATCGCGATCGCCGGCGCGTTCTTCCTGTGGCAGGCCCTCGGATGACGCGGCGGATGAGCCTGCGCACGGGCGTCGCCACCGCCACCCTCACCGCCGCGTGGGCCACCCCCGCCTGGGCCCACGCGGTGACGACCGGCATGGGGCCGTTCTACGACGGGGTGGCCCACCTGCTCCTGACGCCGGAGGATGCCGTCATCTTGGTGGCGGTGGCACTGTATGCCGGGCTCCGCGGCGCCGCGGCGGGCCGCGCGGCGATGTTCCTCCTCCCGACGGCCTGGCTCCTGGCGGGCCTCATCGGAAGTGCCGCCGGCCCTCCGCTCCCGGCGCCCGTGCCCGCCTTGACCTTTCTGGTTGCCGGTGCCCTCGTGGCCGCCGATGCGCGGCTCTCGTTCCGCGGCGTGGTGGCCTTGGTCATCGCGGTCGGGCTCCTCCATGGCTACGCCAACGGGGTGGCATTCCGGGGGCCGGGGAGCACGGTGGAGATGCTGGGGGTGGTGATGACGACGTGGGTGGCCGTCGCCCTCCTGGCCGCCCTGGTCGTCTCCCTCCGCCGCGCCTGGGCCCGCATCGCGGTACGGGTGGCGGGTAGCTGGATTGCGGCCAGCGGACTCCTCCTGCTTGGCTGGACGCTTCGATAGAGCCTCCCTCTGGCGCCCGGGCCGCCCGGGCCGTTACTTGGGGAGGTCCCTCCTCCGGAGCCCTGATGAGCCGAGCCGCCCGCACCCTCAGCCTCTTCGGCATCTACCTCGTGGCGCTCGGGGCCGCGCTGATCGTGGCCCCCGCCCTCGTCCTCGGCTGGTTCGGCCTCCCGCCCGCGGAGGAGCCGTGGCTCCGAATCGTGGGCATGCTCGCCGCATTCATCGGCATCTACTACAGGGTGGCCGCGGCGGCGGAGGCCCGCCCCATCTTCCTGGCCAGCGTGGCCCTCCGGGTCGGCGCCGCCGCCTTCTTCCTCGGGTTCTACCTCGCCGCGCTCGCCCCGGCGCAGCTCCTCATCTTCGGCGTGGTGGACCTCCTCGGCGCCGCGTGGACCTGGTCGGCCTTCAAGCGCGACAGCGCCGCTTGACCCTCGCCTAGGATGTGTACCGAATCACGTAGAACATCACCCCCTGCGGGGAGGTGAGCCCCGCAAACCGCCCGACGCCCGGGATGTCCTGCGGCGGCACGAGAGTGGTTGCGCCGAGCGAGGCCGCGCGCGCCACCGCCGCGTCGGTGTCGCGCACGGTGAAGTACACCGCCCAGTGCGGCGGCATCGGCCCCATCTCGGGCGTGATGGCCATCATCCCCGCCACCGGCGCCCCATCGAGGCTGAAGGTGGTGTAGTCCATGCCGGGAAGGGCCATCGGCTCCGCCGTCCACCCGAAGAGCTCCCCGTAGAACGCCGCCGCCCGTGCCGTGTCGGTGGTCAGCGTCTCGAACCAGCTCGGGGTGCCGTGCACCGCCGTGTCGGCGTCGGCCCCCAGGCTCAGCTTTGGCTGCCAGAGGTCGAACGCGGCGCCGTTCGGGTCGGTGCATTCCGCCATCCGCCCCTGCTCCATGATGTCGAACGCCGGCCTGGACGTGCCGCCCAGCTGCGCGGCGCGCGCCACCGTCGCATCGGCGTCGTCCACCCGCACCATGACGCCGATGCCGGGCGGCGTCCCGGGCGGAGTGCCGGGGTTCGCGAGGTCGAACAGCCCGCCCACGTTCTTGCCGCCCACCAGGATGCGGTGGCCCATCCCGCCCGGTAGCTCGGTGTAGGTCCACTCGAGGAGCTCGGCAAAGAACGCGCGCGCCGCCTCCGGCGCCGGCGTCAGCAGGTTGATCCAGCAGAAGTCGCCCGGCTTGCGGTATCCGGTGGTCATGGGGGTGCCTTGATGGGGGTGGAGGGAGTGTGACCCGACCCCGGCTCCTACGGAAGGGGGCGCCGGAGCGTTTCCCCGCCCGGTTGGCGCTGGCGGATCGCGCCCGATCTCGGTTTCTTGCGGGAGACCAAGGGGAGGGAGTCGCATGGCACTCGATATCCGCCAGGCGGAGGCCGACAACAAGGGCAGCTTCACCGCCTTCGACGGCGACCGACAGGCCGGGCAGAGCACCTATTCCCGGCTCAGCCCGTCGGTGATCATCGTGGACCACACCGAAGTGGCGCCCGGGTTTGAGGGTCGGGGAGTCGGCAAGGCCCTGGTGGCCGAGGAAGTGGCGTGGGCCAGGCGGGAGGGCCAGCAGATCATGCCGCTCTGCCCCTTCACGAAGGCCATGTTCGAACGGACGCCGGCCTACGCCGACGTCTGGTACCACTGATGCCGGCCATCCTCGGCGCGCGGCTGCTCCTCGCGCTCCTCCTGCTCGCGGAACCGACATACCAGACCTGGACCCTCGCGTCCCGGTCCACCGGGGACACCCGCACCATCAACGTGTACCTTCCCCCCGGCTACGACTCCCTCCCCGCCCGGGCGTATCCCGTCCTGTACATGCCCGACGGCGGGATGCAGGAGGACTTCCCGCACGTGACGGTGACGGTGGACTCGCTCATCCGCCTCGGCCGCATTCCGCCGATGCTGGTGGTCGGCGTCGAGAACACCCAGCGCCGGCGCGACATGACCGGGCCCACTCGCTTCCGGGAGGACAGCGCCATCGCCCCGAAGGTGAGCGGGAGCGCCGCCTTCCGGGCCTTCTTCCGAGACGAGCTGATGCCCGAGGTCGGGCGGCGCTACCGGGTCACCGGTGCGACGGCCATCGTGGGCGAGTCGCTGGCGGGCCTCTTCATCGTCGAGACCTTCCTGGTGGAGCCGGCGCTCTTCGACCGGGCCATCGCGCTGGACCCGAGCCTCTGGTGGAATGGCGAGGCGTTGGTGGACTCCGCCACCACCTTGCTCGCGCAAGCCGGCGGCCGCCCGCGGGTGCTCTACCTGGCCTCCTCGAACGAGGAGGGCATTGCCGTCCCCACCGCCCGGCTGGCCGCCCTCCTCGGCCAGGCAGGAGGCCCCACCGTGACCTGGAGCTATGCGCCGCGGCCGGACCTGACCCACGGCACGATCTACATCGGGGTGGTGGCCGAGGCCCTCGTTCGGGTGCTCGGCACGGGAGGATTCTAGCCGGCCGTCGTCCCGAGTATCATTCCTTCGCTATGCTCCCCATCTGGCTCGGCTTCATCGCCCTCGTGCTGGTCCTCCTGGCGCTCGACCTCGGCGTCTTCCACCGGACGCCGAAGGCGGTCTCGGTCGGCTCCGCCCTCCGGTGGTCGGCCTTCTGGATTTCCCTCGGCCTCGCCTTCGCGGCGGCGGTCTATTTCGCGTACGACGCCCACTGGATGGGGCTGGGCCTTGCCCCGGACGCCGTGGACGGCCTCCCCAACGACGGGCGCCGCGCCACGCTCAAGTACCTGACCGGCTACGTCGTGGAGAAGTCGCTCAGCGTCGACAACATCTTCGTGATCGCGATGATCTTCTCGTTCTTCGCGGTCCCGCCGATGTACCAGCATCGCGTGCTGTTCTGGGGCATTCTCGGCGCCCTGGCGATGCGCGGCGCCATGATTGCCGTCGGGGCGCGCCTGA
The DNA here is from genome assembly GCA_964574295.1 of uncultured Gemmatimonadaceae bacterium. Lineage (GTDB taxonomy): Bacteria > Gemmatimonadota > Gemmatimonadetes > Gemmatimonadales > GWC2-71-9 > SPDF01. The sequence continues at coordinate 16,186 of CAZNLY010000013.1, forward strand.
TCGCCCAGTTCCACTGGGTGCTCTACCTCTTCGCGGCGTTCCTCATCCTGACCGGCCTCAAGATGCTGCTCTTCAAGGCCACCGAGCTCGACCCGAATCGGAACCCGCTCGTCCGGCTGGTCCGGCGGTGGTTTCCGGTCACCGCGCGCTACCACGGCTCCCACTTCCTGGTGCGGGCGGGGTCGTCCGCCTCGCACGAGGCGGAGGTGCCCGGCGGCGCGACGGTGCCGGACGAGGTGGTGGACCGCGCCCGGCCGGGGTCGGTCCTGCTCACCCCGCTCGCCCTGGCGCTCATCATGGTCGAGGCCACCGACCTCATTTTCGCGGTGGACTCCATCCCCGCCATCTTCGCGATCACGGCGGACCCGTTCCTCGTCTTCACGAGCAATGTCTTTGCCGTCCTCGGCCTGCGGTCGCTCTACTTCGCGCTGGCCGGCATGCTCGACCGCTTCCGGTACCTCAAGCCCGCCCTGGCGGTGGTGCTCCTCGTCGTGGGGCTCAAGATGCTCCTGGCGGGATGGCTCAAGGCGCTCCTCGGCCCGCAGTTCAACCTGGTCCTGCTGGTCGCCGTGCTGGGCATCCTGGCGTCCGGCGTCGTCGCCTCCCTCTGGGCCGACCGTCAGGGGGCCCGCCCGGCGGTGTGACTCCTCTGGCGCCGCGGCCCGTGGCGTGGTTTCTTAGGCCACCCGATTCCACGAGGACCCGCCCCGATGCGCACCGCATTTCCGTCGCTCGCCGCCGTTGCCCTGTTCGCCGCCTGTGCCAAGCCTGACGCCGCCCCGGCACCACCGGCCGACGATCCGGCGGCCCATGCCGCCTTCGGCGCCTACGTGGCGGCCATCAACTCGAACAACCTCGACTCGCTGATGGCGGTGCTCACCGATGACGTGGTATACCTGGCGCCGAACACGCCGATCGTCTCGGGCAAGGCGGCCGCGCGGGCGTGGGCCGAGCCGTACCTCGCCGCCTACACGATTCACTGGGACAAGAAGTCGATGGAATTCGTGGTGAACGGCGAATGGGCCTACGAGGTGTATTCCTACGTGGAGAACGACGTCCCGAAGGCGGGCGGGCCTGCGCTACAGGACACCGGCAAGGGGCTGGTCATCTACCGCCGGGGCGCGGACGGCGTCTGGCGCGTGGCGCGCGACGCCTGGAACTCCGACCTCCCGGCCCCCGCGCCCGCGAACTGATCAGGGAGCGGCCCGCAGGAAGGCCTCGACGACCGGGACCACGACATCAGGCTGCTCGAGGTGCGGCAGGTGCCCCGCCGAATCCACCGGCACCAGCGTGGCCCGCGGCATCGCCGCCAGCAGCGCGGTGCTCTCGGTGATCGGGGCGCCGGTGTCCTGGCGCCCCCAGAGGACGAGGACGGGCCGCGGGTCGGCGCCGACCCGACGGAGCTGTTCGCCCGGGTCGGGCCCGGCCGCGATGGAAACACGGGGGCGGCGCCACGCCACCCGCGGCCCCGGGAACAGCTGCGGGGCTCGGGGGGCGGGGGGCGCGGGGGCCCGGCCCCCCCCCGCGCCCGCGGCCGGGCGGGGGGCCGCCCCCCCCCCGACGGAGCTGTTCCCCCTGGTCGGGCCAGGCCGCGATGGAAACACGGGTGCGGCGCCACGCCTCCCGCGTCCCCTTGAACTGCTGCTGGACGCGGTAGCGCGCCACCCAGTCGGGGTGGCGCTCGGGGTGGAGGAAGTCGTCCAGCTGGCCGGTGGCCATGGCGTCGGTGCCGCCGCCGAAGACCATGTACCAGTCCCAGTTCGCGGCGGTGCGCTCGCGGGTCGGGAGCGGGCGCCGGTTGTTGAACACCGGGTCGACGTAGATGAGCGTGCGGACCCGCTCCGGGTGCCGGTCGGCGAACTGCGTCACGCTGGCGGCGCCGTACGAGAGGCCGATGACGTCCACGGCACCCGTCACGTGCAGCGAGTCCAGCAGGCCGGCCATCTGGCCGGCAAAGAGGTCGAGGTCGTAGGGGATGGCCGGGCGGTCCGACCAGCCGCGGCCGTAGTAGTCGAAGCGGACGGCGCGGAAGCCGTCGCGGCCGAGGCGCTGGAAGAGGGAGTCCGACAGATAGGCGGGCACCGAGAAGGCGGCGGCGAGGAGCACCACGCGGCCCGAGTCGGGCCCCGCCACTTCGTAGTGGGTCACGCCGTCGGCGAGCCGCAAGAACCGCCCCGGCGCTTCGGCGCGGGCGGCTTCATCGAGGGTGCGCCGCTCCGGATCCTTGATCCAATAGGCCGCGAACAGGCCGAGGGCGGCCAGGACCAGCAGGATGTAGGCTAGGCGGAGAAAGCGCATGGGACGCCTCGGCACTCGAGCGGGAGGAGCACCATGAGGATAGTCGGGTCATGATCTCGGCGCGCGAGGCGCTCGACCGGCTCCGCGAGGGCAACCAGCGGTTTGCCTCCGATGTCCGGAGCCAGCATCCCCTCTCGGGGCACGCCCGGCGCCATGAGCTGACGGCGGGGCAGGAGCCGCTCGCCATCATCCTCGGTTGTTCCGACTCCAGGGTGCCCGCCGAGCTCGTCTTCGACCAGGGGCTGGGCGACCTCTTCGTCATCCGGGTGGCCGGGAACATCGTGGCGCCGAGCCTGGTGGGGAGCGTGGAGTTTGCCGCCGCGATGTTCGGCACCCGGCTGGTCGTGGTACTTGGCCACTCGCAGTGCGGCGCCATCAAGGCGACGCTCGACGACCTCCAGCAGCGCACCGGGCTCCCCTCCCGCAACGTCCAGTCCATCGTGGACCGGGTGCGCCCCGCGATCCGCGGGCTCCTCGACACCAACCTCCGGGACCAGCCCGACCGGCTCATGCAGGAGGCAGTGCGCGCCAACATCCGCGCCTCGGCCGACCACCTGCGGCACGGCTCCGCGCTGCTCGAGGAGTTGATCGCCCGCGAGGGGCTCCTGGTGGTGGGGGCGGAGTACTCCCTCGAGACGGGGGTGGTGGACTTCTTCGACGTGCCCTAGGCCGGCCCGCCGGCCTCCGCGAAACCTTCCGGCCCGTCCCCCCGTCCAATTACGGGGCCCGACCCGCCCTGCCGGCCGTCCCTTTCGGGGCCGAGCGGGGCGGTTACCTTACGCGGTCCTGCCCTGAACCCGGAGTCGCACCTGGTGGCATTCCCGCGGCCTCTCGTCGGTCTGTTGGCGGCGGCCTCCCTGCTGGCCGCCCCCGCGGGGGCACAGGCCAATGCCGGCAGTGCGCTCCCGCCCTACACCGCCGCCGACGCCCAGTTCATGAGCGGCATGATCCAGCACCACGCCCAGGCCATCCTGATCGCCGGCTGGATCCCGAGTCACGGCGCGAGCCCGGCCCTCCAGGCCATGGGCGAGCGGATCGTGGTGGGCCAGCAGGACGAGATCACCATCATGACCCGCTGGCTCAAGGCGCGGGGCGAACCGGTGCCCGATCCCGCCGCGCCGATGGCCCACGCACATGACCACGGCGCGATGATGCCCGGCATGCTCACCCCGGCGCAGCTCGACAGCCTCGACCAGGCGCGCGGCGCGGCGTTCGACCGCCTCTTCCTGACCTACATGATCCAGCACCACCTCGGCGCCATCGTCATGGTCAACCAGCTCTTTGCCACGCCGGGCGCGGCCCAGGACGAGACGACCTTCCGCCTGGCCTCCGACGTGTACGCCGACCAGACCACCGAAATCGGCCGGATGGAAAAGCTCCAGGCGAGCCTCGCCGCCGCGGCCGCCGGCCCGTGAACCCTCCCTTGCCCCTGCTCTCGCTCATCCGACCCTCACAGGAACCGCCCATGCACCGAGCCGCAAGCGCCCGAACCCCGTTGCGCCACGCCGCCGCCTTCGCCCTCGGGGCGCTCGCGTTGGCGGGGTGCGCCTCGTCGTCCTCCCCGTCCGCGGCACCGGCGCCTGCCCCCGCGGCCGCCGCGCCCAAGCCCGATCCGCGGGTGGGACTCAAGGCCGGCAAGGCGAACGCCCAGCAGGCCACCTGGAACATGCAGCTGGTGTCCAACAGCCCGCAGCAAGGCAAGTTCGTCGGGTCCACCAACTCCGACCTCTCCTTCACCGGCAAGTACGCCATCCAGGGCAACTACAACGGCTACCAGGTGTGGGACATCTCCAACCCCGCCAAGCCCGTCCTGGCCACGTCGTTCTATTGCCCGGCGTCGCAGAGCGACGTCTCGGTGTACCGCAACCTCCTCTTCGTCTCGGGAGAGGGCACCTCGGGCCGCCTCGACTGCGGCGACCAGGGCGTCAAGGATCCGGTGAGCCACGACCGGCTCCGGGGCATCCGGATCTTCGACATCTCGGACATCATGGCGCCGAAGTACATCGGCAACGTGCAGACCTGCCGCGGCTCCCACACCCACACCGTGGTCGAGGCCCCGAACGACCCGAACAACGTCTACATCTACGTGTCGGGCTCGGCGGGCGTCCGTTCGCCGGAGGAAATGCCGGGCTGCTCCAACCTGGCGCCGGACAAGGACCCGAACTCGGCGCTCTTCCGCATCGAGGTCATCAAGGTGCCGCTCGCGCACCCGGAGCAGGCCGCCATCGTGAGCTCGCCGCGCATCTTCAACGACCTCGTGGCGCCGCCGCGCCATGGCGAGGCCCCGGAAGACGTGGCTGCCGCCGCCAAGCGCGCCGCCGACTGGCGGGCCAAGGGCGGTTACACGGTGACCATCATGGGCCAGGAGTTCCCGGTGCCCAGCCAGATGGTCAACCCGATGCTCGACAGCATCGCCAAGACCCACGGCCGGGCGGCCCCGACGGCGGCGGACAGCGCCGAGCTCCGCGCCGGGCTCCCGGCGTTCGTGGCGTCGCGGTACGGCCCGCCGACGGCCGAGGCGCCGAAGCCCGGCGTCATCCGCCCCGGCCCGACCCAGTGCCACGACATCACGGTCTATCCGGCCATCGGCCGGGCCGGCGGCGCCTGCGAGGGGTACGGCCTCCTGCTCGACATCACCGACGTGGCCAACCCGAAGCGCATCGGCGCCGTGGCGGACTCGAACTTCTCGTACTGGCACTCCGCCACCTTCAACAACAGCGGCACCACCATCCTCTTCTCGGATGAGTGGGGCGGCGGCGGCTCGCCGAAGTGCCGCGCCACCGACAAGCCCGAGTGGGGCGCCGACGCCATCTTCCGGCTCTCGGGCGACGTGATGACCTTTGGTAGCTACTACAAGATGCCGGCGGCCCAGACCGCGCAGGAAAACTGCGTGGCGCACAACGGGTCGCTCATCCCGATCCCGGGCCGCGACGTCATGGTGCAGTCGTGGTACCAGGGCGGCGTGTCGGTGTTCGACTTCTCCGACCCGTCGCACCCGAAGGAGATCGCCTTCTTCGACCGGGGCCCCGTGGACTCCACCGAGATGGCCAGCGGCGGCACCTGGTCGGCCTACTGGTACAACGGCGTCATCGTGAGCTCGGAGATTTCCCGCGGGCTCGACATCCTGGCCCTCACCCCGAGTGCCTTGGTGTCGCAGAACGAGATCGACGCCGCCAAGCTCGTGCACCTGACCTACTTCAACGCGCAGGGCCAGCCTCAGCTCACCTGGCCGGCGGATCCCGTCGTGGTCAAGGCCTACCTCGACCAGCTGGAGCGGTCGAACGGCCTGGCCAAGTCCAAGGTGGACGCCGCCCGGAAGGCACTCGACAAGGCGGCCAAGGAGTCGGGCACCAAGCGGCAGCAGGCCATGACCGCCCTGGCCGCCCAGCTCACCACCGATGCCGCCACCGCCGCCGACCCGGCCAAGGTCAGGATGGCCGCCGACGCGGTCCGGCAGTTGGCTGCGGCGGGCTGAGCCCCCTCGGCATTCCACGGTAAGGCGACTCAAGGTCCGGCCCGTTGGGCCGGGCCTTGAGTGCTTTCGGAGGATCGATGCGAGGCTGCCTCACGCTGATTGGCCTGGCGTTGCTGCTGGTGGGCATTGCGTCCACGGCCGTCCTGATCAAGATCAAGGGACAGAGCGACGGCCCCGGCGCGCTGCTGTTCTACATCGGCGCGGCCGGCGGGCTCCTTGGCGGGCTCGTCGTGCTCGGCGCGTTGCGGTCGAAGGAGTAGGCGGCGCACCCGGTTCCCGGGTTCATCCCTTTCACAGGAGTCGGTGACATGCCCTCCGGCAGGACGGTGCTCTTCCTGGTCTGGTTCGCCGCGGCCGCGGCCCTGAGCGCCACCGGCACCCTCGCGGCGCTGGAGCCGCCGGTGCCCCAGCTCCTGATCGGCGGGCTCACCGCGCTGCTGCTCCTCGCCGGCGCGTTCCTGCCCGGCTTCCGGCACTGGCGCGCCGGCATCAACTTGCGCCAGCTCGTGGCCCTGCACATCACCCGGTTCGTCGGCATCTGGTTCCTGGTGCTGGCCAGCCGCGGCACGCTGCCGGCCGCCTGGGCCGTCCCGGCCGGCTGGGGCGACATCGCCGTCGCCACCCTGGCGGTGGGGCTCGTCCTCTTCGTCCCCGACCTCACCGCGCGGCCCGTTGTCCTGATCGGCTGGAACCTCCTCGGCCTGGCCGACCTGCTCTTTGTCATCATCACGGCCTCGCGCACCGCGCTGGCCGACCCCGACGCCCTGCGCGGGCTCTTCGCCTTCCCGACCGGGGTCATCCCCGTCTTCCTGGTGCCGATCCTCCTGACGAGCCACCTCTGGCTCTTCGCGCGGCTCCGGCCGGAAAAGGTCTAGCACCGGTGGTCATCCGCGACGCCGTCCCAGACGACGCGGCGGGGCTCGTGCCCCTCCTGGCCACGCTCGGGTATCCGGCCGAGGAAGGCGCCATCCGCGAGCGTCTGGAGTGGCTGCGGCGCACCGACCCCGCCGGACGTGTCCTGGTGGCCCTCGTGGACGGCTCCCTCCAGGGCTTCGCGGCCCTCCACGGGACGCCCACGCTCCACCGCGCCGGCCTCGTGGGGCGGATCACCGGGCTCGCCGTGCTCGACGGGGGGCAGGGACGGGGAGTGGGACGGGCGCTGGTGGAGGCGGCGGAGGGGCACTTCCGCGCGCTGGGCGCCGTGCGGATGGAGGTCACGAGCGGCCCCCGGCACGCGCCGGCGCACGATTTCTACCGGCACCTGGGCTACGAGGATCAGGGCGTCCGCTTCGCGCGGCCGCTGGAGGGAAGGGGTCGCTGATGGAGAACGTCCTGGTGTGGGCGATCGGGACGGCGGCCATCACCGCCGGGGTGTGGCTCGAGATCGTGCTGGTGCAGAAGCACCGCCGGCTCGTGCAGATGCAGGAGCGCCTGGTCGCAATGCTGTCCGACCGACTCGACCAGCTCGACGCGGTGGACAAGCGGCTGGCGGACGCCGAGTCGCGGCTCGAGTTTGCGGAGCGGGTGCTGCCGAAGGCCAGGGCGGAGGCACCCCCCGGACTGCCCCCGGCGGGTGGGCCCTAGGCGCTAGGCCGCCTGCCGGAGGTTCCGCAGGCACCACACCCCCACGAGCCCCGTTCCCGCCACCCGCACCCCCCACGTCACGCCGCTCCCGGCACCCAGGTGCACCGCCACCGAGGGCCCGGCGAGCCAGTAGTAGAGCCCGCCGGCGGCGGCCGCGATCCAGGGGAGGGCGCTCGCCATCTCCGCCCCCGTCACCGACACCACCAGCATCACCATCAGGTAGCTCAGCAGCGAGGCACCCAGCGTGATGCCATAGACGAGCCCCGCAGTGGCGAGCGGGCCGTCTGGCACCAGGTTGTACCCGAGCACGAAGCCCGGCAGGGCGGCGTAGAAGGCGCCGAGGGGCGTGCGCAGCCACGCACCGGTGCGGCGGGCCGCGCCCATGAGCTGCGGCACCGCCTTGCGCTCCGCCAGGTCGAGGCAGCCGCGCGGCGTGCAAACGGTGCAGGTGTCGCACCGGCCGCGCGTGATGCGCAGGAGAGGCGCCTGGCCGTACAACTGCTCGACGGGCAGGATGGGGCAGAGCGCATTGCAGAAGGCCGAGCGGGTGTCGTACACCGCCCCGAGGACGAAGGCCAGCGCCCCCACGGCGGCGATCGTGGCGGCCAGCACCGGACCGTGCTGGTTGAAGAGGAGGTGCCGCCCCGGCACGAGGAGGTAGAAGAGGAGCAGCCCGCCCACGCCGAGGGCACGGGCGGTCGCATCGGGGAGGGCGCGGGGCGCGCCGATCCGGTTGCCCAGTTCGTTGAGCGAGGCGAGGGGACAGGTGCCGCGCCAAAGCGCCGGCGCCAGGAAGAAGCTGGCGGGAAGGATCGGGACCACGACGTACCAGAGCGCCGTGAGGGTCGGCGTGGGAAGCCAGACGAGGAGCGCGAGGAGGATCGGCACCGAGACCAGCGCTGTCCAGCGCGCCACGGCCCAGAGCCTGGCGTTCCGCGGATGACGGTCCAGGACCAGCGGCTGGGACACCGGCGCCTCGGGATGGAGTCAGGGAGATGGAAGCGCCCGGAGCCGCCGCTGTCAAGCGACCCGCAGGTGATTGCGGTAGAATAGTCGCATGCCCGCCCCGCCCCGGACCGCATGACCCCCGTCGCCGACGCGCGGTCCCCCGGCTTCGTGCTGGACACCGCCCGCCTCCGCCTCCGCCCGCTCACGGCGGACGATGCGCCGTTCCTCGTGGCGCTCCTGAACGAGCCGTCGTTCCTGCAGTACATCGGCGACCGCCACGTGCGCACCCTCGAGGACGCCCGGGGCTATGTCGAGCGGGGCCCGCAGGCCAGCTACGCCCGGCACGGTCACGGCCTCCTGCTCGTCCTTCGCCGGGAGGACGACGCGCCGATCGGGATGTGCGGACTCCTCAAGCGCGACCACCTGGACGACGCCGACCTGGGCTACGCCTTCCTCCCCGCGGCATGGGGGCGGGGCTACGCCTCGGAGGCGGCCGCCGCGGTCCTGGCGCATGGCGCCGCCGCCTTCGGGCTCCGCCGTGTGGCGGCCATCGTGCAGCCCGGCAACGCCGCCTCGCTCAAGGTCCTGGCGCGGCTGGGCTTCGTGTTCCACTCGACGGTCCGGATGCCGGGCGAGGACCAGGACATCGAGCTCCACGTGCGCGAGGCCGCCTGAGCATGGCGCGAAAGGTCGCCTGCCACCTGATCTTCGAGCACAGCGTGTTCGACGGCCGGGTGTTCCACAAGGAGGCGGCCTCGCTGGCGCGCGCCGGGTACGACGTGGTCCTCCTGGTGCCCGAGGTCCGGCGCGGCTGGCTGGGCCGGAAGCGGGAGCAGGCGGTGCCCGCAGGCAACGCCTTCGTGCGCGAGGGCGTCCGGTTCGAGACGTACCGCTGTCCGCGCTGGATGCCCCGAGTATTTGGCCTCCGCGACGCCGCCATCCGGCGGGCCATTCTTCGCGCGCTCGGGCGGCTCCGCCCGGCGCTCTGCCACGTGCACGAGGACGGGGTGGTGCTCGCCGCGGCCGCCGAGCTCAAGGCCGTGCTCCCCGGCACCAGGCTCGTGTACGACGTGCACGAGTTCTTCCTGCACCGCCTCCGCCGCGGGGCGGCGGGCCGGCGCCGGCTCCGCCGCTTTGTCGAGCACGAGGATCGCGTCCTGGCGGCGGCGGACGCCGTCCTTACGGTGAGCGACTTCATCTCCGACTACTACCGGACCCTCTACCGCGGTCCGGTGCACACGGTGATGAACTGCCAGTCGGCCCGGGTGTTCGCTCGGCCCGCCGCCACCGGCCCCGCCGGCGGGTTTCGGGTGGTGCACGAGGGGCGGATGCTCTTCGACCGCGGCCTCCGGCTGCTCGTCGAGGCGGCGGCGGCGGTGCGGCATCCCGACGTGCGCTTCCTCCTGATCGGCAACCTGCCGCGTGGGGAGGCCGCCTGGTTCGAGGCGGAGACGGCCCGGCTCGGCATCCGCGATCGTTTCGAGGTCACCGGGATGCTGCCGTATCACGAGGTGCCGGCCGCGCTCGCCCGCGGTGCCGTGGGCATCCATTTCATCGAGGGCACCAACGGCCTCACCGGGGGCTCGAACAAGTTCTTCAACTACCTCTGCTTCGGGCTGCCGGTGCTCACCCTCGAGCACCCCGTCGTGGGCCCGCTGGTCCGCCGCGCCGATTGCGGCACCGTCTTCCCGTCGCCGCCCGATCCGGCGGCCATCGCCGCCCGGATCGACGCGCTCGCCCGCGATGCCGCCGAATGCCGCCGCCAGGGCGAGAACGCCGCCCGGCTCTTCCACGACGAGCTCAACTGGGAGGTGATGGAGGCCCGGCTCCTCGAGGCCTATCGTGAAGCCCTGGGGCCGCCGTGAGGATCGCCTACGTGCATCACGGGCTCTGGCCCAGCGCATCGCCCTCGGTGTCCTTCATCACGCACAACGCGCTCGGCTTTGCCGAGGCGGGCGCGGCGTTCGAACTGGTGGCGGTGCGGAACACCGAGGCCCCGGTGGCCGCGGTGCTGGCGGAACGATTCGGCATCCGTCGCCCGCTGGACATCACCCTCCTCGGCGCCGGGCCCTTCCGGCGCCAGCATCGCGTGGTGCACCTGCTGGCCGCGGCGCACCTGCTCCGCTCGCCGTGGGACGTGCTCATCACCCGGAACCTCGGGTTCCTCCCGTGGGCGCTCCGGCTGCGACGGCTGCGGGGCGGGCGCGTGCTCTTCGAGTCGCACGACTTCTACTGGGATCCCGCCCTGCGGGGCATCCCGGAGGACGGGGCCTCCCGCAAGCGCGCGCGCCAGGAGCGCCGGTACCTCCACCGCGTGGACGGCATCCTCTGCGTGTCCGAGCAGCAGCACCAATACTACCGGCTGTGTGACCCGGCGCTTCGGCTCCTGACCGCCGTCAGCGGCGTCGTGACCCGGCCCCGCCGCGCACCCGTGCCCGGGGCCCCTCCCGCCATCGGGTACACCGGCACCTTCGACGCCGGGCTCTACGACTTCGACCTGCTCCTGGCGGCGTTCGCCCTGGTGCGCGTGCCGGGGGCGCGCCTGCTGCTGGTGGGGGCGCGGAGTGCGGCGGAGGTCACGGCGATGCAGGACCTCGCGCGCCGCCACGGGGTGGAGGAGCGGGTGGAGGTGCTCCCCTGGCAGATCGGGCCGGAGCTCGAGGCCCTGCTCGCGCGCATCTCGGTGGGAGTGGCCCCGCTACGCATCAACGGGCGCAACCGGATCGGGTCGCCGCTCAAGGTGCTCGAGTACCTTTCGGCGGGGATCCCCGTCGTGGCCAGCGACCTGCCCGGCATCCGGTACCTCGTGGGAGAGGGGCGGGCTGGCCTCACCCCCGCAGCGGAACCCGCGGCGTGGGCCGACGCGCTCTCGGCGGTGCTGACCGACGGCGCTCTCGCCGCCCGGCTCTCGGCGGCCGGCCTCGCGACCGCCGAGGACCTGTCGTGGAGCCGACGCGCCGCCCGGATTCTCGACTTCATCGACACCCTGACGCCGCGGCCCGCTGCCCGCGGCTGACCGGCCCGGCCGGCTCCCCTTTCGGAGGCCTCATGTCCAGCGCCCAGCTCTCGCCCCTCCATCGCCACATCCTGCTCGCGGCGGGCCTGGTGGTCATCGCCGCCGGCCTCCACGCCGCGGCCGCCACCGTGAACCTCCTGCTGGTGTCGGTGCTGGTCGCGATGAGCGTCTCGCCCATCCCGTACCTGCTGGCCCGGCGGGGCCTGGGCCACGGCGCCGCCGTGCTTCTCACCGTGCTGGGCGCGATGGCGGGCGGGGTGCTGCTCTTGGGCGGGCTGGCAGCCGGGCTGTCCGGGCTGCAGGCAAAGCTGCCGACCTACCAGGCCGCGCTCGCCTCGCTCCTCAGCGGCGTGACCGCCAAGCTCACCGCCCGGGGCGTCAACGTGCAGGAGGTCATGGCCCCGGATCCGGCCCGCATCGTGGGATTTGTCCAGCACCTCGTGGGTGGGGCGCTGAGCGCGCTCGGATACGGGATCTTCGCCCTCATCCTGGTGGCGCTGATCCTGCTGGAACTCCCCACGCGCCCCGAGGGGGACGGCACCAAGGGCGACGTGCGGAGCCGCTTTGACGAGGTGAGCCTCGGGGTGCGCCGCTTCGTGGCGCTCACCGGGCTGGTGGGGGCGGGTCAGTCGGCGGTGAACCTGCTCGTGATGCTGGTGCTGGGGACCGACTTCGCGCTGGTGTGGGGCGTGGTGTTCTTCCTGCTGAGCTTCGTGCCCTTCGGCTTTGCCATCGGCCTCCTGCCGCCGCTGGCCGTGACCCTGCTCGAGCAGGGCCCGGCGCGGGCGGGCATCCTGGTGGCCGTCCTCATGGTGGCCAACCTCGTGAGCGACAACGTCGTCAAGCCGCGGATCATGGGCCAGGGCCTCGGCCTGTCGCCGCTCGTGATCGTGCTCTCGCTGATGGCGTGGGGCTACATCCTCGGCGCCGTGGGGGCCCTGCTGGCGGTGCCGCTTACCATCGCCATCACCACGCTGGCGCCCCTCACGCGGGAGGACGCTACCGCGCCTTGATGAACGTCCCCTCCCGCAGGTCCTGGATGGCCCGCTGGAGCTCGTCGCGGGTGTTCATCACGATCGGGCCGTACCAGGCTACCGGCTCCTCGAGGGGGCGGCCCGACACGAGCAGGAAGCGGATGCCCTCCTCGCCCGCCTGCACCGTCACGTCGTCGCCCCGGTCGAAGAGCACGAGCGACCGGTTGCCCGTCGTCTCGCGCACCGGCGTGTCGTCGGGCCCCGACCCCTCCGTCAGGACGCCGCGCGGCGCCGACGCGTTCCGGAAGTTCCCCGCCCCGTCGAACACATAGGCAAATGCGTTCCGCCCCGCCTCGGTGGGCAGCGTCTTCCGCTTCCCCGGCGGCACCCAGACATCGAGGTAACGCGGCTCGGCGGCAATCCCGTCCACCGGCCCCTGCTTTCCCCAGAAGCTCCCACAAATGACCCGCACGGTCGTGCCATCATCGTCGGTGATCTCGGGGATGTCGCGCGCGAGCACGTCCTGGTAGCGCGGCGCCGTCATCTTGAGCCGCGACGGGAGGTTGGCCCAGAGCTGGAAGCCGTGCATCCGGCCCTGCGCGTCTCCCTGGGGCATTTCCTGGTGCATGATCCCGCTGCCGGCCGTCATCCACTGGACGTCGCCCGCCCCCAACGCGCCGGTGTTGCCCAGGCTGTCGCCGTGGGCCACCGTGCCTGCCAGCACGTAGGTGATCGTCTCGATGCCGCGGTGCGGATGCCACGGAAAGCCCGCCAGGTAGTCGGCCGGACGGTCGTTGCGGAAGTCGTCAAAGAGGAGGAACGGGTCGAACTCGTTGGTCTGGCCGAAGCCGAAGGCCCGGTGCAGCTTGACGCCCGCCCCCTCGAGGGTGGGCTGGGCCTGGATGATTTCCTTGACGGGACGGATGGACACTGCAAACCTCAACGAAAAGGGTACCTGCCCAGTACGCCCCGGCGCCCCCGGGGGTTCCCGCCCCTAGCGGAGCGCGGCGCTGCCCCCCAAACTACCCCCTCCGATGCCGACCCGGTGCCTGCCCCTCCTCGCCCTCGTGCTTGCCGGCGGTCCGCTGGCGGCGCAGGCCCCGGAGGACTCGACCGGCGCCCTCATCGTCCAGGTCCTCGGGATCCGCGCCCGCCAGGGTGGGGTCCTGGTGGTCGCGCTCTACGACCGGCAGCGTGCCTGGCTCGCGCCCGACTCGGCCCTGGCCATCCGCCGTGAGCCGGTGCGCCAGGACTCGGCCGAGGTGGTCTTTCCTGGCCTGCGCTACGGCGGGGACTACGCGGTGGCGGTCATCCACGACCGGAACGGCAACGACAAGCTGGACATGCGCTGGCTGCCCTACCCGAAGCCGAAGGAGGGGAGCGGCGTCTCGAACAACCGCCTCCGCAACGGGCCCCCGGAGTACGACCCGGCCCGGGTGGCCGTGCGCGCCGCCGCGGACACGATCCGGATTACCCTGCGGTACTGACTTCCCTCGAGGAGGAGCTGATGACCACCATCGTCGCGCTGCTCGTGCCGATCCTGCTGTCGGCCGCGATCGTCTTCATCGTGAGCTCGATCTTCCACACCGTGCTCCCGTGGCACCACAACGACTTCGCCAGCGTCCCGAACGAGGAGGCGGTGCGCAAGGCCCTGGGGCCCCTGGCTATCCCGCCGGGCGACTACATGGTTCCCCGCCCGACCGTGCCCGGCGACTGGAAGTCGGCGGAATTCCACAAGAAGCTGGCCGAGGGGCCGAACCTGCAGATGACGGTGCTGCCGACGGGCCCCTTCTCGATGACGGGGCAGCTGGTCTCCTGGTACATCTACTGTGCGGTGGTGAGTCTCTTCGGGGCCTACGTGGCGAGCCGGACGCTGCCCGTCGGGGCGGGCTACCTCGAGGTGTTCCGCGTCACCGGGGCCGTCACCTTCGCCGGGTACGCGCTGGCGCTCTGGCAGGCGCGGATCTGGTTCCGCAAGAACCTCGGCACCACGATGCGCGGCACCATTGACGGGCTGGTGTACGCCTGCCTGACCGGCGGCACCTTCGGCTGGCTCTGGCCGAAGTAGGACGGTCGGAGCTTTCCGCGTGAACTACCTCGAGTACTACGTTCCCGAGTTCGACCACGAGATGCAGACCACCCGGGCCGTCCTGGCCCGGGTGCCCGAGGCGCACGCCGAGTGGCGCCCGCACCCCAAGTCCACACCCCTCGGCCAGCTGGCGCAGCATATCGCCAACCTGGTGGGCTTCGGGGAGCTGATCCTCACCGCCACGGAGCGGGACGTCCATCCCCCCGGCGGGTCACCGGTGGCGACGGTGGCCTTCACGACGAGCGAGGCGCTGCTCGCCTCCTTCGACCTGAACGTGGCCGCCACCCGCGCCGCGCTCCTCAGGACCCCCGAGGCCGACCTGCTGGTGCCCTGGTCGCTCAAGCGGCAGGGCGTGGCGTTCTTCACCCTGCCCCGTGCGGCGGTGCTGCGGTCGTTCCTGCTGAGCCACGTCATCCACCACCGCGGTCAGCTCAGCGTGTACCTGCGGCTCCTCGACGTCCCCCTCCCCCCGATCTACGGCCCCACCGCCGACGAGGCGCGCAGGGCCTAGTTGCCCCCCTGGCTCGACGGCGGCACGATGCCGTTGGAGCGCATGTACACCACGAGGTTCCCGTAGTGCTCGCCGTCGTGGGTGGCGTTCCACACGAGGACGCCGAGCCGGCTGATGGAATCCCCGAAGAAGGTGACCTGCTGCATCGCGTCGGCGTCGGAGATCTGGTAGGCCTTGTCGCAGTATGCCACCGAGGCCTTGAGCGCGGCCACCAGCGAGTCCTTGCCCGCCACCTTCTCATAGTCGGGCAATTGCGGCTGCGGCTCGGCCAGCGCGCCGGAGCAGAACAGGTAGTGCGCATTCGCCACGTGCCCGACCAGCTGGCCCAGGCTCCGCACCGCCGGATTCGGCTTGAAGGCGTAGAGCGACTCCGGCACCTGCTCCGCGGTGGCCACCAGCCACCCGGCGAGTTCGTTGAAGCGCGGGGTCACCGCAGCCACCACGGGCCCGCCGGCGGCGGCGCCTGCCGCGGGCGCCATGGCGCCGCCGGCCGCGTTTTCCCCGGCGGGCTTGCAGGCGGCCGCCAGCGCGACCAGGAGCAGGGCGGAACGAGTGAACTTCATGTCTGGCCTCCGGAAGGGTATCATCGAGGGAAGGCCGGGCCACCCTGACCCGGCCCGTTGAGCGACCGATGGAAATACCGCGTCCCGGTACGGGGCGCAAGTCGCCGCACGTGGAGTGGACCGATGCCCCCCGCCTCCCCCCGCCCCGACCAGGTCGACCGCGCCCAGCTCGAGCGCCCGGCGCGCCACGTCGCCCGGGCGGTGGCCCGGGCGCGACTCCGCCGGGTGCTCGAGGCCAGCCCGCCGGCCGCGTTGCCGCTCCAGGACGAGGCGCTGCACGACTTCCGGGTGGCCCTCCGGCGGCTCCGCACCTGGCTCCGGGCGTTCCGGGGAGAACTCGAGGACACCGTGGGGCGCGGGGCGCTCCGACGCCTCCGCCGCGTGGCCAAGGCCACCGACCAGGCTCGCGACCTCGAGGTGCAGGTGGCGTGGCTCTCCCACCCGACCGTGCGCCTTGGGCGGCTGGCCACGGGCGCGGCGGCGTTCCTCGCCGAGCGGCTCGACGCGGAACGGAAGGTAGCGGTCGAGGAGGCGCTCGAGGCGGTGGCCGACCGCCTGCCGCGCGCCGCCGCCAGGCTCGACCGGCAACTCAAGCGCTATGAGGTCCGCGTCTCGCCCGACCCCGATCGCGAGGAGCCCAGTGCCGACGCGGCGCTCCGCGGCCTCCTCGGCGAGTCGCTGGCCGAATTGCAAACCGCGATGGTGGTGGTAACCTCCGCCGAGCAGGTGACCGAGGCCCACCAGGCGCGGCTCGCGGTGAAGCACCTGCGGTACCTGGTGGAGGCGCTGGCGCCGGCGCATCGCGGCAGTTGGCGCGCGGCCCGCCAACTCGCCGCCCTCCAGGACGCCCTCGGCCTCCTGCACGACCGCCACCTGCTGCTGGCCCGGGTGCGCAACGAGGCGGCCCGCCCCCGCACCGGCGACCCCAGACCGCCCACGCAACGCGCCTTCCGTTCCCTGGCCTCGGCCCTGACGAGGAGCGCGCGGCGGGAGTTCAGCGCGGCGCAGCGCATCCTCCGTGGCCGTGCCTTCCAGCGCGCCCTGGCGACGATCGTCCGGCTGGCTGGCGCCCCGGCACCCGAGCCACCGCTCCCTGCGCCGCCGACCGCGCCCCTTCCGGAGGTCCCCGTCGGATGAACCATCCCGGGCTGCCCCGCCTCACGCTGGCGCTGGCGCTCCTGGCCGCCGCCGCGCCGGCCGCACCCGCCCAACAGCGGCCGCGGCCCCGGGACGCCGGGGTCGTCATCGGCATCCTTCCGCCCGGCGCGCTCAACGCCATTACCGACGTGCCGGGGGTGCTCGTGGGGCAGGCCACGCTCGTCCGGGGCGACTCGATCCGCACCGGCGTGACCGCCATCCTGCCGCACGGCGGGAACCTCTATCGCGACCGGGTGCCGGCGGCGGTGTTCGTCATCAACGGCTTCGGCAAGCTGGTGGGCACCACCCAGCTGGCGGAACTCGGCGAGCTGGAGACGCCGATCCTCCTGACCTGCACCCTCTGCACCTGGAAGGCGGCCGACGCCATGGCGGCCTGGCTCCTGGCCCAGCCCGGCATGGAGGAGGTGCGGTCGATCAACCCCGTGGTCGGCGAGACGAACGACGGCTACCTCAACGCCATCCGGGCGCGGCCGGTGACGCCCGAGGACGTGGTGGCCGCCCTCACCGCGGCGCGCGGCGGGCCCGTGGCGGAAGGGAGCGTCGGGGCGGGCACCGGGACGATCACCCTCGGCTGGAAGGGCGGGATCGGCACCGCCTCGCGCCGCGTGCGCGCGGGCGACAGCACCTGGGCGGTGGGCGTGCTGGTGCAGACCAACTTCGGCGGGAACGCCGGACTCGTCGTGGACGGAGTTCCGGTGGGCCAGCTGCTCGGCCGCGACGGCATCGTCCGCGACCGGCGGCCCAGCGGCCCGGGCGGATCCATCATGATCGTCGTGGCCACCGACGCCCCGCTCTCCGATCGCAACCTCGAGCGGCTGGCGGCGCGGGCCACCATCGGGATGGGTCGCACCGGCGGCACCGCCGGCAACGGCTCGGGCGACTACGTGCTGGCCTTTTCCACCAACGCCGGGGTGCGGCGCACCGCCGGAGCATCCTTCCGCGCGGAGGTGGAGGTCGGGAATGACGCCATGAACGGGCTCTTTGCCGGCGTCATCGAGGCCACCGAGGAGGCGATCGTCAACGCGCTCTTTGCCGCCACGACCACGACCGGCAGCGGGCACACCGTCGAGGCGCTCCCGGTGGAGGAGGTCCTCGGCATCCTGCGCGCGCACGGGGCGCTGGCGGCCCCCGCGGGGCCGCAGTAGAATCGTCCGATGAAGTTCCTCCTCGATTTCCTCGAGATTTACGCCAAGGGCCTCGTCCACCTCGCGCCGATCCTGGTGGCGCTCCTCGCCCTCATCTCCGGGCTGGGGCTCCAGATCGGGCGTCTCGAGGGATGGAGCCGGACCAACGCACTCTACTTCGCCTTCATCACCGCCACGTCGGTAGGCTACGGCGACTTCGTGCCGCACCACCGCCAGGCCAAGTGGCTGGCCATCTGGATCGCATTGACGGGCCTCCTGCTCACGGGACTCGTGGTGTCCATCGGGCTCGAAGCCGTGTCGCACGCGTTCGAGGAGGCGCGGCGCGCCGTGGCGCCGATCGCCCCGTGACCATGGCAGCCCTCCCTCTCACCGGCCTCCCTTCATGACCTTGGACCGCCGCCAATTCACCGGGCTCCTGGCCGGGCTCCTGGCCGGCTCCTCCCTCCGTCCGGGCGGCCGCGCCGAGGCGAGCGAGCCGGCGGCGCCCCCGGATCCGTGCAACCTTCCGCCGCAGATCCAGGCGCTCACGCCGATGCGCGACGGCATCGTGCCGATCTCCGCCGAGGAGCGGGCCCGGCGGGTCGAGCGTTCCCGCGCGCTGATGGCGAGCAACGGACTCGGCGCCGTCGTGATGGAGCCGGGCACCAACCTCACCTACTTCACCAAGGTGCGCTGGGGCCAGTCGGAGCGCCCCTTCCTCGGCGTGATCCCCGCGTCCGGCGAGATGGCGTTCATCTGCCCCGGCTTCGAGGAGGCCCGCGCCCGCGAGAGCACCCCCGCCGGGGCGGAGGTCCGCGTCTGGCAGGAGGACGAGAGCCCCTACGCGGTGCTCGCGCAGTTGCTGCGGGACCGCGGACTCGGCACCGCCGCCATCGGCGTCGAGGCCGAGACGCGCTACTTCATCTCGAACGGGCTGCAGCAGGCGTTGCCCGCCGCCAGTTACCGCAACGCCGATCCGGTCACGGTCGGCTGCCGGAGCATCAAGTCGCCCGCCGAGCTGGCGCTGATGCAGCGGGCCAGCGACATCACCGTGGCGGCCTTCGGCGCCGCGTTCGCCACGCTGCGCGAGGGCATGACGCAGTACGAGCTGTCGGAGAACATGGAGAACGCCATGCAGCGCCTGGGCGGGAGCTCCCCCTGGGCGCTGGTGGGCTTCGGCGAGGCCTCCGCCTTTCCGCACGGGACCTCCCGCCCGCAGCAGCTCCGCGAGGGCGACATCGTCCTCCTTGATGCGGGATGCAGCGTGCAGGGGTACCAGTCCGACATCACCCGCACCATCGTCTTCGGGACGCCCACCGCGCGGCAGCGCGAGGTCTGGGAGGTGGAGCGCCGAGCGCAGGACGCCGCCTTCGCGGCGGCGCAGCCCGGCGCCACCTGCGGGTCGGTGGACGCGGCGGCGCGCAAGGTCGTCACCGACGCCGGCTTCGGGCCCGGCTACGCGGTACCGGGGCTCCCGCACCGCACCGGGCATGGGATCGGGATGGACGGCCACGAGGCGCCCAACTTCGTGAAGGGAAGTTCCGTCGTGATCCAGCCTGGCATGTGCTTCAGCGACGAGCCGACGATCGCCATCTACGGCGAATTCGGCATCCGTCTGGAGGACTGCCTCTACGTGACCGACGCGGGGCCCCGGATGTTCGCCCCGCAGGCGCCGAGCATCACCCGACCGTTCCCCTGACCCCGGCCACCCCGCATGGACCGACAATCCCTCGCCCTCCTGATCCCCATCACCGCGATGCTGATTCCCATCGCGGCCATCGTGATGGGAGGCGTGCTCAAGCTGGCCAAGATGCGCGTGGATGAGGCCAAGATCCGCGCCGGCAGCCTGCCCGACGGCGCCCTGGCCGAGCTCGACCAGCTGCGCGAGGAGATGGACCACCTGCGCCGGGAGCTCTCCGAGGCGCAGGAGCGGATCGACTTCGCGGAGCGCCTGCTGGCCCAGCGCCGGCCCGAGGAGCAGCTTCCCGGGCCACGGGGCCAGGCCTGATGCGCCCCGCCCTTGTCGTCCTCGTGCTCGCCGCCTGCGGCGGCAGCGGCAGCATGACCGGCCAGGCGGCCCCGCCGCCTTTGACCGTGCCGGCGCAGTTCGTCCCCGACGACCCCGGGATGATCGTGCCGGGCACCGACACGACGGCCGGCGCCGCCTGCGTGAGCCCGCTCATCGACCGCGCCACCGGCACCCGCCTCATGCTCTACCGCTCCGAGAGCGGGGTCGGCGACTACCAGCCGCCGAGCGGCGCGTTCGGCATCCCGGACGGAAAGCTCATCCGGATCGAGTGCAACACCGGCCGCGTGCTGGGCATCGTCCGGCGGTAGGCGCGGAGTCTTCGGTGCACCCCCAGCTCCAGGCCATCAGCAACGAACTCGAGGCCGCCTCGGCGCGGCTCGCGCGGCTCCACACGACGGTGCCCGCCGAGCGGTGGGCCCAGCGGAAGGACCCGCGGCGCTGGTCGGTAGTGGAGTGCGTGGCCCACCTCAACCTGTCGTCGGCGTTCATGCTGCCGCCGCTCGAGGCCGCCGTGGCCGAGGCGCGTACCCGCCCCCGCGAGCCGGGACCAATGCAACAGGGCCTGTTCGGGTGGCTGCTGGCCAAGACGGTGGGACCCGAGTTCCGGGGGCGCATGCAGACTGCACCCAAGATGGTGCCGGCGGGAACGCCCGACCCCGGCGTGGTGGTGGAGGAGTTCGGGCGGTGGCAGGAGCGCGCCCTCGCGCTGGTGCGTTCCGCCGACGGGCTCCCGCTCGGGCGGGTGTGGATCACGTCGCCCATCAACGCGAGGATCCGTTACACCGCGTTCGCGGGGCTGCGGATCCTGTCCCGCCACCAGCATCGGCACCTGCAACAGGCGGAGCGGGTGTGGGCGCCGGCCGACTGATCCGGCGCCCGGGTGCCCGAGTGCGCTAGTCGTCGTCCCGCTCGCCGCCCTGTTCCTGTCCCCCACCCTCCCTGCCTTCCCCACCCTCTCCCCCCTCGCCCCCACCGGCACCCACCTGTGCCACGCCCGGCGCGCCGGGAGTTCCGTACGCCACGCGCCCACCGGAGTGACCCACCTGGTAGCCGGCCACGAGGAGGGCCAGCGTCCCCACCGTTGCCACGGCCCGTGCCGCCCGGCCGGGGGCGCCGCGGAGCAGCCCCGCCGCCGCGATCACGAAGACGATTCCCGACATGGCCAGGAAGCGCTCGGCCGCCTCCTCATGGGCGCTCAGCACCTGCTCGCCGACCACGTCCTCGGCGCGCTCTTCCCCCGCCTCGCCGGTCTGGAGGGCGGCCCAGGCGCTGAGCGAGAGCACGCCGGCCATCACGGAGGGGACGATCCACGCCCGGAAGGGGGAAACGCCCCGGCGGAGCGCCCAGAGGGCTCCCAGCGCCGCGAGCGGGAGGAAGGTCATCAGGACAATCGGGAAGTGCACCACAGCGGGGTGAAGCGGATCCGGCAGCATTGCAACCTCGTGGTTAGGGTTGCGGGGCACGGTATGGCATCGGGGCCGGCGGCACCATCCGACAATTGACCCATCCCGCCCCGACCGGCGCGCGACCCGCCATATTCCGACACCTGACGGAGGGGGCGCCATGCACGAGCGGGACGACCGGGTCATCCAGCGCACGAGCGCGATCCTCTTGCTGGCCATCGCGTTGGCCGGCGCCGTGGACCTGGCGCTCGACCGCCCGGCCCACTGGCTGACCTTCCACGTCCTCTATGAGGTAGCGCTCATCCTGGGCGCCCTGGCGGCCGCCACCTGGCTCCTCCGGCGATGGCGCGGAGCGGAAGCTGCAAGCCGGGCGCTCCGGACGACCTTGGCTGAACGGCAGGCGGAGCGGGACGCCTG
Organism: uncultured Gemmatimonadaceae bacterium; assembly: GCA_964574295.1. Taxonomy (GTDB): domain Bacteria; phylum Gemmatimonadota; class Gemmatimonadetes; order Gemmatimonadales; family GWC2-71-9; genus SPDF01. The sequence continues at coordinate 37,775 of CAZNLY010000013.1, forward strand.
GCGGTCGAGCGCCGAACAGGCGCTGGCCGGCTTCGGGGCGGCGGTGGACGCCCAGTTTGCGCGCTGGGGATTCACCCCGTCGGAGCGTGAGGTGGCCCTCCTGGTGCTCAAGGGGTACGGGCACAAGGAGATCGCGGTGCGGACGGGACGGAGCGAGCGGACCGTCCGGCAGCACGCCGCGTCGGCCTACGACAAGGCGGGCCTCGGCGGGCGGGCGGAACTGGCGGCCTTCTTTCTGGAGGGGGTGGCGCTGCCGGAGCGGAGGGCTGGAGGAGCCGAGGGACGATGAGCACCGAGGGGACGACAGCGGTCACCGACCTGGCGCTGGCGCTCCTGGCGTGGGCGGGGGCGCGCCGCCTGCACGCACGGGGCCGTCCCGGGCTCCTCCGCGGCACCTGGGTGGCCGCCCTCATCACCTTCGGGGGTGCCGCGGCCCTCGGCGCCGCGGCGCATGGGCTGCCATTGAGCGACGCCTCCCGGGAGCTGCTCTGGCAGCCACTCTACCTGGCGCTCGGCGTCGCGGTTGCCCTGTTCGTCATGGCCTCGGTCGCCGCCGGGTGGGGCGACAGCGCGGCGCGCCGGCTTCGGCCCTGGCTGCTGGCGGCCGCGGCGGGATTCTACCTCCTCACGCGGCTTCGAGACGGGGACTTCCTGGTCTTCGTGGTCTACGAGGGGGTGGGGCTGGTCTTCGCCCTGGTGGTGCATCTCTGGCTGGCGCGCCGCCCCGTGGCCGGGGCCGGGTGGGTCGCCGTGGGGCTGGCGGTGAGCCTCCTCGCGGGCGCCATCCAGGCGGTCGACACCCTGACCCTTCGGCTTGTCTGGACGTTTGACCACAACGGGGTCTATCATCTGGTCCAGGGCGGGGGGCTGCTCGTCCTCCTCCATGGCCTGCGCCGCCTGCTCGACCCGACTGCGACCTCGCCGGCGTAGTTCCCGGCTTCATTCCACCCGGCACGGAGGCGCCGATGCTCAGGAACACCAAGGTCTGGATCCCGGTGGCCTACCTGCTCACCGTGGGCAACATCGTGGCGGTCTACTTCGCGGCCAGCGCCGGCGAGCCGTGGCACGCCACCATCCACGCCGCACTGACCGGCCTCTGCACCGTCTGGGTGGATTGGCTTCGCTCCCGCCAGCCCAAGGCCTGAAAACACAACGCCCGCCCAGTGCTTGCGCACCGGTCGGGACGATGGTTCTTGGCAGGTTAATCACCCGGTCTGCCCTGACTCCCCGGGGCCCGAAGGCTATGTCTACTGGCCTGAAGGTAATGGAGGGCCCCCGGAAACGGTAGGGGGCCCGTCGAAGTTGTCCCCACCCCCCCATCGGCCTATGCTTCCCCCGGCGGGTAACCTCCCGCCCCACGTCACGACGCCCGCCCCGGCAGCCACCAACCCTGGACCGGCCCCCGCGGCGGCGGCGCCCTTCACCAAGGATTGCCGTGCCGTTCTCCGCCCTCGCGCTCCACCCCAGCCTCCTCAAGGGCGTCAAGGAACTCGGCTTCACGCGTCCCACCCCGATCCAGGCCGATGCCATTCCGCCGGCGCTGGCCGGCCGCGACCTCCTTGCCTGCGCCATGACCGGCAGCGGCAAGACCGCCGCCTTCGTGCTCCCGATCCTCCAGCGGCTCCTCGGCGCCAGGCGCGGCACCACCCGCGCGTTGATCCTGAGCCCGACCCGTGAGCTGGCGCTGCAGATCCTCGAGGACATCAACGACCTCGCGGTGCACACGCCGGTCACCGCCGCCGCCGTCTACGGCGGCGTCGGCATGGGGCCGCAGGAGCATGCGCTCCGGAGCGGGGTGGACATCGTCGTCGCCACGCCCGGCCGGCTCCTCGACCACATGAAGCAGCCGTACGCGAGCTTCTCCGACCTCGAGGTGCTGGTGCTGGACGAGGCGGACCGGATGCTGGACATGGGGTTCCTGCCCGACATCAAGCGCATCCTTCGCCACCTCCCCGCCAAGCGGCAGACGCTCTTCTTCAGCGCGACGATGCCGGGCCCGATCGCGGCCCTGACGCGCGAGATGCTGAGGAACCCGGTCACGATCAACATGGAGCGGAAGGCGGCGCCGGCGGTCGGCATCACGCAGGCCGTCTATCCCGTCCGGCAGGAGCTCAAGGCGGCGCTCTTCCTGGCGCTCCTGGCCAAGGGGGACATGCAGGAGGCGCTGGTCTTTACCCGCACCAAGCACCGCGCCGACCGCCTCACCAAGCACTTGATCCGCGAGGGCATCCAGGCGGAGCGGATCCACGGCAACCGCTCGCAGGCGCAGCGCACCGAGGCGCTGGCCGGCTTCAAGAGCGGGAAATACCGCGTGCTCGTGGCCACCGACATCGCCGCGCGCGGCATCGACGTCGAGGAGCTCGGCCACGTCGTGAACTTCGACGTGCCCATGGTGCCGGAGGACTACATCCACCGGGTCGGCCGGACGGCCCGCGCCGAGGCCACCGGCGATGCCTTCACCTTCGTGGCGCCGGAGGAGGAGGGAGACCTCCGCGCCATCGAGCGCGCCGTCGGGAAGCGCCTGCCCCGCGTGACGCTTCCGGACTTTGACTACCATGCGCGGCAGGCGGTGCAGCTCGAGGTGCCGCTCGCGGAGCGGATCGCGGCCATCCGCGCCCGGAAGGCCGAGGACCGGGCCCGCGCGAAGGCCAAGGAGGCGCGGCGTGCCGCGCACGCCGCTGCCCAGGGCAACCGCCCCCCGGCCGGTGGTTCTGGTCGCCGGGGTGGAGGGCCCTCGCGACCTCGGCGTGGCGGCTCCCGCTAGCCATCCCTCCGCGTCAGTCCACGGGTCAAGCGAGCCATCATGAGCCTATACGACATCGACCTCACGACCATCGACGGACGCCCGACGACGTTGCGCGAGTGGAAGGGGCAGCTCCTCCTCATCGTGAACGTGGCCAGCAAGTGCGGCTACACGCCGCAGTACGAGGGGCTCGAGGCGCTGCACCGGAAGTACGCAGGCCACGGGCTCGCCGTCCTCGGATTCCCCTGCGACCAGTTCGGCCACCAGGAGCCGGGCACGGACCAGGAGATCCAGGCGTTCTGCTCGCTGACCTACGACGTGACGTTTCCGCTCTTTGCCAAGCTCGAGGTGAACGGGCCGAACACCCACCCGCTCTACCGGCACCTCAAGGCGGCCAAGGCAGGGCTCCTCGGCACCGAGGCCATCAAGTGGAACTTCACGAAGTTCCTGGTGGCGCGGAACGGCCGGGTCCTCCGGCGCTATGCCCCGGCCGACACGCCGGAGCGGATCGAGCGCGACCTGGTGCCGCTCCTGACGTGAGGCAGCGCACCGCGTCCCTCACCGCCCTCGCGCTGGTGGCGTTCGCGGGCAACTCGCTCCTCTGCCGCGAGGCGCTGGGCCATCGCCTGATGGACCCCGCCAGCTTCACCGCGGTGCGGCTGGCCTCCGGGGCGGTGGTGCTCTGGCTGGTGGCCCGGTTCCGGGGCGGCGCGCCGCTCCGTCAGGGGCACTGGATCTCGGCGCTGGCGCTCTTCGGCTACGCCGCCGCGTTCAGCCTGGCGTACCTCGACCTGACCGCCGGCACCGGGGCGCTGCTCCTCTTCGGTTCGGTCCAGCTCACGATGCTCGGCTGGGGGCTCGCCACCGGCGAGCGCCCTCGCCCCGCCGAGTGGATGGGGCTCGCGCTCGCGCTCGGGGGGTTGGTGGTGCTGGTCCGGCCCGGCCTGACGGCGCCACCCGCCGCGGGCGCCGCGCTGATGGCGCTCGCCGGCATCGCGTGGGGCGTCTATTCCCTGCGGGGACGGGGCAATCGCGACGCCCTCGGCGCCACCGCCGGAAACTTTCTGCTGACCGTCCCGATGGCGGCCCTCCTGCTGCTCGCGGGCCGAGGACAGTTGCACACCACCGGCTCGGGCCTGGTCCTCGCGGGCGCCTCGGGGGCGCTCGCCTCCGGCGCCGGGTACGCCATCTGGTACACCGCGCTCCCCGCCCTCACGGCCACCCGGGCGGCGCTGGTGCAACTCCTGGTGCCGGTGCTCGCGGCGGCGGGCGGAGTCGTGCTCCTGGCCGAGCCGGTGCCGCTCCGGCTGCCCCTGGCCGCCGCGCTCGTGCTGGGCGGGGTCGCCCTGGCCGTGACCTCGCATCGCCGCTGACGGGAGGTCTCGATGCGCCTTGCCCTGACCCGTGACGTCAGCCCCGGCATGGAGCGCTGCGAGCTGAGCCACATCGCGCGCACGCCGATCGATCTCGAGGCGGCGCGCGCGCAGCACGCCGCGTACGAGCAGTGCCTTCGCGACCTCGGCTGCCGCGTGCACCGCCTCCCCTCGGACGACACGATGCCGGACGCCGTCTTCCTCGAGGACACCGCCGTGGTGGTGGATGAATTCGCGGTGCTCACCCGGCCCGGTGCGGCGTCGCGACGGGGCGAGGTGGCGGCCGTCGCCGAGGCGCTCGAGCCGTTCCGGGCCACGGCGGAAATCCGGGAGCCGGGCACGCTCGACGGGGGCGATGTCCTCCGGCTCGGGCACACGATCTACGTCGGCCTGTCGGCGCGGAGCAACGCGGAGGGCATCACCCAGCTCGGCCGCCACCTGGCGCCGCACGGATACCGGGTGGAGGGTGTCGTGACCCACGACTGCCTCCACCTCAAGACCGCCGTCACCGAGGCCGCGCCCGGGCTGCTCGTCCTCAACCCCGCGTGGGTGGACGGCGGGATGTTTCCGGGGTATCGGGTGGTGGAGGTGGATCCGGGGGAGCCGTTCGCGGGCAACGTCATCCGGGTCGGGAATGCCACCATCTGTGCCGCGGCCTACCCCCGCACGCGCGCGCGGCTGGAGGCGGCTGGGGTGGCCACCCGGGCGCTGGATGTCTCCGAGTTCGCCAAGGCGGAAGGAGGGGTCACGTGCTGCAGCATCATCCTGACCGTGGCGTAGCGTTCGCCCGGCGCACCTTCACGGGCGCGGGAATCTACGGGCTGGTGGTCCTGGCGCCCATGCTCTTCCTCGAGTCGGAGGTGGCACGGCGGGCCCCGCCGGCATTCACCCACCCCGAGTTCTACTACGGGTTCGTGGGCGTGGCGCTCGCCTGGCAGCTCCTCTTCCTGCTCGTGGGGCGCGACCCGGTGCGCCTCCGGCCGGTGATGCTGCCGGCCGTGGTCGAAAAGGTGGCGTGGGGGGTGGGGGTGCTGGTGCTCTACGGGCGCGGGCGCACCGACGCCTTCTTCCTGGGCGGGGCGGCGGTGGACCTGCTGCTGGCGGCGCTCTTCATGGCGGCGTGGCGGAGGACGGCGCCGCCCGCCTAGCTGCTGAAGTCGCCGCCCAGCGCCAGATGGAGGTCGATGCGGGTGGCCAGCCGCTCGCGCTGGAGCTCGATGACATTGGCCTGGGCGACGAGTTGCTGGGTCTGGAGCTGCAGCACCGAGAGGAGATCGATCCCGCCGGCCTGATACTTGATCCGGGCAATCCGCACCGACTCGGTGCGGCTCACAAGCTCCGACTGCGCCAGCGCCAGGCGCTGGTTCAGGTTCACCTCATTGGTCAGCGCACGCTCGACCTCGGCAAAGGCGCGCAGCATCGTGGCGCCGTAGGCGCTGATCTGGGCCTGCTGCTCGGCCGTGGCCACGCGCACTTGGGCCTTGAGCCCCCCGCCCGCATAGATCGGCACCGACATGCCGATGCCCGCCCCCACCATCCACGGATTCAGCTGCACCAGCGACAGGAGGGCGTTGCTGAGGAGGCCGGCGGCCCCGGTGAGCGAGAAGCTGGGCAGCAGCGCCAGCTTGGCGGACTCTTCCGTGCGGAACGCCGCGAGCACTTGCTGCTCCTGCGCCGCCACGTCGGGGCGGCGCGTGAGGAGGTCGGCCGGGATCCCCGCCGCCACCGGCGGCGGGAGCGGCACGAAGGAATCGGCCGCCACCAGCTCCGCGGAAGGGTACCGGCCCAGCAGGAGTTCGAGGGCGCGCCGCGCCTCGGCGTCGTTCGACTGCGCCAGGATCAGCCGGCCCTGCGCCGCCTGGAAGTTGGCGGTGGCCTCCGCCACGTCGAGGTCCGACACCTTTCCCGCGGCCCGGCGCAGGGTCACCAGGTTGAGCAGCTCGCCGTAAATGCTCACGGAGCTCTGGTTGAGCTCCACCAGCTGGCGCGTTTCCACCGCCAGGTACCAGGCACGGGCGGTCAACGCCGCCAGCGACTGCCGGGCCCACGCATACTGCAGCGTGGCCGCCTGGCTCTGGGCCACGGCCGACGCCTTCTGCGCCCGCACCTTGCCCCAGATGTCCAGCTCCCACGACGCGCCCACCACGACGCTGCCCGCTTCATAGCTGGTGGGCTGGTCCTGGTCCCTGATCGTCGATCCGCCCACCTGGGCCCCCACCATCGGCTTGAGGCGAGCGCTCACCACCCCGACCGACTGCCGCACGGCGTCCACCTTCGCCGCAACCATCTGCAGGTCGGGGTTGCCCTCGACCGCCTCCTGGACCACGGCGGTCAGCCCGGGGTCGTGGAAGGTGGCGAGCCAGCCCCCGGTGGAAGAGTCGGCGTCGGCCGGGGAGCGCCAGGTGGCGGGAATGACCGTGGTGGCGGGGAGGGCGGAGTCCACCACGGCCGCCTGCTCCGGCGGTTGCGCGAGCGCGCACCCGCCGGCCAGCACGGCCGTGAGCGCCATCCATGCGAGGCCGCGGGGGAGCGCCATCAGATGTCGAGCGGGTAGAGGAAGTTGAGCCAGCTGTGCGTGCGGATCGAGATCCGCCGCAGGACCGCGAAGCCGCCCCCGCCGGTATAGATGGCCGCGGTGCCCTGGGCGCCGATGGGGAACTGCGCCTGGTCGCCCTCGAGGTCGATGCGCACGGCGTACATCCCCTGCGGCGCCTCGGGGGACACCGGCCGGAAGACGGGGAGGTTGCCGCTCGGCAGGTACTGGCCGTCGCCGCTCGCCTTCCAGATGCTCGTGACCCGGCCGGTGAAGATCTGGCCTGGGTAGAGGTTGAGCGCCACCTCCACCGGCTGCCCGACCTTCACGTACTTGAGGTTCTCCTGGGTGTAGCTGGCCAGGAGGTACCGCTCATTGGTGCAGATGAACGAGGCGATGGCGCCGAAGCGCACCTCGCCCGCCACCATGCCAGCCCGCACCTGGAGGTTGATGATGTACCCGTCCTCAGGCGCCACCATGGTGGTGTTGTCGAGGTAGTACCGGGCCTGGTCGAGCTCGGCCTGCACCGTCGCGACGTTGGTGTTGACGCCCCCCACCTCCGACTGCAACCGCAGCCGCGCGCGGAGCGCCTCCGCCTCCGCCTCCTTGAGGGCGGCGCGCCGCACGGCCAGTTCCGCCGTCCACTGCTGCGCGTCCTCCTCCGACCCGGCGCCCTGCTGGGCCAGCTGGGCGGTGCGCGCCTGCTGCCACACGGCGTATTCCACTTCACTCTGCGCCTTCTGCACCTTCTCGCTGGCCACATCCAGGTCGGCCTGGTAGATCCGCACGTCCTGCCGCGCCTGGGCCAGCTGCGCCTGGAGCTGGGACACCTTGTACTGGTAGGGGCGGCGGTCCATCTGGAAGAGCGGCGTGCCCTTCCTGACCTCCACGTTCGGCTCCACGAGCACGTCCGTCACGAGCGTGGGCTCGGTGAGGCGCGGGATGAGCTGAATCGTGGGCTGGACCACCACCGCCGTGGTGGAGTACGGGGTCACGAAGCGGAGCCCGATCAGGAACACGAAGAGCAGGTGGAACACCGCGAGGCCGTAGACCGCGGCCCACGTCATGGTGAACTTGGCGAGCTTCAGCTTCCCGAAGATGAGCCAGAAGATGAAGGTGAAGAGGAAGATGACGGCAAAGGCGAAGAGCATCGGTCAGGCCTCCCCGCCGGTCGGCGCCGGGGACGGCGCCGGCTCTCCCTTGAGCCGGGCAATCTCCTCCTCGTTGGCCAGGCGCTCCTCCCGCGGGAAGCGCCGGATGTCGACCTTGTCCGTGGGCTTGAACGCCCAGATGAACGCCTGGATCCAGGGGAGGACGGGGAGGAAGCCCAGGAACCCCATCAACCGGACCGCCTCCGCCTCCGGGTGCTTCCGGGCGATGGCAATCCGTCCCGGGAGCCCGGCCATGATCACGATGACCGCCGTGGCGCCGATGCCGGCCACGACCAGCACCGCGAAGGTGACATAATCCCAGAAGTCGAGCGAAAAGCCGAGCATCGAAGGCGCCTTTCGGGGGAGGGGCGCGGGGGGCCGTCGCGCGCTGTGCGGCGGGGAAGCAGGGGTGTATTCTATCTGGGGTCACCAATACCGCAAACCGACCGCGCCCCGGAGCCCCCATGCGCCCCCTCCCCATCGCCACGCTGATCCTGGCCCTCGGGGCCGCCGCCCGGCCCGCCGCCGCCCAGGACGAGAAGGACCGCACCCGCTGCGCCCAGACGGTGGACCTCTTCAAGCAGACCGACCCGACGCTCGAGAAGTACTTCACCAGCGCAGTCGGCTACGCCGTCTTTCCCTCCATCGGGAAGGGAGCGTTCGTGGTGGGCGGCGCCGGCGGCTCGGGGTGCCTGTACGAGCACGGCGCCATCCTCGGCAAGGCCAAGATGGTCCAGGTGACGGTGGGGCTCCAGCTGGGCGGGCAGTCCTACGCGGAGCTGATCTTCTTCCAGAACGCCGATGCGATCGAGGCGTTCAAGAGCAACAGCCTCGAGCTGAGCGCCCAGGTGAGCGCGGTGGCCGCGGCGTCGGGCGCGTCCGCCAACGCCAAGTACCGGCTCGGCGTCCTGGTGTTCACCCTCGCCAAGACCGGCCTCATGTACGAGGCGTCGGTCGGCGGGCAGAAGTTCTCCTTCAAGCCGGCCGCCCCCGACTCGACCGCGAAGGCCGGCACCGACACCGGGAAAAAGGACTAGGCGGCATCGCGATGGCCCTCTACGAGGACTGCCTCCGCACCGGGCAGTGGCTGTTCGAGCGCCGCGGGTGGCTGCCGCTCTTCGGCGTCGCCGCCCTGTTGGGTCTGATCCTCTCGGCCGCCCCGCCGAGCCACCCCGAGACGGTGCCGCAGGCGTGGCCCCTGGCCTGTTTCCTCGTCTCCTGCGTCGGGCTCGGCATCCGCGCCTACACCGTCGGGTGCGCCGCGCCGGGCACCTCCGGGCGGAACCGCGGCGCGCAGGTGGCCAAGACCGTGAACACCACCGGCATGTACTCCGTGGTGCGCCATCCGCTCTACCTCGGCAACTTCATCGCCTGGCTGGGGCCGATCCTGCTCCTCCGGCGCCCATGGCCCGGGATGGTCTTTGCGCTGGTGTTCTGGCTCTACTATGAGCGGATCATGTTCGCGGAGGAGGAGTTCCTCCGGAAGGAGTACGGGGCCACGTTCGAGGAGTGGTCCGCGCGGACCCCCGCCTTCCTCCCCGACTTCCGGCGCTGGGTACCCCCGGCCGTGCCATTCAAGTGGCGGGTCGTGCTGCGGCGGGAATATTCCGGCCTCGCGCAGCTGGTGACGATCTTTGCCGTGCTCGACCTGGCCGAGTGGCGGATTTCCTCTGGCCGCTGGTGGATCAGCCCCTTTTGGGCCTGGGCGCTCGTGCTCGGGCTCCTGGTGGCCGGGATCCTCCGGCTCCTGCGGAAGCGCACCTCCCTGCTCCAGGACCGCCCGGCGACACCCTCCTGAGCCCGGAAACGAGACGGCCGGCCCGACAGAGTCGGGCCGGCCGTGACGTGACAGCCGGCGACGCCGGCGCCACCGCTCGTGTTACTTGACCTTGACGACGTTCTCCGCCGCCGGGCCCTTGGCGCCCTGGACGATGTCGAACTCAACCCGCTCGCCCTCGGCGAGCGACTTGAACCCGGTGCCAGAGATGGCCGAGTGGTGGACGAAGCAGTCCTTCTGGCCGCCCTCGGGCGTGATGAAGCCGAAGCCCTTGGCGTCGTTGAACCACTTCACGGTGCCGGTCGTACGCATGCGATACTCCTGATGGTGTGGTGTAATCGGAGTCCGGGCATGCCGTCCTGACCGACTACGGTGTTGGTGGGCGCGCCGCCGAACGGCGGGAGCCCTGCGGATGACCGGTGGCCGCCCCATGCGGCAGGGAATCAAAAAGGAGGCGTCGCGTAGGCGAGCCTCCTGAAAGAAACCCGGCACCAGTCCACGCCGAACGGCGTGTTTCCGCGGCACCAACATAACCGCCAGGCGCCCTCGGGGTCAACCCGGAGCCTCCTCGACCCCGAACAGACCCCGAATCGAGCCCGACCCGAATGCCCGACCTCGGCACCGCCCTGATCTCGTATCTCGTCTTCCTCTTCTCCACCACCGTGCACGAGGCGGCGCACGCGTGGGCCGCCCTCCTCGGCGGCGACCCCACGGCCTACCACGGCGGGCAGGTGTCCCTCGACCCGCGCCCCCATATCCGGCGCGAGCCGGTGGGCATGCTCTTCATTCCGCTGGCCAGCGTCCTCCTCTCCGGGTGGCCGATGGGCTTTGCCAGCGCCCCCTACGACCCCGACTGGGCCCGCCGCCATCCGCGCCGGGCCGCCTGGATGGCGCTGGCCGGACCCGCCTCGAACCTCCTCCTCGCGGCGCTCGCGTTTCTGGCCCTCAAGGCCGGGGCCGCCGGCGGGGTGTTTTGGGCGCCGGACCGCGTGAGCTTCGACCACCTGGCCTCCGCATCCTCGGGGACGAGTTGGCCGAGCGCCGCGTTCCTCCTGAGCATGCTCCTGTCGCTCAACCTCGTGCTGGCCGTCCTCAATCTCTTCCCGTTCCCACCGCTTGACGGGAGCGCCGCCGTCATGCTGCTCCTCACCCGGCGGGCCACCGCGCGCTACCAGGAATTCCTCTGGTCGAACCGCGGGCTGGCGTTCCTGGGCATCCTCCTGGCCTGGCAGCTCTTCGACCACGTTTTCGATCCGGTCTTCCTCCTGACCGTGAACCTCCTGTACCCGGGGGCGGGGTACCACTAGTGCCGGTGCGCGCCAATCGCCTTGCCGCGGCCACAAGCCCCTACCTCCTCCAGCACGCGCACAACCCGGTGGACTGGCACGAGTGGGGGCCGGAGGCGCTGGCGCTGGCCCGGGCGGAAGACCGCCCGATCCTCCTCTCGATCGGCTACTCCGCCTGCCACTGGTGCCACGTGATGGCGCACGAGTCCTTCGAGCACGAGGCGATCGCGGCGCTGATGAACGCGCACTTCGTGAACATCAAGGTGGATCGCGAGGAGCGGCCCGACCTCGATGACATCTACATGGCGGCCACGCTCGCGATGAACCACGGCCAGGGCGGCTGGCCGATGACCGTCTTCCTCACGCCCGAGCAGCGACCCTTCTTCGCCGGGACGTACTTCCCGCCGGAGGACCGCCACGGCCGGCCCGGCTTCCCCGCCATCCTGCGGCGCATCGCCGAGCTCTGGCGCGACAACCGCCCCGCCCTCGAGCGGGTCGGCGCCGAACTCGCCACGCACCTCGGCGCGGTGGCGGCGCCGGTGCCGGGCCCGGTGGACGCGCGCGCCGCACTCCGCCGCTGCACCGACCAGCTCGCGGCCTCGTTCGACCCCGCGTGGGGCGGCTTCGGCCACGCCCCCAAGTTCCCGCCCGCCACCCAACTGCGCGCCCTCCTACTGGCGCACCGTGCGGGCGACGCGCGCGCCCTCCCGATGGTCCAGCGCACTCTCGAGGGGATGGCCCGGGGCGGGATGTACGACCAACTCGCCGGCGGCTTCTGCCGCTACGCCACCGACGCCGAGTGGCACGTGCCCCACTTCGAAAAGATGCTCTACGACAACGCGCTCCTGGCCCGCGCCTACCTCGAGGGGTACCAGGTCACCGGAGATCCGTTCCTCCGCCAGGTGGCCACCGAGACCCTGGAGTACATCCTGCGCGAGATGACCGCGCCGGAGGGCGGGTTCTACTCCGCCACCGACGCCGACTCCGAGGGGGTCGAGGGGAAGTACTTCACCTGGAGCCGGCCGGAGTTCGACCGCCTGCTGGGCGGCGACGCGGCGGTCGCGGCCGCCTGGTTCGACGTGACGGCCGACGGCAACTGGGAAGGCACCAACGTCCTCAGGACGCCACGGCCACTGAGTTCAGTGGCGGCGGAGTCGGGCCTCCTGGTGGAGGAGGCCCGCGCGCGGATCGATGCCGCGCGCGCCCGGCTCTACGCGGTGCGCCAGGACCGCGTGGCGCCGGCGCTGGACGACAAGGTGTTGACTTCCTGGAACGGCCTGATGATCGGCGCGCTGGCCGAAGGCGCCCGCGTCCTCGGGGAGGCCCGATGGCTCGCCGCCTCCACGCGCGCCGCCGACTTCCTGCTCGAGGAACTCCGGACCGACGACGGGAGGCTCCTGCGGAGCTGGCGGGCCGGGCAGGCGCACCTGGATGCGTACCTCGAGGACTACGCCTTCCTCGCGGCGGGGCTGGTGGACCTGCATGAGGCCGGGGGCAGCGAGCGCTACCTCCGCGCAGCGGCGGCGCTCACCCAGCGGATGCTCGACGACTTCGGCGCCGCCGATGGCGGACTGTACTCCACCGCCCACGATCACGAGGCGCTGCTCATCCGCCACCGCGAGGGCCACGATGGCGCGGTGCCCGGCGCCAACGCCGTGGCGGCGTCGGTCCTGGCCCGCCTCGCGGTGCACTTCGGCCGGCAGGAGTGGCGGGCGGCCGCCGAGGCGGCGCTCGCCGCCTGGGGCGGGGCCATCGCGCGCGAGCCGCGCGCCTTCGCCCAGAGCCTCCTGGCGCTCGAGTTCCTGCGGGAGGGGCCGGTGGAGCTGGCGTTCGTCGGCGGCGCAGGGGCCGATCGCCAGGCGCTCGAGCGCGCCGCGGCCGCGCACTTCCTGCCGCATCGGGCGATCGGCCATGCCGATCCGGCCGCGGGCCCGTCGGACCTTCCGCTGCTCGCCGGCAAGGATCTCGTGGGTGGACGTGCCGCGCTGTACGTTTGCCGGGAGTACGCCTGCCGGGCGCCCGTCACGGATCCGGCCGGCGTGCGAGCCGCCCTCGGCCTCTCCTCGTGACCCGGACCCGGTGATGCGACCACTCTGGTACTGGCGATGGCGGTTCCTCGGGAAGGAACCGGAGGCCTGCCTTGGCTGCGGGGGACCGCTGGTCCAGCAGGCGGCGGCGTGGTGTCACGCCGCCGCGGGGACGATCGAACTCACGCTGGAGGGATTGCCGTTCCGGGTGTGCCGGGACGGGTGCCTCGACCGCCGGCTCCCCCGCCCGGGATTCGTCGAGGAACTCCAATCGGGATTGCTGGACGGCGGGCACGTGCCCACCGCAGTGCGAACGGCCCAGTCCGATGGATTGAGCTGCTACGCCTGCGCCAATCGGGTCTGGCGCCCGGGCCCCGACTCCGGCGAGGTCCGTGGCGCACTGCCATTCCCCGGCCTGCCCACCGTCGGCGTGCGGGTCACGGGCCCCGTCCGGACCTGCAACGGCTGTGGCCGCCTCCAGCTCGATCCATCCGAGGCACTGCGCCACGACATCGCGGCGGCGGCCCGGAGCGCGCTCGAGGGCGCAGGCCTCCGCACCACCTTCCGCTAGCGGTCAGACCTCCCGCACCACCCGTTCGGCCGGGTGACGCGGCGAGAGGAATCCCTCCTCGGCCGGATACCCTACCGCCACGAGCGCCGGCACGCGGACATGGGCCGGCAGCCCGAGGATCTCCTTCACCTGCGCGGCATCGAAGCCGAGCATCGGCGAGGTGCCGAGTCCGTGGGCTTCGGCCAGGAGGAGGAAATACCCGAGGGCGATGTAGCCCTGCCCCGCGCCCCAGCCCTCGCGTTCCGCGTCGGACTGGCTGCCGAAGGTCTGCCGGAGGTGGGCGCGGGTGCCGGCGGCCTTCTCGGCAGGCAGGGTGGCGGCAAAGGTCTGGTCCACGGTGTCGAGCGCGTCCTTCATGTCGGTGTAGAGGACGAGCAGGGCCGGCGCGGCGCCGACCTGCGCCTGACCGTACGCCGCGGCCTGGAGGCGGGACTTCACCTCCGGGTCGCGCACCACCACCCAGCGCCACGGCTGGAGGTTGAAGGCGCTGGGGGCGCGGCCGGCGGCCTCCAGGAGTTCCGTGAGGAGGTCGGCGGGCACGGGATCGTCAGTGTACCGACGGATCGAACGGCGGGCGTGGGCGGCCTCGAGGACCGACTGGCCCAAGGTGGTGGTGAGCATGATAAGTGTCCTCCTATCTAGTGTGATAACATATATACAATCGAGAAGAACGCCCGGTTCCGCGGCGCAAGACTACGCGCCGCGGCAGGGCGTGTGGCGGCGGATCTCGTCGAGCGCGCTGATGAGGCTCTTGAGGCGGGCCTCGGGCACCTGCCCCAGCTCGTCGTCCTCGAAGTCGCGCACGGCGGCGCCGGCCTTCTCGACCAGGGCCATTCCCTTCGGGGTGATCCGCGAGGTGACGACCCGACGGTCGTCGGTGTTGCGCGTGCGGGTGACCAGCCCCATCCGCTCCAGCCGGTCGAGGAGGCGGGTGGTGTCGGCCACCGGCGCCACGAGGCGCCCCTGCACCTCGCAGCGCGGGAGGCCCTCGCCCCCCGCCCCGCGCAGGATGCGCAGGACGTTGAACTGGGTGGGCGTGATCCCGTACGGGCGGAGCACGTCGGAGACGCGCAGCTCGAGGACGGCCGCCGTCCGGGCGATGCTCACGGCCGCCTCGTGCGCGGCGGAGCGGAAGGGGCGGGCCTGCTGGAGTTCCCGGGCGAGTTGGCTCATGCCGCTACATTATATGTTATGACATTAAATGTCAAGTCCGCCCCCTCCGGGCCCGAAGGAGCTGCTTGAGCCGGGTGTGGTCCTCCCGCTCCCGCTCCTCCAGGAGCGCCCGCACCCGATGGATCTCGCCCCCGAGCCCCGGCGCCACGCGATTCTCGAGGGTGTTGACCTGCCGGGAGGTCCGGGCGAGCGCCTCGGCCAGCCGGCGGAGGAGGAGCTCGGTGGACGCGGCGTCGAGCAGCAGCTCCACCATCTGCTCGAACTCGGCGGCCGCCCCGGCCGCGGCCGGCCCGGTGAGGGGCGGCGCCTGCCCCCGCGACTCCACCGTCCGCCGCACGGGAGTGAGCCGTTGCACCGCCCCGCTCGCGACCCCCCACGACTCCGTCACCGTGAGTTCCACCTCCACCTGGCGCGCCGGCCAGGCCAGGGCGTCGAGTCCGGCCGAGCCGTGCTCGGCGGCGGCCCCGAGCAGCGCCGGGTAGGCGCGCGCCGCGGCGGCATCCACCCTGCCCCGTGCCTCGATGGCGGGCGCGGCCACCTTGAAGAGGTCGGCCACCAGCGCCTGGCGTTTCCGCGTCAGGAGGTCGATCCCCTTTCGCACGCGCTCGAGCCGCCGCCGGTGCCGGAGGAGGTTTGACCGGGTCGGCGCGCCCAGGGCCTTCACGACGCCCCCTCCACGGGAGCGCGGCCGGCCCGCCGGGCCCACGCCTCCTCCGGGATCCGGTGGAGATCTTCCCGCGGAAGCGTCTCCAGCAGCCGCCATCCCGCCTCGAGTGTCTCGGCGATGGTCCGCCGAGCGCTTCCCTGATGGATGAACTCCCGCTCGAAGCGCTCGGTGAACGCCAGCGCCCGCCGGTCGGCGGGGGGCAGTCCCGACTCCCCCACGATGGCGGCGGTGAGCCGCGCCTCCCGCCCCGAGGCATACACGGCATACAGTTGATCGGACCACTTCCGGTGGTCGGGCGCGGTCGAGGCCCCGATGCCGGCCCCCATCAGCCGCGACAGCGAGGGCAGGACGTCGATCGGCGGGAAGATGCCGCGCCGGTCGAGCTCCCGGCTCAGCACGATCTGCCCCTCGGTGATGTAGCCGGTGAGGTCGGGAATCGGGTGGGTGATGTCGTCGTCGGGCATCGCGAGGATCGGGAGCTGCGTGATCGACCCCGTCCCGCCCCGCACGATTCCCGCCCGCTCGTAGATGGTGGCGAGGTCGGTGTACATGTAGCCGGGGTACCCGCGCCGCCCGGGGATTTCCTCGCGCGCCGCCCCGAGCTCGCGAAGCGCCTCGCAGTAGTTGGTGGCGTCGGCCAGGACCACGAGCACCTGCAGGCCGCGCTCGAAGGCCAGGTGCTCCGCCTGGGCCAGCGCGAGCCGCGGCGCGAGGAGGCGCTCGATGGTCGGGTCGCCGGTGCGGTTCAGGTAGAAGACGCTCCGGGCCAGCGCCTCGCTCCCCTCGAAGCGCTGCAGGAACTGCTGCGCCTCGCGCTGCGTGAGCCCGATGGCCACGAAGATCACCGCGAACGGCTCGCCGCGGGTGGTGCGCGCGTCGGCCACGATGCGCGCCGCGAGCTCGAGGCCGGGGAGGCCCGCCCCGGAGAAGATCGGCAGCTTCTGCCCGCGCACGAGGGTGTTCATCCCGTCGATGGCGGAGATGCCGGTCTCGATGAAGTCGGTCGGCTTGCGGCGGCAGGTCGGGTTGAGCGGGGCCGCCCAGGCGGCTCGCCGCGCCGACCCCACCGGGGCCGGCAGGCCGTCGAGCGGGGCGCCGGAGCCGGCGAAGATCCGGCCCAGGAGTTCCTCGCCCACCGTGGCGCGCGCGATGTCGCCGGTGAGGGTCACCGCGGTGCCGGCGGGCGCGAGCCCGACGGTGTCCTCGAACACCTGCACCACCGCCGCGTCCCGGCTCACGTCGATCACCTGCCCGCGCCGGGGCTCCTGGGCGGGCGCCTCGATCCGCACCCACTCGCCGAGCACGGCACGCCGGGCCCCCGCCACGGTGAGGAGGGGCCCTGCCGCGGAGGCCGCGCCGGCGTATCGCCTCGGCGTGCCGCTCATGGCGCCGCTCCCTCGGCCCCGGCGCGGAGTCCGGCCAGTGTCCGGCGCACCGCGGCCGAATCGACGGACGCGAGCGTGCCGCCGGCGGCCAGCGCCTCCACGCCGGCCCGGTGGAACCGGAGGATCGCGTCGGCAAGCGCCCAGGTGCGGGACACCGGCGAACTCGCGTCCACCGGGTCGTAGGCGCTCTGTCCGATCAGGAACTCCCGCACCAGCCGCGCCGACTCGAGGATCAGGCGGTCCTGGTCCTCCAGCGCGTCCGGCCCGACCAGCCCCGCCACCTCGCGCAGTTCGCGGTCGCGCTGGAGGAGGGCAAAGGTGTCGCGCCGCATCGCCGCCCAGTCGGGGCCGCCGTGCGCCTCGAACCACGGCGTCACCTGCGGCGCCTGGAGGCTGTAGCTCGTCTCCCAGTCCACGGCGGGAAACTGCCGCTGGTGCGCCAGCGCGGCATCGAGCGCCCAGAGCGACCCCGCCACCCGGAGGGCGGCCTGCGTCACCGGCTCGGAGAAGTCGCCGCCGGGCGGGGAGAGGGCGCTGATGAAGGTCACCGCGCCCTCCCGCTCGCCCGCCCCGAGCACCCGCGCCCGGCCCGCGCGCTCGAAGAGCTTTCCGAGCCGGTTGCCGAGGGAGGTCGGGTACCCCTCCTCGCCGGGCATCTCGCGCAGGAGCGAGCCGATTTCCCGGAGCGCCTCCGCCCAGCGCGAGAGCGAGTCGGCCATGAGCGCCACCCGGTAGCCCTGGTCGCGATAATACTCGGCAATCGTGAGCCCGAGGTACACCGACGCCTCCCGCGCGGCGACCGGCATGTTGGAGGTGTTGACCACCAGCACCGTGCGGTCCATGAGCGAGCGGCCGGTGCGCGGGTCCACCAGCGCCGGGAACTCCTCCAGCACGTCGGCCATCTCGTTGCCCCGTTCCCCGCACCCCACGTACACCACGATGTCCGCCTGCGCATGCCGCGCGAGCGACTGTTCGATGACCGTCTTGCCCGTCCCGAATCCTCCGGGCACCGCCACCGAGCCCCCCTCCGCCACGGGAAAGAGGAAGTCGAAGACGCGCTGGCCGGTGATGAAGGGGCGGTCGGCGGGCAGCCACGCCGCCACCGGCCGCGGCAGCCGTACCGGCCAGCGCTGCATGAGCCGGAGCGGCGTGCCGTCCTCGAGCGCGCCGAGGTCGTCCTCCACGCCGAACTCGCCGGCGCGGATGGCCCGCACCACCCCGCGCACCCCCGGCGGCACCAGCACGCGATGCGTGGTGCCGGGCCGCTCGTCCACCGTACCGAGCATGTCGCCCGGGGCCACCGTGGCGCCCGCGGCCACGGCCGGCTGGAAGCTCCACCGCGCGGCGCGATCGAGCGTCGGTGCCACGGTGCCGGAGGCGAGGAAGTTCCCCTCCGCCTCCGCCAGGCGGCCAAGCGGCCGCCCGGTGCCGTCGAGCACCGACCCCAGGAGGCCGGGACCGAGCTCCGCCAGGAGCGGTGCCCCGGTGGCCTCCACCGGCGCCTCGAGCGCCAGGCCGGCGGTGTCCTCGAAGACCTGCACCGTGGCGCTGTCGCCCTGCACGCGGATGACCTCGCCGAGGAGGCGGCGCGGGCCGACGCGCACGATCTCGTAGAGCGCGGCGTTGGGAAGCGGCGCCGCTTCCACCAACGCGCCGGCGGCGCGCACCACGCGCGCGGTCACCGGAGCCTCACGCGATAGCCGATGGCGCGCCGGAGCAGTTCGACCACCTGTTCCTCCGCGGTGGGGGCGGCCTGCCACGCCGGCCCGGGAAAGGGCACCACGACCGGCTGCGCCACCCGGTCCACCTGCGCGCGAAGGTCGGGCGCCAGGGAGGCGTGCAGCGACTGTTCGAGGAGCACCACGCCCAGATCGAGGCGGCCAAGCAGTGCGCGCACCGCCGGCTCGGCGGCGGCGCCGTCGGGGGCGGTGTCGGCGGCCAGGCCGGCCAGGCCGAAGCCCGCGGCCGTGGCGGGGCGGCAGAGGACCCGCACCCCGCGCGTCACACGCCCTCCGGCACGAGCCGCGCGAGCGCGGGCGCCGTGGCGCCCAGGGTCACGCCCCATGCGAGTCCGCGAAGGGCACGCGCCTCGCCGCGGATCCGCTCCATGGCGTGCAGGGTCACCGCGGCGCCCAGGGGATCCCGCCGGGCCAGGCCGCGGAGCCAGGCGAGGCGCGCCGCCGCGGTGCGCGGCTCGAGGAGGGCGGCGTCGAACGGCTCGGCGGCGAGTGCCGCGCCCACGGAGGTGCCGGCAAGCGCCTTCGCGAGCGCGGGGCGGAGCCGGTCGGCGTCGCGCTCGGCGCGGAGTCGCTCGAAGGTCTCGTGGGTGAGGCGCCCCCCGGGGAGGAACTCCTGGACCGCGGGAGTCGACGGCGCCGGCGCCGCGCCGAGCAGGAGCGTCCAGGCGTTCTGCTCGTCCACGAGGTCGGCAGCGTAGCGTTGCACGATGGGCCCGCCACCCCGCGCCGCGCGCACCGCCCGCTCGGCGAAGAGGCGCGCCAGCGCCCACTCGAGAGTGCGGAGGTCCGGGGCGCCGGCGTGCCGGATGGCCTCCTGCCACCGGCGGCCGATGGGGTGCCCGAGCCGCACCAACTCCTGGACGAGGGCCGGCACCGAGGCCTGGGCGGCGAGCCGATCGAGGGCGCGCGGAGGCAGCGCCGGCGTCGGCAGCGCCGCCCGCAGCCGCGCGCCCGGCGGCGCCCCCTGCGCCGCGCCGCGCAGGAGCGAGCGCAGGGTGCGCCGCTCCTCGTCCTCGAGGACCACGGCAAGCGCCGCCTGCCGGGGGCCCAGCCACCGGCCCAGCAGGGCAAGTCGATCGACCGCGACGCGGCTCACGGTGCGGTCGAAGGCCGCAACGTCGAGTCCCGCGGCCGGATCGAGGGAATACCCCTGCGCGGCGACACGGCCAACGAATTCCACCCACCCTGCGGCGCTCGAGAGCGCAGCGAGCCGCCGGCCCCCAAGAAGGTGGGTGCCGAGCCCGCGGGCCCGCGCGTTGGCGGCGTCGAAGCGCATCAGCGTGCCCCCTCGAGACGGGCCGCCAGGGCGATCAACAACTCCCCGCGACGCCGCGCCAGCAGCGCCGGGAGGGTGTTGTCCACCACCACGCGCCCGTCGGGCGAGCGGGCGAGGACCCCGGCCACGCTGCCCGTCGGCCGCACCGACACATCCGGGCGGCCGGCCAGCGACAGGGTCACCGTCGGCGCGACATCGGCCGGGCACACCAGCTCCGCCGCCCCCGCGTCGAGGTAGCGCAGCGTCTCGAGCGCGAGCGGGCCGGCCACCGCGGCATACCGGCTCGCGGGGGCCTCGGCCAGGAGCGTGGACGCGCGAGCCAACACCCGGTCGAGCGCCCGCTCGCGCACCGCGAGGAACCGCGCGCGGGCCTCGGCGCGCGCCGAGGCGACGTGCCGCTCGAGGGCGGTGCGCCGCTCCTCGGCCACGCGCGCGAGGTGCAGTTCCCGCTGCCGGGCCGCATCCGCCTCGGCGCGCGCCACGATGGCGGCCGCGGCCTCCTCCGCCTCGGCGCGGAGGCGGGACGTTTCCGTGGCAGCCTCCGTCTCGAGGTGCCCGAGCAGTGCCTCGATCGCCATCGATCACCCGCCCGCGCGGAGCATGATCAGCACCGCCACGACGAACCCCAGGATGGCCATCGTCTCGGGAATCGCCACCAGGAGAATGGCGGTGGTGCTCAGCTCGGGCTTTTCCGCCAGGCTGGCGGAAATGGCGGGGCCGATGCGCGACTGCGCCCAGCCCGTGGCGAGCGCGGGGACGCTCACCGCCAGGGCGGCGCTCAGGGGAATCAGGAACGCTTCCATGCGACCTCCGAGGGTGCGGCGGGCGGCCCACCGGGCCGCCAGTGCGTGAAGGGGCGATAGGCCTGGCCGCCGGGACTGTGGAACTTCCCGAAGAACTCGACATAGTGGAGGCGGAGGCCGTGGATGGTGGGCGCGAAGACGCCCAGCGCGAAGTTGACCAGGTGGAAGAGCAGCGCGAACAGCACCCCGACCACCGCGCTGCCGATGCTCCCGGCCAGTTCGTTGGCCACCACCGCCATCATCACCGACGCGGTGCCGAGCGCCATGATGCGGGCGTAGCTGAGGATGTTGCTGAGCGTGGAAAGGAACTCGATCGGCGCGATGATCCCTTCCACCAGCACGAGCACCGGGAAGAGGACAAGCAGCGCCACCACCGCCGGGGTGAGGAAGCCGCGCGGCAGCACCTCGAGCGCGGCGAGCAGCACCACCACGATGAGGAGCACCATCGCCAGGGACGCGCCGCGGCCCACCGCCTGCCGCGGGTGGCCCTGCGAGGCGTTGATGACGCCGAGCGCCAGGCCCAGGGTGATGTGGACGGCGCCGATCGCCACCGCGAGGGCCAGGAACGGCAGGAGGGCGTGCTCGCGATCGAGGAGGAGCGGGCGGAGCCCGAACCAGCGGGCGCCCAGGTCGCCGAAGAACTCGCCGAAGGCGATGCCGAAGGCCACCGAGAAGGCGGCGGCGGCGCCGAGCACCTCGGCGATGGCGCGGCGGGAGCTGCCGGGCGGGCCGCCGTGGCGGAGCCAGAGCGCCAGGGCGGCGAGCACCAGGCCGTAGCCGATGTCGCCGAGGATGAGGCCGAAGAACATGGGAAAGAAGACCGCCACGAACGGCGTCGGGTCGATCGTCCCGTAGGCCGGTAGTGGCACCATCCGCGTGATGACCTCGAACGGCCGGAAGAGGCGCGGGTTGGTGAGGACCACCGGCGCCGCCTCGCCGTGCCACTCCTCCCGGGCCACCGTCTCCACCACCACACGCCCGCCGAAGCGCGTCGCCAAGAGCTCGGCCAGGCGGGGGAAGCCGGCCTCCGGGATCCACCCTTCGAGGACGAAGCTGCGGTTCGTGGCCGCCGCCTGCTCACGCGCCGCGAGGTCGAGGAGCCGGTCCTCGATGGCGGCGCGGGCCACCGGCAGCGCCGGCCCGACGTCCGCGGCACGCTCTCGGCGCTCCCGCTCGAGGGCGGCCAGTTCGGTGTCGAGCGCCTCGAGGCGGGCGGTGAGCGTCGGTGCCAGCTGCCCCAGCGTCCGGCCGGCGCTCCCCTCGGGCATCGGGAGTTCGTGCACGCCCGCCTGCGAGAGGAGGCGTTCCACCCGCGGCGCGTCGGATGGCGGCACGAGGAGCACCGCCGCGAGTTCGCCGGTGGAAAGCGGCGCCGTCTCCAGGACGAACTCATCACCGATGGCGCGCGAGAGGCCGTCGCGGAGGCGCGGGACGACCGAGGCGTCCTCTCCCCGGAGGACGAGGTGATAGCCGTGGGTGCGGGTGCCATTCCCGGCGGGAAGGAGGCCGCGGAACGCGCGGATGAACTCGACGAGGCGCGCGGTGGCCGCCCGCTCCTCCTCCAGCGCCC
>CAZNLY010000014.1:0-9093 GCA_964574295.1 uncultured Gemmatimonadaceae bacterium
GCCTCGGGCGGGTTGATGATGGCGGTGAACTGGTCGATGTCGAACATGCCGAGGTTGGAGACGCTGAAGGTGCCCCCGGTGTACTCCTCGGGCTTGAGGCGCCGCTCCCGCGCGCGGCCCGCCAGGTCCTTCACCTCGGCGCTGATCTCGCGCAGCGACTTGCGGTCGGCGTGGCGCACCACCGGGGTGATGAGCCCGTCTTCCACCGCCACCGCCACGCTCAGGTGCACCTCGTCCCAGTAGCGGATCCGGTCGTCCTGCCACCAGGCGTTGCAGGCGGGGTGCGCGCGGAGTGCCGCCGCCGTGGCCTTGAGCACGATGTCGTTGAACGACACCTTGGCGCCGTCGCCGGCGCGCTGGGCGGCGGCGTTCAGCGCCTCGCGCGCCTCCCAGGTCCGGTCCATGTCCACCTCGGTGGTGAGGTAGAAGGTCGGAACGGGGCCGATCGACTGCGCCAGCCGCTTGGCAATGGTCTTCCGGATCTGCGTGAGGGGGACGTCGCGGAAGCCGCCGCCGGCAATCGGGGCTGCGGCCGCCGCCGAGGCGGGGGCGCGATCGAGGTCGCGCAGCACAATCCGCCCCTCGGGGCCCGTCCCGCTCAGGGCGGCCAGGTCCACCCCGCGCTCCCGCGCCACCTTGCGGGCCAGCGGCGAGGCGCGGAGCCGCCCGCCGGTCGGTGCGGGCGCCGCCGCCGCGGGCGCGGCGGTGCGGGCCGGCGCAGGAGCTGCCGCGGCCGGCGCCGCCACGGGAGCAGGAGCCGCCGCAGGGGCCGGGGCCGGCGCGCCGCCCAGGAGCGCCGAGATGTCCTCACCCGGCTGCCCGATGATTCCCACCAGCTTGGCCACCGCCACGGTGGCGCCGGCGGGCACCAGCTGCTTGAGGAGCACCCCCTCAACCCGCGCGGCCAGCTCCATGACCGCCTTGTCCGTCTCGACCTCGGCGAGCACCTCGCCGGGACGGACCGGGTCGCCCTCGCGCTTCTTCCACTCGACGAGGCGCCCCTCCTCCATCGTCGGCGACAGCGCCTCCATCAGGACTTTCGATGCCATGCGTCGGATCCCGGGTCGGGGCTAGGCCAGGTACAGCACCCGCTTGGCCGCGGCGACCACCTTCGCCGGGTCGGCCTTGGCGGCGCGCTCGAGCAGCTTGTTGTAGGGCATCGGCACGTCGGCCCCGGTCACGCGGAGCACCGGTGCGTCGAGCTCGTCGAAGGCCTGGCGCTGGATCTCGTCCACCACCTGCGCCCCGACTCCCGCGAACGGCCACCCCTCCTCCACCACCACGCACCGGTGCGTCCGGCCGACCGAGTTGAGGATGGCCTCGGTGTCGAGCGGGCGGATGGTCCGCAGGTCCACCACCTCGGCCTGCACCCCCTCCTCGGCCAGCTGGTCGGCGGCCTTGAGCGCCACGGTCACCGTCTTGGAGTGACAGATGAGGGTGACGTCGCCGCCCGGCCGCTTGACCTCGGCCTTGCCGATGGGGACCAGGTGCTCGCCCTCGGGCACCTCGCCCTTCACGTTGTACAGCATCTCTCCCTCGATGAACACCACCGGGTCGTCGTCCCGGATGGCGCTCTTGAGGAGGCCCTTCGCGTCGGCCGGGGTGCCCGGCGCCAGCACCTTGAGCCCGGGGATGTGGGCGTACCACGACTCGAAGGCCTGCGAGTGCTGGGAGGAGAGCTGCAGGGCGGCGCCGCCCGGACCGCGGAAGACAATCGGGCAGCCGACCTGCCCCCCCGACATGTAGCGCATCTTGGCGGCGGAATTGACCACCTGGTCGATGGCCAGCAGGGCAAAGTTCCAGGTCATGAACTCGATGACCGGCCGGAGCCCGACCATCGCGGCGCCCACGCCGATGCCGGCAAAGCCGAGCTCGGCGATCGGCGTGTCCACCACGCGCAGCGGGCCGAATTCCTTGAGGAGCCCGCGGCTCACCTTGTACGCGCCGTCGTACTCCGCCACCTCCTCGCCCATCAGGAAGACCCGGTCGTCGTGCGCCAGCTCCTCGCGGAGGGCGGCGTTGAGCGCGTCGCGGTAGGTCAGCACGGCCACGTCACTGCCCTCCCGCCAGCACGTCCGTCCACAGCTCGTCGGGGGCCGGATCCGGCGATTCCTCGGCAAACCGGAGCGCGTCCTCCACCTCGGCGTGGACCTCGGCGTCGAGGGCGGCGATGCCGGCGTCGTCGAGCATGCCCGCCTTCTGCATGTGGGCCTGGAGCAGCTTGATCGGGTCCCGCTGGCGGTACTCCTCCACCTCGTCCTTGCTCCGGTAGGTGCCGTGCGCGGCGTCGGACATCGAATGGCCGACATACCGGTAGGTGCGCATCTCGAGCAGGGTGGGGAGGGACTCCTTCCGGGCCCGCGTCACGGCGCGGTCCATCGCGGCCCGGACGGCAAAGACGTCCTGCCCGTCCACGACCTCCTCCGCCATTTCGTAGGAGTAGGCGCGGTGGGCCAGGTCCAGCAGGCTGCTGGCGCGCGCCAGCGCGGTCCCCATGCCGTAGCCGTTGTTCTCGACGATGAAGATGGCCGGGAGCTTCCAGAGCGCCGCCATGTTGAGCGTCTCGTGGAAGGAGCCGATGTTCACCGCCGCCTCGCCGAAATAGCACACCGCCACCTGGTCGGTCTTCCGGTACTTGGCGGCGAACGCCATCCCCGCCGTCAGCGGGATGTGCCCCCCCACGATGCCGTGCCCGCCGAGGAAGCCGAGCCTGGCGTCGAAGAGGTGCATCGAGCCGCCCTTCCCGCGGGAGCAGCCGGTGTCCTTGCCGTAGAGCTCGGCCATGACCGCGCGGGAGGACATCCCGCGCGCCAGGGCGTGCCCGTGGTCGCGGTAGGAGGTGGTGATGTAGTCGTCGGGACCCAGCGAGGCGATGCTCCCGACCGCCACCGCCTCCTGCCCGATGTAGAGATGGCAGAACCCGCCGATCTTCCCGAGGCTGTAGGCCTCGCCGGCCTTTTCCTCGAAGTGCCGGATCAGCCGCATCTGGCGGAGGTAGTGCAGGCACTCCTCGCGCGAGGCGCCGGGGTCGGCGTTGCGCGGGGACGGGCGCGCACGCCCCTGGGTACGGCTCCCGGCCATCAGGCGCTCCTCTGTTCCCGAGCCCGGTCCACCTGCTCCCACGCATGGTACGACGAGCGGGTGAGCGGGCTGGCCTCGACATGGGCAAACCCCATCCGGAGGCCGGCATCGCGCAGCTCGGCGAACTCGTCGGGGGTGTAATAGCGGGCGATCGGGAGGTGGCTCCCCGAGGGGCGCAGGTACTGCCCGAGCGTGAGGATGTTCACGTCGCTCCGGCGGAGGTCCCGCATGCAGACCAGGATCTCGTCCCACTCCTCGCCCATGCCGAGGATGATCCCGGACTTGGTCAGGGCCTGGGGCCCGCCCATC
Source organism: uncultured Gemmatimonadaceae bacterium (assembly GCA_964574295.1). Taxonomy (GTDB): domain Bacteria; phylum Gemmatimonadota; class Gemmatimonadetes; order Gemmatimonadales; family GWC2-71-9; genus SPDF01. Next base: position 3,391 of record CAZNLY010000014.1, read on the forward strand.
TGCCGGGCCGCCCCGAGCAGCCGGATGGCCCGGTCGTACCGGCCGCCCGGCCGCGCCAGCCGGTAGAGCCGTTCCGGCGTCTCGAGGTTGTGGTTCAGGATGTCGGGCCGTGCGTCCATGACGATCTGCAGCGCGGCGTCGGAGCCCTTGAAGTCGGGGATGAGCACCTCGATCGAGGTGCCCGGCATCCGGGCCCGGATTTCCGTGATGCACCCGGCAAACGCTTCCGCCCCGCCGTTCGGCAGGTCGTCGCGGTCCACCGAGGTGATGACCACATGCTGGAGCCCCATCCGCGTCACCGCCTCGGCAAGCCGGACGGGCTCCACCGGATCGTAGGGCTTGGGCGTGCCGTGGGCCACCGCGCAGTAGGTGCAGTTCCGGGTGCAGACGTCGCCGAGGATCATGAAGGTGGCGGCCTTGTGCTCCCAGCACTCGCCGATGTTCGGGCAGCGGGCCTCCTCGCAGACCGTGTGGAGGCCCAACTCCCGCATCATCCCCTTGATCCCGACGTAATTCTGGCCCCCCGGCGTCCGGACCTTGAGCCAGGACGGCTTTCGGACCGGGGTGGCAGGCACGGCGGGCGCCCCCGCGGCGGCGGGAGCTTCGGGAAGGCGGGTCAGCTGGACCAGCGGTGCGGCCAAGGGCGGCTCCTTGAACGGGCCCGGGCGCCGGTGCCGCGCCACGGGAGGGTAGGAAGGTAGTCGGCCCGGCAAGGGTGCGGAAGATGTTCCCCCATCGGGGGATAGCTCACGACGGAGGGAAGCAAAAGGCCCCCCGGGCGGTGCGCCCGGGAGGCCCCGAAACGCCCGCCTCCGTTCAGTTCACGACGAGGCGCAGCAGCACCATGATCGCCGAGTTCTTGCCGTCCTCGTCCTTGATCGCGGTGGTGAAGTCGTACTCGTACCGGATGTCGAAGCCCCACTTGTCCTTTTGGTAGCCGATGCCGACGGCCCCGCCGAAGACGGTGTTGGGTTGCGGGTTCCCGTCCACCTCGTCGCAGGGCACCGGGAGGGTGTCCACCACCACGTTGCACTTCACGTTGAAGCCGACGTAGGGGCCGGCGTAGGCAAAGGGCCCGCCGTCGGCGGAAAACTCGTACCGGGCCAGGACGGGGATCTCGATGTAATTCAGGTTGGCGGTGAGGTCGGCGCCCTCGTAGTTCACGCCCTTGTTGGTGTATAGAAACTCCGGCTCGATGTAGAGCGACTGCCCGGCCGGAATGTCGGCAAAGAACCCGCCCACGAACCCCGTCGAGGTCTTGTAGGTGACGTCCGGGTCGCCACTGACGATCGTGGTGAAGTCCGCGCCGGCCAGGAAGCCGTACAGCGGCGCCTTCTTCTGGGCCGCGGCAGGCGTGGCGGCGACGGTCAGCAGGGCCAGCCCGGCCAGGGTGGAGCACCGACGAAACCAGGTCTGCATGTGATCCTCGAGGTTGGGGAGGGGCATGTGAAGGGGCCCGGGACCGGCCGGAGCGCTTGGATTTTACGGCGCCATTCCGCGATGGGGAAGGGGTGGTCGCGGCCCGGCCCCGGCGGCGAGTGTCCTGCCACCGGGGCCGGGAAGGAAATCCGAAGCGGCCGTCCGGATTTCCCGGTCCGCCGACTACCGGAAGCGGTAGCGGAGGAGGATCTCCCAGGCCGTGTTCTTGATGTCCGAATCCTTGAAGGCGCTGCCGAAGTCGAAATCGTACCGTGCCTCCAGCCCGAACGCCTTGCGCTGATAGCCCAGCCCCACCACGGCGCCGAAGGTGGTGGTGGTCTCGACCCCGACGTCGCTCGAGCAGTCCAGGGAGCCGGCGGCCGAGAGCCCGCCCGAGAAGTCCACGCTGCAACCCAGGTTGAACGAGACCTCCGGCCCGACAAGCCCGTAGGGCCCGCCTCCCTCCTCGAAGTCGTACCGGAGCAGGACGGGGATGGTGAGGTAGTCGACGTTGAAGGTCATGTCGCCCGAGACGGTCGTGGACCCGTCGGAAATGGTCGCCGCATAGTTGGCGCCCTTGCCCTCGTACAGCAACTGCGGCTCGAACCAGAGGGACTTTCCGGCGGGAATCTGGACGAAGATCCCGCCGAGGAAGTTCGTGGACGAGCCCTTGGTTGCGGACATGGTCAGGCCCGACCCGGGGTCGAAGAACGATCCGCCCGACGCATCGGAGCCGGCAAAGGTCGCGAAGTCCACCCCGCCGAGGATCCCGACGTGGGTGGTGTGCTGGGCGGCGAGCGGGGTCGCGAGGAGCGCGGCCAGGAGCCCGCCGGCTCCCGTGAGAAACGTGATGCGCTTCATCGGCAAGCCTCCCCGGCGCATGGCCGGCAAGCCTACTTGATCATGTACCGGACGAGGATTTCCCACGCCTCGTTCTTGACCCCGCTCACGTCCTGGTAGGCGTCGCCCATGTCGAAGTCGTAGCGCGCCTCGAGGCCGAATCGATCCTTCCGGAACCCTGCGCCTGCCACGCCACCGAAGGTGGTCTGGGCCTTGAGTTCGCCGCCGGTGGAGGTCTGGAGATCGGCGCAGTCGGGCTCGGTCGGCTCGCCGGCGGCGGAGACGACGTCGGTGAGGCCCCCGCCCCATGATCCCTTGCAGGTGACGTTGAAGTTGGCCGAGATGCCGGCCAGCAGGTACGGACCCTGGGCAGGGTCGAAGTTGTACCGGAGCAGGACCGGCACCGAGATGTACTCGAGGTCGAGGGTGAGGTCGCCGGTGACGGTGCCGGTGGGCAGCGTGGCGGAAATGTCGTACTTCGCGCCCTTGCCCTCATAGAGGAGCTCAGGCTCGAGCATGTAGTGGCCGTCACCAAAGGGGATGGCCAGGTAGAGGCCGCCCAGGAACCCGGTGAGGCTGCCCTCGGTGACGGTCCCGGGCACGCCCGGATTGACGAGCGTCCCGACGTTCCCGCCGTAGAAGTTGGCGAAGTCCACGCCGGCGATGACGCCGAACTGCCTGGTGGCTTGGGCGCGTGCCGGGAGCGCCGCGGCGGCGAGGGTCAGGCCGGCAAGGATCGAGGCACGAATCCACTTCCGCATGACTGCTCCTCCTGTTCGAGTCCGCCCGAGGGGCGTTGCCAAGTTTGCCGGAAAGTTGACCCCGGAAGTTAAGGATCCGATGAACCCCCCGTGAAGGGAGCTTCCCGAACGCAGCGGCCCCCCGGGCAGGATGCCCGGGGGGCCGTGGAAGCGCACCTGACCGACTCGCCTACTTGATGGCGATCCGCGCCATCACTTCCCAGACGGCGTTCTTCGCCGCGAAGTCCTTGAAGGTGTCGCCGAGGTCGAAGTCGTACCGCCCCTCGATGCCGAACCGCTTCTTCTGGAAGCCGGCACCGACCACCACGCCGAACGTGGTGTTGGTCTCGAGGAAGCCGGTGTCGCTGCAGGCGACATCGCCCGAGGAGTCGCTGACGTTGCACGAGATGTTGAAGCCGACCGCCCCGCCGCCGAGGAGGTAGATCCCGTCGGTGACCGAGGTGAAGCCGTAGCGGGCGAGGACGGGGATCTCGATGTACCCGGTCGTGATCTTGTTGTCTGAGTTGTCCGCGTCGGACACGCCCTTGCCGGCATAGAGCGCGTCCACCTCGAAGCCGAAGCGTTCGCTGGACGGGAAGAGCGCGTAGATGCCGCCCGCGAAGCTGGTGACCGTGCTGGTGTTGCTGATGTCATCGCCCGTCATCGTGGCAAACGTGGCGCCGGCCAGGATGCCGACTTGCTTCTCCTGGGCCTGGGCGGTCAGCGCACTGGCGGCGAGCGCCACGGCAGCCACGGACGAGATCCTGATGAACTTGCGCATGCCATTCTCCTCACACGAGTGATGAAACACACCGACGGGGCCTGTCCCCGCCGGCCACGAAACTGACAATGGTTCGGGCGATTCGCACGAACCGGCCCCCCGGCGGAGGCCGGGGGGCCGGTTCGTTGCACGCCGCGTGCCCTACTTGGTGATCCGCACGATCGCGGAGATCACGCTGTTCTTGACGTCCACGGCGGTGCCGTCATCCAATTCGACGGCGTCGCTCCAGTCAAAGTTGTACCGGCCTTCGATGCTGAACCGGCCGAAGCTGTACCCGGCGCCGAGGTCGCCGCTGAAGACGGTCAGTGCCTTGACGCCGAAGTCGGAGCAGTCCTCGTCGTAGGAGCCCCCGCCCACCGCATCGCCGGAGTCGTTGCACTTCACGTTGAAGCCGACGGAGGGGCCGGCCATCACGTAGAAGCCCTTGGCGCCAGGGTTCGCGACCCACTTGATCAGCACGGGGATCCGGATGTAGTCCAGCGCATCCGTGCCATTGTAGGCGCTGTTGTCGTACGTGTCGCCCTGCATCGAGTAGAGCACTTCCGGCTCGATGAACCAGTTTCCACCGCCGAGGGGGATGGCCACGAAGAGGCCGCCGACAAACCCGGTGCGTGTCCCGGCGCCGTCGGAGACGTAGTCGCTCCCGTTGAGGGTGGCGAAGTTGGCGCCGAGCAGGAGGCCGACCTGCTTCTCCTGGGCCTGCGCGGTGAGCGCGGTGGCGGCGAGCGCCAACGCGGCCAGAGTGGAAACACGGAGGAACCTGGGCATTGCGATCTCCTTGCAGAAAGGGGTCCAGAACTCCTGACAGCGTCCTGCGGTGCAAGCTCCCAACGATCCCCCGCCCACCCGAACCATTGTCCCGAGGCTACCTGCTGCCGAGCAGGGCCAGCCGGGCCATCAGGTACCAGGCCCCGACGCTCGCGTCCACGTCCTCGAACGAGTCGCTGAAGCCCGTTTGGTAGTGTGCCTCGACCCCCAACTTGCCGAACTGCAGTCCCGCCCCGGCGATGCCGCTCCATACCGAGTTGGCGGACTGGTCGCAGGTGGTCGTGCTCAGGTCGGTGCTGCAGGACACTTCCCAGGCGATGGCCGGGCCGGCGAAGAGGTTCAGCTTGCCGGCGTAGAACTTGAGCAGGGCCGGGATCTGCAGGTATCCCTGGGTGATGCTGACGGTCGAGACGTCAAAGGAGTTTCCGGAGAAGAGGAGTTGGCCCTCGACCGAGAACTTCTGGCCGAGATAGATGTTCACGTAGGCCCCGCCCCCGCCACCGGTGCCGGAACTGACGTCGAGGGTGTCGGCGTCGCTCCCGGTGAGGGTGCTCGAATTGACGCCGCCGGTCAGGCCGATGGCCACTTGGGCCGACCCGGTGCTCGTGATCAGGGTGAGGAGAGCCGATGCCAGCACGACCTGACGGATGCCACGACGCATACAACGGCCCCTTGGGTAAGGAGGGGGGGAAGAGGGCGGCAGGGCCCCTTCGGACCCGGCCAGAAGCCCCTCCACGATGGGAAGAACCGGCCAAAAAAGCAAGGGGTACCCCGCCGATAACCGGCTTATCCACAAGGGATTTAGGGGTCGCTGGCTCACGTACCCTCTCCGCTCGGCCGCTGGCCCGGTCAGCCGGGCTCGGCGAGCAGCTGCTCCACGTACTGGTGCAATTCCCTGCGCAGGCGCTCGTACTGGACGCCGGTGGCCGGGCCGTAGAAGCCGGCGTGGATGATCCGGACCCGGCCCGACCGGTCGAGGAAGAGCAGGGTAGGATAGGCGGTGAACCCCTGGAGCTGGGGGAGGGTGGCCGCCGTGGCCTCGGTGTCGTTGATCCCGGCCAGGAGGATCGGCCACGGGATGCCGAACTTGTCGCGGAAGCGGCGGACCAGCTGGGCGTCAATGGCGGTGTCGCCGGTGACCTCGTAGGCCAGGCT
>CAZNLY010000014.1:9193-30584 GCA_964574295.1 uncultured Gemmatimonadaceae bacterium
GGCGGACCAGCTGGGCGTCAATGGCGGTGTCGCCGGTGACCTCGTAGGCCAGGCTTACCGCCTCGAAGCCCTGGGCGTGGTACGTCTCGTAGAGCTCGCGGAGGGTGGGGGCGGCGTCGTGGCAGTTTGGGCACCAGGTCCCGAACACGTCCACCATCACCACCTTGCCCCAGAATCGGGGGTCGTCCTGTGTCACCACCCGCCCCTGCAGGTCGGGAAAGGCAAAACGGAACGGGGCGGTATCCGCCCTGGTCACCTCGGTGGGGGCCCTGAGGTGGGCGCCGCCGCTGCCCCGGACTGCCCAGAAGGGGGTCTGGCTCCGGAGCCCAGCGTGGAACGTCCCACGGAGGGTGTCCCCCGAGAGCTCCCCGGTGAGCAGGTAGACGAACGAGCCGTCGAAGTGGCCGAGCGAGAACGTCCTCCCGCTCGCCCCGCCCCAGAAGGCGCCGTAGTCCCCCGAGGTGGAGAGCACGGTGCCCGTCATGCCCTGCGCCGAATTGGCGATCAGAAGAATGCGCGGGGTCTCCCGACCCGGCTGCCCAAACCAGGCGTTCCACTCGCCGGTCAGGGGCTCGGGCGCGGGCTCCACCGTCCATCGGCCGGGGGACGCGCGGAAGGGAATCGTGCGCGGACCGCGGTTGCCGACATTCGCGTAGGCGCCGACCAGGGAATCCCCGCGCCGGACGGCGCGGATGGTGGCGGCGTAGTCCGCCATCTCGAACAGGACCGTGTCCCCGACCACCCGAACGGCAGAAAAGTCCTGGCAGGAGTCGCCATTGCAGAGCCGGCCGCCGAGGCCCGCCGCACCCGAGTCCACCTCGATGCCAAAGCGGAGCGGTCCGCCGGCTAGGTCGAGCGCGGCACGCCACGGGCCGGCGAGCGGCGCGGTGCCCGCCAGGAGCAGGGTGAGTGCGAGAGGGCCGGACCCCAGCTACGGCTCCGCGGCGGCGGCGCCGTAGCGCTCTCCGGCCTCGACAGACACGGGGACCGTATTGCCCGCCCAGGGGACGGGGCAGGGGTAGACCGAACTGTAGGCGCAGAAGGGATTGCGGGCGCGGTTGAAGTCCAGGCGGTAGGAGCCGCCGGTCGGCTCGAGCTCGACGAAGCGGCCCGCCGGATAGCTGCCCTTCCCGCTGGTCCCATCGCGGAAATAGACCTGCAGCTCCGACTCGTCGGTGCCGGGGACCGGCATCCGCAGCACCTGGAGCCGCGTGCCTGCAGGCCCGAGCGGCACGCGCACCGTGCCGGCAAGGTCCGCCTCCACCTCGATGCCGTCCAGGGTCAGCACTCGGCGCCGTTCCGGGTGGGCCGGCGGCTCGAGCGGAACGGTGTACGCGAGCCGTTCCGCGGGGGGATACCACCCCGGCGGCGCGCCCCGGGCCTGCCCGTAGACGAGGAGCACGGCCGCGCCTCCCTCCCCGAGCACCTGAAAGGTCCACGGCGCGACGGCCACCGGCCTGCCGGCGGGGAGGGGCCGCTCGCGCCCATCGGCGCCGGTCAGGACGGCTGCGCTGCCGCGGGGCGCCACCGTGGCGGGTCCGAACTGCTTGAGCGGGATGTCGGCGGTGTCGGGGCCGAGCGTGACCGGCCCCTGGAGGCGGTGCATGGCCACGGCGGCAAGGGGAGACACCGGGGAGCCGACCAGCCAGGCTGCGTACGCCGCCCGGTCACCTGCGAGGGTGGACGCACCCTGCGCCTCGGCAAGGACGGGGAGGAGGGAGGCCAGCAGGGCCACGCGGACGCTCACCAGCGCCAGAATCTCCCGGGGTCGTACGCGCTGAGGTCTTCGATGGTCGTCGGCTCGCCGGCCACCATCTGCCGGATGAGGACGCCGCTGATGCCGGAAAGGAGAATGCCGTTGCGCCCGTGGCCGGTGGCGTACCAGAGCCCACCCACGCTGGGATCGGCGCCGAGGAGCGGGAGGCCGTCGGCGGAGACGGGCCGGAGTCCCGACCAGGTGCGGGTCACGGGCGCGCGCGCGAGCGCGGGACAGATCTGGGAGGCGCCGGCAAAGATGCGGGCCAGCCCGGCCGCCGTCACCTCGTTCCGGAAGCCGGCGTACTCCATCGTCGAGCCCACCGTGACCTCGCTCCCGTGCCCCACGAGGTACGCCCCACGGCCGTACACGATGGACCGGCCGATCCCCTCGGGGGCGGGGAGGGCGGCCATCTCCCCCCGCACAGGGGCCACCGCGAGCGGGCGGGGCAACCCGTCCACGAGCGGCGACCAGGCCCCCGCCGCTACCACCACGTCCTGCGCGGCGTAGCGCTCCTGCCCGTGCACCGCGGCCACCCGGTCGCCCTGGCGCTCGATCGACACGGCCCGGTCGCGGATGTGCGTGGCGCCCAGGCGGACGGCATCCGCCCGGAGCGCCGCCACGAGGGCGCGCGGGTCCACCCCGCCGCCGGCCGGCGCCCAGAGCGCCCCGCGCACCGGGCCGAGCCACGGCCACTTGGCCTTGGCCTCCTCGGCATCGAGCCAGTCCACCAGCAGCGACTGTTGGCGCTGGTGCGCCACCTGTGCCTTGAGGCGGTCCTCATCGGGTTCGTCGAAGGCCACCTGCGCCACCCCGTCCTGCCAGAGCCCGATGTCCGCGCCGACCGCCTCACGCAGGCGCTCCGCGAGGGTCACGATCCGCTCCCGCCCCGCCACGCCGAGGGCCACCGTCGGGTCGTCGGAGGCGTGGGACTCAACCTCCGGGGCCAGCATTCCGGCCGCTGCCTGCCACGCCCGCCCTTCCTCGACATCGGGGTCGAGGAAGGCGAGCTTCCGCCCCGTCCGGGCCAGCTCCCGGGCGCAGGCGGCGCCGACGGCGCCTCCACCCACGATGATAACATCAAACGCAGCAGTCACTTATGGCTCCACGAAACTTTTTGAAACATCGAGGCGTACTGCTGCCACGACCGTTTACCTGGAGGGGTGCACGATGGTCCGGAACCTGATGGGCTTTGCCGCGTTCGCGGTGATCGCCCTCTTCGTCCTCAAGCTGCTGGGCTCGCTGTTCGGGATCTTCCTCGGCCTCATCGGCACGGTGCTCTACTTCGCCTTCTGGGGCTTCATCATCTACCTGGTCCTCAAGGTGTTCTTCCCCGGGACCGCGAGCAAAGTGAAGGAAACGATCTCCGGCAAGTAACCGGACCGAACCAGCCCCCGCGACGCGCGCCCGACCCGGTCGGGCGCGTTTCGTTTTCCCGTCAGGCCAGCTGCTCCTCCACCGACCACCAGAGGAGCGGAACCATCAACTCGTGATGGCCGGTCACCTGGATTCCGGTGCCGCCGCCCAACGTGGGCCGCTGGACCACGTTGACCCGTGGGCGATAGTGGCGCTGCATGTCGAAGTCGGCGGCCAGGAAGTGCGTGGGCCGGCCCGACTCCAGGTTCCGTGCGATGGTGAGCGCCTTGAGGAAGACCTCGGGCATCACCACCGCGCTCCCCCAGTTCATCACCACTCCGCCCTGGTCGAGCGCCGGCACCGATCCCGCCAGGCGGAGGAAATCCCGGTGGCTCGTGGCGCCGAGGGCAGCGCCGTCCGCCGTCGGGTGTTGGTGGATGATCTCGGCGCCGACGGCGGTGTGCACCGTCACCGGCACCTCGTGCTTGCGGCAGGCGAGGAGCACGGAGACGGCCTCGCCGGGGCGCGTCGGGAGCGCGGCCAGGTGATCCGCGAGCCCCTCGCCCATGCCGTGCCGGGCCGCCGCGGCCGCCGCGATGGCGGCGTTCATCTCGCGGCCGGTCTCCTCCGCCATGCCGAAGGTGCCGTCCCCCAGGCCGGCGGCCACGTCCTCGCTCGTGCCGCCGAAGGCCGCGAGCTCGAAGTCGTGGATGGCGGCGGCGCCGTTCATCGCCACGTGGGTCACCACGCCGCGGCGCACCCAGTCGGCCACCAGCGGGCCGAGCCCCACCTTGATCACGTGGCCCCCGAGGAGGAGCACCACGCCCCGGCCGGCCCGCACGGCGGCGGCCAGGGCACCGGCCACGGTGCGGAGGTCGCGCGCGGCGAGCACGTCGGGCAGGCTAGCCAGGAAATCGTGGAACGTGCGGGTGGTGCCGGGCAGGTGCGCAAGGAGGCTCGGATCGACCTTGTTGGCCCGGCCGGCCACGGGGACGGTGCGGAGCTTCCGCATGTCCGGCTCCCGGTAGCTCATGGCGCGGTCCCCGCGGGGGCGGGGGCGGGGATGTCCATCTGCTTGAGCCGCATGGTGATGGTCCCGAACGGGAAGCGGATGCGGATCTGGACCGGGATGCGGCGCTCGTCGTCGGTGAGCCAGACACGCGTGTCCGACTGGCGGCCGAAGAGGCTCCCCTTCTCGCCGACGATCGGCTGGACCACGAGGCATTGGACGCGGCTCCCGTCGGGGAGCTCCATCTCCTCGCGCTTGAGCACCTTCAGCACGACGGGATTCAGTTCCTTCCGGAAGTACCGGTCGAACTCGTAGGTCTTGCCCACCTCGAGCGGGGTGATGCGCACGAAGTAGAGGAAGCCGGCGTCGTCGATGGGAAAGGCGGAGGAGAGGCCTCTCTTCTTCTTTTCGAGTTCGTGCCACACGCCGGAGTCGGGAAAGATCTCGTAATGCCGGAACCGGTGCTTTCCCCCCTCGAACTGGCGCTGCACGAAGCGCCGCGAGAGGAGGTCCTGCGTGCCGGTCCACGATTCCAGGGTGTCGTCGAGGCTGTAGAGGGGGACGCCGCCGGCGAGCGTGAAGCGGAAGACGAAGGCGTCCACGCCGCGCACCGTGTCGAGGCGCGCCACCTCGACGGCGCCCTCGCCAAGGGAGATGATGCCGAGCTTGGCGGAGAAGACCAGCCGCTCGCCGACGACGAACGGGTAGTTCGGCATCGGGGCGGGCGCGACGGGGGTCGCGGGCGCCGCCGATCCGCCCGCCGCCTGCACGAGGAGGAGCAGCGCGGCGGGTGCCGTCACGCGGCCGCCGTGGCGGAGCTGCCCTCGCCGGGCGGGGGAAGGCGGAGCGCCCCGGCGGCGCGCCAGAGGGCCCGGGCGGCGGCCCAGGGGTCGCTGGCCACCGGATGCTGGAGGAGATCGTACCGCTCCCGCGTCTCCACCACCTCGACCCGGCGCGAGGCCGCGGCGGCGCGGGCAATCAACTCGGCGTTGGCGGCCCAGCCGTCGGCGGTGAGCACGGCGCCCTCTCCGGGCACGGCATCGCGGGCCACGCTGAGGCGCATCGCCAGGAAGCCGCTGGCCGTGTCGCGCACGCCGCGCACGCGCACCCGGCGGCGGAGCAGGAGCGGCGCGAACCGGCGCAGCCAGCGGTGCCCGCGAGTCGGGGCGCCTTCCCCCCGGCTCTCCGCCACCACGAGGTCGGCGCCGCTGTCGAATTTCCGGAGCAGGTCGGGAATCGTGGAGGGATCGTGGAGGAAATCGGCGCGCAGGAGGATCAGCGCGTCCCGGCGGGGACGGTCGCTCTGGGCGGCGGCGTGGCGCAGGAGGCGCTCCACGGCCCGCGCGTATCCCTCATGCCGGGGCTGACGGAGGACCGTCAGCGGGAGCACCTTGGCGTACGGCGCCAGCACCTCCGCCGTGGTGTCGGTGGAGGCGTCGTCGCAGACCACGAGCTGGTACTCCCGTGGCGCGGCGGCAAAGACCTGGCGGATCTTCCAGAGCAGGAGGCCGACGGTGGCGGCCTCGTTCCGGCTCGGTACGCAGACGTAGAGCATCGCTCGTCAGAGGACAGGGACGAGGGAACGATATACCTGCAGGACGCCCTCGGCCATCCTTTCGTCGCTGAAGCGGCGGACCGCCTCCCGGGCCGCCGCCACCATGCGGGCGCGCGCGGACGCATCGGCCAGGGTCTCGACCACCGCGCCGGCGAGGGCCTCGGCGTCGCCCACGTGCACGAGGCGGCCCGCGCCGCCCGCGAGCATTTCCGGAATCCCGCCCGCCCCGGTGGCCACCACCGGAACACCCAGCGCCATGGCATTGAGCACCGCGGTGCCGAGCCCCTCCTCGCGCGAGGACATGACGAACAGGTCGGCCGCGCCGACGAGCGCCTCCGCGTCGGGGACATGGCCCGGGAGGTGGACGCGGCCCGCCACGCCGAGCTCCGCGGCGAGCTGCTCCAGCCGGGGCCGGAGGGCTCCCTCGCCGGCGATGACCCAGTGCAGGTCGGGCCGGGTGGCGGCGGCGCGCGCCGCGGCGCGGAGGAGCGTCGCGTGGTCCTTGTGACCCACGAGCGCGCCGGTGGTGATGGCGAGCGGGGTCCCGGCGGCGAGCCCAAGCCCCGGTCGCGGATCGTGGCGAGGCGTGCGGGCCATCGCATCCACGTCGATGCCGGAGTGCACCAGGGCAATCCGGTGCGCGGGGACGCCGCCTGCCACGAGGGCGTCCCGCACCGCCGCCGAGATGGCGATCACGCGATCGGCGCGGGCCCAGAGGCCCGGGCCGCGGACCGCAAAATCCACCCGGCGGGTAGCGACGAGATGCGCGCCGGTGAGGCGTGCCGCCACCCAGGCGAGGGTCAGGGCGTGGCTGTCGTGCGCGTGGACGATGCCGTGGCGATGCGCCGCCCGGCAGGCGGCGAGGAGCGCGCGGGGGTCGTAGGCGGAGCGCCACCCGGGGGCCAGCAGCGGGACGCCATCGGCCACCAGCCGACGGGCGAGCTCGCTCCCGCGGCCGGTCACCACCACCTGGTCCACGGTGCCGCGCCGTGCGAGGGCCCGTGCAAGGAGCCACACCTGCCGCTGCCCGCCCCGCCACTCGCGGCCGGAGGCGACCTGCGCCACGCGCAGCGTCACGCGAGGGGCGCCGGCGCGGCGCGGGCCAGGAGCGCGCGGAGCTCGGCCAGGCTGAAGGGCTTGTTGAGGAAGGGGTGCGCCTGCCCCTCGAGGAAGGCCGTCGTGTCGCCGTGCACCGTGTCGCCGGTGCTGAAGACCACGCGCGCGGCGGCGCCCGGGTTCCGCTCCTTGAGCGCCGCGAAGAACTCCCGGCCGGTGAGCCGGGGCATGCGCAGGTCGGAGAGGATGAGGTCGAACTCGCCCTCGCAGGCCAGCGCCAGGCCCTCCTCGCCGTCGCCCGCCACCGCCACCTGGTGGCCCCAGGCCTCGAGGGTGGCGCGCATGTAGTGCAGGATGTGCGGTTCGTCGTCGATCACGAGGATGCGGAGCGGCGCCATGGGGGGCGCCTCCGGGGCGGGGCGGGGCGCGGCGGCGGGACGGCTGCTCCGCGGCAGCTCGACGGTGAAGGTGGCCCCCTGGCCCGGTGCGGTGGAGAGGAGGATCCGCCCCCCATGTTCCTTCACGATGCCCTGGCAAATCGAGAGGCCGAGGCCGGTGCCCTGGCCCTCGGGCTTGGTGGAGTAGAAGGGCTCGAACACCTGGGCGGCCACCTCCGGCGCCATGCCGGGGCCGTCGTCGCCCACCTCGACGGCGACGCCGTCGCGCCAGGGGCGGGCGCGGACCACCACCCGTCCCGCGCGACCCGCCGACTCGATGGCCTGGGCGGCGTTGCTCACGAGGTTCACGAACACCTGCTGGACCTGGCCGGCGTCGGCGTCGATGGCCGGGAGCCCGTCGTCCACGTCGAGGATGACCTCCACCCGCCGGGAGACCATCTGGGTGCGCAGGAGGTTCATCGTGGCGGTGAGGAGGGGGCCAAGCTCGGTGGGGCGGCGCTGGTGGTCCTGCTTGCGGGCAAAGCTCAGGAGGTTCCGCACGATGGCGGCGGCGCGCTCGGCCTCCTGCTGGATGACGCGGATCGGCTCGACGAGGGCCGGAGGCACGTCGCGCCCCTCGAGGAGGAAGTCGGCGAACCCGACCACCGAGGCGAGCGGGTTGTTGAGGTCGTGTGCGATGCCGGCAATCAGCTGCCCGATGGCCGACATCTTTTCCGACTGGACGAGCTGGTCCTGGAGGCGGCGGCGCTCGGTCTGGTCCTCGAAGACGAGCACCGCGTCGCCGGGGACGCGGCCGATGGGATAGGCGGAGACGCCGAAGGTCCGGGTTCCCGCACGCAACTGGACTTCGCGCCCGCTGCCGGGCGCCGCGAGCGCCTGGGCGAGGCCCTCGCCCCACGCGGGGGGGACGAGGGCCAGCCAGGGGCGGCCGGCGATGGCGGTGGTGGGCGCTTGGACGAGGTCGGCAAAGGCGCGATTGGCCCGCCGGGCCCGGCCGGTGGCGTCCACCAGGCAGAGCGCAAAGGGCACCGCGTCCACCATCCGCTCCCACGCGCGGCGGGCCTCCTCGTGCGCCGCCTCCTGCCTGAGTCCCTCGAGCGCCGCCGCGGTGGCCCCGAGGTAGGCCTCGAGGAGGGCGCGGTCGTCCGCCGTCACGACCCGGTCGCGGAAGAGGACGCCGGCGGCCCCCACGGCCTGCCCGTTGACGAGCAGGGGCGCGGCGAGCCAGGTCCCGTCGGCCGTGCCGCTCTCGATCGGGCCCGCGAGCGCCGCCTCGAGCGGCGGCGGTGTCCGGGCCGGCCCCCGGTCCTGGGGCCGGACGGGCACAAGGGTTGCACGCTCGGCGTCGTGCAGGGCCACTTCCGCAGGGGCGTCCCCGAAGGCGGCGCGGAGTGCCTCGAGCAGCCGGGCCGCGGCCAGCGGGGCCTCCCGGAGCGAGGGAAGCCCCTGCGCGTAGTCCGACAGCCGCCGAAGGGTCAGCGCATCAAGCACGGGAGCAAGCCTGATGATCGTGGCCGACACTCGCGGACACCTCGACCAGCGCGACCTCCACCTCGTCCTCCTCCTGCTGGCGCGAGGCTCCGCCGAGGCGCGCCGCCGCTGGGAGGAACGGCTTTCCCGGGAGGGTCCCGATCCGCTGCTCGACGCCCCGGAGCTGGCCGAGCGCCTGCTGGCGGTGCGCACCCTGCTGGCCCCCTCCGAGGCGCTCTTCCTGTACGTCATGGTGCGGCACGCGCTGCGCGCCCGCGCGGTGGACGACGCCGACCTGGCCGACTACCTCGCCGCCGTGCTCCTGGCCTTCGGCCAGCGCGACCGCGCCTGGCGCGTGGACTGGAATGACGACCAGCGGCATCGCTACCTCGTGGACATCGTGGCCGACCTCGAGCAGACCGACGGCGACCGGCGGTTCAAGGTGATGGCGCACCTCGGCAACTACGCCCTCTGGCTGGCCGGCGTCTTTCCCGACTACATCGCGGCCCGCCAGGTGCGGCGCGGCGGGCCGGGGCTCGACTACTACGACGCGCTCGGACGCCGCGGGTACGCCCTCGCCGCCGAGCACGCCCTGGCCGACCGCCTCGGCCTCGAGTCGGTGTTCCGGACCGCGTCGGACCGGTTCGGCGAGGTGCGCGGCGCGCTCACCACCCTGAGCGACCGGGTGTTCTTCCCGAACGTCGTGACCGGCGGCCGTGTGACGCGCGCCATCGACCGCGGCGAGGGGCTCCTCTCCTAGCCGCGCCGCCGCCCCGCCTCCGCAAGAAACCCGCGGAAGAGCCCGTCGTCGGGGCCACCGGGCGCCAAGTCTTCCGGGTGCCACTGCACCGCCACCAGCCATCCGTCGCCGTTCCCCTCCAGCGCCTCCACCACGCCATCCTCCGCCCAGGCGGTGGCCGTGAGGCCACGTCCCAGCGCGCGCGCCGCCTGGTGGTGCATCGAGTTGACCCGGAACTCCGTGGTGCCGAGCAGCGCGGCGGTGCGACTGCCGGGCTCGACGCGGACCGCGTGGGTCCGCGCCTGCCGCGGCCCCGCCTGCTCGTGCCGCACGGGGCCGGGCCGTTCGGTGGGGAGATCCTGGTAGAGGGTGCCCCCGGCGGCCACGTTCACCAGCTGCAGGCCGCGGCAGATGGCGAGGATCGGCAGCTGCCGTGCGCGCGCCGCCGCGAGGAGCGCCAGCTCGAAGTCGTCACGCGACGGCTCGACCCGCCCGAGCGCGGGCGAGGGCTCCGCTCCGTAGTGTGCCGGGTCGATGTCGGCGCCGCCGCTGAGGAGCAGGCCGTCGGCGCCCTCGAGCGCCTCGGCGGCGCGAGCGGGTCCGATGGCCGGCGAGACGATGAGGGGAAGCCCACCGGCCGCGGCCACCCGCGCCACGTAGCTCTCGTTGACGCCGGTGCGATCGATCTGCTCCACGGTGCGGGTAAAGCCCGACACCGCGATGCGGGGACCGCTCACTGCACCACCGAATCGGGGAAGACGGGGCACTTCGGATCCTCGTACTTGGCGGGATCCACCTGGATGCCGAGGAGCGGGCGGCTGACGGCGCCGATGGTGACCGAGCCGATGACCGGCGCCTGGGCGACGGGATTCCCCTCGTAGAGCAAGACCCCACGCGCCACGCCGCCCGGGCCCAGGACCAGCACCCCGAATCCGGGGAGGTGCCCCTCGGGCGCAGCGCCTTCGACGCCGATGGCCCAGCCGGAATCGGTGCGGCCGGTGAGGGCCGGCAGCGCGGGTCCGGCCACCAGGCGCGCCACGAGCCGTGGGGGCAGCGAGTCGGGCGGGAGCCCGAGGGTCTGGCCGGGCGTGCCGAATTCCGCGAGCAGCATCGTGGGGCCGGCAAGGGCGGCGATGCCGCAGGCGGACCGGGGAGGCTGGTCGCCGCAGGCGGCGAGGAGGGCGAGGCCGAGGGGCCAGGCGCGGCGGATCATGGGGCGCTCCGGGGGAGGGGAGTCGCGCGGCGTCGGGAACGCGGGAAAACTAATCCGGTGCGGGCACACTCGCGCCGGGCTCGCTTGACGCCTCTCGGACCCGCCCGTAACATTCGCCATCCGACGCCAGAGGCCCTTCGTGGCATCCTACGATTTTCATTGCACGGCCTGCGACCATGCCTTCACCAGGCACCTCCCGATGCGCGACCTCGGTCGGGTGAAGGTGTCCTGCCCCTCCTGCGGTTCCGCCAAGGTCGAGCGGGTGTTCACGCCGTTCTACGCGAAGACGATCCGGAAATCCTGACGGTGTTCGAGAGCCTGCGCGCCCGCCTCGATCGCTTCCTGGCCGAGCGGACGCCGCCGGCCGACCCGCGCGAGCGCCAGGAGGCGCTGTATGGGGCGCTGGTGGAGGCCCGGGCGGGGCTGGCGGCCATGCGTGATCAGCTCGCCGCCGCCGAGCGCCAGCTGACCGTGGAGCGGCAGCAGCTGGCCGATGCGGAGCGCCGGGGCGGCCTGGCCGCCGGGATCGGCGACCAGGAGACGGCCGACGTGGCACAGCGCTTCTCCGCGAAGCACGCGGAGCGGGTGCAACTGCTCGAGCGCAAGGTGGCGGTGCAGCGCGACGAGCTGGCGATGGCCGAGCGCGAGTTCGAGGGGATGAAGTCGGACTTCGAGCAGCGCCGCGGCGCGCCGATGCCGCCGCCGTCGACCTTGGATGTGGACGACGCCGCGCTCCGCTTCGAGATGGACCGGGCCGCGCGTGAATCGGCGGCGGACGCCCAGCTCGAGGCGCTCAAGCGGAAGGTGCGGGGCGACGGCTGACGACCTGGGCCGACGACGCCCGATGAGGACGAAGCGTGCAGGACGCGGCGGCCCCTGAGCCGGCCGCGCGACCACCCCAACCAGGAGCCAGCTCCGTGGCCACAGCGACCACCAGTCCCCTGCCCGAGAAGCAGTTCTTCGGCCATCCCAGGGGACTCTCGACGCTCTTCTTCACGGAAATGTGGGAGCGGTTCGCCTACTACGGCATGCGGGCGATCCTCGTCCTCTTCATGACCGCCTCGGTGGCCGACGGCGGCCTCGGCTTCGAGGTGGGCCGCGCCGGCGCCGTGTACGGCACCTACGTGGCGCTGGTGTACATGCTCTCGCTTCCCGGCGGCTGGGTGGCCGACCGGATCCTCGGCCTCCGCCGCTCCGTCTTCTGGGGCGGCGTGCTCATCATGTGCGGGCAGCTCAGCCTGGCGGTGCCCGGCGCCAAACTCTTCTACCTCGGCCTGGCGCTGATCATCTTCGGCACCGGCCTCCTCAAGCCGAACGTGAGCGCGATCGTCGGCGAGCTCTACACCAAGGAAGACACCCGTCGCGACGGCGGCTTCTCGATCTTCTACATGGGGATCAACCTCGGCGCCTTCATCGCGCCGCTGGTGGTGGGGTGGCTGGCGCAGAGCCCGGAGTTCAAGGGCATCCTCACCAACATGGGCTTCAATCCCGCCACCTCCTGGAACTGGGGCTTCGGCGTGGGCGCCCTCGGCATGTTCTTCGGCCTCATCCAGTACCGGCTGGGGTGGAAGCACTTCGGCGACGCCGGCATCCACCCGAGCGTGGATCCGGCATCCGACGAGGGCCGGGCCTCGCGCCGGCAACTTGGTCTCGGGATCCTGGCCCTCGTGGCGCTGGCGGGCACCGTGGCGGTGCTGGTGAGCCGCGGCACGCTGTCGGTCGAGGGCGTGGTGAACGCCTTCAGCTGGCTCTACGCGGTCGTGGTGGTGGCCTTCTTCACCTGGCTCTTCAAGGCGGGCGAGTGGACCAAGGAGGAGCGGAAGCGGCTCATCGTCATTGCCGTGCTGTTTGCGGGGGCGGCGGTGTTCTGGTCGGCCTTCGAGCAGGCGGCCTCGACGCTCAACCTCTTTGCGCTCAACAACACCCGGAACAGCATCTTCGGCTTCTCCTTTCCCTCGAGCTGGTTCCAGTCGGTCAACGCCCTGCTCATCATCGCATTGGCGCCGGTCTTTGCCTGGATCTGGGTCAAGCTGGGCAAGCGGAACCCGTCGAGCCCCGCCAAGTTCGGCTTCGGGCTCGTGTGCGTGGGCCTCGGCTTCGTGGTGATGGTGGGCGCGGCCAAGGCCTCTGCCGGCGGCGTGCTGGTGAGCCCGATGTGGCTCGTCGCCACCTACCTGCTGCACACCATCGGCGAGCTGAGCCTGAGCCCGGTGGGGCTGAGCTCGATGACCAAGCTCGCGCCCGATCGGGTCAAGGGGATGATGATGGGGGTGTGGTTCCTGGCCGCCTCGGTGGGCAACCTGATCGCCGGCGGCGTGCTCCGCTTCTACACCAACTTCAGCCTGCCGCAGGTGTTCGGGGCGGTGGCGGCCTTCGCGATCGTGGCGGGACTCATCATGTGGGGGCTCGTGGTCCCGATCAAGCGGATGATGGAACGGGCGGACTGACCGGCGCGGCCCGCCGGCACCGTCCGGGATCGGCGCGGGGCGCTCAGCGTCCCGCGCCGATCCACATCCGGACGGCGAGCACCACGAGGAACACCGAGAAGAGGCGCTGGAGCAGCGCGGGCGGCGTCCCGAGCGCGAGCCGCGCGCCGAACCAGGCGCCGACGAAGAGGCCGGCGGCGATCAGGAGCGAAGCGCGGATGTCGACCATGCCCTGCCGGTGGTACTGGAGGGCGCCGAGGAGCCCCACCGGGAGGAGCAGCGCGCCGAGCGAGGTGCCGGTGGCCTGGAGGATCGGCCACTTCCCGAAGAGCACCAGCGCGACGACGATCACCACCCCGCCGCCGATGCCGAAGAGGCCGGAGAGCACGCCGGCGCCGGCGCCGAGGAGCAGGAGGAGAAGCGTGGACATGAGCGCGGGCTCCGCGGTGGAGGATGGCCTCAAGTATGGGCGCGGCCGGGGCGGCGCGCCACGGGGCCGCCTGGACCGGTGTTTGTCCGTGTAGATTTCCGCTCATGCCGCGTCCGTCGCATCCCATCCACCTGCTGCTCGTGGCCGCGCTCACCCTCCTCGCGTGCGAGGGCCGGCGCGCGCCCTCGGCCGGCGCCCCCGAGGCGGGGGGCGAGTCCCCGATGCGCACCTACCCGGTGCCGAGACCGAAGCCCGAGTTCGTGCTGACGGACACGGACGGCCGGCCCTTCCGCTTCCGGGCCGGCACCGAGGGGTCGCTCACGCTGCTCTTCTTCGGGTACACCCACTGTCCCGATGTCTGTCCGGTCCACATGGCCAACATCGCTGCCGCGCTCAAGAAGGTGCCCGACGCGGTGACGCGGCAGGTGAAGGTGGTGTTCGTCACCACCGATCCCGAGCGCGACACCCCGGCGCGGATCCGCGCCTGGCTGGACCAGTTCGATCCGGACTTCATCGGCCTCACGGGCACGCAGGCCGAGGTGGACTCGGCGCAGGTGGCCATGCGCATCCCGCCGGCGTACCGGGAGCCGGGTCCCGACGGCACGGTGCCCGATTCCAATTACTTCGTCGGCCACGCGGGCCACGTCATCGTCTTCACCCGCGACGGGTACGCGCGGTACGCCTTCCCCTTCGGCACCCGCCAGTCGGAGTGGGCGCAGGAGCTCCCGCGCCTCGTGGCCTACCCCGACGCCCCGTGACGGCGCGCGCGCTCCTGGCGCTGGCGCTCGCCGCCTGCGCGCCGTCGGCCCCCGTCACCCTCCGCGACGCCTATGGCTTCCAGCCGGTGCTGGGCGACGTGGGCGCGATCTACTTCACGATCGACAACCGCGGCGACGCGCCCGACACGCTGGTGGACGTGGCGGTGGCCGGCGCCGCGGTGGCCATGCTCCACGAGCAGGTGGTGGTGGACGGCCGGGAGGAGATGCGACATGTCGGCACGCTGGCGGTTCCGGCGCACTCGGAGGTGGTCCTGCGGCCGGGTGCGCTTCACGTGATGGTGGAGGGGTTCACCACGGCGCCCAGGGCGGGGGACACCCTGAGCGTGACGGCCCGATTCGCACGCGCGGGCGCGGTGACGGTGCGCGCGCCCATCCGCGCGTACGGGGCGGAGCCGTGAGGGGCTCGGCGTGACCTGGTGGTGTGCCGCGCGCGACGTGGCCTGGAGCTGGACCTGGCAGCCGTATCCCGGCGTCTGGCTCTTCGTGCTGGCGCTGGCGGCGGGGTTCTACGTGCTGGTGCGGCGCCTGGCGCCGCGCCACGCGCCGGCCGGGGCGCCGCCGCTCCCGCCCGCACAGGCCGCCTGGTTCACGCTGGGCGTCGTCGTGCTCTGGGTGGCCACCGACTGGCCGGTCGGCGCCCTCGGCGCCGGTTACCTGCTCAGCGTCCACGCCGCCCAGTGGATCCTCTACACGCTGGTGGTGCCGCCGTTCCTGCTGCTCGGCCTCCCGGCGTGGCTTCCGCTGGCGGCGCCCGAGGCGTCGCGATTCGGCCGGCTCCTCCGCGTGCTCGCCCGGCCGATCGTCGCCCTCGTCATCACCGACGCCATCCTCCTCGCCACGCACCTGCCGCCGGTGGTGGACGGCTTCCGTCGGAGCCAGCTCGGCTCCTTCGCGGTGGACATCGCCTGGCTGGTCGGGGGACTGGTGATGTGGTGGCCCATCCTGGCACCCAACCCGGCGGTGAGCCGGGTGTCCTACCCGTGGAAGATCGGGTACCTCTTCATCAGCACCATCGTGCCGGTGGTGCCCGCGGCGTTCATGACCTACGCCGACTACCCGCTCTACGCGCTCTATGAACTGGCCCCGCGGGTGCACGGCATCGGCGCCCTGGCCGACCAGCAGGCGGCGGGGCTCCTGATGAAGGCCGCGGCCGACCCGATCATCTGGTTCGCGATGGCGGTGCTCTTCTTCCGCTGGCAGCGGGCGGAGGAGGCCGCCGACCGCTCGGAGCGCGAGGCCCGGAAGGCCGCCGCTCAGTCGTCGTAGTCCGCGCGCTCCTTGAGCTCGCGGAGCCGCCGCACGGCGGCGTCCGACGCCTTGGTGCCCCGCTGCAGGTCCGCAAAGCGCGCCAGCTCCACCCTGAGTCGCCCCTCCTGCCCGGTCCGCTGGTAGAAATCGATCAGGTCGTTGGTGATGATGCGCGCCCAATCGGGTCCCGGGGCCAGCCGGCGCGCGGCCAGCCACTCCGCCTCGGCGCCGTCGGGGTCGGCCAGGGGCCCGGCGAGGAGCCGCGCGAGGGCCACGCGCGCGGCGACGTCGCCCGGGGTGGCCAGGAGGTGCTCGCGGTAGGCGTCGGCCGCTTCCCCGAGGCGCCCCTGCGCGGCGAGCGCCTCCTGCCGCGAGAAGCCGGTGCGCTGCG
Organism: uncultured Gemmatimonadaceae bacterium; assembly: GCA_964574295.1. Taxonomy (GTDB): domain Bacteria; phylum Gemmatimonadota; class Gemmatimonadetes; order Gemmatimonadales; family GWC2-71-9; genus SPDF01. The sequence goes on from CAZNLY010000014.1 coordinate 25,020, forward strand.
GTTCCGCGTCGCCCGCCTTGAGGGTGGTGATGAAGCGGAAGGAGGCGCGCTCGGTCGCGGCTTCCACCAGGAGGATCAGTCGCCAGGTGAAGAGGGGGAGGAGCAGCAGGACGCCGGGAAGGAGCGTCCATGCCGGGAGGAGCTTGCGGGAGACGAGGAAGAACCAGGTGAACGACCCGATCGTCATCACGGACGGCGTGAGGAGGACGGCGATCCAGATGAGCTGCGCGCGCTCCGCCGCGTCCCGGTGCCGCACCTAGAAGGCCACCTCGAGCCCGAGCCGGAAGCTGTGCGGCGCGCCATAGTAGAAGATCGGCTGGCTGTAGTCCCGGGCAGCGCGCTCATACAGGGGAAGGAGCTCGTCCTGGCCCGCGATTACCCCGTCCTGGTTGAGGTCGGCCCAGGCGCGGTACCGCTGGGACTCGTACGGGATGGGCTCCGGGTGCTCCTCGTACGCGGCCAGCGCCAGGCTGTCGATGGCGCCGTTGGTGAGTCCCGGCGTCCCGGTGTCCCGGCGCACCCCCTCCACCCGCTGGACGTTGAAGAGGTTGCGCGCGTCGAGGTAGATGCTGGCCCGGGCGTTCCCGATGGTGAACGGCTTCCGAATGAGCAGGTCGAGGGTGCTGTAGGCCGGGAGCCGGAATTCATTCGGCTGGCTGGTGAGGGAGTCCCCGTTCCAGGTGGAGTAGGGGAGGCCCGAGGTGTACCGGAAGACGGCGGCGGCCTCGATCGCGCCGAGCGGATGCCCGCCCAGGATCGTGGGTCCGGCGTAGGGATTGAGCGTGGACTGGAAGATGACCGCCAGGTTGTGCCGCTGGTCGTAGTCGAGGGGGTAGTCCACGCGCGCCGGGTAGGTGGTGTCCCCCGTGACGGGATCGATCTCGGGCAGCTGCGCCACCAGGAAGGCGTTCGTGGAGGACGCGGTGGCCGACTGCAGCACGTAGGTGAAGAGCAGCGACCAGTTGCGCGACATCTCGCGCTGGGCGCGGATCTCGAGCCCGCGCACGTTGCCGTAGTCGGTGTTGGCAAAGATGGAGCTGTCCGGGTTGACGCCCAGCGCCACCGTGGAGACGAGCCCGGTCAACTGCTTCACGTAGGCGCCGATCTGGAGGCTGGTGATCGGGCTGGTGCGGAGCCGCAGGCTGAACTCGTACTGGTTGGACGACTCGAAGCCGAGGTTCGGGTTGCCGCGGCGATACCGGCCGGTGCGCGTGGAGTCGTCGAAGGCGGCGTCCACCAGGAACTGCAGGTCCGGCGGCATCGAGAAGCGGCCATAGCTCGCCACGAAGGTGGCGTTGTTCAGCACGGTGGAGACGGCAAACCGGGGGTTGAGCGAGCCCCGCGCCCCGAGCTCATCGCTCGGGAGGTCGGTGCCGGGATCGAAGAACTCGTAGCGCAGCCCGGCGGTGAAGGCCAGGTCGGCGGTCCGCGCCTGCACCTCGGCGTAGGCCGCGCCGGCGTTGGGGTTGAACTCGGTGGCCGTGGGCGGCGGGGTGCTGTCGCCGACCGGCAGCCAGGCGTCCACCCGCTGGAACATCTGCACCTGCTGGGCCAGGTAGCTCCCGCCCAGGTAGAGGTCCGTCGAGCTGCCGAGGCCGAGCGTCGCGTCGAGCTGGGTCCGGACCTCCTCGTAGTGGTTGAACGCGATCTCCCCGCGCGATCCCCCGGCCATGAAGAACGCCGGCACGCCCCACGGGGTGGAGGTGCTGTAGGTCGGGGCGGTGAATCCCGCCACCGGCCCCATCGCCGCCGCGGCGTCGAGCCGCTCCGCGATCTCCTCACCCACGAAGTGGAACGCCTTCCCGGTGAAGGCGCCGAAGGTGTAGTCCGGCTGCTCCACCAGCTGGCCGCGGTGATAGTCCTTGCCGTACCAGCCGCCCCGGAGGTCAAGCACGAGTGGCAGCTTGGCCCCGGCTCCTGAGGTGTATTGCCAGTCGGCGGTGAAGAGCCCGCCGGTGATCCGCTGCGCCGGGGCGAAGCCGAGGTCGTACTTGAAGAGCTGGTCGTAGAGGAGTCCCTGCTGGGACCCGTAGAGGCCGAAGAGACGGACGGTCTGCGACTGTCCCAGCGGAATCATCAGCTTGCCCGCCAGGTCCATCTGCTCGCCGCCGTTGTGGGGGAGCATGGTCGGGCCGGCCGAGCGGGGGTCGAGGGGATCGGTGGGGAGCGGGGCGCTGACCGGGCCCGCGTCCATGCGGCTGGAGAGGTCCGCCGTGCCGATGAAGGTGATGCCGGAGAAGAGGGGCCCCTGCGCCTGGAACAGGAAGCGGTCGAGGCCAAAGTCGCCGCTGGCACCGAAGGCGCGATCGGACTCATAGAAGGTGTAGCCCTGCCAGGTGTCGGCACCGTCCTTGGTGACGACGTTCACGATGCCGGAGAGCGCCTGGCCGTAGCGCGCCGAGAAGGCGTTGGTGGTGAGCGACGCCTCCGTGACCATCGCGGTCGGGATCCGGATGCCGAGGGAGTTGGAGGCGGCGTCGAGCTGGTTCTTGACCCCCATGCCGTCGAGCACATACGACTCCTGCCCCAGCCGGCCCCCGCGGTAGCTCTGCCCGACCGCGCCGGCGGTGAGGGAGATCGCCTCGTCAATGGAGGTGACGGGGAGCCGGCGCAGGTCTTCGGCGGTGACCGTCTGCTTGGTGGCGGTGGCCAGCGGGTCGAGGACGGGGTCGGACACGGCCTGCACGCTGATCGACTCGACGGGCACGGCCATTGACCGCATTTCCACGTCCACCACGAGGGTGGCGCCGCCGATGACGATGACGGAGTCGCGGACGGCGGGACGGTAGCCGATGAGGGCGACGTGGAGGGTGTAGGTGCCGCTCCGGACTTCGCGGAGCCGGTACCGACCGGCGGAGTCCGTCAGGGTGGCACGGCGGCCGCCCTCGACCGACACGGTGACGTTGGAAAGCCCGCGGCCGGTCTCGGCGTCCTTCACGACGCCGGCGATGGCGCCATTCACCTGGGCGGCGAGCGGGGTGCCGGCGAGCGCCAGCAGCGCGAGGAGTCCTCCGGCGCGGCGCCTCACGGGGCCTCGAAGAGGTAGAGCTCAGGCACCCGGCTCACGAACTGGTGCCAGGTCGCCGGCCCCGGTGGCGGAGTCGGGGGAAATCCCTCGGCCACGAGCCGCACGGGCGAGGTGCCGGGCGCGAATTCCGGATGGCGGAAGAGGAGCGGCACGTCGGTCGGGAGCACCGCCTCGTCGCCGGTGTCGAGGTTGACGCTGATGAGGAGGCCGCCGCCATCGAGCTGCAGCTGGCCCAGCGTCGGGTCGTCCAGGTAGAGGATCTCCCCCCCCACCACCGCGACGAGCCGGTTGCCGCGCACCGTCACGTCCCGCGCGATCCCCTGGCCGCCGAAGTCATGGGCCACCGTCACCGCCCCGCTCGCCAGGGCGATGCGATAGACCCGCGAGTCGTTGTTGACGGTGTAGTAGAGGGTGTCGCGGCCATCGCCAAGTGCCGTGGAGCTGGCGCCATAGGAGCCGGGGAGGACGGTGCGGGAGGGCTGGGCACCGGAGAGATCCATCTCGACGATTTCCAGCCCGCCGACCAGGGTGTCCTGCGGGAATCCGTTGGCCTGCCGTGCGTACACCACCGACTGGCCCACATAGTAGAGGCGCGTGGGCGAGGCCCAGCGCGGGGTGGTCATGCCGCCGTGGGTGCGGCCGCCGGGGATTGTGTAGGGGACGGTTCCGAGGCTGGTGGCGGCGAGTGGGTTGTCCACCGGACCCAAGGAGACCGTGCTGGGGCCGACGGACGGCGACGTCGGGGGCGAGACGGCCCGCAGGTAGAGGAAACGCCCGTCGGGCGAGGGAGCGGGGGTGTCGAAGACGTCGTTGGAGTCGGCGTAGGCCGGATTCGGGTTGCAGATCACGCGGAGCCGCGAGCCGCCGGTGGCAGGCAACTCGCCGAGGCAGCGATCGCGATCGGGCTGGCCGAGCTGCTCCCAGGCGTAGAAGATGGATTGGCCATCGGCGGACCAGGCGGGACGGAGGTCCTTGCCGGGGTTGTAGGTCAGGCGGACCGGCGCCCCGGGGAGGAAGGGGACGTCGCTCCCGGTGTCGGGAGTCTCGAAGGGTTGTTCGTGGCTGCAGCCCACGAGGGCCGCGGCCGCGCAGACGAGGAGGCCCCGGTGGTGCATTGCAGTCCTGGTTGGTGTTCGTGTGGGGGAGGGCTAATCTGCCCCGGAAGGGCGCCGCCCGCCAGCCGTGCGGGGGCGTCCTCGAGCGCTGGAGACGAGCGAGCGGCGCGGACAGGCACGCCGGCCGACTCTGTATCGCAAAGTACTTGACAGCAACCGGCCCCCTGGCTAGCTTGGGACCGTGGATCCCTCGTCCGGTCCGCCCGGCGCCCCCGGGCCCACCGCCCTCGGCGACCGCGCCCTCGAGCACCTGGCCTTCATCCGGGGCACGATGGCGCGCGCCTCGGCCTTCACCGGGGTGCCGGGGTGGGGCGGGGTGGCCATGGGCGTCACCGCTGTGGCTGCGGCGGTCGTGGCCGGCAGGCAGCCGACGCGGGAAGGGTGGCTGGCGGTGTGGCTTGCCGACGCCGCGGTGGCATTCCTCATCGGCGCCTGGAGCCTGGGGCGGAAGTCGCGGCGGATCGACGGCGCCACGCTCACGGCGCCGGCCCGCCGGTTCCTCCTGAGCTTTGCGCCGCCGCTGGTGGCCGGTGCGCTGCTCACCCCGGTGCTCTGGGTGGTGGGGCAGGGGGCGCTGCTCCCGGGGGTCTGGCTGCTGCTCTACGGAACGGGCGTGGTCACCGGGGGCGCCTTCTCGGTGCGGGCGGTGCCGCTGCTGGGGCTCGTCCTGATGGCGCTCGGCGCGGTGGCGCTGACCCGGCCGGCGTGGGGCAACTTGGCCATGGCGGTGGGATTCGGCGCCGCCCAGATCGGATTCGGGTTCTACATCGCAAGGAGGCATGGTGGCTAAGTCCCACGCGGCGCGGCGCGACGACGCGCATCCCGGCTCCCAGCCGGCGCGCCGGCGCCTGGTGGCGGGGCGGGGGCGCGGCGACGCCCCGGAGCTCGACCCGCTCATCCACGAGCGGATGCGCCTGGCCATCGTGAGCGCGCTGGCGGTGCAGGGGTGGGTCAGCTTTGCCGACCTCAAGGCGGCGGTGGACGCCACCGACGGCAACCTGAGCGTCCACGCCCGCAGGCTCGAGGAGGCGGGGTACCTCGAGTGCCGGAAGGGCTTTGCCGGCCGGGTGCCGCGCACCGAGTACCGCCTCACGGCGCACGGCCGCCGCGCGCTCGACGCCTACCTCGACCACATGGAAGCGCTGATCCGGCGGGCGCGGGCCGGGTGACCGGGCCGGCCCTCTCTTTTTTTGGGGAGATACTTTGTGATGCAAAGTGACGTGGCGCCCCCCGCGCCGCCTGGGCTCCACCTGGCGGTGATCCTCGACGGCAACGGCCGCTGGGCCACGCGCCGGGGCCTCCCCCGCGCGGCGGGGCACCGCGCCGGGGCCACCGCGGTGCGCCGTCTCGTCGAGGCGGCGCCCGGGGCCGGCGTCGGCACGCTCACGCTGTACGCCTTCTCGGCCGACAACTGGGCCCGGC
>CAZNLY010000014.1:30684-40772 GCA_964574295.1 uncultured Gemmatimonadaceae bacterium
GCCGGCGTCGGCACGCTCACGCTGTACGCCTTCTCGGCCGACAACTGGGCCCGGCCGGAACGCGAGGTGCGGCTCCTCCTCCGGCTCTTCCGCGAGCACCTCCGCGGCGAGGCGCCCCGCCTTGCCGCCGAGGGAGTGCGGCTCTCGGTCATCGGCCGACGCGACCGGCTCCCGCTTCCGCTGCTTGCGGCGATCGGATCGGCGGAGACCGCCACCGCGGCGGGGATCGGCCTCCACCTGCGGATCGCCGTGGACTACTCCGCGCGCGAGGCAATCCTTGCGGCGGCGCGTGCGTTCGCCGGCGCGCAGCCCTCCCGCGAGGCCTTTGCCCGGCGGGTCACCGACGCCGGCCGAGGCGGCCCGATCGTGCCTCCGGTAGACCTGCTGGTCCGCACCGGCGGGGAGCGGCGGCTCAGCGACTTCCTGCTCTGGGAACTCGCCTACGCCGAGCTGCACTTCACGCCGGTGATGTGGCCCGACTTCGACGCGGGGGACCTCCACGCCGCGCTGGCCGATTTTCACGCCCGCGACCGGCGATTCGGCGCCCTCCCGCTCCGGCCCGCGGTGTAGGTGGCGTGCGGCCGGTGTCCCTGCTCCTCCACCTTGCGGCGGTCCTCGCCGTCGTCCTCGGAGACGCGCCCATGCTGACTCACCTCATTGCGGTCCTGGCCCTCCTCGGCGCCGCGCTCGTCATCCTCCTCGGCCTCGGCGCGACGCTCTTCGGCCTCGCGCGGGGCGACCGCCTCCTCGCCCGGCGAGGCGCCCTCGGCACCGCAGCGGTGGTGGGGCTGTACCTCGTTGGCGTGGCGCTCTCCGCGCGATTGGCGCCGACGCGGGTGTTGCCGCTCGGCGAGGAGCTCCACTTCTGCGGGTTCGACTGCCACCTTCACCTGGCGGTGGTGGGCAGCGAGACCGACATGGACCGGGTGGGCGTGTTCATCACGGCGCGGAGCGACGCCCAGGAGGAGCCCGAGTTCCCCATGTACCTGCGATTCCGCCTCGTGGGAAGCCACGGGGAGGTGCTCGCGCCGGACAACGAGGCGCGGCAGTTCCGCCAGCCGCTCGAAGCGGGCACCTCGTACCTCGACTCCCTCTACTTCACCGTCCCCCAGGACGGCTTTCCCTACACGCTCCGCGTGACCTACCCCGGGCCGATCGACGCCCTCCTCCTCGGCCCCGACAACAGCGGGGCCCGGGCCAGGACCACTCTCGCCATTGAAGGAACGACTCCATGAACGACCGCACCCGGCGGGCGCTTGCCATCTTCGCCGCGGCCCTCCTCCTGGGCATCGCCGCCGACACCTTGAGCACCTGGGTGCCCGGCCGGCTCGACCTGGCCCTCTGGGCGGCCGCCGCGCTCCTGGCGGTGATCGTGCTGGTCCGGGGCGGGGCGCTCCACGCGCCGCCGCGGGCCGGGCTGCTTGCCGTCACGGCGGCGCTGCTCATCCCGTGCCTCGTCTGGCGCGACGCCGAGCAGCTGGTGGTGGTGGATGTCTTCGCGTTGCTGGCGCTCGTGGGCCTCGCGACGACCGGCCGCATCACCGAGTCCCTCGACAGGCTCGGCGCCTTCGACCTGGTGCGCGGAGCCGTCACCCTCGGACTCGGCACGGTGGGCGGTCCGATCCCGGCGGCCGCGGGCGACATCGCCTGGGCGGAGATGCCCGGCACCTCCCGCACGCGGCGTGTCATGGTCGTGCTGGCCGGCCTCGTCGCGGCGATTCCGGTGCTCCTCCTCTTCGGCAACCTCTTTGGCCAGGCCGACCCGCTCTTCCGGCAGTGGGTGGCCAAGGTCTTCGCCTTCGACCTGGCGCGGGTGGTCCAGCACGTGGCCTTTGCCTGCTTCGTGGCGTGGCTGGCGGCGGGTGCGCTCCGGGCCGCGCTGTGGCGCGAGGGCCGCAGGCCCGATTGGCTGCCGACGCTCCCTGCCGGGGGCGAGGTGCCGGCCGGCGCGGTGCTCGGCTTCGTCGGCTCCATCGGGGCGCTCTTCGCGCTCTTCGTCGGGTTCCAGGCGCGTGAGCTCTTCCTCGACTCGGCGCAGTTCCAGGCGCTGACGGGCGTGACGATCTCGGAGTACGCACGGAGCGGGTTCTTCGAGTTGCTCGCCGTGGGTGCGCTCACGCTGCCGATGCTCCTCGGCGCCGACTGGCTCCTGTCGCGGCGGGAGCCGGCGGCGGCGCGGTGGTTCCACCGCCTGACGGCCGTGGTGCTCGTCCTGCTCGTCCTCGTGCTGGCGAGCGCCTACCAGCGCATGCTGCTCTATCGCGACTATTACGGCCTGACCGAGCAGCGGTTCTACGCGCTCGCCTTCATGACCTGGCTCGCGCTGGTCTTCGCCTGGTTCGGGGTGACGGTCCTCAGGGGCCGGCGGCCGCGCTTCCTCCCCGGCGCCATCGCGGCAGGGTATGCGGCGCTCCTCATCCTCAACGTGGTGAATCCCGATGCCGTGGTGGCGCGCGTCAACCTGGAGCGCGCGGCGGCGGGGTCGCCGCTGGATGCGGACTACCTGGCGAAGCTGAGCGCGGACGCGGTGCCGGTGGTGCTCGATGCCATCGGGAAGGGGAGGGTGCCGGAGGGGTGTGCCCTCGAGGGACGGCTGCGGACGCGGTGGGCCCCGCTGGTGGCGCCGAGCGACAGCGCGGGGGACTGGAACCTGGCCCGGCGGGAGGCGTCGCGGCGCCTGGCTGCGCCCCCTTCGGCGCCGGAGTGCGGGCAGGCCCCGAGCTGACCTCTCACGGCACCGACGCCAGGTTGTAGAGCGCCCTGAACGCCCGGTAGGTGTCGGCGTAGTCGGCGTGGGTCACCGCCACGCTCCGGCCGCCGCTCCGCACGCTGCCCGGCACCAGTTCCGCCATGTCGGCGTGGTGGCTCGAACAGAACTCGACCTCGAGGGTGGAGGGCGTGGCGGCCGTCCACGGTTTCGGAGGCGCCTTGACCGCCGCGGCCACGCCCTCCCGGATGAGGCGGCAGGCCTCCGCCGGCGCCACCGACCGGGCGCCATGGCGCGCCACCGCGTGCTTCACCACCACCGCCCGCGTGCCCGGCCCGAGGAGCGCGCTGCACTCCGCCGCCAGCGCCTGGTCTCCGGACACCGCCGCCACCGGCACGCCGAAGCGCCCGGCCAACGCGGCGTTGATGCCGAGCTCGCCCACCTCGACGCCGTTCAAGTGGACGCGGAAGATCCGGTCGGTGTAGGTGTGGTCCAGGATGGCGTGCGCGGTCCCCGCGCGGGCGTGGTAGCCGATGAAGCAGGCGGCGTCGAACCCCGCCTCGATGCCTTCCAGCATCGACCGCGGCTTGGTGGACCCGCTCACCAGTTCCGCCGCCGGATGCAAGTCCTCCACCACCAGGTTCCGCATCAGCCAATGGCTGTCGTTGACCACCACCCGCGTCGCGCCCGCCGCCAGCGCGCCCTCCACGGCGGCATTGGCCTCCGCCGTCATCAGGCGGCGGAACCGCCCGTATTCGCCGGCACAGTTGGGGTCGATGGGGTTGGTCTGGTCCTCGTGCGTGACCCCCGCCACCCCCTCCATGTCCACCGAGATGTACACCCGCATCGGCGTCTCCTTCAGTACACGCGCCCGCCGAGCGGGACGTCCCGCTCCGGCACCAGCAGGACGACGCGACCCTCCGCGTCGGGAAGCCCCAACACCAGCACCTCCGACAGGAACCCCGCGATCCGCCGCGAGCCCAGGTTCATGGCCGCGATGACCTGCCGTCCCACGAGTTCCTCGGCGGTGTAGAGGTCCACCAGCTGCGCGCTGCTGGTCCGCTCGCCCAGGGCGCCGAAGTCGAGCCAGAGCTTGTACGCCGGCTTCCGGGCCTCCCGGTTGGGCTCTGCGCGCGTGATCCGCCCGATCCGAAGGTCGAGCGTGGCGAAGGCGGCCGCGCCGGCCCCTGGCTCGCTCAGAGCAGCTCTCCGCGCGCCACGGTCACCGCCTTGCCCCCCAATTTCACACGGTCCCCCGCCACCGTGACGCGGATGTCGCCGCCGCGGGCGGAGGCCTGGTGGGCCAGGAAGGCGTCCTTGCCGAGGCGGGCCTGCCAGTAGGGGCCGAGGACGCAGTGCGCCGATCCGGTCACTGGATCCTCGTCGATGCCGACCCCGGGGCCGAAGAAGCGGGAGACGAAGTCGTACGGCGCGCCGTCGCCCCTGGCGGTCACGATGACGCCGCGGGTGTTGACCACGCGGAGCGCGCGGAAGTCCGGCTCGAGGGCACGCAGCACCGCCTCGCTCTCAACCTCCACCAGGTGGTCGAAGTCGGCCTTGAGCACCGCCACCGGGGTGCAGCTGAGGGCGGCGGCGAGCCCCGCAGGCGCCGTGACTGGCGCGGCCGGCTTGGCGGGGAAGTCCAGCTCGATCCAGCCGTCCCGCTGGACGGCCGTCAGCAGGCCGCTCTGGGTGTGGAACCGCGCCACCGCCTTGGGCTTCAAGTGGTGTTCCTGCCAGAGGAAGTGGGCGCTGGCCAGGGTGGCGTGCCCGCAGAGCGGCACCTCCACCTCGGGGGTGAACCACCGGAGGCCGAAGCCGTCGTCCCCCCGCAGGAGGAAGGCGGTCTCGGAGAGGTTCATCTCGCGGGCCACCGACTGCATCCACGCGGCGTCCATCTCCTTCTCGAGGAGGCAGACCGCTGCGGGGTTCCCCGCGAACGGCCGGTCGGTAAAGGCGTCAATATGAAAGAGGTGCAGCGGCATCGGTCAGCGTCCCTCCACGTAGGCATCGGCCTCGATCTCCACCAGCATCCGCGGGTCGATGAGGCGGCTCACCTCGACCATGCTGGTGGCGGGGCGGATGTTGCCGAAGCGTTCGCCGTGCGCGCGCCCCACCGCCTCCCATTCCGAGATGTTGGTCACGTACATCCGAGTGCGCACCACGTCCGCCAGCGTGGCCCCCGCCGCCGTGAGCGCGCGCTCGATGTTGTCGAGCGTCTGCACCGCCTGCGCGTAGGCGTCGCCCTCGCCGACAATGCCGCCGTGTCCGTCGGTGGCGGTGGTGCCGGAGACGTGCACCCACGCCCCGACCCGCACGGCACGGGAATACCCCACCATCGGCTCCCACGGCGCCCCGCTCGCAATGTTGCGCCGTGTCACGGGGTGGCCCGGGCGTGGTGGCAGGCCGCTTCGGTGCCGCCGATCGGGCGGAGCCGCGGCAGTTCCGCGGAGCAGCGGGCATCCTTGCCGGGGTGCTGGCAGCGCGGATGGAAGGGACACCCCGGTGGCGGGTTCGACGGACTCGGCGGGTCGCCGGGGAGCACGATGCGGAGGCGGTGGGTGGTCGGGTCCGGCACCGGCACGGCGCTCAGCAGCGCCTGGGTATATGGATGGGCCGGGCGGCCGAGCACCTCCTCGGTCGGGCCGGTCTCGACGATCCGGCCGAGGTACATCACCGCCACCCGGTGCGCCACCTGCCGCACCACCGCCAGGTCGTGGGCAATGAACAGGTAGCTGATGCCGCGGCGCGCCTGGAGGTCGGCCAGGAGGTTGAGCACCTGGGCCTGCACCGAGACGTCGAGGGCCGACACCGGCTCGTCGCACACGATGAAGGAGGGCTCCACCGCGAGCGCCCGCGCGATGCCGATCCGCTGGCGCTGCCCGCCGGAAAACTCGTGCGGATAGCGCGAGGCGTAGGCGGGATCGAGGCCCACCTCCTCGAGCAGGGTGGCCACCCGGGCCGGGATCTCTCCCGCTGGCGCCAGGCGGTGGATCTCGATCCCCTCGGCGATCGCCGCCCCGACGGTCATGCGCGGGTTGAGCGAGCTGTACGGATCCTGGAAGATGATCTGGAGCCGGCGCCGCGCCTGGCGGAGCGCCGCGGCGTCCAGCGCCAGCAGGTCGGCGCCGTCGAACGACACCGAGCCCGAGGTCGCGTCCTGCAGCCGGAGAATGGTGCGGCCCACGGTGGACTTGCCGCACCCCGACTCGCCCACCAGGCCGAGGGTCTCGCCGCGTGCCACCGTGAACGACACCCCGTCCACCGCGCGCACCGGGGGCGCCTTCCGCGCCAGGAATCCGGTGGCGGTGTAGTGCTTGACGAGGTCGCGCACCTCGAGCAGCGGCGTGCTCACGCCCGCCTCCCCGTCTCCGCGAGCCAGCAGCGCGTCCGGTGGTCGTCCCCGGCGGCGAGGGGCGGCGGATCGTCGGTGGCGCAGCGGGCCATGGCCTCGGGGCACCGCGGATGGAACCGGCACCCGAGGGGCCACGCCGTCGGGGCGGGCACCGTGCCCGTGATGGGCGTCAGGCGGGCCACCGGTCCCGTGAGCCGTGGCACCGAGGCGAGCAGCCCGCGGGTGTAGGGATGCGACGGCCGCGCGAAGAGCTCCGCCGTCGGCGCCTCCTCCACGATCCGCCCGGCGTACATCACCGCCACGCGGTCGGCGCGGCCCGCCACGATGCCGAGGTCGTGGGTGATGAGGAGGACCGCCATCCCGCGCTTCTGGCGGAGGCGATCGAGCACCTCGAGGATCTGCGCCTGGACCGTCACGTCGAGGGCGGTCGTCGGCTCGTCGGCAATCAGGAGCTCCGGCTCCGACGCCAGGGCAATGGCGATCATCACCCGTTGCCGCATCCCGCCGCTGAGTTGGTGCGGATACTGGTCGAGCCGGGCCTCCGGGTCGGGGATCCCGACCTCCTGCAGCAACTCAAGCGCCCGGGCGCGGGCGTCGGCGCCGCTCATCCGCCGGTGGGCGCGGAGGCTCTCCGAGATCTGGTCGGCCACGGTGAAGACGGGATTGAGGCTCGTCATCGGGTCCTGGAAGATCATCGCGATCCGGCGGCCGCGGATGGCGCGGAGCGCCTCGCCCTCGAGCGCCAGCAGGTCGGTGCCATCGAGCCGGAGCGCGCTCCCCGCGGCGATCGTGCCCGGTGCCGGCACCAGCCGAAGCAGGGCGAGCGCGGTGAGGCTCTTGCCGCACCCCGACTCCCCGACGAGCGCCAGGAGTTCGCCCCGGGCCATCGAGAAGTTCACCCCGTCCACCGGCCGCGAGGTGCCGGCGGAGGTGGGGAAGGTGATGCGCAGGTCCGAGACGTCGAGCAGCGAGGTCATGCGCTCCGGGGGTCGAGGGCGCCGCGCAGGGCGTCGCCGAGGAGGTTGACGGCCAGCACGGTCACGAGGATGGCCAAGCCGGGAAAGATGCTCGCCCAGGGGGCGGTCGTCAGGAGGGGGCGGGCGTCGAGGATCATCCCGCCCCACGATGGTGTCGGCGGGCGCACACCGACGCCGAGATAGGAGAGCCCCGCCTCCAGCAAGATGACGTCGCCCACGCCGAGCGTGGCGGCCACCAGCAGCGGGCCGGTCACGTTGGGAAGGAGGTGCCGCAAGATAATCCGCCCCGGCCCGGCGCCGAGGGCGCGCGCGGCGCGGATGAAATCCTCCTCGCGGAGCCGGAGCACCTCGCCGCGCACGATCCGGCTGGTGCCGAACCAGCCGGTGGCCCCGAGCACCAGGATGAACGCCGAGAGTGGCATCTGTTCCCAGACAGCCACCAGCAAGAGGAGGAGGAAGAGCCGGGGAATCGCCAGTGCGCCATCCACGAGCCGCATCAGGAGGCCGTCGAGCCAGCCGCCGTGGTAGCCCGCCAACCCGCCGACGAGCGCCCCGAGGGCGATCGCGAGGGTCACCGCCAGGGCCGAGACGGAGAGCGAGATCCGCCCTCCCGACACGACGCGCGAGAGGATGTCGCGATTGAGCTGGTCGGTGCCGAAGGGGTGCGCCGCGCCGGGCGCCGTGGCACCGGCCAGCAGGTCGGGCATGGCCGCGGGGTCGGGCAGGAGCAGCGGGCCGACCGTGACCACCAGCGCCAGCAGGCAGAGGATGAGCATCCCCGCCCGTCCCGAGGGCGAGGCGAGCGCGCGCCGGAGGAGGAGGCGGAGGGAGCCGGTCATGCGCGCCGGACCCGCGGGTCGAGGGCGTAGTAGCCCACGTCGGCCAGGATGCCGCCGAGGAGCACGAGCGCCGACACCAGCATGGCGCTCCCGAGAATGACGGGATAGTCGCGCGCGCCGACCGCGCCGGCGGCCAGGGAGCCGAGGCCCGGCCAGTTGAAGACCTGCTCGACGAAGACGGAGCCCGCGGCCAGGATCGGGAGCCAGAGCCCGAGGAGGCTCACCAGCGGGAAGAGCGCGCTCCGCCAGGCGTGGCGCCAGAGGACCCGCCGCTCGCTCAGGCCGCGGGCCCGCGCCGCCAGCACCCACTCACGCCGCAACACCTCCAGGAGCGCGGTGCGCTGGTAGCGCATCACTGCGGCGACGCTCACCGCGGTCAGGGTGACGGCGGGGAGGAGGAGGTGCCGGAGGAGGTCGGCGGTGCGTGCCGCCCAGGAGGCGTCGACGGGGAGGAGGGGATCGTGCATCTGCGCCACCGGCAGCCAGTGGAGGTGGATGCCGAAGTACCACGCCAGCACCAGCCCCAGCCAGAAGGACGGCATCGCATACAGCGCGAGGGACGCCCGCGTGAGCCAGCGGTCGGTGGCGGTGCCGCGCCGAACCGCCTGCAGGACGCCGAGCAGGATGCCGAGTCCGAACGTCAGGACGAGGACCGTGCCGCCGAGCAGGAGCGAGGCGGGCAAGCGCGTCCGGAGCAAGGTGGTGACGGGGGTCGGGTAGTGCTCGATCGAGACGCCGAGATCACCGGAGAGGGCACCGCCGAGGAAGGCGCGGAACTGGGTGGCCACCGGCTGGTCGATGCCGAAGCGGCGGCGGAGCGCCTCCTGTTCCTGGGCCGACACCTGCCGGTCGCCCGCCAGCCGCTGGAGGGGGTCGCCGGGGGTGAGCCGCATCAGGACGAAGAGGAGCACCGTGACCACCATCCAGGTGAGCACGGCCACCGCGAGCCGGCGCGCAAGCCAGCGGATCACGTCAGCGGGCGGCGCCGGGGTTCCAGCGCCAGAGGGCCGCGAGGGGATACGCGGGGGGGATCTCCACCTTGCGGACCCGGCTCGCCACGGTGAACGGGTCGGTGGGGGAATAGACGAACACCGCGGCGACATCCTGGACGATCGTCCGCACCGCCTGCCGGTAGAGCGACACCGCCTTCTTGCGGTCGCGATGGGCCAACGCCAGGAGCGAATCGACCGCCGGGTTGCAGTAGAACGCCACGTTGCTGCCGCCGCGGCCGGCGCAGCTCCAGCTCTGGGTCAACCCGGCCGGCGAGGGGTCCATGGTCGCGGAGCCGAAGTCGAGGTCGAAGTCCCCCTTGTTCCGCCGCTCCTGCCAGACCGGCCCATCGATCCGGTTGATTTCGACCCGGATCCCCACCTGCCGCAGCTGTTCCTGCACCAGCACCGCCAACTGGCCCCGCACGGCGCTCTGCGCGGGGTAGTTGAGGCCGAGAGCCAGCGGGCGCCCCCCCTTGTCCAGCACGCCGTCGCCGTCGGAGTCGCGCCACCCGCGCGCGGCGAGGAGGGCACGCGCACCAGCGGGATTTGCCGCCGGCGGCCTGGCGCCGGGGTCGCGGATCCACGAGAGCTGCGGCACCGGCCCCACCGGCACAGCGGCCCAGGTGCCGAAGGTGGCGCGCACCATGGCGGTGAGGTCGAGCGCCATGCTGATGGCGGACCGGACGTCCCGGTCCGACAAGATCGGATGCGGGCGCGCCAGGTCGGCGGGATCGCGCTGGTTGAAGAGGATGGACCCCACGGCCAGCGTGGGGACGGGGTAGATCGTGAGGGAGGGCGTGGCCTGCACGCGCGCGATGTTGGTAACCGGACCCACATTGGTGGCCGCGTCCGCCCCGCCGCTCAGCAGCAGGTTGAGCCTCGCCTCGGCGTCGCCGGCCACCAGGATGGTGATGCGCCGCGGACCGGGGCGTCCGAGGAAGAAGCCGTCATTCGCCTCGAGGTCGATCTGCTGGCCAGGCACCCGGCGACTCCACCGGTACGGGCCATTCCCCACCGGCGCCGAGGCAAACGCCGACTTGGCCAGCGCGCCCGCGGGGATCGTGTCCACCAGGTGCGCCGGCAGGGGCGAGACGTGGTAGACGGCATCATACAGCTGCTCATCGTAGGCCTCGCGGAAGCGCACCACGAGCTGGCTGTCCCCCTCGGCGGTGGCACTCGCCACGCGGCGGAGGAGGAGGGCGCGGCTCGGGTCCACCG
>CAZNLY010000014.1:40872-42564 GCA_964574295.1 uncultured Gemmatimonadaceae bacterium
AGCGATCCGAGCGCGTCGGCGGGCGCGGAGACGGAATAGGTCACTTCGTCGGCGTGCCAGACGGCGCGCCCGCCGGTGGGGCGGCGCACCGTGTCGAGGCCCAGGCGCTCGATGGCGGCGCGGTCATACCGCCGGAGGGCGGGCTCGTGGCGGCCGAAGGAGAGGCACGCCGGCGTCCACCGGTAGAGCCGGAGAAAGCCGCGGCCCTCCCCGGCCGCGAGGTCGAGGAGGGCCTGGTCCACCGCCATGTTCTGCCAGCCGGCGCGCCCCGCCGGGTCCACCAGAAGCGTCCACCGCATGGGGCTACGCGCCGTAGCTCTCCACCGGCGGGCAGGTGCAGACGAGGTTGCGGTCGCCGTAGGCGCCGTCCACCCGTGCCACGGTGGGCCACGACTTGTGCTCCCGCGTGGCGGCGGAGGGGAACGCCGCCAGCTCGCGCGGGTAGGGCCGGTCCCACGCATCGGCAATGACCCGCTGCATCGTGTGCGGCGCGTTGGTCAGCACGTTGTTGGTCCGGTCGGCCTTCCCGGACTCGACGTCGCGGATCTCGCCGCGAATGGCGATGAGGGCGTCCACGAACCGGTCGAGCTCGGCCAGCGGCTCGCTCTCGGTCGGCTCCACCATCAGCGTGCCCGCCACCGGGAAGGAGACCGTCGGCGGGTGGAAGCCGTAGTCGATGATCCGCTTGGCGATGTCCTCCACCTCGATCCCGGCGGTGGCCTTGAAGGGGCGCATGTCGATGATGCACTCATGCGCCACGGTGCCGTTCGGGGCGGTGTACAGCACCTCGAAGTGCCCCGCGAGCCGCTTGGCGATGTAGTTGGCGTTGAGGATGGCCACGCGGGTGGCCTCGGTGAGCCCCTCGCCCCCCATCAGCACGATGTACGCCCACGAAATCGGCAGGATGGACGGGCTGCCCCAGGGCGCGGCGGACACGGTGCCGCTGGCCTCGAGGTGGCCCAGGTCCACCACCGGGTGGCCCGGGAGGTGTGGAGCCAGGTGTTCCGCCACGCAGATCGGGCCCATGCCGGGGCCGCCGCCGCCGTGCGGGATGCAGAAGGTCTTGTGCAGGTTCAAGTGGCACACATCCGCCCCGATGTCGCCCGGGCGGCAGAGTCCCACCTGCGCATTCATGTTGGCGCCGTCCATGTACACCTGCCCGCCGTGCTCGTGTACGATCCGGCAGATGTCCCGGATGGACGCCTCGAAGACGCCGTGAGTGGACGGGTAGGTGACCATCAGCGCGGCCAGGGTGTCCTTGTGCTCGGCCGCCTTCAGCCGCAGGTCCTCCACGTCGATGTTCCCCTTGGGGTCGCTCTTGACCACCACCACCTGCATCCCCGCCATCACGGCGCTGGCGGGATTGGTGCCATGCGCCGACATCGGGATGAGGCAGGTGGTCCGCTTCTCGTCGCCGCGGGCGCGGTGATAGGCGCGGATCACAAGCAACCCCGCGTACTCCCCCTGCGAGCCGGCGTTCGGCTGGAGCGACACGCTGTGGAAGCCGGTGATTTCCGCCAGCGCCGCCTCGAGGTGGCGGAAGAGCATGTGGTAGCCCTGGGTCTGCTCCGGCGGCGCGAAGGGATGCAGCCGGTTGAACTCGCGCCAGCTCACGCCCACCATCTCGGTGGTGGCGTTGAGCTTCATGGTGCAGGAGCCGAGGGGGATCATCGCCGACGTGAGGCTCAGGTC
>CAZNLY010000014.1:42664-55188 GCA_964574295.1 uncultured Gemmatimonadaceae bacterium
TGAGCTTCATGGTGCAGGAGCCGAGGGGGATCATCGCCGACGTGAGGCTCAGGTCGCGGGCCTCGAGCTTCCGCATGTAGCGGAGCATGTCCGTCTCCGACCGGTGACGGTGGAAGACGGGGTGCGTCAGGTACGCCGAGGTGCGCCGGAGCGCCGGCGGGATGGCGGGCTCCGGCTTCTCGCCCATCTCGCTCAGCATGAACGGCAGTGCCTCGTTGAGCGAGAAGGTGGCGATCAGGTCCGCGAGGTCGTCAAGGGTGACGGTCTCGTCGAGGGCGATCCCGATGCGGTCCTTGCCGATCGGGCGAAGGTTGATGCGTCGGCTCCGCGCGTGGTCGAGGATCCGGGGCTGGGCCCAGGGCTCCACCTCGACGCAGAGGGTGTCGAAGTAGGAGTCGTTGACCAGCGTGTAGCGCAGGCGGCGGAGCGCGGCGGCGAGGAGCCCGGTGATGGAGTGCACCCGCTCCGCGATTCGCTTGAGGCCGTCGGGGCCGTGGTAGACGGCGTACATGCTGGCCATCACCGCCAGGAGCACCTGCGCCGTGCAGATGTTGCTGGTGGCCTTGTCGCGCCGGATGTGCTGCTCGCGGGTCTGCAGCGCCATCCGGAGGGCGGGGTTGCCGTCGGCGTCCCTGGAGAGGCCGATGATCCGGCCCGGCAGGAAGCGCTTGTGGGCCTCGCCGGTGGCGAAGAAGGCCGCGTGCGGCCCGCCGAAGCCCATCGGCACCCCGAACCGCTGGCTGTTGCCGATGGCGATGTCCGCGCCGAACTCGCCGGGCGGCGTGAGCAGGGTCAGGGCCAGCAGGTCGGTGGCCACCGTCACCAGGGCGCCGGCGGCGTGGGCCCGTTCGCAGAGGGCGCGGTGGTCGCGGAGGGCGCCGTCGGTGGCGGGGTACTGGAGCAGCGCCCCGACCACGTTGGGCCCGAAGGCAAAGGCGTCGGGGTCGCCCACCGTCACGTCGATGCCGCGCGCCTCGGCGCGGGTCTGGACCACGGCGATCGTCTGCGGGTGGCAGCGGTGGTCCACCAGGTACACCGGCCGCCCCTCGTGCCTTGTGACCGCCACCGTCAGGTACATCGCCTCCGCGGCGGCGGTGGCCTCGTCGAGGAGGGAGGCGTTGGCCACGGGGAGGCCGGTCAGGTCGGCCACCACCGTCTGGAAATTCAGCAGCGCCTCGAGCCGCCCCTGCGCAATCTCCGCCTGGTAGGGGGTGTAGGCGGTGTACCAGCCGGGGTTCTCCAGGATGTTCCGCTGGATGACCTGGGGCGTGAAGGTGCCGGAGTACCCCATGCCGATGTAGCTGCGGAAGGTCTGGTTCTGGGCCGCGATGCGCCGGAGCTCCTGCAGCACCTCGCGCTCACTCCGGCCCGGGGCCAGCGCCAGCGGGCGGCGGAGCCGGATGTCCTCGGGCACCACGGCGTCGATGAAGGCGTCCATCGAGTCGTAGCCCACCACCTTGAGCATCTTGGCCACATCATCGGGCCGGGGGCCGATGTGGCGGGACACGAAGCGCTCGGTCTGGACCAGCCCGGCCAGCGAGGCGGTCGGGACCCTGGGAGCGGCGGACTTGGCGGTGCGGGGCATCGGGTCAATTCCTTCTGTCATTAACGTAGGCGCGCCCCGTCCGGGGGGAGCGGGGCGCGGTCAGTCCAGGTCCTGCGGCACGGGTGCGTTACTCGCCGATGTGCTTCTTGTAGGCCTCGGCGGAGAGCAGCGACGCCAGCGCGCCGGCGTCGGTCACCTTGAGCTTGATCAGGTAGCCGGCGCCGTAGGGGTCGCGGTTCACGACGGCGGGGTCGGCGTCCACGGCGGCGTTGACCTCCACCACCTCACCGGGGACGGGGCAGTAGAGTTCGGAGACCGCCTTGACCGCCTCGATGGTGCCGAAGGTGGCGTGCGCCCCGAACTTCTCGCCCTTCTTGGGGAGGTTGACGAAGACCACGTCGCCCAGCTCGCCCTGCGCGTAGTCGGTGATCCCGACCTGCACGACGCCGGCGTCGCCGGTCTTCTTCACGTACTCGTGGTCGGTGGTGTAATGGAGGTCGGCCGGGACGGAGGACACGCGGGCTCCTGGGAGGATGGTCCGGGGGTGAGAATAGACCCGCGGGGCCCCGAAATCAAGCCGCGGCGGCGCGCGCCTCGAGGGCGAGCCAGACGTCGCGCGCGCGGCGCTCGAGCTGGGCGCGATCGCGGTCGTTGTCGATCACGAACTGGCTCCGGGCGCGCTTCTGGTCGCTCGGCAACTGGGCGGCAATGAGCCGCTCGGCGTCCTCGCGCGGCAGCCCCCGCATCGTCACCAGCCGGTGGAGCCGGACCGCCTCGGGGGCGTCCACCAGCACCACGGCGTCGAACTCGGCGGGGTCGGCGGCCTCGAAGAGGAGGGGGATGTCGGCCACCACAATCTTTGCGCCGGCGGCGCGGGCCGCCGCCACCAGCGTGTCGCGCTGGGCCCGGACGGCGGGATGGACAATCGCGTTGAGGTCGGAGCGGGCGCCGGGGTCGGCCAGGATGATCCGGCGGAGGGCGGCGCGGTCGAGCTCGCCGCCCGGAGTGGCCACGGCGGCGCCGAATCGCTCCAGGATCCGGCGGTGGACCTCGGTGCCGGGGCGCTGGAGGTCGCGCACCACCTGGTCGGCGTCCACGATGCCGGCGCCCCACTGCCGGAAGAGGGCAGCCACGGTGGACTTGCCCGAGGCGATGTTGCCGGTGAGGGCGACGATCACAGGAGGGCCCGCTGGTCTTCGTCGGCGCTCGGCACGCGGTGGCAGTGCCGGCAGCGCGCCTCGTAGCTCTCCCGGCCGCCGACCATGATGGTGGGGGAGTCGTAGCGGGCGGGGCGCCCGTCGATGAGCCGCTGGTTGCGGCAGGCCAGGTCGCCGCAGACCACACAGATGGCGCGGAGCTTGTCCACCTGCTCGGCCACCGCCATGAGGGCTCCCATCGGGCCGAAGGGCTCGCCGCGGAAGTCGGTGTCGGTGCCGGCCAGCGCCACGCGGAGCCCGCGGGCGGCCAGCGCGGTGGCAACGGTCACGATGTCGTGGTCGAGGAACTGCGCCTCGTCGATGGCCACCATCTCGGTGTCGGGGCCCACCTGCCGGAAGATCTCGCTGGCGGAATCGACGGGGGTGGCGTCAATCTCGAGGCCGTCGTGGCTGGACACGTGGTAGAGCCCGGCGTAGCGGGCGTCGAGGTGGGACTTGTACACCTCCACCTTCCGCCGGGCGATGATGGCGCGGCGGACGCGGCGGATGAGCTCCTCGCTCTTGCCGCTGAACATCACCCCACAGATGACCTCGATCGATCCGGGTCGGCTTCCATGGAACATCCGGGCGGTCTCCACAGGCGGGGGCCGGTGAGGTTATCGCCTGCGCGGTGCGCGGTCAAGCGCGTGCATCGCGCTGCACTCTTGCGGCTCGGGAGTCCCTCGCCGCATATTGCGCCGCCCCCACCTTCCAGCCGCGGTCGTCGAAGGAGTCCACCGTGAAGAAGTCGGAACTCGTGGCTGCCGCCTCCCGGCGCCTTGGCCTCTCGAAGTCCCGGGCGGGCGAGGTGGTGGACGCGTTCTTCGGCAGCGACGGCATCGTGGCGGCGGAGCTTCGGAAGGGAAACTGCGTGCAGATCTCGGGGTTCGGGAGCTTCGAGCCGAGGCAGCGCGCCGCCCGGAACGGCCGCGACCCGAAGACCGGCAAGACCATCGCGATCGGGTCGGCGGTAGTCCCGGCGTTCCGTCCCGGATCGGCGCTCAAGGAGCTAGTGAATAGGAGGAAGTGACCTACCGGCGGCCCCGCGGAGCGGGCCGCTCCCGCCGCGCCGATCGCTCCCTCGATTCGCCTCGCTCCCGATCCACCTTGCACCGCACCTTCTTGTTCCGCACCGTCCTGCCGTCCATGCTCCGCACGATCTGCTCCACCTCCGCCGCTGGCAGCTCCACCAGGCTGAAGGTGTCGCGCAACTCGATCCGCCCGATCAGCGTCCGGTCCACCTTCACCTCCTTGGTGAGCACCGCCACCAGGTCGGACGGCGTGACGCCGTCGGCCTTGCCGACGCTCACGTACATCTTGGCGGGCCCGCTCGCCGGCGCGGCGGCACCAGCCGGGGCCACGGCGGCCACCGGGGCGACCGCGCTCCCGCCCTTTGACAGTTGGTAGAGCGCCGCCGCCACGGCAGACGGATCATACCGCTCGAAGAGCGGCGCCAGCGCCAGCAACCCCTCCGTGGGCATGTGCGCCTCCAGCAGCGCCGCGATCCCCGCCCGCCGGCGCGCCGCCTCGTCCAGCGCGGTGTCCACCGCGCCAGTCAGCCGCAAGGCACTCCGCGGCGCCGCGATCCGGGCCACGTACCGCTCCGCCCCCGGTGGCACCAGGAGCACCACCGGCCCCGCCGCCGCCAGCCGCGCCAGCTCTGCCGGCGTCGGGAGGTCGGCCGCGATGACCAGGTCCCCCTTTTCGGGCACTTCACGGGTCACCACCACCCCGGCCGCGCGCCCTGCCACCGCCTGCCGCACGAGCGCCTCGGTGCCGGCGTCGTGGCACCAGACCGCTGCCGTGGTCGGGTCGAGCAGCTCGAGGAGCTCTGCCACCGCGCCGCCGCGGGCGGACCAGCCGACCGCC
The DNA here is from genome assembly GCA_964574295.1 of uncultured Gemmatimonadaceae bacterium. Lineage (GTDB taxonomy): Bacteria > Gemmatimonadota > Gemmatimonadetes > Gemmatimonadales > GWC2-71-9 > SPDF01. The sequence continues at coordinate 47,276 of CAZNLY010000014.1, forward strand.
ACCGTCCGGACCGGCCCCACCGGCGCCGGCGGCACGGTCTCCGCGGGCAGGAACCCCACCGCCAGCGCCTTCCTGGCGTACCGCTCCACCACCTCCGCCGAGCCCTCGGGCAACGCCGTCAGCACCACCCGCTGCGCCTCCTTGGCCAGGTCGTGCATCACCACCGTCAGCGCCTCCGTGCCGCCCCACGCCTCGGGCTGGGCCAGCACCACCGCCGCGAGCGCGTCGGGCTTGATGGCCGAGCGCTCCACAAGCGCCCGTGCCTCCGCCGGCGACGCCACCAGCAGCGCCACCTCGCCGCCCTTGAGCTGGCGGGTGGCACGCGCGAGGCGCCCTACGGCCACGACCCGCTGGTCGGGGATAGCGGCCGCCAGGGCGGCGGTCCATTCGGGAATGGCGTCGGGAGTGACGAGGAGGAGGGCCCGGAGTCCCGGTGCTGGAGCGGCGGCCAGCCGGCGGCCCAGCGCGGCCAGGAGCGGCGACGCGGCGGCGGCGGACGGCGGAATGAGGGCGACCACGTTGTGGCCGCGCTCGACGGTGGCGGCCGCCTCGGAAAGGTCGGCCTGCGATGCGTACATCACGGACTCGGACACGGGACCCTCGGTTGTCAAATAGCCGGCACGCGCCGGGGCCCAAAGGTAAGCGCGCACGCGCGCCGGTGCCACCGCGGCGAGAGTTGACTTCATTTGTCCGGGTGGGGAGCTTTCGGCCGTCGTCACTCCCCTCCGCACCGGACGCCGCAATGCCCGACCCGCTCTCGCTCAACCTGGTCCACCTCAAGCCCTCCGAGACGATCGCGATCAGCGCGGAAACGAAGCGGCGCCGCGCCGCCGGCGAGGAAGTCTTCGACCTGAGCCTCGGCGAGCCCGATTTCGACACCCCGGCGCTCGTGTCGCAGGCCGGCATCCAGGCCATTCAGAAGGGGATGACGCACTATCCGCCGAATCCCGGCATTCCGGAGCTGCGCCAGGCCGTCGCCAGGCACCTCTCCGCGCTGAGCCACGGCCGCCCCGTGAGCGCCGACAACATCCTGATCAGTTCCGGCTCCAAGCACTCGCTCTTCAACGCCTGTTTTTCGCTCTTCGGCCCCAACGACCAGGTGCTGATCCCGGCCCCGGCGTGGGTGTCGTACCCCCAAATCGTCCATCTGGCCCGCGCGGAGCCGGTGCTGGTGCCGGGCGACATCGAGTGGGGACTCAAGGTGAGCGCCCGTGACCTCGACAAGCATTCGACCACCCGCACCAAGGGGCTGATCCTCTGCTCCCCCTGCAACCCGACGGGGGCGGTGTACACCCTCGCCGAGCTCCGCGCCATCGCCGAGTGGGCGCGGAAGCACGAGATCTGGATCGTGGCCGACGAGATCTACCGCCACATCAACTACGGCGCCCCGGTGGCGCCGAGCTTCCTCGACCTGCCCGATGAACTGCTGGAGCGGACGGTGGTGGTCTGCGGCGCCAGCAAGGCCTATGCGATGACCGGCTGGCGGATCGGCGCCGCGCTGGCGCCGGCGCACGTCTTCAAGGCGATGGCCGCGCTGCAGAGCCACACCACCACCGGCGCCAACCACATCGCGCAGTGGGCCGCCGCCACCGCCTTCGGCGATCCGAAGGTGGAGACCGACGTGGCCCACATGGTGTCGGCCTTCCGCGGCCGCCGCGACCGGGTGGTGGAGCGCTTCCGCCGCGAGGCACCCGGCGTGGAGTTCGTCGAGCCGCACGGCGCCTTCTATTTCTTCTTCCGGGTGGACGGCCTGGGGGGCACGGAGCAGGGCAGCGCGGCCTTCTGCGACCGACTCCTGCGGGAGGAAGGGGTGGCGCTGGTGCCGGGCGCCGCCTTCGGCGATGACCGCTGGGTGCGGCTCAGCTACGCCGCGGCCGACAAGGAGCTCGATGCCGGGGTGGACCGAATCCTCAAGCTGATCGGCCGGATGAGCGCCGCCGAGGCGGCGTAGGGCGCGCGAATGAACGTCGAGACGAAGGTCGAGCCGCTCACCGGCCCGCTTCCCGCCGTCGAATGGCGGTGGGACACCGAGACCGACATCCTCTCGGGTGGATTCGCGGGCCCCGCGGGCGGGAGCGGGTTCGAGGGGAGCGTCGAGCTCACCGACGAGGAGGGCTCGGTGGTGGTGCTCGACGTGGCGGGCGGCGTGCTCCGCGGGCTCGACGTGGTGGTCTGGCCCGAAGTGGACACCGTCCCCGGCCTGGCGCCGCCCGCCAACCCGCGCCACGGGCGGGTGGTCGTCCCCGGCCGCCCTGCGCGGAGCGGCGTCTCGGCGGTCGAGGTCGACACCACACTCTCCGTCTCCGCCACGCCCGACGAGCGCACCGTGCACATCCGGATCGGCACCCGCCGCGAGGTCGAGGTGGTGCGCGTGGCCGACCGATTCTACGTGGAGCTGGATCACAACCGGCGCCTGGCCGGGTTCTGGCTGACCGAGGTGCCCCCGTTCTCTCCCCTCTGAGCGCGCCCCGCCCCTGATGTCCCACGCCGTCGGGTATGTGGTGGCCACCGAGCTCCGGCCGTCCACGCCGCACCAGTTCCAGTTCCTGGCGGCGCGCGGCGCCGCCGTGGGCATCGGCGCCATCGTGCGCGTGGACGCCCCCGGCCGCACCGTGTACGGGGTGGTGACGGATGCAGCCGCCTGGTCCGACGGCGAGGCGCCCCACGACTTCTACACCGCCAGCGTCCTCCGCCAGGAGCCCTCCGAGCCGCTGCAGCCGGTGCCGCAGGGGGAGGTGCGCCTCGCCACCGACGCCGACGTGCGCATGGCCCTCCGGATGGATGCCTACGCCGATGGCGACCGGGCGACGGCGATTCCCCTCGGCGTGTACGGGGCGGCCGGGCACGCCGCCCCCGTCCACCTCGACGCCGACTTCCTCCTCGGCCCCGAGGCGGCGCACCTCAATGTGACCGGCGTGTCGGGGCTCGCCACAAAGACCAGCGCGGTCGAGGTTCTCCTCACCTCCATCTTCCAGCGGTTCCCCGCGCACAAGGGGACGGTGGCCGCCGTCTGCTTCAACGTGAAGGGCCCCGACCTCTGCTTCCTCGACCAGCCCGCCGCACTCGGTGCCGAGGACCTGGCGCTCTACGCCCGACTCGGCGTGGAGGCGCGTCCCTTCGACCGGGTGCGCTACTACGCGCCCTGCAAGCCCGATGGCGTCAACCTCAACACCCTCCGGACCCACGCCGACCTGGCATACAACACCGAGCCCCTCACCTGGGGGCTCCGCGAGGTGCTGGAGTTTGCCGAGGTGGCGCTCAACAGCGACGACCTCGACGCCAAGGCCGACGCCTTCATCGACTTCCTGGCCGACCGGGTGGTGAACCGCGACTTCCGCGCCGAGGAGCTTCACCCGAAGGAGTGGCGGGTGGAGTCGTTTGCCGACCTCGAGGCCTTCTTCCGCGCCATCTTCGACCACCTCGAGGGGAGCCACCGCGGCGAGCTCTGGCGCACCCATCACGTGGCCACCATCCGCAAGGTGCGGAACCGCCTCGGCAACATCACCACCCGCGCCAAGGGGCTGGTGACCGACGACGGCGCGGCCAACGACCTCCCCTGGGGTGCCTTCGAGGACCGGGGCGTGTACGTGGTGGACGTGGCGGGGGTGGATCCGCTCGCGCAGGACCTCGTCTTTGCCCGGATCGTGAGCAAGCTCCGGGAGCACCTCGAGCGCCGGGACCTGGGCGTGGACCACCTCGTGGTGTTCGTGGACGAGCTCAACAAGTACGCCCCCGCTGACGGCGGCGAGACGTATGTCCGCAAGATGCTGCTCGACCTTTCGGAGCGGGGTCGCTACCTCGGCCTCGTGCTCTTCTCGGCGCAGCAGTTCCGCTCGCAGGTGCTGCGGCGGGTGGTGGGGAACGCCGGCACCAGCCTCTTCGGCCGGATGGACGCCGACGAGCTGGCCACCGCCGGGTATGCCACGCTCTCCCCCGCCATCAAGGTGCGGCTCGCCACGCTCCCCAAGGGCGAGCTCATGGTGCGGCACCCGCACTTCACGCAACCCGTGTTCGTGCGCTTCCCGCGCCCGGCGGTCTTGTCGGGACGGGAGGGCGTCGAAAGGTTCCCGCCGGCGCCGGAGCTGCCGTTCGCTGAGGCGGTCATCCGCCAGCTGCGGTCCCTGGCACCCCGGCTCGACGCCGACCGGGTGCGCGCGCTGGTGGACGGCCGCCGCGAGGACGAGGTGCGGCGCGCCCTGGCCCGCACCCGCCAGGCCCGCCCCGAGGAGCCGGTGGCCTACTTCACCGCGGCGCTCGGGCGCCGGGTGGAGCCGGAGGTGGCCGGCCGGAGCGCCACCGTCACCCCCCTGCGTGGAACCGCCGACCCCTACTCGGCCTAGGCCCCTCGCAGCGGCTTGCCCCCCGCTCCCGGGCGGGCCATTCTCCTACCCGTGAAACTCGCCCACCTCGCCGACCTCCATCTCGGGTTCCGGCAATACCATCGGCAGACGCCGCTCGGCATCAACCAGCGCGAGGCCGACACCGCGCAGGCCTTCCGGCAGGCGGTGGACGGCGTCCTGGCCGCGCGGCCCGACGTCGTGGTGGTGGCGGGGGACCTCTTCCATTCCGTCCGCCCCACCAATGCGGCGATCGTCTTTGCCTTCCAGCAGTTCCAGCGGCTCCGCGCCGGGCTGCCCGACACCCCGGTGGTGCTGATCGCCGGCAACCACGACACCCCGCGCTCCACCGAAACGGGCGACATCCTCCGGCTCTTCGAGGAGCTGGGCGTGGACGTGGCGAGCCGCGAGGCGCGGCGCTTCGAGTATCCCGCCCTTGGCCTGAGCGTGCTGGCGGTGCCGCACCAGGCGCTGGTCCAGGCCGAGCGGCCCGCCCTCCGTCCCGACGGCTCGGCCAGGTACCAGGTGCTGGTGGCGCACGGTGAGGTGGACGGCGTCTTCCCCTCGGACCGGTCGTCGGTCGAGTACGGCGGCGCCGTCGTCCGTCCGGACGAGTTCGGCCCCGGGGAGTGGAGCTACGTGGCCTTCGGGCACTACCACGTCCGGACGCCGCTCGGCCCCCGGGCCTGGTACAGCGGCGCGCTCGAGTACGTGAGCTCGAATCCGTGGGGAGAACTGCGCGACGAGGCCGAGAAGGGGGTGGAGGGAAAGGGCTGGCTGCTCGCCGACCTCGACTCCGGCGTGGCGGTGCCGCAGGCGATCGTGCCGGCCCGCCGGGTGCTCGACCTCCCGCGGCTCGACGGCCGTGAGCTTGAGGCGGACACCCTCCAGGCGCGCATCGCGGAGCGGGTGGCGGCGGTGCCCGGCGGCATTGCCGACCAGGTGGTGCGGCTGGTGGTGACCGGGGTGCCGCGGCACGTGGGGCGCCAACTCGACCACGCCGCCCTCCGCGCGTGGAAGGCGGAGGCGCTCCACTTCCAACTCGACCTCCGGAAGCCGGAGCCGGCGCGGGCAACGGGCGTCGGCTCCCCCGGGCGGCGCCAGACCCTGCCGGAGCTGGTGGCCGACTACCTCGGCCGCCGCGCGCTGCCAGCGGGGGTGGATCGCGAGACGTTCGTGCGGGAGGGCACGGAGCTGGTGGAGGCCGCCGAACGAGACCTTCCGGGCGGGGAGGGGTGATGCAGATCCTCCGTCTCCGTCTGCAGAACTTCCGCCAGCACGAGGACACCGAGCTGGTGCTGGGGGCGGGGCTCACCGGCATCGTCGGCCCCAACGGGGCGGGGAAGTCCACGCTCCTCGAGGCGATCGCGTTCGCGATGTACGGCACCCCGGCCGCTCGCGGCACCCGCGACTCCATCCGGCGACGCGGCGCCCCGCCACGCTCGACCGTGCGGGTGGAGCTCGACTTTGCCCTCGGCCCGCACCAGTTCCGCGTCGTCCGCGGCCTCACGCAGGCGGAGCTCTTCCAGGACGGCGACCCGGCCCCGGTGGCGAATAGCCTCGGCGCCGTGACCGAAAAGCTCACCCGGCTCCTCGGAATGACCCGCGAGGAATTCTTCAATACCTACTTCACCGGCCAGAAGGAACTGGCGGTCATGGGCCAGATGACCGGCCCCGAGCGCGCGCAGTTCCTGAGTCGGGTGCTCGGGTTCGAGCGATTGCGCACCGCGCAGGAGCGGCTCCGCGAGCGCCGGAACGAGGTGCGCGCCCGGCTCCAGGCGCTGCAGGCGGGGCTGCCCGACCCCGAGGACCTCCGCACCGAGGAACACCGCGTGGCGGAGCTCTCGGCACAGGCGGCCGAGCGCGAGCAGGCGGCTCGGGCGGCGCTGGCGCAGGCCTTGGGCCGATTGGCCGAGGCGGAGCCGCGCTGGAAGGCAATGGACCAGCTCCGGGTGCGTGTGCATTCGCTCGAGGCCGACCTCCGGGTGGCCGAGCACCAGGTGGAGACCTCGCAGGAGCGGACCCGCGAGCTCGACCGGCAGATCACCGAGGCACTGCAGGCCCAGACGCACCTCGCCGCGCTGGCCGAGGTGCTCGCCCCGCTTCCCGCGCTGCGGGCCGAACAGGAGGCGCTGCAGCACCTGTACGCCGCCTCGACCCACCGGGCAACCCTGCACGCGCGCATCGAGGGCGCCCGCGCCAACCTGGCGGAACTCGACCAGCGCATCGCGGCGCTTCCCGGCGAGGCGCGCCTCGCGGAGGCGCGGGCGGCGCTGGCGGCCTCGCGCGAGGGCGTTACCACGGCCACCGCGCAACTGGAGGAAGTGCACACCGCGTGGGTCCGTGACCTGCAGGACGCCCGCACGAAGCGGCAGGCGCTGGTGGACCAGTACCGCGATCTGCAGGAGCAGCTCGACCGGATCACCGCCGCCGGGCAGGATGGTGCCTGCCCCACCTGCTCCCGGCCGCTTGGCCCGGACTACACCTCCGTCCTCGGCGTCCTCGGGCGCCAGGTGGAGGAGGTCAAGTTCAACGGCCAGTTCTACCGGCAGCGGATCGACCAGCTGCAGGAGGAACCGGCTCCGCTCCGCGACCTGCGGCGCCAGCTCGAGGCGGCGGAACGGGCCGCCACCGAGGCGGCCGGCGTGGTGGCCAAGCTCGAGGCGCAGCACAAGGAGGCGTCGGGGCTGGCGGCGCGGCGCGTGGAGCTCGAGCGCTCGCTGGCCGCCCTCCAGGGGGAGATGGTGACCGCGGAGGGGGCGTACGACCCGGAACGGCATGCCGAGGTGCTGCGCCGGCTGGCCGAGCTGGAGCCCCGGGCGCTCGAGGCGGAGCGGTACCGCGCCCTGGCCGACCGTGCGGCCCGGCTCGCGCCGGAGCTCCTCGCGGCGGAGCAGGGGGTGTCGCAGAAGGAGGAGGCGCTGGCCGCGCTCCGGAAGCAGCGGGCGGAACTCGGCTATTCCGAGCCGGAGTTCGAGGCGGTGCGGGCGCTGCTCGCGGAGGCGGAGGCCGACAAGCGCCGCGCGGAGCTCGGGATGGTGGAGGCGGGTGGGCAGCGGGCGATCGCCGAGGAGGCTGCCCGCGCGGTGGCGCGCCGCCGCGGCGAGCGCGAGGCACGCGAGGCCGAGGTGCGGCGGGTGGAAGTCGAGCTGGCGCGCGCGCAGGAACTCGACCGCGCCTTCACCGACCTCCGCACCGACCTCAACAACGCGCTCCGGCCCGACCTCTCCGAGCTGGCCTCCGCCCTCCTGCGCGATCTGACCAACGGCCGCTACGCCGACCTCGAGCTGGACGAGAACTACCAGCCCACCATCGTCGAGGAGGGGGAGGCCAAGCCGGTCATCAGCGGCGGCGAGGAGGACGTGGCCAACCTAGCGCTCCGCCTGGCTATCAGCCAGATGATCGCCGAGCGGGCGGGCCAGCCCCTCTCGCTGCTCGTCCTGGACGAGATCTTCGGCTCGCTCGACGAGGAACGGCGCGCCGCGGTGATGGACCTGCTCCGGAGCCTGGCCGACCGCTTTCCGCAGGTCATCCTGATCACCCACATCGAGGCGGTGCGCGAGGGGTTCGACCGAA
>CAZNLY010000015.1:0-4893 GCA_964574295.1 uncultured Gemmatimonadaceae bacterium
GCGCCCTGCGCCAATCGGCGCCGGGTGTAGGTCTCGCCGATGGCGTGGGCAACGCCGAGGGTGCCGCCCAGGATCACCGCCAGGAGGAGGAGCCCCGCCGCGATCGCCGCGAACGGCACGAGCAGGATGCCGACGATGCTGAGCACGAGCCCGGCGACGAGCACCCCCAGCGTCGGGAGGGCGAGGACCTGCGCCAGGAACCCCACTGCGAAGGAGCGCCCGGCGGAGTGGACCACCGTGTCGGAGATGACCTCGAGATTCGGGCGGCCGAGCAGCACGAGGCCGAAGCCGATGGCGAGGAAGGCCAGGAAGATCCCGGCCAGGCCAGCGACGTTGCGGAGTGCCAGGACGAGTGGGGAGGCCGCCGCCACGGGCTCGGACGCTACCGGTTCGGCGAGATCGCCCAGGGTCTGGATGTCGCCGGTCACCTGCCCGCCCGCCTGGTGCACCGTCCCGCCGTAGGCCAGGAGGCTCCCGGAGACGTACGCGCCCGGGCGCAGCGTGATGTTGCCGTTGACGGTCACCAGGTTGCCCGACAGCCGCCCGGCAAGATCGGCGTTCCCGTTGAGGACGAGCACATCTCCCGATTCGGAGGCTCCCGCGGGCAGGGTGTAGTCCCCCACGCGGGCCACGCCGCCCTCGACGCTCAAGGCAAATCCCGGCTCGCGCGAGGCGCGAAGGGCGCGGGCGAGTTCGGGTTCGAGGCGGAGCGGGGCGGTGAGGTCGCGGAGGGAGATGGTCGGGCCGTCGGGCCCGGCGTTGGGCACCTGCTGCGGCAGCGGACGGGAGGCGCGCACGTGGGCCGGCACCTCGGCGAACGCGGCCGGGCCGGTCAGGAGGAGCAGGCCCGCGAGGAGGAGCCGGTCAGGCCTGCCCATGAGCCACCCGCGCAGTCGGCAGGGCCATGAGGCGCCGCAGCATCAGCACCCCGCCGACATAGGCGGCGGTGCCGGTGCCGAGAACGAGGCCGAGACGGGCGGGCGACTCGAACAGGCCGCGGACCCAGGGGTACCACGGCTGTGCGAGGAGGGTGGATCCGACGGAGCGGACCGCCTCGAGCCCCACCCGGCCGACGCCGGCACCCGCCCACTGCAGCAGCTGGGCGAGGGTGTCGGGATTGGCCAGGCTCCACCCCACGCTGGCGAGCATCGGAAGGACGATGCCCGCGGCGAGCGCGGCCGACATGGCCGCCGTGCGCCGCCGCCGCACCGACACGCGCGCCATGATGCGATCGGGAAAGCCGGGCGCGGGGGTGAGGAGCGGCAGCGCTCCGAGCAGGTGAGCCAGCTCGCGGTCCGCATCGGCCAGGCGCCGGCAATCGGCGCAGCCGTGCAGGTGGGCCTCGCGCGTGCGCGCAAGGGACCCGGCGAGCCAGTCGTCGAGCTCGTCTGCGGTGAGGTGGGTGGGAATGCGGTCCGTCATGACGCCCCTCCTACGGCCCCTCCGGGCCCGGGGTTTCACTGGCGCAGGTGCGCCAGGGCCTGCCGCAATTCCCCGCGGGCACGGTGGATGTACGTCTTCACCGTGCCGAGCGGGAGGTCGAGGATCGTGGCGATCTCTTCATAGGCGCGCCCCTCCACGTGCCGCAGGAGGATGCAGGCGCGGTATTCCGGCCGGAGCAGGCCAATGGCCCGCTCGATTTCCCCGCCGAGCTCGCGGGCCTCGAGTTCCTCGAGGGCCGTTTCCTGGCGGTCGCCGAGCTGGAGGGCGCTGGCCTGCACCGCCTCGGGGGTGAGGGCGTGCGGGGAGCCGTCGAGGGAGAGGGTGTCGAGTTCCCGCCGCCGCAGGTGATCGATGGCGACGTTGTTGGCGATCTTGAAGATCCAGCTGGAGAACTTGAACTCGGGCCGATAGCTCTCGATGGCGTTGAGCGCCTTCACGAAGGTCTCCTGCGAGAGATCCTCCGCCTGCTCGCGGTTCCGCACCATCCGGTAGATCAGGGAAAAGATCGGGCGCTCGTAGCGCCGCACGAGTTCGCGGTACGCCGCCTCGCGTCCGGCGCGCGCTTCGAGCACGACCTCCTGGTCCGAGGCCGAGACGAGGTCGATGCGGGGCTTAGCCACGGGCCTCCCTCCGGCTTGCGGAGGGCTTTCCGTGCGGGGTAGATTGGCCGCCTATGTTAGCCACGGACAGGAAGTTACCAGTATCGGGCGGCGCGGAAAAGCGGACCTATGTCCGCGGCATGTTCAACGCGATCGCGCCGAGCTACGACTTCCTCAACCACCTCCTGAGCCTCAACCTGGACCGGCACTGGCGCCGCAGGGCGGTGACGCGTCTCAATTGGGAACGAGTTCCGGATGGGAGGTACCTTGACCTCTGTGCCGGCACCCTCGACCTGGCCGCGACCCTCGCGCGGCTGCCGGGCTTCCGGGGCACAGTGGTGGGGTCCGACTTCGTGCCCCGCATGCTGCAACTCGGGCGCGGCAAGGCGACGCGCATCGAGAGCGTGGTGGCGGACGCGCTGGCCCTCCCGCACGCCGACGCCGCATTCGACGGTGCCACCGTGGGGTGGGGGGTGCGCAACCTCATGGACCTCGACGCCGGCCTCCGGGAGGCGGCGCGGGTGCTCAAGCCGGGCGCGCGCTTCGTGATCCTCGAGATGAGCATTCCGCCCCGGCAGCCGCTCCGCGGCGCGTTCCTCATGTACTTCCGCCACTTGCTGCCCGCCGTCGGGCGCCTCGTGTCGCGGCACCAGGACGCCTATCGCTGGCTCCCCGAATCGGCGCTCGCCTTCCCGGAGCCCCCGGCGCTGGCGGCGCGGATGGAGCGCGCCGGATTTCGCGACGTGCGGTACGACCTCCTCCTCGGCGGCATCTGCGCCATCCACACGGGGACGCGCGCGTGAGCGAGGGCCAGCTGCTGACGGGAGACTCCCTCCTCGTCCGGTACGTCAACTTCGTCAAGCTGCCGCACACCCTCTTTGCGCTGCCGTTCGCGCTCCTCGGCGTGCTGGCCGCCTCGACGACGGTGCCGCTCACGGCGCGCGCCGTGGCGCTGGTCGTCGTGGCCTTCACCGCCGCCCGCTGGGTGGCGATGGGCTTCAACCGCATCGCCGACCGCGACTACGACGCGCGGAACCCGCGCACGAAGGACCGTGAACTGCCGCGCGGCCGGCTGACGGTGGCGCAGGCGTGGGTCTCCGTGGGCGTGGCGGGGGCGGTGTTCGTCCTCGCGGCGGCGGCGCTCAACACGCTCTGCCTGGTCCTCAGTCCGCTGGCGCTCGCCTGGGTGATGGGGTACAGCCTGTCCAAGCGTTTCACCTGGTGGCCGCACCTCTGGCTCGGGATGAGCCTGGCCATCGCGCCCGTCGGGGGGTGGATCGCGGTGACCGGCGCCTGGAGCGAGCCGGCCTGGCTCCTCGCCGCCATCACCGTTGGCGTGGCCACCTGGGTGGCCGGCTTCGACATCTTCTACGCGCTCCCCGACGCCGACTTCGACCGCGCGAGCGGCCTCCGGAGCGCCGTGGTGCGCCTGGGCGAGCGCCGCAGCATCCTCCTCGCCAAGCTGCTGCACGGCGTCACGATCCCCGCGCTGGCGCTCTTCGGCTGGGGCGCCGGGTTCGGCACCTGGTACTTTGTGGGCGTGGCGGCGGCGGCGCTGATCCTGGCGTACGAGCACCAGCTCGTCCGCCCCGGGGATCTTTCCCGCCTCGACGCCGCCTTCTTCCGGATGAACGCCGTGATGTCGCTGACGGTCTTTGGATTTGCCCTCCTCGACCGGCTCGCATGAGGCGCCGATGACGCCGCCGGCGCCCCGCTTCGGCGGACTCGGGGACTTCGTCCGGCATCTCCAGGCCCGGGGCGAGCTGCTGCGCGTCACGGCGGAGGTGGACCCCAAATTCGAGGTGGCGGAGCTGACGCAGCGCGTCATCCGGCAGGACGGGCCGGCGCTGCTCTTCGAGCGGGTCAAGGGCGCCGACTTCCCGCTAGTCATGAACCTCTACGGCTCCGATCGTCGCATGGAGCTGGCCCTGGGCCGGCCGCCCGAGGCGATCGGCCGCGAGCTGATCGAGACCTTCCAGCGGCTCAACCCGCCCTCCCTCGGGAAGTTCTGGGAGCTCCGCCGCACGCTGCTGCGCGCCCGCTTCCTCCGGCCGAGGATGGTCCGGCGGGCCCCGGTGCAGGAGGTGGTGGAGGCGCCGCGCCTCGACCGCCTCCCCAATCTCTGGAGCTGGCCGCGCGACGCCGGGCCCTTCATCACCTTCGGGCCCACGCTGACCCACCATCCGGCGTCCGGCATCCGCAACTTCGGCCTCTACCGCCTCCAGGTGTTCGACTCCGCCACGACCGGCATGCACTGGCAGAGCATGAAGGGCGGGCGGGGCCACCACCACGAGGCGGAGCGCCTGGGCCGCTCCCTCGACGCGGCCGTGGTCCTCGGCGGCGATCCGCTCACCATGCTCTCCGCCATCCTGCCGCTGCCGGAGGATTTCGACGAACTCGGGCTGGCGGGGTTCCTCCGCGGACGCGCCACCGAGCTGGTGCGCGCCAAGAGCCTCGACCTGGCGGTGCCGGCCAACGCCGAATTCATCCTCGAGGGAACCGTCCCCGCGGGCGAGCGCCGGTTGGAGGGCCCCTTCGGCGACCACTACGGCCACTACTCCGAGGCGTCGCCGTTTCCCGTCTTCCAGGTGAAGACCGTCACCCGGCGGCGCGACGCCATCTATCCGGGCGCGGTGGTTGGCAAGCCGCCGCAGGAGGACAAGTGGATCGGCCTCGCTGCCGGCGCCATGATCGGGCCACTCATCCGCGTGGTGAACCCGAACATCGTGGACCTGCACGCCAGCGACGACGCGGTGTTCCACAACCTCCTCACCGTCGCCGTGAAGGTCCGCCATCCGCTGGAGTCGTTCAAGACGGCGCTCAACCTCCTCGGCACCGGCCAGCTGGCGCT
>CAZNLY010000015.1:4993-26222 GCA_964574295.1 uncultured Gemmatimonadaceae bacterium
GTGCTGGCGGGTCTCCTCCGCTGGGAGGGATTGGGCCCCGTCAAGTTCGTCGCCGCCGTGAGCGAGGACGTGGACCTCGCCGACGAGGGGAACGTCGCCTGGGGCCTCTTCACGCGGTTCGACCCCGCTCGGGACATGCTGTTCGAGCGCCAGGAGTTCATCGGCGCCAAGCCGGTGTACGAGGGGCGCATCGCCATCGACGCCACCTGGAAGCCGGGCTACCCGCCGCCGGTCACCATGCCGGAGGACACCATCCGCCTCGTGGAGCGGCGTTGGGGGGAGTACTTCGGCGACCGGCTGGAGCGCCGCGCCCGCGGGAAGTGGTAGGTTTGCGAGGACTGAGGACTGCGGACTGAGGACTGAGGACTGAGGACTGAGGGCGAGCCATTGGCCAAGAAGCGAAGTCATGCGCGCGGGATGAAGTCGGTGCAGAAGGCCGCATCCCAAAAGCCGGCGCCGCCCCGGGCCCCGGCCCATCCCGTCCGCACCCCGACGCCCAACCGGAGGGGCCGGTGAGCCAGCTCCCCGTTGTCCTGGCCATCTCGGGCGCCTCCGGGGCGCCCTACGGGGTGCGGCTCCTCGAGGTCCTCGCCACGCGGCAGGTGCCCGTCTGGCTGATTGTCACGAGCCACGGCCAGCGCCTTCTCGAGGCCGAGTGCGGGATCCGGTCCCTGGAAGAGCTCACCCGGGCCACCGGCGGGGACTGGCGGAGCGTCACGGTCTATCCCGACACCGACCGCGGGGCCCGCCCGGCGTCGGGGTCGGCCAAATGGGCCGGCATGGTCATCTGCCCCTGCTCGATGGGCACCGTCGCGGCGATCGCCCACGGCACCAGCCGCTCGCTCGTGGAGCGCGCCGCCGATGTGGCGCTCAAGGAGCGCCGCCCCCTGATCGTGGTGCCGCGCGAGACGCCTCTCTCCCTGGTCCACCTCCGCAACCTCACCGCCCTGACCGAGGCCGGGGGCATCGTGCTCCCGGCGGCGCCGGGCTTCTACCACCGTCCCGCCGCGGTGAGCGACCTGGTGGACTTCGTGGTGCAGCGCGTGATCGACCAGCTGGGGCTCGGCATCGACATCGCGCCCCGGTGGGGCGGCTAGGCGGGTGCGGCTCGGCGTCATCGCGGACACGCACGGCCTGCTCCGGCCGGAGGTGTTCGAGCTGTTCCGGGAAGTGGACCACATCCTCCACGCCGGCGACCTGGGCCCGCTCGAGTTGCTGGACGAGCTCGAGGCAATGGCTCCAGTGACGGCGGTCTACGGGAACACCGACGGGTGGGAGGTGCGGCAGCGGCTGCCGCAGGTGGCGGAGGTGGAGCTGGCGGGGCTGCAGTTCGTGGTGACGCACGGCGACCAGTTCGGGAGCCCCACTCCGGAGGGGCTCCACGCGGCGTTTCCCCACGCCGACGTGCTCGTCTTCGGCCACACCCACCGGCCGCTGCTCGCCACCGTGGACATTACCGTGACCGCCATGAACCCCGGCGGGGCAGGGAAGCGTCGCTTCGACCTGCCGCCGTCGGTGGGCATCATGGAGCTGGAGGCGGGGCTCCCGCCGCGGGCGCGCCTGGTGCCCCTGCTCGCGGCGGGAGAGGGCTGAGCGCTACTGGACCGGGTCGATCTCCGGCGCCCGGCTGGCCGGGTTGATGCCGATGCCCCAGATCTCGCCGTTCACGATGACCCAGCGGATCATGACCGCCTCCGGCGCCATCGAGAAGTTTGCCGTGCGCCAGTACTGCGGGTTGCCCTTCCGCATCACCACCTTCTCCTCGATCACGCTCGTCTCCTCGCCCACCTGCGCCACGAACTGGTCGAACTCCTCCGCCATCTTGTCCGGGCTCTCCATCTGGGAGCGGGCGTCGGCGCTCATGTGCGCAAAGAGGCTGTCAAACCGGCCGGCATAGAGCCAGGTGGTGTACTGGCGACCGAGCTCGATCTCGTTCCCGACCTTCGGGTGGACCACCTGCGGCGGTTGGGCGGTGGCGGTGGCCGCGGCGGTGGCAGAGGCGCTGGCGGGTGGGGCAGGTGTCTGGGCGGACAACAGGGCAGGGGCCGCGACGAGGGCGGCCGCGATCACTGCGCGACGGACGGACATGAAGACCTCGGGTTCGGGTTGGGTGACCCGCCCCCTACGGGAGGCGTCCGATTTGGTTTCAGGATGGAACAGCCGCCGGCTATTCGGCCCAGCTAGCGAGGGGGTCGGTCCGGCGCAGCGCCTCGGGATGTGTCCTGAACCACGACATCAGCAGGAGGATCTCGTCCACTGCCTCGATGGGCAGCGGCCCTGTGGCGGGTTCCTCGCGCGCCAGCTCCTCCCGCACCACGCCGGCAAAGGCAATCCGTTCGATCGGCGTGGACGGAAATGGAAAACTGGCGCGGACGGTGCCGCGCCGGATCAGGTAGGCCCTGTCATCGCCGAATTCCCCCGGATCGCGGTAGACGAACGACAGGAGTTCCACCGCCCCGCGCGAGCGCGCGGACGCTGCGAGAAGCCATTCGAGCGCCTCGAACCGCTCGCGCCAGCGGGCGGCCCGCTCGAAGTCCTCCGCCATCGAGGCCTCCTGCATTGCCGCCACCGCGCGGTCGATCGGCTGGATGGTCCGCCCCTCGAAGAAGGCCGCGGCGGTCTCGACGCGCCGGGAGTAGTCCCGCTCGGCCACCAGCCCCGCGCAGGGCCCCGTGCACTGGCCAAGTTCGTGCCGGTGACAGGCGGCCTGTGTCGCCGCGGTGAAGAGGTCCCCCTGGTCGGCAAAGACGATGGGCATCCGCGCCTCGCAGTCGCGGAGGCCGAGCAGGTCGTTGAGGACCCGGACCCCCTCCGCCACGCGGGCCGCGGAGCGGAACGGGCCGTACACGCGGCCGTCGTGCCGCGCCACCGTCGTGCCCGGATAGACCTTCGGGGCCGGCGAGTCGAGGATCTTCACGAAGACGGCCCGCCGGCTCCGGTTCATCGCCACGTTGAACGGTGGCCGGTGCCGGCGGATCTGGCGCAGCTCGCCGAGGCAGGCGGCGAACTCGCTGGGGACGTATTCCCAGGTGACGTCGCCCGCGGCGTGGACGATCCGCGCGGCCTTGTCGACCGGGAATTCGGCGCGGAAGTACGAGAGCAGCCGCGCCCGGAGCCGCTTGGCCTTTCCAACGTAGAGGATCCGCCCGGCGGGGTCGAGGAAGCGGTAGACGGCGGGCCGGTTCTCTGCCACCAGTCGGACCCGCTCCTTGAGTGCCTCGAGATCGGCGGAGGCGAGCGGCAGGGCGGCGAGGTGGGTCATGACTGGCAGCGGTGGCAGAAGACGGTGATGCGCGCGTCGAGGAGGTGGGTGCCGGTGAGCTGGGTGCCGCAGCGCACGCACGGCTCCCCCTCCCGCCCGTACACCAGGAGCTCGAGCTGGAACCCTCCCTTGCCCCCGGTGCCGGTGCGATAGTCGCGCACCGTCGTGCCCCGGCGCGAGACGGCGGCCGAGAGGATGCGCCGGAGTTCGCGGTGGACGCGCGCCCATTCGGCGCCGGAGAGCCCGTCCGACCGCCGGCTGGGATCGACCCCCGCGGCAAAGAGCGCCTCGTTGGCGTAGATGTTTCCGACTCCCGCCACCAGCCGCTGGTCCATCAGCGCCTTCTTGACCGATTGCCGCGTGCGTCCGGTGGCCGCCTGGAGTGTCCGGGCCGTGAAGTCCGGCGCGAGTGGCTCGGGCCCGATGGCGCTGTCGTAGCGCGCCCAGCCGCGGGCGTCGAGCCAGAGCAGGGTGCCGAGCCGCCGGACGTCCCGGTACACGAGCAGCCGTCCATCGTCGAGCTCCGCCTGGAGCACCGCGTACCGGGCCTCCCCCGGAGTCAGGGGCCTGTCCTGCACCAGGAGCGCCCCTGTCATCCCCGGCTGGACCACCAGGCGCCGGGCGCCGAGGACGAACACGGCGTGCTTGGCCCGGCGGAAGAGGTCCTCGATCGGCGCCCCGGCGAGCCCCCGGAGGAGGGTGCGCCGGGTCACGCCACGGAGCACGTCGTCGTGGGAGAGGGTGGCGCGGACGAGCGTCCGGCCCACCAGGGTGGGCCGGAGGTCCCGCACGATCGTCTCGA
The DNA here is from genome assembly GCA_964574295.1 of uncultured Gemmatimonadaceae bacterium. Classification (GTDB taxonomy): domain Bacteria; phylum Gemmatimonadota; class Gemmatimonadetes; order Gemmatimonadales; family GWC2-71-9; genus SPDF01. Next base: position 9,058 of record CAZNLY010000015.1, read on the forward strand.
CTTCGGGAAGCTCGGGCACCCGCGGCGGTGCTCCTAGGGGGTGACTTCGATCGTGCCGGTCATGGTCGGGTGGATGCCGCACTTGTAGGTGTAGGTGCCCGCCGTGGTGAAGGTGGCCTGGTAGGTGACATTCGGGCCCATGTTGCCGGAAGGGGCAAAGAGGCCGCCATCGGCGACGATCGAGTGGGTGGTCCCATCGTCGTTGACCCACTTGACGGTGGTCTTGCTCGCCAGGCTGATGGTGAAGGGGCTCGGGTCGAAGGCATTCGGGCCCTTCGTGGAGGCGCCGCTCACGATGGAGACGTCCCCGGTTGCGGCCGGCGTGTTGTCGGTGGAGTCGCTGCTGCAGGCCACGGCGGCCAGGAGGAGGAGCGGGACGGCGAGGGCGCGCATGGGAGCCTCCGGGAATGGTGGAACGGCACCTCGAACGGTAGCGGGCCCCGGCCGCGGATGCGAGTCCTCGAGTGGTGCCTCCCTACCGCCGCGCCGCCTCCCGCCACCCGATGTCCCGCCGCCAGGTCTTGCCCTCGAAACGGATGGCATCGGCCGCCTCCCGGCTCAAGCGCTGCGCCTCGCCGAAGGTGGACGCCACGGCGGTGACATTCAGCACACGGCCGCCCGCCGCCCGGAGGGCGCCGTCGGGCCCCGCCGCCGTCCCCGCGTGGAAGACGGTCACACCGGCGGGGAGCCGGTCCGGGATTGAAATGACGGCCCCTTTCTCAGGGGCGTCGGGGTAGCCCCGGGCCGCCAGGACGGTCGTGACGGAGGCGCCGGGGAGGGCGGCGAGGGGGCCGGCCGCGCGCCCCGCCGCCACGTTCGCCAGCGCGTCGGTGAGTCCTCCGGCCAGGAGCGGCAGGACGACTTGCGTCTCCGGGTCGCCGAAGCGGCAGTTGAACTCGACCACCCACGGCGCGCCGCTCCGGTCCACCATGATGCCGGCATAGAGGCACCCGGAGAACCGCGCGCCCCGCCGGTCCAGCTCAGCCAGCACCGGTTCCATCACCTCCCGGCGGACACGCTCGAGTAGCGCGGGCGTGGCAAGCGCCACCGGAGCATACGCCCCCATCCCGCCGGTGTTGGGCCCGGTGTCGCCCTCCCCGAGCCGCTTGTGGTCCTGTGAGGCCGGGAGGAGGGTCACCTCCTCGCCGTTGGTGAGCCCGAGGACGGACAGCTCCTCCCCCTCGAGGAAGGCCTCGACCACCACCGTGCGCCCCGCGTCGCCGAAACGCCCCTCGCCAAGCATCGCATGGACGGCCGCGGCCGCCTCGGCGCGGCTGGGGCAGACGATGGCGCCCTTGCCGGCCGCGAGGCCCGACGCCTTGACCACGAGCGGCTCGGCGTGGGCGTCCACGTAGGCCAGCGCCGGGGCGAGTTCGGTAAAGGTCCGGCTGGCAGCGGTCGGGATGCCGGCCGCCGCCATGACCTCCTTCGAGAAGGCCTTCGACGCCTCCAGCGCGGCAGCGCGTGCGGAGGGGCCGAACACCGGCACGCCGCGTTCCCGCAGCCGGTCGGCCAGTCCCAGGGCCAGCGGCACCTCGGGCCCGATCACGACGAGGTCCACGGCGTGGGCCACCGCCGATTCCACGAGGCGGGGGATGTCGTCGGCGGGGATGGGGAGGAGGGTGGCGAGTTGCGCGATGCCGGGGTTGCCCGGGGCGGCGAAAAGCTGGGCGGCGGGATGGTCACGATGCAGCGCCCAGGCCAGGGCGTGCTCGCGGCCCCCGCCGCCCACGAGGAGGACCTTCACGAACTCGAGCCGCGCTGCTGCGCGTTGCGGAACGCCTCCTTGGCCTTGGTCGCCGTGCTCTTGATCGCCTCGCCGATCTGCTGGCCGAAGTCGCGGGCCTCCTGCGAGTAGTACTCCTTGGCGTCCTTCCAGTGCTCGCCGAAGGGCTTCTGGTCCTCGGCGCTGCCGCGGCGCACGTACTCGCCGGCGAGGATCCGCTCGTACGCCCCGGCCGCCACCCACTTCTGCACCTCGGCGGCGCGCACGGTGTGCATCGGGTGGGTCACCCCGAGGGTGTTCAGCACCTTGTACACGATGTCGAGCCCCTCGTTGGACGTCGTGTACTCGTGGGCCTGGGTCATGAAGGCGTCGAGGTTGATGTCGGCCGGCGTGAAGTAGTCTCCCCGTCCGCCGCCGGCCATCTTGAGGTCGAGCCGCTGCGCCACCATCACGTCCTGGCAGCCGAGGAGGCCGGCGCGGTCGGCGGAGAGCTCCGACTTCCGGCTCCACTCGAGGAAGGCCAGCTTGACCGGAAGGAGGGCGATGCCGGCGAGCATCGGCAACGCGCCGAGGCTCACGAGCGCGAGGATGGCGGCGATGGTGCGGTAGAGCGAATGACCGCTCATCACATGGCCGAGTTCGTGGGCCAGGAGGGCGCGGATCTCGTCCTCGTCGAGGATCTCGAGGGCGGCGGAATGGAGGACGATGAACGGGTCGTCGATGCCGTAGGCGCCGGCGTTGAAGATCGGGGTCTGCGTGATGTACACCTCGGGCACCCGCTCCCAACCGAAGGTGGTGCAGTTCTCGAGGTGGAGCCCCCAGATGCGGGGGAACTGGACCGGGCCCACGCGGACGGCGTTGGCCTGGAAGAGGAGGCGGATCCCGCGCTCGCCGCCGAGGACGGCCAGGACCTTCCGGATGACCTCATCCACGCCGGGAATGGCGCGCAGCGCCTGCAGGGCGGCGCGGTCGGCGGGGTGTTCCCAGGATACCGGGGCGATATCGGGCAGCGTGCGGCGGGGCCGCGGGGCGGGCAGGTTGCTCATGGACGTGCGCCTGGTTGGAGGATGCAGCCCGTACGCCCCCGAGGGCGTGGTTGTTTCAAAATGCTACAGTCCGACCCTCAGGCCGACAGCGCCCGGTCGAGGTCGGCGATCAGGTCCTCGGCGTCCTCCACCCCGCAGCTGAGCCGCAGCAGGGAATCGGTGAGCCCCATCGCCTGGCGCATGGCGGGGGGCACCGAGGCGTGGGTCATGCTCGCCGGGTGGCCGATGAGGCTCTCCACCCCGCCGAGGGACTCGGCGAGCGCGAAGATCCGGGTGCCCTCGACGATCCGCTGGGCCCGCGGCACGTCACCCACGTCGAAGGAGATCATCCCCCCGAAGCCCGACATCTGGCGCTTGGCGAGGTCGTGCTGCGGGTGGGAGGGCAGCCCGGGGTAGTAGACCGAGCGCACGTCCTTCCGCTGGGCCAGCCACGCCGCCACCGCGCGGCCGTTCACATCGTGCTGGCGCATGCGGAGCGGGAGGGTCTTGGTGCCCCGTAGCGCCAGGAAGCAGTCCATCGGGCCGGGGACGGCGCCGGCGGCGTTCTGGATGAATCCCAGCTGCTCGGCCAGGTCCTCGCGGGACGTGACCAGCATCCCGCCGACCATGTCGCTGTGGCCGTTCAGGTACTTGGTGGTGCTGTGGAGCACCACGTCCGCCCCGTGCTCGAGGGGCCGCTGGAAGACGGGCGTGGCGAAGGTGTTGTCCACCACGAACAGGTAGCCGTGCGCCTGCGCGAGGTCGCCGACCGCGGCGAGGTCGGTGAGCGCCATCATCGGGTTGGTGGGCGTCTCGCAGTACACCATCCGCGTCTGGGGACGGAGCGCGCGCTCCAGGTTTTTCATGTCGCGGCTGTCCACGTAGGTGAACTCGAGCCCGAAGCGGGTGTAGATCCGCTCCATCAGCCGGTGGCTCCCGCCGTACAGGTTTTCTCCGCAGACGACGTGGTCCCCCGCCTTGAGCAGCTTGAGCACCGCATCCAGCGCCGCGAGGCCGGAGCCGAAGGCGAATCCGTGGCGGCCGCCTTCGAGGGCGGCCACGTTCCGCTCCAGCGCCTGGCGCGTGGGGTTGGCGGTCCGCGCGTACTCGTACCCCTTGTGCCGGCCCAGCCCCTCCTGCACGTAGGTCGAGGTCTGGTAGATCGGGGTCATCACCGCCCCCGACCTCGGTTCGGGCACCTGGCCGGCGTGCACCGCCCGGGTGGCGAGTCGGGAATCGAGGTCGTGCGGGAGGATCTCGGTCATGAATCCGGCCGGTTGAGGTGAGGGGAACCTTATGAGGGAGAACGCGTTGCGGCAAGCCGCTCCGTTGAGGAACACCGGGGCCCGCCCTATGTTTCTGACGTGGTGAATTCCGCCCCGAATTCCAGTGGTTCCGTGGCCGCACGCTGCCTCGTCGTGGACGACGACGATCAGGTCCGGGCCGCCTTGGTGCGCGTGGTGGAGTCGCAGGGCCTGGAGTGCCTGTCGGCCGGGTCCACCGACACCGCGCTGGCCACGCTCGAGGAGCGGGGCGAGGTTGCGGTGCTCATCAGCGACGTGCGGATGCCGGGCCGCGACGGCGTGGCGCTGCTCGAGGAAGTGCGCCGCCGGTATCCCGACACCGCCGTCCTGATGCTGAGCGCGGTGGCCGACGTGCAGATTGCCGTGGACTGCCTGCAGAAGGGCGCGCTCGACTACATCGCCAAGCCGATGATCCTGGGCGAGGTGCAGGCGCGGCTGACCAAGGCGCTCGAAAAGCGCGAGCTCATCCTGCAGAACCGGTTCTACCAGCAGCACCTCGAGGACGAGGTGCGCCGACAGCGGGCGCGGATCCAGGAACTCTTCCTCGAGGGCGCCCAGACGCTGGCCCACGCGCTGGAGGCCAAGGACGCCTACACCCGGGGCCATTCGCGCCGGGTGCGCGAGTACGCCGTCCGGACGGCGGTGCTCCTCGGCTACACCGGCGACTTCCTCGACAACCTCCGGCTCGGCGCCGAGCTCCACGACATCGGGAAGATCGGCACTCGCGAGGCCATCTTGAACAAGCCGGGCGGGCTCACGCCCGATGAGTTTCGCCACATCGCGGAGCACACCGTCCTTGGCGAGAAGATCCTCTCGCCGCTGGCGCGCGACCGCCCGGTGGTCCTCCGGATCGCGCGGTCACACCACGAACGGCTCGACGGCGACGGCTTTCCCGACGGATTGCGCGGCGAGGCGATTCCGGTCGAGGCCCGCATCGTGGCGGTGGTGGACGCCTTCGACGCGATGACGACCAACCGCGCCTACCGCGAGTCGCTGTCGCCCCGGGAGGCGATGGTGGAGCTCCGGCGGTGCAGCGGGCTCCAGTTTGACCCGGCGGTCGTGGAGGCCTTCACCACGGCGTTCCCGGATCCGGGCCGCCTTCCCATCCAGGTCTGACGCGTCGCGCGGGAGCACCGATGTCCGATACCCTGATGGTCAGCGTCTCCGGGATGCGCGGCATCGTCGGCAAGGACCTGACGCCCGAGCTGGTGGCCCGGCACGCCGCCGCCCTCGGGGCGTGGGCGGCGGGGCGGGGACAGCCGAAGGTGGCGCTGGGGCGCGACGCGCGCACCAGCGGCGCGATGTTCGCGCGCGCGGCGACGGCGGGGCTGATGTCGGTCGGCGTCGAGGTGGTGGACGTCGGCATCGTGACCACGCCCACGCTGCAGCTCGCGGTCGAGTTCCACCACTGCGGCGCGGGGCTGATGCTCACCGCCAGCCACAATCCGGTGGAGTGGAACGCGCTCAAGCTGGTGGGGCCCGACGGCATCTTCCTGGACGGGGAGGCCGGCGCGGCGGTGCGCGCGCTGGCCGAGCGGGGCCCGGTGCGCGCCGGCTGGGATGGCGTGGGTCAGGTCGTGACCGACGATGCGGCGATCGCCCGGCACCTCGAGCTGGTGCTCCACCTCCCGATGGTGCAGGTCGAGGAGATCCGGAAGCGCCGCTTCCACGTGGCGCTCGACTGCGTGCGCGGGGCGGGCGGCCTCGCCATCCCGCCGCTGCTCGAGGCGCTGGGCACTCAGGTCACCGCCATCAACCTCGAGGCCGACGGCCGGTTTCCGCGGCCCCCCGAACCGCTTCCCGAGAACCTGGGCGACCTCGCGCGGCTGGTCCGGCAGGTGCGGGCCGACGTCGGGATGGCGGTCGATCCCGACGTGGACCGCCTGGCGCTCGTGGATGAGCGGGGCACACCGATCGGCGAGGACTACACCCTGGCCTTTGCGGTGCGCGCCGTGCTCGGGGAGGACAACCGGAGGGGTGGGCCGCCGGCGGTGGTGGCCAATCTCTCGACCAGCCTCGTGGTGGAAGATGCCGCGCGCCGGGCCGGCGCCCGGTTCTTCCGTGCGCCGGTGGGCGAGGCCAACGTGGCCCGGATGATCCAGGAGGAGCGGGCCGTGGTCGGGGGCGAAGGCAACGGTGGGGTGATCCTGCCCTCCGTGCACATCGGCCGTGACGCACCCATCGGGGTGGCCCTTATCTTGCAACTCCTGGCGGCGACGGGGCAGACGGTTTCCCAGCTCGTGGCCGCCTCACCCCGCTATCACATTGTCAAGGCAAAGGCTCCGCGCGGGGCCGACCTCGGCGCCGCCTACCGGGCGCTGCGCGACCGTTTCGCGGACGCCACGGCCGATGATCGCGACGGGTTGCGGCTGGCGTGGCCGGATCGCTGGGTCCACCTGCGGCCCTCGGGCACCGAGCCGATCGTCCGGTTCATCGCCGAGGCGCCCACCGAGGCCGAGGCGCAGTCACTGATCGACGCCTGCCGCGCTCTGGTGGGCCAGGGATAGGGAGTCGGGCTATGTGCGGCATCGTCGGCTACGTGGGACCGCGGCAGGCGGCGACGCTCCTCCTCGAGGGGCTGCGCCGGCTGGAGTACCGCGGCTACGACTCCGCCGGCATCGCGGTGGTCAACGGCGCCGGGCTCGCCATCCGCAAGGCGGCAGGCAAGCTCTCCAACCTCGAGAAGGAAGTCGCCGGCAATCTCCCCAAGGGCACCATCGGCATCGGCCACACCCGCTGGGCCACCCACGGCGCCCCGACGACGCCCAACGCCCACCCCCACACCGACCAGTCCGGCCGGATCGCGCTCATCCACAACGGCATCATCGAGAACGCCGGGTCGTTCCGGAAGGCGCTCCTGATGCGCGGCCACACCTTCACTTCCGAGACCGACACGGAGGTGCTGGCGCACCTGGTGGGGGAGCTCTACCAGGGCAACCTCGAGGAGGCGGTGGCGGCGGCGCTCCGCGACGTCGAGGGCGCCTACGGGATCGCGGTCATCTCGGCCGACGAGCCGGGGGTGCTCGTGGCGGCGCGCAACGGCTCCCCGCTGATCGTGGGCGTGGGCGAGGGGGAGCAGTTCGTGGCCTCCGATGCCTCGCCGCTCCTGGAGCATACCCGCTCGGTCATTTACCTCGACGACGGCGAAATGGTGGTTCTCACCCGTGACGGCTACCGGGTGCGCGACCTCCACGTGAAGCACAAGGACAAGCCGGTCAACCGGATCGACTGGGACCTGGCCACCATCGAGCGCGGCGGGTACGAGCACTTCATGCTCAAGGAGATCTGCGAGCAGCCGGAGTCGCTCGGCAACACGCTGCGGGGCCACCTCCTCGAGGAGGAGGGGACGGCGCGGGTGGCCGGCCTCAACCTCACGGACGAGGAGCTGCTCTCGCTCGAGCGGATCATCATCACCGCCTGCGGCACCTCGTGGCACAGCGGGCTCATCGGCGAGTACATGCTCGAGGAACTGGCGCGGATCCCGGTCGAGGTGGAGTACGCCTCGGAGTTCCGCTACCGGAACCCGGTCGTCAACGACCGCACCCTTGTGGTGGGCATCAGCCAGTCGGGCGAGACGGCCGACACGCTGGCCGCCATCCGCGAGGCCAAGCTGCGCGGCGCGCGCACCGTGGGCCTGGTGAACGTGGTGGGCAGCACGATCGCCCGCGAGGTGCACGGCGGCACCTACCTGCACGCGGGGCCCGAGGTGGGCGTGGCGTCGACCAAGGCCTTCACGAGCCAGGTGGCCGCGCTGGCGCTGCTCACGCTCCGGCTCGGGCGGCTCCGCAACCTCAGCATCCTGCAGGGGCGGCAGTTCATCCAGGCGCTCACGGCGCTCCCGGGCCAGATCCAGCAGATCCTGGCGCGGGCGGACGAAGTCAAGGTGCTGGCCGAGCGGTTCTTCACGGGCAACAACGCGCTGTACCTGGGCCGCGGGGTCAACTTCCCCGTGGCGCTCGAGGGGGCGCTCAAGCTCAAGGAGATTTCCTACATCCACGCCGAGGGGTATCCGGCGGCGGAAATGAAGCACGGCCCGATCGCGCTGATCGACGAGAACATGCCGGTGGTGTTCATCGCCCCGCGCGACGCGGTGCACTCGAAGATCGTGTCGAACATCGAGGAGGTGAAGGCGCGGGGTGGCAAGGTGCTGGCCATCTGCTCCGAGGGCGACGCCGAGATCGCGCGGCTGGCCGACGCCACCTTCACGGTGCCCGCCACGCTCGACCTGCTGACGCCCATCCTCACCATCGTCCCGCTCCAGCTGCTGTCCTACTACGTGGCGGTCCGCCGCGGTTGCAACGTGGACCAGCCCCGCAACCTCGCCAAGTCGGTCACCGTCGAGTAGCCGCGCCCCCGTCCACGGGGCGCGGGGGTGTTAGACTCCCCCCATGCGCGTCGTCCTCCAGCGGGTGTCCCGCGCCTCGGTCACGATCGGGGGCCGCCTGGTCGGCCAGGTCGGCCGGGGGTTCCTCCTGCTCGTCGGCTTCCACGGCACCGACACCCCCGACCAGGCCGACTGGATGGCCGGCAAGGTGCCCGGCCTCCGGCTCTTTGCCGACGCCGAGGGGAAGATGAACCTCGGCCTGGCGGAGGTGGGCGGCGCGGTGCTGGTGGTGAGCCAGTTCACCCTCTACGGTGACATCGAACGTGGCCGGCGCCCGTCGTTCATCGAGGCGGCGCGGCCGGAGGTCGCCATCCCGCTTTACGAGCGGTTCCTGGCCCAGCTCCGCCAGGCGGGGTTGGAGGTGGCATCCGGCGAGTTCGGCGCCGACATGCAGGTGGAGCTCGTCAACGACGGTCCCGTCACCCTCATCCTCGAGCGCCGCGCATGACCACGCTGATCCTGGCATCCGCCTCCCCCCGGCGCCGCCAGCTCCTCGAGATGCTCGGCCTCCCACTGGAGGTCCGCCCCTCGCACGTGCCCGAGGTCCGGAAGCCCGGCGAGGCGCCCAAGGACTACGCGCTCCGCCTGGCGCACGACAAGGCGAGCGCCGTCCCCGGCCCGCTGGTGCTGGCCGCCGATACGGTCGTGGTGCTGGACGGGGAGCTGCTCGAGAAGCCGGCGGACGAGGACGACGCGGTGCGGATGCTCCTGCGCTTGCAGGGCCGGACCCACCAGGTGATCACCGCGGTGGCGCTGCGGTCGGAGGTGACGGTCTTCGAGGCGGTGGACGTGACGTCGGTGACCTTCCGACCGGCGCGGGAGGGGCTGCTCCGGGCCTACGCGCGCACCGGCGAGCCGATGGACAAGGCCGGCGCCTACGGCATCCAGGGGTACGGGGCGGCGCTGGTGGAGGGAATCGAGGGCGACTTCTTCGGCGTGATGGGGCTGCCCCTGCGGCTGGTGCTGGACCTGCTGGCCGAGGCGGGCTTCCCCTACCGGTTCCCCAGCCCCTAGCCTCGCCGCGCGAAATCCTCGACGATCAGCGCCCCTCCGCCAGCCGAAACACCCCTACCCGTCCCATCCGCCCCTTGATCTCGATCCCCTCGGCGCGCGTCACCGGGGGCATCGCCTTGCCGAGCTGGCGGCAGAACGCCTCGCTCAGCAGGATCTCCCCCGGCTGGGCCGCCGAACAGAGGCGGGAGGCGATGTTCACGGCGTCGCCGATCACGGTGTACTCGAGCCGCTTCTGGCTGCCGATGTTGCCCGCGAACGCCTCGCCGTGGTTGATGCCGATGCCCACCGCGATGGTGGGCCGGCCCTGCGCGGACCACCGGCGGTTGATCTCCGCGACGGTCCGCTGCATCGCGATCGCCGCGCGGAGCGCCCGCTCGGCGTCGTCCGCGTGGGGAACGGGCGCGCCCCACTGGGCCATGATGGCGTCACCGATGAACTTGTCGAGCGTGCCGCCGTGCTCGAAGATCAGGTCCACCATCTCGGTGAAGTAGGCGCTGAGGAGGCCGGCGATCGCGTCGGGGGCCATCCCCTCGGCCAGCGCGGTGAATCCCCGGATGTCGCTGAAGAGGACCGTGACCGGCTGGCGCACGCCGCCGAGCTGCACGCCGCCGCGGCGGCCCGCGATCTCGGCGGCCACCGTCGGGGCAAAGTAGCGCTCGAAGTTGGCGCGCATCGCCGCCTCGCGCTGGGCCTGCTCCGCCGAGCGCGCGGCGCGGATGCCGCCGGCGGCGATCCCGGCGAAGGCGGCCAGGAACTGCAGGTCCTCCTCCGAGAACGTGCCCGGGGTGGCGAGGTTGTCCACGTAGAGTAGGCCGAGGACCTCCTCGCCGCCCGCCATCAGCGGGGCGCACATCGCCCCGCGCACGCTCTGCTGGACCACCGACTGGCCCCGGAAGCGCTCGTCCGTCGCGGCGTTGTCGGTCTGGAGGGCCACCCGCTCCTCCACCGCCTTCCGCGCGATGGATTGCGGCACCCTGAGCCCCGCCGCCCCGCCCACCTTGCTCCGGATGGCGGCCGGGACGAGGTCGCCGCTTGCCGGGTTCCGGAGGAGGATGGCCACGCGGTCCACGTTCAGCACCTGGAAGGTGGTCTCGGCCACGGTGGTGAGGAGGCGCTCGAGGTCGAGCTCCCCCGAGAGGCGCTTGGAAAGCTCGAGGAGCAGCGCCAGCTTCTCGGCCTGGCGCTCGGGTCCCCCGCTCCCCACGCGCAGGAGCCCGCCCGCCGCCACGGCGTCGAGCCGGGCGGGGGTGTCGACGCGCACCGCCAGCTGCCGCACGATGGTGCCGCCCCGGGTGGCGGGGCCGGCCGCCGGCGGTGGGCCCGGGATGCGGTGTTCGGCGGTCACCTCCACCGCCCGGAGGTAGTACGCCATCTTCCCGAACGCGATGGCGTCGTTGGCGGTGAGGTAGCCCTCGCTCACCTTCACGCCGTTGACCGAGGTGCCGTTCGAGCTTCCGAGGTCGCGCACGCGGACGCCGTCGCCGTCGTCGAGGGCGGTCAGCTCGGCGTGGTGGCGCGAGACGGTGGGATCGAAGACGGGGATGTCGCACTCCACCGCCCGGCCGACCAGGAGGGTCCGGCCCACGGGGAGCTCGAAGCGCTGGTCGCCGCCGAAGCTGATCAGGGAATACGCGGGCATGCGGCTCCTGGGGCGGGTCGGGCGGTCACCGGGGGGCGACCAGCTCGTACCGGCCGAGGGTGGTGATCGCGGCCTCGAGGTTGTCGCTCGCCGGCCGGGTGGAGCGCAGCGTCTGGAACCGGGCGCCGCCGTCCTCCGCGCGCGCGATGACGAGCGCCTGCTCGAAGAGGACGTCCGTGGCGTAGGTCGTCCGGCTGTCGGCGGGCGCCGCAAAGTGCACCGGGTACTTGAACACCAGCCGCAGCGGCGAGCGCAGCGGGGCGGCGCTTTCCAGCGACACGCCGTAGACGCCCGGCACCGGCCGGACGGCAAGGGCCACGCTGTCGGTGCCGCCGGACGGCTCCAGCGCTCCGGCGGGGATGTGGACCTCCGCAAAGACGGTGTTGTCGGGCGGGCCGTGCCGCAGCACGATGACTCGCGCCTGGGCGCCGGGGAAGGTCACGACCGTGTCGGACGGCGCGGCGCCCCACACCTCGACGGTGTACACCTGGCCGCTGGCGTACGAGCGGGGGGCCGGTCCCGCCTCGGGGCCCTCGAGCCCCGGCGCATTCCGGCTGCAGGCGGCGGCCACCGCGAGCAGGGCCGCTGGGAGGGCGGCCGCGCTTGCTCGGGGCGCTCCGGGCCGGGATATTCTCAGCAGATGCCTCACCGCCTCCCTGCGTGTGCCTTCCTTGCCGTCCTCGCCGCCGCCCCTCCGCTCGCCGCCCAGGAGTGGAACGCCCCCGCGGCGCTCGCCCTGGTGGCCCGCGGCAGCGCCAGGCGCCAGGCGGTCCAGGCGGACACCACCCTCCACGCCTACCAGGCGCGGGCGCATGGGTTCGTCTTCTTCCTGGCGCAGGTGGGGAGCGGGCTCACGGAGCCGCCGCGCCTCGTCAAGGCCGACGAACTCCAGCTCGAAGTGTATTGGAAGGCCCCGGGGGTGAGCAAGCAGCAGATCCTCGGCTGGCGGGACGGCACCTGGCTCCCCACCGACATCAACTACCACCGCGACCACCTCGGCGTCGTCACCAACAACTACGGCGACCGCATCCGCATCGGCGAGGGCGACGAGGTGCGCGACGTGCTGCATCCGCTCGCGCCCGGCGGCGCCGACGCCTACGACTTCTCGCTGGAGGACTCCCTCACCCTGGCCGCCGCCGACCGGACGGTCCGGGTGTACGAGGTGGCGGTGCGGCCGAAGGCGTTCGACCAGCCCCGCGTGATCGGCACCCTCTACCTCGACGTGGAGACCGCCGAGGTGGTCGAGTTCCGATTCAGCTTCACGCCGGCGAGCTACCTCGATGCGGAGCTCGAGGACATCAGCATCGTCCTCGAGAACGCGCTGTACGAAGGCCGTTACTGGCTTCCGGAGCGGCAGCAGGTCGAGATCCGCCGCCGCACCACCTGGCTCGACTTTCCCGCGCGCGGCATCATCCGCGGCCGCTGGGACATCGGCGAGTACGCCCTCAACCCCGACCTCCCCGCCGCGGTGTTCGCCGGTCCCTCGATCGGCGGCCTGCGGCATCCCGATTCGACCGCCGTGCCCTGGAGCCAGCCCCTGGACCAGGCGGTGGCGGAGGTGGCCGAGCCGGTGAGCCGGCAGGACATGGCGGCGCTCCGCCTGCAGGTGGAGCGGATTGCAGGCGACCGGGCCCTGAGTGGCCTCAGCGGCACGCGGCTGGCGGCGAACTCGCTCAGTGACCTGGTCCACGTCAACCGGGTGCAGGGGCTGACGCTCGGCTTCGGGCTCACGCTCCAGGCCGCGAAACGGCGGCTGGCGCTCCGGCCCTACGCCGCGTACGGGACCAGCGACGGGCGGTTCGTGGGCCGGCTCGAGGTGGAGCTGGGGTTGGGCACGACGCGGCTCCTGGCGGGCGCGGGACGCCGCGTGCAGGACGTGAGCGATTTTCTCGTCACGGCGCCGGTGGTGAACTCCCTGACCTCGCAGGAGGCGGGGCACGACTACGGCGACTACGCGCTGGTGGACTGGGCCGAGGCTGGGCTCCGCCAGCCGGTGGCGGAGCGAACGACGCTCGAACTGAAGGGTGGTGTCGCGACCTCTCACGACATGGCGGTCGCCGCGACCCCCGCCCGGGGGAGCTACGCGCCCAACCCCGCCCTCGGTGCCGGGCAGTATGCGGTGGCCACGGTGGCGCTCGCGCGGCAGGCGGCGGGAATGGCGGCGCGTCACGACCTGAGCGGCGAGCTGCTGCTCGAGGGTGGCAGCGGCGACACCGACTACCTGCGGGCCGCCCTCGCCGTGCGCTTCCTGGCCCCGCTCGGGCCGGGCGCGCTGCTCGTGCGGGCATACGGCGGCACCGGCGGGACGGGGCTGCCGGCGTACCGGAGCTTCGTGATGGGCGGGCGGGGCACCCTCGTGGGCTATCCCTTCCGCGCGTACGGGGGCAGGAGCCTCGCGCTGGCCCACGCCGAGTGGCGCTTCGACCTTCCCGCGCCGGCGCTGCCGCTGGGCACCTTTGCCAGCACCGGACGGACCGTGGTGGTGGCGCCCTTCATCGGGGCCGGCTGGAGCGAGGGCACGGTGGCCGGCATGCCGTGGGTGCCGAGCGACGGGGTGCGGCCCACCGCGGGCCTGGCCACGGAGTGGTTCATGGGCCTCCTGCGTCTGGAGGGGGGCGTGGGGCTCCGCGATGGCCTGTTCGAGGTCACGCTGGACATCACGCGCGGGTGGTGGGACATCCTGTAGGGCGGCGCCCCTACCCATTCCCCCGTGGTCGCCGTTTATTTCAGGCTCACCCCCGGAGGTCCGCAGGCGCATGCCCTTCCTCGACGAGTGGCTGGTCCCGACGCTGGAACCCCTGGTGCCCGAGGAGGCCATGCAGGCCATCCGGACGGCATCGGAGTCGGCGCCCACCTCGTTCTGGGAGGAACTCCTGCAGCGCCGCGTCCTGACGGACGACCAGATTCTCGCCGCGCTCGCCGCCCGGTTCCGCCTCCCGCTGGCGGACCTGACGACCATGGACCTCAAGGTGCGGGACTCCGTGCCCGAGGGCGTGGCCCGCAAGCACCACGTCCTTCCCCTCCGGATCACCGATTCCACGCTCGACGCCGCCACCGCCAACCCGTTCGACATCGACGCGGAAAAGATGCTCGCCTTCGCGACGGGGCGGGAAGTGCGGTTCCTCCTCACCTCGCCGGGGCGCATCCGTGACCGGCTGGAGGAGCTGTACCGCGGCGAGAACCTCGTCCAGAAGCTCCTCGGCGGCCTCGAGACCGGCGCCGACGTGCAGCAGGTGGACGAGACCCTCGATGACATGGGCGCCTCGGCGGACGAGGCGAGCCAGAAGCCGATCGTGCGGCTGGTGGACTCGATGCTCGCCGACGGGGTGTCGAGCCGGGCGTCCGACATCCACGTCGAGCCGATCGAGGGCGGGGTGACGGTGCGCTACCGCATCGACGGCGTCCTCCGGCAGGTCATGACCGTGCCGCGGGCCGCCGGCCTGCCGCTCATCTCCCGGATCAAGATCATGTCCGGGCTGGACATTGCCGACCGCCTCCGGCCGCAGGATGGCCGCGCACGCATCGCCATCAACAACGACAAGGTGGACCTGCGCATCTCGACCCTGCCCGCTACCCTGGGCGAGAAGGTCGTGATCCGGATCCTGAACCAGAAGTCCACCCTGCTGTCCCTCCAGACCCTCGGGCTCTTTGCCGACGAGCGGGCGCAGGTCGAGCGGCTGCTCGCCTTCAAGGAGGGGATCATCCTGGTGACGGGGCCGACGGGATCGGGCAAGACGACCACGCTCTATTCCGCCCTCCGGATGATCCAGAGCGAGGGCGTCAACATCGTGACCGTCGAGGACCCGGTCGAGTTCCGCCTCGGCAAGCACATCGTCCAGGTCCAGATCAACGACAAGGCCGGGCTCACCTTCTCGACCGCGCTCCGCTCGATCCTCCGGCAGGATCCCGACGTGGTGCTCGTCGGCGAGATCCGGGACGGCGAGACGGCGCAGATCGCCGTGCAGGCGTCGCTGACCGGCCACCTCGTCCTCTCCACGCTCCACACCAACGACGCCCCGAACTCCGTGACGCGCCTCGTGGACATGGGGATGCAGGCGTACAAGATTGGTGCGGCGCTGCGCGGCGTGGTGGCCCAGCGCCTGATGCGCCGGCTCTGCCTCTCCTGCCGGGAAGTGCAGGCGGAGCCGGTGCCCGAGCGGGTCATGCGGTGGTTCCAGAACGCCGGCACCCTCTACAAGCCGAAAGGGTGCCCGGAATGCGCCATGACGGGGTACCGGGGCCGGTTCTCGATCGTCGAGATCCTGACGATGAACCCGGAGCTCGAGCGGCTCGTGGGGCAGGGCGCCACCATCGACCTCATCGCGGACGCGGCGCGGCGCAACGGGATGAAGACCCTCTTCGAGAGCGGGCTGCGCCACGTGCTCGAGGGCGACACCTCGGTGGACGAGCTGCTGCGCGTCACCGACATCCCGATGGAAGGCCGCCACGGCGCCGCGGGCCGTGGGGCCGGTGCCACGATGGCGCCACCCCAGGTGGCGGCGGTGCCGGCGGCGACCGCCGGTGCGGCCACGGCGCCTCCGCAGGTGGACCTGTCCAGCGCCTTCGAGCTCCTCGAGGACGCCAAGCCGCCGAGGCCGGCCGCCGCGGACCAAAGCCGGGGCATCTCCGTGCTCCTGGTGGACGACGAGGACCAGCTCCGCCGGGTCATGAAGGACCTGCTGGAGCGCGAGGGCTACCTGGTCCATGAGGCGCGGGACGGGGTGCAGGCGCTCGACCAGGTGGACCGCGTGGCGCCCGACATCGTCGTGCTCGACCTCAACCTCCCCGGCGTGGACGGCTACTCGGTGCTCGCCCAGTTGCGCTCCCGCCCGACCACCCAGGACCTGCCGGTGATCGTCCTCACCGCCAAGGGAGACGAGGACAACGAGGTGCGAGTCTTCGAGCTCGGGGCCGACGACTTCCTGACCAAGCCGTTCCGGGCCCGGGCCCTCTCGGCCCGCCTCGACGCGCTCCTGGCCCGCCGCCGGGCCAGCTGACCTCCGGCCCCATCCCGCCGTGACCCGGCTCCAGGTCTCGATGGTGGATTGCTACGTGGCCCGCCCCACCGGGGCGGGCTTCGAGTTCCTGCTCCTCCGGCGCGGCCCCCACGGCCGCTCCCCCGGGGCGTGGGAGGCGGTGCACGGCCATCTCGAACCGGGGGAGCGGCCCGACGCGGGCGTCCGGCGGGAGCTTGAGGAGGAGACGGGGCTCGTGCCCGCCGCGCTGTACAACCTCAGCCGTGTCGAGTCGTTCTACCTCCACCGGAGCGACGAGGTGGCGGTCATCCCGGCCTTCGCGGCGCTCGTGGCCGCGGGCGCCGAGGCGCGGCTCTCCGACGAGCACGATGCGGCGGCCTGGCTGCCGCCCACGGAAGCCCGCGCCCGGCTCGCCTGGCCGCGGTCGCGCCGGGCCCTCGACGACTTCCTGCTGCTGCTGTCCGCCGGCCATGCCGGCCCCCTCGAGGACCTCCTGCGCCTATGACCGCCGGCCTCCTGCTGCTCCTCGCCCCTGCCGTCCTCGCCCCGGTGCCGGCCGCCTCGGGCGCGTGCCTCCGGCTGACCCGCGCAGGCACCCAGGTGCAGGGGGACGTGACCATCTGCCCCGGCCGCTACCGCATCGCCGACCCGACGGAGGGCGGCGTGCTGGTGGTGGCCAGTTCCGGCACCCGGCTCAACCTCACCGGGGTCACGCTCGAGAGCGGCGACAGCGTGGCCGCGCGCTTCGTCGGGGCCGGGGTGGTGAGTCGGGGCCTCGACAACGTCGAGGTCTACGGCGGGATCATCCGGGGCTACCGTCACGGCATCCGGATCGAGGGGGGCCGGGGCCACCGTATCGCGCGGGTGGACGTCTCGGGGTCGCGGAGCCAGGCGCTCCGCTCCACGCCCGAGCGATACGACGAGGGAGACTGGCTGGACATCTTTCACGCCGACACCGCGGAGTTCTACGGCGGCGGGGTGCTCCTCAAGGGCACCAGCGGCGCCACGGTGACCGGCGTGGCCGCGCGACACGCGCAGAACGGCATCGGGCTCATCAACGCGCGCAACACCTATGTGGCCGACAACGACGTCTCCGA
>CAZNLY010000015.1:26322-45551 GCA_964574295.1 uncultured Gemmatimonadaceae bacterium
TCCACCTTCAGCCCCGGCAACGTCTTCCTGCAGAACCGCGCCGACAGCTCCGACTACGGCTTCTGGCTCGGCTACTCGACAAACACCACCGTCCAGGGCAACACCATCCTCGGTTCGCGATCGGTGGGGATCGCCATCGAGCACGGGAGCGCCAACCGGCTGCAGTCGAACATGGTGATGGGCGGGAAGACCGGCATCCTGCTCTTCATCCGCGACTCCGCGGGGCCGGCGAGCCGCGACTATGTGGTGGACGACAATATCCTGGCGGGGGTCGAGCGGGGGCTGGTCCTGCGGCGCACCGCGCACGTGCGGGTGCGGGGCAACACCTTCGACAACCTCGACGAGGGGCTGGTGGCGGATTCCGCCGGCGCCGATGCGCAGGTGACCGGCAACGTCTTCCTCCGCGCCCAGCGGTGGTTCATCTCGGCGCCGGCCCTCACCGCGGGCAGCAACTACTGGGCGACCGCCACGGAGGCCGAGGCCCGCGCCCGCGTGAATGGCGCCGTGATCCTGGCGCCATGGTTCCCGGCCTCGGCGGCGGGGTACTAGGACTCGGACCGGCCGAGCAGCGACCGGATCAGCGTCCGCGCCTCGCGCGGATTGACCGGCTTCTGGAGCCGGGGCGCGGCCGGCGATCCGTCCCCTGGCTCCAGCCGCTCTCCCCCCAACAGGACGACCCTGCCACCAAGCTCCGGCCGCCGGGCCAGGAGCGATGCGGCCGCGCCCCGCTCGCCGTGCAGCAGGGCCGGATCCACCAGCAGCAGCGCGAAGGCCGTGCGCTCCGCCGCGGCGAGTGCCTCGGCGCCGCTCCGGGCCGCCTCCACCGCGATCCCCTCCTGCGTGAGCACCGCCGCGATGACCCGGTGGACGGAGAGGTCGGCGTCCGCCACCAGGACGCGGGGGACATCGGCCGCTGCGCCGGCCCCGGCCACGTGGGCCGGGAGCTGCACCGTGAACGCCGAGCCCCCGCCCTCGGCCGGCGCATAGGTGAGGCGGCCGCCGTGCGACTCCACGATGCCGTAGCTGATGGACAGGCCGAGGCCGGTGCCCTGGCCCGGCTGCTTGGTGGTGAAGAACGGGGTGAAGATCTGGTTGGTGACCGCTTCCGGAATGCCGGGCCCCGAGTCCACGACTCGCAGGTAGGCGCGGTCTCCGTCACGGCCGGTCTCCACGCGAACGCGGCGCGGCGCCCCGGGCGGCAACTCGGAGAGGGCGTGAACGGAGTTGGTCAGCAGGTTGAGCAGGACCTGCTGGATTTCATACCGGTCCCCGCGGACGACGGCGGCCTCCCGCCGGATCCGCTCCAGCGCGATGCCGCGCAGCCGAAGCTCCGCCTGGATGAGCATCGTCGTGCGCTCGGCCACGTCGTCGAGGTCGACCGCCGTGGGTTCCGGGGCGCCCTTCCGCGCAAACGTCAGCAGGTTGGCCACGATCCGCCCCGCGCGGTCGGCCTGCTCGTGGATGACCTGCAGGTGATCGCGGGAGCCGGCCGGCACCTGTTCCTGCTCGAGCAGGAGTTCCGAGAGCCCCGCAATGGAGGTCAGCGGGTTGTTGAGCTCGTGCGCCACGCCCGAGACCAGCTGGCCCACCGCCGCCATCTTCTCGTTCTGGATCAACTGCGCCTCGAGGGCCCGCTGGTCGGTCACGTCCTCCACCAGCACCACGACGGACGCGCTCCCCTCGTGGGCGGGCAGCGGCGCCGCCGCAACGCGCAGGGTCCGGTTGAGCCGGGCGGAGGGGAGCAGTGTCGGGAGCCGGGACTGGCCCCGCCGGGCCTCGCCGATGAGCGTCTCGGCGGCGGGCGAGTCACTGAAGAGGGAAGCGACGAACGACCGCCCGACGAGCGAGGCGAGCGGGACGCCGGCCAGGAGGGCCAGGGCCCGGTTGGCCCGGGTGATCCGCCCGGCCCCGTCCACCAGGGCGATGCCTTCGGACAACGCATCGAAGGTCGTCTCCCACTCCTCCTTGCCCTGCCGGAGGAGCCCGAAGAACCGCGCGTTGGTCAGCACGACAGCGGCCTGCATCGCCACCGTCGAGATCAGCCAGAGGTCCTGGGTCGAGAAGGGGCGGTCGTGCCGTGTGGCCACGGCCATCGCGCCGAGGGTCATGCCGTGGGCCCGGAGCGGGGCCACGGCGGTGCGGGGGACGCGGACGCCCGCCAGGAGCTCCACGCCGGGGGGCGCCTCCTCCGCGAGCTCGATCCGCTCCCGCCCGATGGCCTGGGTCACGAGCCCGCCGCGGTCGGGCAGCACCGCGAGGCCGCGGAGCGAGGCCAGGGTGCCTTCCGCCGCTGCGACGCGGAGGTCGGGATGCTCCTCGGAGGCCAGTACCACCAGCGCCCCCTCCGCCTCGAGGAACCGCGCGGTGAAGCGCGCCACCTGCTCGACGATCCGCTCGGTCTGGAGCGACTCGCTCAGGACGTACGACAGTTCCTGGAGGGAAAAGATCTCGTTGATGCGCCGGTCCAGGCGGCGGGCAAAGTCGTCCCGCTCCGCCTCCACCTCGGCCAGGCGCTCCCGCTGCCCGGCGAGCTCGCGCGCCAGCCGGCGCCGCACCATCCACGACCAGGTGAGCGCGGCGGCGCCTGCCAGCAGGGTCGTGACGACCAGCCCGTTCAGGCCGGCTCCTGCCCGCCCTCGCGGCGGGTGACGAGGTCGGTAGAGACCGACTCGGTGGGGGCGTTAGGCTTGACCCGCACCGACTTGGCGGGAATCCCCACGTTCACGTGGAAGGGACGGACATGCTTCGTGGCCACGGCGTTCGCGCCGACCATGGCATTCCGGCCCACCCGCACCCCCGCCAGCACCGTCGCGTGATAGGTGATCCGGGTGTCGTCCTCGAGGATCGTGCGGGCGTTGGTGACCTCCCGCTGGTCCACGATGCTGTGCGTGTGGCTGTAGATGTTGGCATAGTCGGAGACGCTGACGCGGTCGCCAAGGGTGATGCCGCCGCGGTCGTCGAGGAGCACGTGTCGGTGAATGACGACGTCGTCGCCCACCTCCAGGTTGTACCCGTAGCTGAATTCCACATGCTGGAAGCACTTGAAGTTGCGGCCGCAGCGGGCAAAGATGCGCGGCGCCAGGCGGCGGCGCAGCGCCACCCCGAGGGCCACGTGCTGGCCCCCCACCGGCGCCCGGTCAAAGCTGTACCAGAGCCAGAGCAGCGGCTTGACGCGCGCAAACCTGGCGGCGTCCACATCGGCGTAATACTCCGGTTCCAGCGTAATATTCCTCGGGTCCAGCGCCAGCAGGCCGGCCTGGGCCGAGAGCGACCGCGCCGCGACCCCCATGGCCGCGGTCCAATCCGGGAGGTGCGGGTGCAGCAGGTGGAGCAGCGTGTCGCGCACGACCAGGTTCCAGTCGGCTCCGGCCGCGTCGAGGCGCGCCTCGAGGTCGTCCAGCCACGCCTCGTAGGCGGCGCGGGTCGCGTCGGGGAGGCTGACTTGCTTGAGGGGAAGGAAGGGCATCGGCTCGCTCCGGTTGACCGGAGTTTACCGGGGCGGGGCGCCCCACGCCACGGCACGGCGCGTCGCCGGGCGTGGACGACGGCCCTCCTGGCGGGAGCCCTCGTGGCGGCCTGCCGGCCCGGTGGCCGTGCCGGGGGGCCGGTCTGGATCGAGCGCAAGGCCGATGTCATGGGCTCCACCCTGCACATGGAGCTCGAGGCGGTGGACCTGCCCTCCGCCGTCCGGGCCTCCGAGGCGGTCTTTGCCGCCCTGGGCGCCGCCGACGCGCTGTTGTCGCCCACGCGGCCGGACAGCAAGGTGAGCGAACTCAACGACCTGCCGGTCGGCGCCTCCGCGCCGATCGATGCGTCGCTCTGCACCACGCTACGGGAAGTGGATGGTTTCGCCAGCGAGGTCCCCGGGGCGTTCACCCCGGTCATCGGGGCCCTCGTGGACGCCTGGGACCTCAACGGGGACGGACGGGTTCCCTCCGTCGTGGAGCTGGAAGCGGCGCGGCGCGCCTCCGGGGCCGGGGGGATGACGCTCGACCTGCAGCGGTGCGAGGCGCAGCGCCTCGCCGCCGCGGCGGCGCTGGAGCCCTGGGGATTCGTGAAGGGGTACCTGCTGCGCGGCGCACGCGACAGCCTGCTCGCCAACGGGGTCCACTCGGCGCGGCTCACCTTTGGCGACCAGGTGCTGGTCCTCGGCCCCGCGCGGCAAGGGGGGCCGTGGCACGTGGCCATCGGGAGCCCGGAGGACAACCAGAGCGACGTGTTCTCCCTCTGGCTGGCGAGCGGCTCGGCCTCGACGTCGAGCCAGTCGTCGCGCTACGTCAGCGCGGCGGGCCAGACCATCGGGCACATCCTCGATCCCCGGACCGGCACGCCCGTGGCGGGATGGGGGAGCCTGACCGTCGTGGCCCTGGACCCCCTCCGGGCCGACGTGCTCTCGACGGCGCTTTTCGTGTTGGGGCCCGACAGCGCCCTGGCCTGGGCGGGGAGGCATGAGCAGGTGGGGGTGCTGGTGCTCGACCGGCGCGACGGCGCCGTGCGGCCCCGGTGGAACGAGGGGCTCCGGCCGGTGCTCGACTCGTCCACCGCCACTCCCCTCCGCTAGCGGGGCGCCTACTGGGTGGGGGCGGAGTCCGGCTTCGGCTGGGGCTGCTCCTGCTGCGCCTGCGAGCGGGCCCTGGCGGACACCCGGGCCAACTCGCGATCAAAGGTCGGAATCATCGAGGCCCACCCCTCCGCGGCCGCCGTGCCGTACGTGAACACCAGCGTCGAATAGACCGGCAGCGGCTCGCTGAAGATGAAGAGCCCCATCCCCACGGTCCGGACCGCCAGCTGCTGGCGGCTGAAGTTCGCGTCGAGCGGCAGGATGCCGATCGGCTCGATCCGGCGCGTGTTGACGGTCACACCCACCAGGGTGGGGTCGAAACGGGCGTCGGGGGTGTTGGCGTACACCGTCAGGAGCATGAGCCCCGGCTGCGAGGCGCCGGAATAGCGGCTGATGGAGTCGATGGCCCCACGGTTCTTGGCGATGAGCCCCGAGAGCGCGCGGTAGGCGTCGGGTGCCAGGAGCCGCAGCAGCTGCTCGTTGAGCGGCTCGAAGCGCACCGTCAACTGGTCGTTGAGGATGGTGATCGAGATCTGCTCCTGCTTGAGCGACCCCAGGCCCATCGGCGGCATCGTGACCGAGGAATCGGGGGTTTCCTGCGTGTGCGCGGCGCCGCTCGTGAGGTGGGCCACGAGCGCCAGCGCGGTGAGGAGGCGGGGGAGGCGGATCATCAGGCGCTCCGGGGTGCGGCGGCCGCGGCCGCCAGGATGCTCTCGCCGAGGTCGGCGATGCCCTCGCCGGTCACGGTACTTGTGGGCTGGACCGCGTCGGCGTCGAGGCCCAGCGCGCCGGCCAGCGCGGCCACCCGCCCCCGCGCCGCTTGCCGCCCGAGCTTGTCGGCCTTGGTGAACACCGGGAGCACGGGCCGGTCCGAGGCCGCCAGCAGCTCCCGTACCTCCACGTCGTCGGCGGAGAGGTCCCGCCGCAGGTCCAGCAGCCAGACGACGCCCGCCAGCGTGGCCCGGTGCATCAGGTACCCGTCGAGCAGGGCCCGGAAGGCGGCCCGCTCCGGCTTGCTCGCCCGGGCATACCCGTAGCCGGGGAGGTCCACCAGGTACAGCTCCGGCAGGCGGAAGACATTCAGGAGCCGCGTCTTGCCGGGGGTGGCGCTCACGCGCGCGAGCCCCCGGCGGCCGGCCAGGGCATTCAGGAGGCTCGACTTGCCGACATTGGAGCGGCCCACGAAGGCCACCTCCGGCAGCGGCGGCACGAGCGCCACCCCCGGATCGGGAAACGAGCCGACGAATTCGATCGGGAGGGTGGCCAGCGGCAGCTAGGCTTCCTTCTTCTGCTTGGCCCGTTCGGTGACGATGAGGGGCGGCTGGCCGTCGGTGACGCACTCCGCGGTGATGACCACCTCGCGCACGTCCTCGCGGTCGGGCAGCTCGAACATGATGTCGGTCATGATCGTCTCGAGGATGGCGCGGAGGCCGCGCGCGCCGGTGCCCCGCTTGAGGGCCTTCCGCGCCACCGCGCGCAGCGACTCGGGGTCGAAGGTCAGCCGGGCGTCCTCGAGCTCGAAGAGCTTCCGGTATTGCTTGGTCAGCGCGTTCTTGGGCTCGAGGAGGATCTGCACCAGCGCGCCCTCGTCGAGCGACTCCAGCGAGACCATGACGGGCAGCCGCCCCACCAGCTCGGGGATGAGCCCGAACCGGAGGAGGTCGTCGGGCTCCACGTCGGTGAATGGGTTGTGCTCGGCCTCCGCGGGACGCTCGGCGCGCGGCCCGGAGCTGAAGCCGATCTGCTGCCGCCCCACCCGCGCCTCGATGATCTTCTCGAGCCCGTCGAACGCCCCGCCGCAGATGAACAGGATGTCCTTGGTGTTGATCTGGATGTACTCCTGCTGCGGGTGCTTCCGGCCCCCCTGGGGCGGCACCGAGGCCACCGTCCCCTCGAGGATCTTGAGCAGCGCCTGCTGCACGCCCTCGCCGGAGACGTCGCGCGTGATGCTCGGGTTTTCCGACTTCCGCGCGATCTTGTCGATCTCGTCGATGTAGACGATGCCCCGCTCGCACTCCGCCACGTTGAACTCGCCCGCCTGCAGCAGCCGCACGAGGATGTTCTCGACGTCCTCGCCGACGTAGCCGGCCTCGGTCAGGGTCGTGGCGTCGGCGATCGTGAAGGGGACGTCGAGGATCCTGGCGAGGGTCTGGGCGAGGAGCGTCTTGCCGACGCCGGTGGGGCCGAGCAGGAGGATGTTGGACTTCTCGAGCTCCACCTCGCCGTCGCGGGCGGCGGCGGCGTTGATGCGCTTGTAGTGGTTGTAGACGGCCACGGAGAGGGTGCGCTTGGCGCGCTCCTGGCCGATCACGTACTGGTCGAGGGTGTCCTTGATCTCGGCCGGGGTGGGGACGGACGTGATGCTCTCGGCAACCTCGCGCTCCTCATCCTCCGCCAGGATCTCGTTGCAGAGGGTGATGCACTCGTTGCAGATGTACACGCTCGGCCCGGAAATGAACTTCCGGACCGAGTCCTTGGACTTGCCGCAGAACGAGCACCGCAGGTGCTTGTCGTTGGACATGCGCAGCCCGCCGAGGTGGGGTGGGGGACCCTGCCCGAAAGGTGGGACAGGGCCCCGGGGGCGTCAAGGTTTGGCGGGAGGGGCCAGCCAGTCCTTCCGGGGCTCGAACACCTGGTCGATCAGCCCGTACTCCCGGGCCTCCTCGGCGCTCATGAAGCGGTCGCGGTCCATGTCCCGCTCGATCGTCTCGATCGCCTGGCCGGTGTGGAAGCTGTACAGCTGGTTCATCTTGGAGCGCAGGTAGAGGATTTCCCGCGCCTGGATCTCGATGTCCGAGGCGGTGCCCTGGGTGCCGCCGGACGGCTGGTGGATCATGATCCGGCTGTGGGGCAGGGCGCTGCGCTTGCCCTTGGCGCCCGCCGCCAGCAGGAACGACCCCATCGACGCCGCCATCCCCATGCAGATGGTGTTCACCGGCGCGCGCAGGTGCTGCATCGTGTCGTAGATGGCCATCCCGCTCGACACCACGCCGCCCGGGCTGTTCAGGTACAGGTAGATGTCCTTCTCGGGGTTGTCCGCCTCGAGGAAGAGCAGCTGCGCGATGATGATGTTCGCCACGTCGTCGTTGATCGGCGCGCCGAGGAAGACGATCCGGTCCATCAGCAGGCGGCTGAAGATGTCGTAGGTGCGCTCGCCGCGGCTGGACCGCTCGATGATGTACGGGGGATACAGGGTCACGGGACTCACCCTTCCACGGTGGAGTGCTGGAGCAGGAACGCGAAGACCTTGTCCTCGGTGATGGCGCGCTCGAGCTCGCCGAGGCGGTTGGCCTTCTGGAGCGCACTGTAGACCTGGCCCGCGGGCACGCCGCGCGCCTCGGCCATCCGCGCCACCCGGGCGTCCAGGTCGGCCTCGGTGGCGGCCAGGCCGTTGGCCTCGGACACCGCGCTGAGCACGAGGTCGCGGCGCACCTGCGCCTCCGCCATCGGCCCGAACTGCGCGGCGAACTCCGCCTCCTTCTCGTGCGGCACGCCGTAGGCGTGGAGGAAGCCGTGGAGCACCCGGTGCACCAGCGACGGCGGGGCCTCGATGCCGTTGGCCGCCACCAGCTGCTGGATGAGCTGGTCGCGCACCCGGGCGTCCGCCTCGCGGCCGGCGTCCTGCTCGAGGTCGGTGCGCACCGCGGCCCGCAGCGCCGCCAGGTCCTCGAAGTCGCCGACCTCGCGCGCGAACGCGTCGTCGAGCGGCGGCAGCTCCTGCCGCTTCACCTCGTGCAGGGCCACCCGAAGCCGGCGGACCGTGCCCCGCCGGCTCTCGTCGGGATGATCGTCGGGCATCCGGACCTCGGTGTCGGCCGACTGGCCCGGCACCAGTTCCATGATCCGCTCCTCGAGCGCGGGGATGGCCTGGCCCTCGCCGAGGACGAAGTTGTGCGGCTGCGGCTCGGCGGCGGCACCCTCCTCGAGGGAGGTCACGTCCACGCGGACCATCTGCCCGGGCGACGGACGCTGGCCCTCGATGGGCAGCCAGGTGGCCTTCTGCTCCCGCAGGCGGCCGAGCTGCTCCTCCACCTGGGCGTCGGTCACCGCGGGCACCTCCCGCGTGAGCGTGAACCCGCCCAGCCGCGCGAGGGCAATCTCCGGCCGCACCTCGACGAGCAGCTCGAACTCGATCGGGCCCCCTTCCTCGAACTTCACGTTTCGCACCGAGGGGTCGGCGATCGGCTTGAGCGACTCGGTTTCCCGCGCCTGGTCCCAGCTCTCGCGGATGACCTCGTCGAGGACGGTCTGGCGGATGGCCTCGTGGAAGCGCTTGCGCACGATGGCGGCGGGGGCGTGGCCGGTGCGGAAGCCGGGCAGGCGCACGCGGCGCGACACCAGCTGCACCGCCCGGTCCTCGGCCTGGCGCACGCGCTCCGCGGGCACCGTCACCTGGAGGGCGCGGGAGGCGGCGTCGCCGCTGGTCTTCTGGATGGTAATGGCTGTCATGGCGGCGGAAATCTACCCCGGCCGCCGGTGGGCGGGCAAACGCGCCGCGCTCAGCCGCCGGGGCGCGGCGGAAGGTCGCGCGCCACGGCGGCGTCGCGGAATCCCTCCCGGGCGTGGGACCCGTCACAGAACGGCTTGGTGGCCGAATGCCCGCAGCGGCAGAGCGACACCATCGGCCGGCCGCCGAGCCCATAGACCGTTCCGTCGACGTCCACCAGGGTGAAGTCGCCCTCCAGGCGGATCGGACCGTTCGGGTTCACCACGATGCGTGCCGGCATCCGGTCTCCTCCCTCACGAAGCGAGGCGGCCTTGCCTGGCCGCCCCGGTGGACCTGCATGCGACCGGAGGGACTCGAACCCCCACGGGTTTCCCCACCTGGTCCTAAGCCAGGCGCGTCTGCCATTCCGCCACGGTCGCGTCGTGCGGCGGTGCCCCTACTCGTCCTGCTTCGTGCCCCCCTCGCGCAACTCCCGCTCGATGGCGCCGAGGGTGGCGCGCGCCTCGGGGCCGGTGTCGCCGCTCTTCCGCAGGCGCCGTGCCTCCCGCTCCAACTCCTTCCGGAAGAGCTGCTCCGCCACCTCCTGCCGGTGGCGGAGTTCGTCGCCATAGGCGGGGTCCTGGGCCAGGCGGCGCATGTCATCACGCACCCGCGCCACGAGCTCGGCCACGTGCGAGCGCGCGTGGACGACGTCGGCCTCGCCCTCGGGAAGCGCGGCCAGCCGCGCCCCGACCCGCTCGAGCAGCTGGAGGTACGCGCTGCTCGGGGCCGCCTGCCGGACCTCGTCGAGTTCGGCCGCCGCGCGGCGGTCGCTCCGCGCCCGGCGCTCGAGCTGGGCCGTCTCCGCGAGGAGGGCGCCCGCCACGAGGTTCGCAGCGCTCCGGAACTCGCCGTCGGACTCCCGCCCGCTCCGCCCGAGCGCCCGGGCCATGATGATGCCGTTGAGCGCGCCGAGCCCGGCCACCAGCACCGGGGCCAGGGGGCGGTCGAGGCCGAGCACCTCCCCCCGCCCCAGGAGGCGGAGGAACGCCAGGAAGATGAGCGCCGCGCCCGCGTTCGAGGCCACCCAGAGGGTGTAGTACCCCCCCGCGCCGATGCGGCGGAGATCGCCAAGCAGGAGCGCAATGCCGCCTCCCGATATCCCCGCCAGCACCCCGGAGAGGGCCATGTCGACGGCGGCGGACGCGATGCCCGGCCGGCCCTGGTAGATCCAGAGCGGCAGGCAGGCCAGGATCAGGCCGCTCGTGACGGCGATGCCGAGGAGCGCCCCCCAGAATGGGGGACGGAAGGGCGGCGGGAGCCGCTCGGCCGTCTCGACGATGCGCAGCAGGCGCGATCCCGGCATCAGGCCCTCAATCCATCAGCCAGCCGAGGAAGATCCACGACACCCGCCCCCGCTCCACCCGGACCCGCATGACGTGCAGCCCCTCGGCGTCGTCGGGCGCCACATAGTCCCACGTGGACTCCTCGCGCTGGTGCGGCCGTCCGTACAGCTCGATGAGCCGCTCCTCGCTGTCCCCGGGGCGCAGCCCGCGGGAGGTGGCCACCGTGGAGTCGGTCAGGGTGATTCCGTACCGGAGCCCGTCATCCCCGAAGGAGACGGCCAGGGCAGGGTAGACCCAGGCCAGCAGCTCCACGTCGGGCGCGTCCGGGTCCGGCATCGAGATGATCGAGTCGGGCTCGCCGAGCACGCGCAGCACCTCGCTCGAGTCGGCGTCGTCGGCCAGCTCGGCCACCACGAAATCGCTGTCGGTGAGCCACGGGCTCCCCTCCCGGCGCGGCGCCTCGCGGGTGCAGGCCACGGCGAGGGCCAGCGCCGCCAGGGGAAGGAGTTGGTAACGCGTCACGCCAGTAATCTATCAACGCGCGAGGCGGGGGCAGGGGTCCCTCCCCCCACCCCCGCCCCGGCTCACTGTGTGCCCCCGGGACTACTGGCCGGCCAGCTTGATCCGGTCGATCCGACGCTGGCCACCGTTGTCGGTGGGCGTGAAGACCTCGAGCGTCACGATGCCGCCCGGACCGGGCTTCTTGAGGGCGTTGCGCAGGTCGGCTTCGGACGCCACCGCCGCGCCCTCGACGCTGAGGATGATGTCCGGCGGTCCCCCGGCCGAGGCGGGGCGCAGGACCTCGAAGGCGGGACCGTCAGGGGTCACGTCCATCACGATGAGCCCGCCCGTGCCGCGGGCAAGGCCCAGATCGGCCGCCTCGGAGGGCTTGAGCGGCTGGACGGTGATGCCGAGGGCCGGCATGGCCACGCCCTGGGCGGTGGTGTTGTCGTCCCCGGAGGGGGCGGCGTCCTGCGCGGCCACTTCGGGGACGTCGAGCGCCACGAGGCGCACCGGGTAGGTCTTCTTGACGCCGCCCTTCCGGGCCACCTCGATCTGCACCACCTGCCCCGGCCGGCTGAAGCCGATGAGTTGCTGGAGCTGGGCCGTGTAGTTCACGGGGCGCCCGTCCACGCTGAGGATGATGTCCCCCCGCTGGAGGCCGGCCTGCTGGGCCGGCGAGTCGGGCGCGAAGTCGCTCACGAGGACGCCGCGGATGTCGGGCAGGCCGGCGTAGGCGGCGTCGTTCGGGCCGGCGTCACGGATGGTGATGCCGAGCGCCGCCCGCTCCACACGGCCGCGGGTCACGAGCTGCTCCATGACGATGCGGGCCAGGTTGATCGGGATGGCAAAGCCGTACCCGGCGTTGAGGCCGGTCTCGCTGGCAATCGCGCTGTTGATGCCGATGACCTCGCCGCGCACGTTGACGAGCGGGCCGCCGGAATTGCCGGGGTTGATGGCGGCGTCGGTCTGGATGAAGTCCTGGATGCTCCGCTGCGTCCGGTTGGGCAGGCTGTTGAGTCCGCGGCCGGTGGCGCTGATGATGCCACTCGTCACGGTGAAGGTGAGCGCGTCTCCCAGCGGATTGCCGATGGCCAGCACCCACTCCCCGACACGGGCCTCGTCGGAATTGCCCAGCGCCACGGGGCGGAGCCCGGTCGCGTTGATGCGGACCACCGCCACGTCGGTGTTCGGATCCGTGCCGACCACCGTGGCGGTGAACGACCGGTGATCCGGCAGGTCCACCGTGACCCGGTCCGCGCCCTCCACCACGTGGTTGTTGGTCAGGATCAGGCCGTCTTCGGAGACGATGAACCCGGTGCCGCCCCCGCGCTCGACGCGCGGGCCCTGCCGGTAGTGCGGGAAGAACTGCTCCATGCCGGGGGGCAGCTGCCGCTGGGGGGCGGTCATGGTCTTCTGCGAGCGGATGAACACCACGCTGGGCTTGACGCCCTCCGCGACATTGGCGAAGGCGTCGCTCATCGCGATGAGCATCTCGGAGCCCGCCGAGGCGACGGTGCCCGGCTGCCTGGACGGCGAGACGGCCGACGCCTGGCGCGAGGGGGGGAGCCCCTGCGTCACCGGAGCGGCGAGGAGCCCTGCCTGCGGCTGCGCCTGGGAGGCTCCGGGGAGGTTGAGGGCCCCGGCAAAGAAGAGCCCGAGGAGGAAGGCCAGGCCGACGAGGGTCCCAAACTTGAGCCAATTGCGGGTGCGGACGGACATGGGGTGGATTCTCGCTGCTGGATGTATGAACGCAGTTCCCCGCGCATCCGGGGGTCTTCAACATAACCCGGATGCGCGGGGAAAAGTTTCGGTCGCAGGCTATTTCTTGGTGTCGTCGACGATCTCGTAATCGGCCTCGACGACCTCCTCGGGCTTGGCGCCGGCCTGGGGCTCGGCGCCGCCGGCCGCCGGCTCGCTCGAGGCCTGCGCGCTCTGGTAGAGCGAGGCGCCGGCCGCCGAATACGCGCTGTTGAGCTCGTCGAGGGCGCGGCGGATGAGGTCCGGGTCGCCGGTCTTGAGGGCGCCCTTCCCGCCTTCCAACGCGTTGTCCAGCTTGGACTTCGCATCGGCCGAAAGGCGGTCCACCCACTCCTTGCTGTCCTTCTCGACCTTGTAGACCAGGCCGTCGAGCTGGTTGCGCCCCTCGATGTCGTCGCGCCGCTTCTTGTCCTCCGCGGCGTGGGACTCGGCGTTCTTGACCATCTTCTCGATGTCCTGGTCGGAGAGGCCGCTGGACGCCTCGATCCGGATCTTCTGCTCCTTGCCGGTGGTCTTGTCCTTGGCCGACACGTGCAGGATGCCGTTGGCGTCGATGTCGAAGGTCACCTCGACCTGCGGCATGCCCCGCGGGGCCGGCGGAATGCCCGTCAGCTGGAACTTGCCGATCGTCCGGTTGTCGGTGGCCATCTGCCGCTCGCCCTGGAGGACGTGGATCTCGACGGTGGTCTGGTTGTCCTCGGCCGTCGAGAACGTCTCGGACTTCTTGGTCGGAATGGTGGTGTTCCGCGGGATGAGGACGGTCGTGACGCCGCCCAGCGTCTCGATGCCGAGCGAGAGCGGGGTCACGTCGAGCAGGAGCACGTCCTTCACGTCGCCGCCGAGGACGCCACCCTGGATGGCCGCGCCGATGGCCACCACCTCATCGGGATTGACCGACCGGTTCGGATCCTTGCCGAAGAACGCCTTGACCACTTCCTGGATCTTCGGGATGCGCGTCGAGCCGCCGACCAGGATGACCTCGTCGATGCTCTTCGGGTCGAGCCCTGCATCCTTGAGCGCCTGCTGCATCGGGGGCATGGTGCGCTGGATGAGGTCGTCCACCAGCTGCTCGAACTTGGCCCGCGTGAGGGTGTAGTTCAGGTGCTTCGGGCCCGACTGGTCCGCCGTGATGAACGGCAGGTTGATGTCGGTCTGCTGGGTGCTCGACAGCTCCATCTTGGCCTTCTCGCCGGCCTCCTTGAGGCGCTGCAGCGCCATCGGGTCCTTCGAGAGGTCGATGCCCTGGTCCTTCTTGAATTCCGTCACCAGCCAGTCGATGACCCGCTGGTCGAAGTCGTCGCCGCCCAGGTGGGTGTCGCCGTTGGTGCTCTTGACCTCGAACACCCCTTCGGCCAGCTCGAGCACCGAAATGTCATAGGTGCCGCCGCCCAGGTCGAAGACCGCGATCTTCTCGTCCTTCTTCTTGTCGAGGCCGTAGGCCAGCGCCGCGGCGGTGGGCTCGTTGATGATGCGCTTGACCTCGAGGCCGGCAATCTTGCCCGCGTCCTTCGTGGCCTGGCGCTGCGCATCGTTGAAGTAGGCCGGCACGGTGATGACCGCGTCCGTGACGGTGCTGCCGAGGTAGTCCTCGGCGGTCTGCTTCATCTTCTGCAGGATCATCGCGGAGATCTCGGGGGGCGTGTACTTCTTGCCCTGGATTTCCACCGCCGCGAGTCCGTTGGCCCCGTCGGCGATCGGATAGGGCACCCGGCGCGACTCCTCCTTCACCTCGCCGGTCCGCCGGCCCATGAAGCGCTTGATCGAGAAGATGGTCTGCTTCGGGTTGGTGACGGCCTGGCGCTTGGCCACCTGGCCGACCAGCCGCTCTCCGTCCTTGGTGAACGCCACGACGGACGGGGTGGTGCGGCCGCCCTCCGCATTCGGGATGACGACCGGGTCGCCTCCCTCCATGACCGCCACCACCGAATTGGTGGTGCCGAGGTCGATGCCGATGATCTTGGAGGCCATGCTGACCGCGTCCTTTCTGGGAAGTCTCGGTGCGCTCCAGGGCACGGCACCCCGGTGGGCAGGCACACGAAGTCGCCCGGCCAAGGGCAACCCCCGTACCGTGAAAATCTGCCGTTATGGCATGATGACTTAATGTCTTGATGGTAAAGAGATTACTTGCACTCCGCGGCCTGGATTTCGGGTCGCGGAGCGGCCTCCTGCCGACGGCTAGAACGACTGGGCGAACGAGAAGGTGAAGGTCCAGTCCGCGCCGGACGCGAAGGGACGGGCGATCCCGAACCCGAGCAGGGTTCCGAAGAGGCTGAGACGGATTTCCTGGGTCGAGACGATGCCGTCGGACGGCACCGAGAAGGGCTGGGAGACCCCGTTGACGACGACGGTGCCGACGGCGGCGAGCGACGAGTCGGCCGCGGCGGAGGTGGTCTCCGTATACCCGTTGTAGACCCGATAGGAGAGGTTCGGCGCGATGGGCGGGATCGTGGCGCCCCCGATCTTGAGTGG
Organism: uncultured Gemmatimonadaceae bacterium; assembly: GCA_964574295.1. Classification (GTDB taxonomy): domain Bacteria; phylum Gemmatimonadota; class Gemmatimonadetes; order Gemmatimonadales; family GWC2-71-9; genus SPDF01. The sequence goes on from CAZNLY010000015.1 coordinate 41,387, forward strand.
GCTCTGCAGGAAGGGCAGGGGCGCCTGGATCATCCATCGCGTGAGGACGCCCACGTTGCCGCCGAACTGGTCGTAGTCGTAGCCCGGCAGGGTGCCCGAGCCGCCGATGAGGAACATCTGCTGGGTCGGCGGTTCGTCCGAAATGGTCACGCCCGCGTCGCCGACGAAGGTGAAGGTGACCGACCTCCAGTTCGCCCGCGCGACGAGGCCGCCCTGGATCCGCTGGTAGGGGAGGTCGCCACCGCCCGCCTCGTAGGTGGCGTGCAGCCCGATGCCCGGCCGGATGAAGTGCGAGCTGATCTCCGGGTTCCAGTTCACGCCGACCTGCACTCGCGGGTAGTCATACGCGATCACCGTGGGGTTGAGCGTGTATGCCTGGCCGAGCGGCCCCTCGCTCAGGTCGGCCACGGTCCGCCGGTCCTTGATCCAGTCCACGCGTGCACTGACGTAGCTCGGGCTCCGGCGGGCGAAGAACCACGTCTCCCCGGCGCCGACGGTCAACCGGTCCGCATAGTCGTAGTTGTCGGCCTGGAAAAGCGCACGCACGCCCCGGTTGTAGTCCAAGGGGTCGGGGAACTTGGTGGTGAGGTCGAGGTCGCGCATCGCCTGGACATTGGTGGCCCACTGGCCGCGGACGAGCGTGCCGGTGACCCCGCCGCGGAAGAGGCCGGGCCAGATGGCGTACCCGGCGGTGCCCCGAACCCGGAGGCCGGGCAGTGCGTCTCGCAGGTAGAGCGTTCCCGACGCCCCCAGGTACAGCCCTTCCACCCGGTTGAACCGGATCGCCTCGAGCGTGGTGGGGCCGCGCCAGAGCAGCTCCGGCGGCCCGACCGGGCGGAACGGGAGCGGACCCACGCTGAAGAGGTCGCTCGGGCTGAAGTCCGTGACGGCCCGCTCCGCCCGCTTCGTCCACTGCCGGTAGGAACCGAGGCTGTCCTTCGGGGCGCTGGTGCGACCCGGCAGGAACGCCGGGAGCGGCGGTGCGGGGGCCCCGGCCGCTTGGACCGACACGTCGGCGTCCTGAAGGGTGGTGATCACCCGGACCATGCTCCAGCTCTCGGTGGTGAGCGGAATCAGCACCTCGAGGTCGATGAGCTGCCAGGTCGGGAGCCATCCGGCGCCCGGCACCTCCGTGGTCACGATGTCCGCCACCGCGGCGTTGAGGGCCAGGCTGTTAACGAGCTTGGCCTTTCCGCTCGGCGGCGGCCCGCCCAGGGTGAGGAACTGGCCCCGGAGCCGGCGCACCACGCCGGATTCCGGGTCGAGGTAGAGGTTGCCCCGGAAGAGCTTCGTGGCCTGCGGCAGCGAGTCCCGTGGCCACACCACCAGCCGCACGACGCGCTGCGGCGGGCCCACGGGAAACTCCATCGTGACGGTGTCGCCCCCCTCGAACCGGTAGTACAGGTCGCGGTCGGGGGCCAGGGGAGAATTCACCGAGAACCGGCCGCTCGAGTCGATGCCGGCCAGGGTGGCCGCCCCGCTCGACGCGCCGAACACGTCGTATTCCGGGCCCGCCAGGTTCGGGACGATCCACCCCTTCGAGAGCGCAGCGGCAGCGGGGAGCGGCACCCCGGTCGTGACGACCCGGTAGCCCTCCTGGTGCTGCCCGTACCCCTTACCGCGGACCCAGGTGAACTGCCCCGCCGTCTGCTCGATCGTTGAGGCGCCCTCGATGCGCCCGGGCAGCAGCTTGACCATCGCCACCTCGCTCTCGTACCGGGCCGAGTAGGCGAGGAGCCCGGGCGTGGGAGCGGCATTGGCCGCTTCCGCCCGGGCCACCAGCGCGCGCAGCGCGGGGCTGGAGTATTGGGCCGTGTCCGGGGCCTGCTGGAGGGCGGCGAGGGCGAGCAGCGCGATCATGGCATTCGTTCGGGTGAGAAGTGGGACGTCAGAAGGCGAATCCGCCCTGCGCCATCAGGAAAGTACCCTGTCCCCCGCCGCCGGCCACGCTGAGGTTGGCGACGAAGGAGCGATCGAGCACCGCCACCCAGACCCCGCCGCCGAAGCTCGGGTGCCAGGTGGAGGACGACTCCCCCGTGACAAAGACGCGGCCGACGTCCGCCAGCGCCAGGAGCCCGACGTCCCACGGCAGGACGAACTGCACGCGGGACACCCGGAGCCGCAGGTCGAGGTTGCCGTACACCGCCTGGTTGCCCTCGTACCGGCCCTGCGGCAGCCCGCGCACCGTCCGGGAGCCGCCGATGGACGCCGCCTGGAAGTAGGGGACATCGCCGAAGGTGGCGGTGCCGGCGATGCGCGCCGCCACCGTCATCCGCGGCCACCAGGCGAGCGCATGATAGACGGCGAGCGATCCGGCGACGGTCCCGAAGGCCCCGGTGCCGTCCACAATGAACGGGTACCAGCGGCCCGAGAGGGTGGCGAAGGCGCCGTGGGCCGGCGCGCCATTCGCGTCGCGCGTGTCGAGGGTCACCTCGCCGAGGAGGCCCGCCTCGCCGAACCCCGGGGTGCCGTAGGGCTGGTCGATCCCGATGAAGAGGGCGGTGTCGACGGGTGTGTTGACCCGGGCCACCTGCACCCCGCCGCCCACCTCGACTGCGGTCGACACCGGCACGACCAGCTTGGCCTGCGCACCGTACCAATTGCGCCCGGCGCGGTAATAGCTGGAGGCGCTGTCCCCCGGCGTGTCGTTGCCGAAGCCGTAGAAGTAGACGGCCCCGATGCCGGATGCGGCCGCCGTGACGTGGAGCTGCAGCGGCGAGCTGGCCCAGCGAAAGTCGCCGAGGTACTCGACGGCCATGCTGTTGGCGTCGGTGCCGTAGGCGGCACGCAGCGTCTGGCGGTTCCGGTAGGGCCGGGCCGCTCCCTTCCAGTCGGTCCGCACCACTCCGCCCCCGATCGCCACGCCGACGCCGGAGGAAATCTCGAACCAGGTCGTGGGGCTCAACCCCTTGGTGCCCTCGGAGCGGATCTGGCCCGTGGCATCGAGGTGCCGGAGCGGGTCGGCCACGACGGTGGGGTGAATGGGCAGGACCGTCGGTGGGACGAGGGTGTCGGTGCCGGGTTGGCCGTAGACCGTCACCTTCCCCTGGGGCGGAGCTCCCTCCACCCAGAGGGTGGCCCCCGGGCCCGGCACGACGCGCACCGAGGGTCCCCGCGCGGCCGCGGCCGCCAGGCGAAGGGTGTCCCTGCCGGAGCAGAGGAAGAGCGTCAGCGTCCGCGTCTCCTCCCGCACGAAAGTGCTTCGGTCGGCGCCGAGCGCCACGACGAGCGTGTCGGGGTGCGGCCAGGCGAGCTGCACCGACTCCGCCCCCGTCGTGCCGTGCAGCTCGGCGTTTCGCCGCACCGCGCCGTAGAGCCGGGCGACCGCCTCGGGGAGCCGATCGCGGCGCTCACGGAGGATGCGCGCCAGCCGCTCGCCATCGCGCTCCCGGTAGGGCGCGGGCAGGACGCCCACCGCGGCGGCGATCGCCGAATCGGTGAGGCTGGCCTGCAGCACCGCGGCGACGGAGTCCCACGTGGCGCGCCCGAGGCCGCCGAGGAGGAATCGGTAGACACTGGCCTGGTCCGGGAACCCGGCCAGGGCGTGCGGATACCGGGCGCCGAAGCTCACGAGGTCGGGCTGGAGCGGCCGGGAGAGGTTCGCCACGGTGCCATTGTAGTTGGCGAGCGCGGTCTCGCGGAACGTGCCGAGCAGGCGCCAGTGGACGCCCCCCGCGGTGCGGGCCGCCTGCCAGCGCCAGTCGAGGAACCGGGGGTCGAGGTTGCCGACGAAGATGTTGAAGAGGCTTGCCTGCAGGACCCCGACGGCATCCACGCGCTCGTCGGGATGGGTGAGCAGGCGGTGCAGCAGCGCGAGGGAGGTGATCACCTGCCCCTCGGCCACCGGGCCGACGGAGTCCGCGGAGGGGGTCGGGTCGCCCCGGAGGAGGTAGCCGGTGCGGCCGGCGGCGCCGGTTGTATCGGGGAGGAGGCCCGAGTGGCCGGGCAACACGACCAGCCACGCCTCCTGGTTCGGGACGTCGGCCGCGTCGGCGAGGGCGGCCGCCACCAGCGGGCCTGCGGGATTCCGCGCGCTGACCAGGTCGAGGAGGATCGGATCCCGGATCTGCGCCGGGAGCACCGCCTCCTGGACGACGCGCGGGATGGAGCGGGCCAGCGGCACGAAGATCCAGGACGACCCGTCGGCGCCGGCCAGGAACACCAT
>CAZNLY010000015.1:45651-48633 GCA_964574295.1 uncultured Gemmatimonadaceae bacterium
CTACGGCAGCTTGCCGAGGGCCTCGGTCGTCACCCGTTCGACCATGGGGTTGCCGGAAAACGTCTGCTGGAGCCCCTGGAGCGTGGCCCTCGCGGAGTCGGGAAACCCTTGCGCCGCGTAGATGTCGCTCCGCAGGAGCCCGGCCTGCAACGCCATGCGGGCGTCGTCGGGGGGAATGGTGAGGGCGTTGACCGCGGCCATGGCCCCCGCGGGGTCGTGCCGGTCGATGAGGAGCGACCGGGCCGCGAGGATCTTCACGCCGAAGTCGTCGGGCATCTGCCGCGCCAGTTCCTCGATGAGCCGCGCGGCCGCGGCGCTGTCTCCCGCCTCGCGGTCGGCGCGGGCGCCGTGATACAGCCCCGCCACCAGCAGCCGCTTGACGTCGTCCGGATTGCCGGACCGGGTGCCGACGCCGCCCGCGTAGCTGTACACGACGTCCCCGCCGTGCTCCGCCGCCTCGAACAGGAAGTACGCCCCGACGACCCCGACCACCGCCGACCCCGCCAGCGCCAGCCGGCGCGCCTTCTCCCGATGCCGGAGCCCGAGCGCCAGGAGCTCCAGCGCCGCCACGATGAGGAAGATGTTCCGGGTGCGCTCCCCCAGTTCCTCGTGCTCCTGCACCGCCGTGCGGGCGCCCGGAATCCGCTCCGCGGGGCCGTGGGCCTCCGAGCCCGACTTGACCGCCAGCACCGCGGCGGTGGCTGCCGCGAGCAGCGTCAGGGTGGCCGCGGGGCGAATCCACTCGGTGCGCACCACGAGGGTCAGGAGGCGCAGTCCGACGCCCACGAAGCCGAGGACGACGATGAAATGGACGATCTGGGGATGGAAGACGGCGATGTTCGGCATGGGCGGCGTGGGTGAGGGGGGTGGTGTCGAGACGCTGAATGATGCCGGGGGCGGCCGCCGAAGTCGAGGGTGCTCAGGCGGCGCCGAGCGCCCGGCGGTATGCCTCCGCGGTCCGCGCCGCGGTTCGCGCCCAGGTGAACTCGGCGGCCCGGGCGGCGCCGGCCGCGGCGAGCCGGGCGCGGCGCTCCGGGTCGTCCAGGACCGATACGACTGCCCCGGCCAGGGCGTCGGGATCCATCGGATCGCCGACCAGCACGGCGGCGTTGCCCGTGATCTCCGGGATCGAGGTGGCGTCGGCGGCCACGACGGGGCAGCCCATCTGCATCGCCTCGAGGACGGGAAGCCCGAAACCCTCGTAGGTGCTCGGAAACACGAACAGGTCCGCGGCCGAGTACCAGGCGCCCAGGTCGGCGTCGGAAAGCCCGCCGAGGTAACGCACGTGGCGTTCGAGGCCGTGCCGTGCGATGCGACGGCGCGAGCGCGAGCTTGGCCCGCCGATGCGGACGAGGAGGAGGTCGGGCCACCGGCGTACCAGGACGGCGAGGGCGTCGAGCAGCGTCTCCACATTCTTGCGGCGTTCCTCGCTGCCGACGTGGAGCAGGACGGGCCGCCCGGGCTCGAGGGCGAGGCGCGAGCGCGCCTCGTCGCGCTGGAGGCGGCCGAAGGTCGCCTGGACGCCGAGGTGGGCCACGGTGGTCCGCTCCTCGGGGTAGTCGAAGGCCGCGAGGAAGTCGCGCCGTGAGTACTCGGAACTGAAGATGAGCCCCCGCGCCTGGCGCAGCGCGGGGAGATGCCGGCGGCGGAGCCAGGTCGAGAGCGGGGAATGGTTGCCCCGCACCCGGAGCGCCACGAGGTCGTGCACCGTCACGACGGACCGCGGGGCGTACCGTGCGCCCGCGCCCAGCATCTGGGTCGTGAAATGGTACAGGTCGTACCCGGCGGGGAGCCGGCGCGGGAAGTAGTAGAGCGAATTCAGGAGGAAGGCGGTGCCGTAGCCCCGTTGCTTGGCCCAGCGCGGCCTCGGCTGGACGCGGATGTCCGGAGCCTCGCCGTGGGGGCCCCGCCATTCCGAGGGGTCGGCCGGGCCCGGGAGGTTCTGCAGCAGCAGGTCGTATCGGAATTCGGGGGCGCTGGCGGGGAGGGCATGGAGCAACTCGCGGGTGTACCGGCCGGTGCCTGCCCGGGGAGGGGAATAGGTGACGAGCAGGACGCGCCTGGGCGCCGCACTTCCCGGCGCGGTCGTCAGGCCGCGGCCCCGGCCCGCTCCACCGCCCGGCCAATCACGATCGTGATGTTGTCGCTTCCGCCACCGGCCAGCGCGTCGGCCAGCAGCTGCTCGCACGCCTGGCGCGCGCTGGTCATTTCGCGCAGCCGCTCGGCGATCGCCTCGTCCGGCACATGCTTCGTGAGGCCGTCGCTGCAGAGGAGGATGACCTGGTTCCAGACGCTCTGGACGCGGGTCACGACGGGGGCGGTCTGGTGCCCGCCGATGGCGCTCGAGAGGACGTGCGCCCATCGGGTCCGCGGCGCCTCGGCGCGCGTGAGCACGCCCTGGTCCACCAGGTCCTGCGCCATGGTCTGGTCGCGGGTGATCTGGGTCAACCGATTCTCGCGGAAGAGGTAGCAGCGGCTGTCGCCCAGCTGGAGGAGGTAGGCCCGGGGCCAGACGCCGAGGAACAGGGTGAGCGTGGTGGCCATGCTCCGGCCCGACGGGTCGGCCTTGGCGCGCTTGACGAGCTCGGCGTGCACCTGCTCGGCGGCCTCGCGCAGGGACGCGGCGAATCCCTCGTCGTCCACCCCCTCGGCGGCGTAATAGGCCCGCATGCTCTGGGTCACGTACTCCGTGATGCCCTCCACCGCGAGGCGGCTCGCCTCGCCGCCCTGCTCACTGCTGCCCACCCCGTCGGCCACCATCGCCAGGAAGGCCAGGCGCTCCGTGGCGGGCCAGCGGCTCGACTCGGGGAGGCTGGTGCCGAGGATGTGCACGTCCCGGCGCAGGGAGCAGATGAGAAAATGATCCTGGTTCGACTTCCGGACCGAGCCGGGGTGGGTCAGTCCGTACACGTCGATCTCGTCGTCCCGCGGCTTGCGGGAGGCGAGGATCTCCACGGGTGTAGTGGTGGGGCCGGTCATGGA
>CAZNLY010000015.1:48733-50846 GCA_964574295.1 uncultured Gemmatimonadaceae bacterium
GCGGCTTGCGGGAGGCGAGGATCTCCACGGGTGTAGTGGTGGGGCCGGTCATGGAAGCCCTCCTTGGCGCGGTCGCAGGCGGCGCCGACCCTGCTGAACCTATGCCCGCACCCCGGTTGTGCAACGGTGGGCCGAGGGAGGGCACGGTGGCCAACCTGCCGCGCGGGTGGCATTATTGGTGGGCTGCTGTCCGGCCGGCGCCCCCACCCCAGGAGTGTCATGACCCCCGCCACTCCCTCCCACCTGACTGCGCGCGACTACCCCGCGGGCGTGCACCCGCGGAATCCGGGGATGCCGCTCGACCTGGCGTGGGTGCGGGCGGCACGCGTCAATCGCAGCGCCGTGGAACGGCGCGCGGCCACGCTCCCCCGACGCCGCACGGTCAAGAAGGAGTGGCAGGCGGCGTGGCTCCTCCGGGCCGTCACCCTGATGGACCTCACGACGCTGCAGGGCGACGACACCCCTGCCCGCGTACGCCGCCTCTGCGCCAAGGCCCGCGCTCCCGTCCGGGAGGATCTCCTGTCGGCCCTCGGCGCGGAGGGTCTCGGGATCCGGGTGGCGGCCGTCTGCGTCTACCACGCGATGGTGCCCGCGGCGGTCGAGGCGCTCCGGGGCACCGGCATTCCGGTGGCCGCGGTCAGTACCGGCTTTCCCGCGGGGCTCTCGCCGCTGGCCCAGCGCGTGGCGGAGATCCGGGCCTCGGTGGAGGCGGGGGCCGACGAGATCGACGTGGTGGTGACGCGCGCCCACGTGCTGGGCGGTGACTGGCAGGCGCTCTACGACGAGGTCCGGACCTTCCGGGATGCCTGCGGCGACGCGCACGTCAAGGTGATCCTCGGCACCGGGGAGCTCGGCACGCTCCGCAACGTGGCGCGCGCCAGCCTCGTGGCGATGATGGCCGGCGCGGACTTCATCAAGACCTCCACCGGCAAGGAGCCCGTCAACGCCACCCTCCCCGTGGGGCTGGTGATGGTCCGCGCCATCCGGGAGTTCCTCGAGCGGACGGAGGTGCGGGTGGGCTTCAAGCCCGCCGGCGGCATCCGGACCGCCAAGGACAGCCTGGATTGGCTCGCGATGATGAAGGAGGAGCTGGGCGAGCCATGGCTCCGGCCGGGCCTCTTTCGCTTTGGGGCGAGCGGCCTCCTCGCCGACATCGAGCGCCAGCTCGAGTACTTCGTGACCGGCCGGTACTCGGCGTTTCATCGCCACCCGGTGGCGTGAGCCGACCCGCACCCGACAGGGACCCCATGACCACCATTCCCGAGATCTTCGCGTCGATGGACTACGGCCCCGCCCCCGAGTCGGCCAAGCCGGCGGAGGCGTGGCTCGAGGCGCGGCGGCGGCGCTTCGGGCTCTTCATCGGCGGCGCCTGGACTCCCCCCGGCGACCTCTTCGAGACGGTGAACCCGGGCACGGGCCGGGCGCTGGCGCGGGTGACCCAGGCCGGCCCGGCGGACGTCGAGCGGGCGGTGCGTGCGGCCCGCAAGGCGCAGCCGCGGTGGGAGGCGCTAGGCGGACATGGCCGGGCCCGCCACCTCTACGCGCTCGCGCGCGCGGTCCAGCGCAACGCGCGACTCCTGTCGGTGGTGGAAACCCTCGACAATGGCAAGCCGATCCGGGAATCCCGCGACATCGACATCCCCCTCGTGGCGCGGCACTTCTACCATCACGCGGGGTGGGCGCAGCTGCTCGATCGCGAGCTGCCCGGGATGGGCCCGGTCGGCGTGGCGGGCCAGATCATCCCGTGGAACTTTCCGCTCCTGATGCTGGCCTGGAAGGTGGCGCCGGCCCTGGCGGCGGGAAACACGGTGGTGCTCAAGCCGGCGGAGTTCACGCCGCTGAGCGCCCTGCTCTTTGCCGAATTGAGCGCCGACGCCGGGCTCCCGCCGGGCGTGCTCAACGTCCTGACGGGTGACGGACGCACCGGCGAGGCACTGGTGGCGCACCCGGACGTGGACAAGATCGCGTTCACCGGGTCGACGGACGTGGGGCGGCTCATCCGCGTCGCCACCGCGGGGAGCGGCAAGAAGCTCTCGCTCGAACTCGGCGGCAAGTCGCCGTTCATCGTCTTCGACGACGCCGACCTCGACAGCGTGGTCGAGGGGGTGGTGGA
>CAZNLY010000016.1:0-1437 GCA_964574295.1 uncultured Gemmatimonadaceae bacterium
CGCCCGTGGTCGGTGGTGATGATGAAGGTGGTGCGGCCGGCGGTGGCGGGGTCGGCCTGGTACCGGGTCCAGAGGTCGCGGATGAAGCCGTCCACGCGGTGCGCCGAGAGGAGGTACTGATCGTAGCGCCCGTCGTGGGCCCACTCGTCGGTCTCGCCGAAGCCCAGGTAGAAGGCGCGGGGCCGATCGGTGCGGAGGTACTCCATCGCGGTGGCCTGGAGGTAGGAGTCGAACGGCATCGACGACCAGACCTGCGTGGTGGTGGCGTAGAGGGAATCGAGGAGGATCCGAGCGGGGTCGGTGGCCCCCGGGAAGGGGAGCTCCCAGCCGGCCAGCAGGTGGAGTCGGGTGGCGCGGGCAGGGTTGAAGATCGGCGCGAAGGCGTCCCAGGTGCCGAAGGCGGCCACCCGGCCGCCGAAGCCCGGCCGGCCGGCGAGCCACTCGAAGACGGTCACGTTGGGGTTGGGGCCGTAGTCGTTCCGGTCGATCCGCGGGTCGGGCTTGCCGGTCAGCATCTCGTTGTAGCCGGGGTAGCTGAACTTGAGCCCGTTGGTGACCACGGCGGTGCTGCCGGCGTCGCGATCGCCATAGAGCGTGCCCTGCGTGGCGACGACGTCCCAGAGGAACGGCATCAGCGCGCGGCGGTTGGCCTCCGGGCTCCCCACCAGGAATTGGTGCCGGATCAGGGCGGTGTCCTCCACCCCGCCGTACTCGGCGTTGACGAGCGCGGAATCGGCGCCGCGGAAGAGCTCCTGCCAGCGGAATCCGTCGGTGACGATGAGGACCACCGTGCTCTCCTGCTGAGCCGAGGCGGCCGGTGCCGCGGCCACCAGCAGCGTAAGCAGGCAACCGACCCAGAGACGCCCCTTTCTCCTTTCTCCTTCCGCCCCTCTTTTCTCCAAGTCCATTTCTCCTTTCTCCCCTCTAAGTCCCTCAGTCCCCAAGTCCCCAAGTCCTTGCCGCCACCTCACCCCCTGTCCCCCTCTCCACCATGTGGAGAGGGGGGACGCGTCACACGCTGCAGATCTCATACGCCTGCCTCAGCGACTCCAGCGGCGGCCTCGTGGGCTCGAACTCGTGTGCCACGTAGCCCTGGAATCCCGTCCCCGCGATCGCCTCGCAGATGGCGTGGTAGTTGAGCTCCTGGGTGCCGTCGATCTCGTGGCGCCCCGGCACGCCGCCGGTGTGGAAGTGGCCGAGCCACTGGGCCTTCTGCTGGATGGTGCGGATGATGTCCCCCTCCATGATCTGCATGTGGTAGATGTCATAGAGGAGCTTGACCCTCGGCGAGTTGACCGCGGAGACGACCGACACCCCGTAGGCGGAGCGGTCGCCCATGTAGTCGGCGTGGTCCACCCGGCTGTTGAGGAGCTCCATGCAGATGGTGACCCCCGTCTCCTCCGCCAGCGCCTTGATCCGGTTGAGCCCCTCGATGCA
>CAZNLY010000016.1:1537-21384 GCA_964574295.1 uncultured Gemmatimonadaceae bacterium
TGAGCTCCCGCGCGAACTCGGGCAGCGGGATGGACTCGAAGGGCCAGTACGACACCGACTGCTTGAGGGTGGACCCGCGCCGCGCCGGCCCGAGCGCCGCCGCCTCGGCGGGCCCCGTCGCGCCGAGGCCGCCCAGCGCCGCCGCGCCCAGCGAGGCGGCCAGGAGTTCCCGGCGGGACACCTGGCGGTCAGGCATCCTGGAACCGCAGGGCGTGGAGGTAGTCGTAGCTCGCCGCGAGGCTGGCGAAGGGATCCTTCGGTTCGTCGTGCTCCACGAAATAGTGCCGGATGCCGGCCTCCTTCCGGTAGGCAAAGATGGCGCCCCAGTTGATGGCGCCCGCCCCCACGTCCACCATCTGGCCGCCGGCGGTGCGGTCCTTCACGTGGACCAGCGGGAAGCGGCCCGGGTACCTGGCGAAATACGCCAGCGGGTTGCCGCCCCCCTCGATGGTCCAGTAGAGGTCCATCTCGAACTCCACCAGCGACGGGTCGGTATTGTCGAGCAGGACGTCGTAGGGCACCTGGCCGTCCATCCTGGCGAACTCGAAGGCGTGGTTGTGGTAGGCAAACCGCAGCCCCTCGGCGCGGGCCTGCTTGCCCAGGCGGTTGAAAGTGTCGGCCACGCGGCGGTAGTCGTCGAGGGTCTTCCGCTGGTCGGCGTCGATCCACGGCACCACCAGGTACTGGATGCCGATGCCGTGCGCCGCCTTGACCGTGGGCCCCCACTGCTGCTCGACCTCCTCGAGCGAGAGGTGCGTGGCGGGGGCGGTGAGCCCGGCGGCCTTGAGGGAGGCCTTCACCTGGGCGGGGGTCCTGCCCATGTACCCCGCGAATTCCACCTCCCGGTACCCGAGGGCCGCCACCCGGCGGAGGGTGTCGTCGAAGTCGGCCTTGAGGGCGTCGCGCACGGTGTAGAGCTGGACGCCGAGGGTCTTGAGCCGGGCGCCGCCGGCGGGGAGGGCCCACGCGGGGCGGGCGGCCAGCGCGAGGGCGGCGGCGCCCGCGGCGCCCACAAACTCCCGTCGGCTGGCCATCAGAGCTCCCCGCGGGTGAGGCCTGCCACGGCGTAGTCGGCGGCGCGGGCGGTGAGCGCCATGTAGGTAATGGATGGGTTCTGGTTGGCGGACGACGCCATGCAGGCGCCGTCGGTCACGAAGAGGTTCTTCACGTCGTGGGCCTGGTTGTGGGCGTTGAGGACGGAGGTGGCGGGGTCGCGGCCCATGCGGGCCGTCCCCATCTCGTGGATGGTGAGCCCCGGGGGGTTGTCCTCGACGTACGACTTCACATCGGTGGCGCCGGCCGCCTCGAGCATCTCGGCGGCGGTGACCGCCATGTCCTGGAGCATGGCGCGCTCGTTCTCGCGCCAGCGGCAGTGGATCCGGAGGGCGGGGATGCCCCACTTGTCCTTCACCTCGGGGTCGAGCTCCACATAGTTCTCGGGGTTGGGCAGGCACTCACCGAAGCCGTAGAAGCCGAAGCGCCAGGGCCCCGGCTCCTTGAGCGACGCCTTGAACGCCGCGCCGATGCCCACCGTCGAGCTCCCCCGTCCCCAGCCGCTCCGGCTCCCGCCCCCCTGGAACGCGTACCCGCGGAGGAAGCCGGGGTGCGGGCGCGTCACGTTGCGGAAGCGGGAAAGGTAGATGCCGTTGGGCCGGTTGCCGTAGATCCACTCCGACTCATGGCCCGGAATGGTGCCGCTGGCCCCGCCGCCCATGGTGTGGTCCATCAGGTTCCGGCCCAGCTGGCCGCTGGAATTGGCCAGCCCGTTGGGGAAGTCGGCGCTGGTCGAGTGGAGGAGGATCCGGGTGGACTCGAGCGCCGAGGCGCAGAGGAAGATGACCCGCGCCTGGAACTCGAGCGGCTCCATGGATTCTGCGTCAATGACGCGCACGCCCGTGGCGCGGCCCTGTTTCGGGTCGTAGATGACGCTGTGCACCACGCTGTGGGGCCGGAGGGTGAGCCGCCCCGTGGCGGCGGCGGCCGGCAGGGTGGAGCCGATGCTGTTGAAGTAGGAGTGGGTGATGCACCCCCGCTCGCAGGGGCCGCAGTAGTGGCAGCCCTTCCGGCCGTTGTGGTCCTGGGTCAGGATGGCGCAGCGGCCGATGGTCAGCACCCGCTCCCCGCCGAACGCCCCCGCCAGCCGTTCGCGCACCTGCCGCTCGGCGCAATTGAGTTGCATCGGCGGGAGGAACTCGCCGTCGGGGAGCTGGGCCAGGCCGAGTGACTCGCCGCTCACCCCGATGAACCGCTCCACATGGCTGTACCAGGGGGCGATGTCGGCGTAGCGGATCGGCCAGTCGGTGCCGTGGCCGTCCTTGAGGTTGGCGGTGAAGTCGAGGTCGCTCCAGCGGTACACCTGCCGGCCCCACATGATGGAGCGCCCGCCCACCTGCCGCCCGCGGATCCAGCGGAAGGGCTCGTCGCCGGGGGTGGTGTAGGGGTTCTCGCGGTCGTTGACGAAGAACTTGCTCCCCCACTCGTCGCAGGCGTAGCAGGTCTTCTGGACCGGCTGGTTCTGCTCCAGCGCCTTGCGGTCGCCCCAGCCGCGGAAGGGCATTTCCCAGGCGGGGACGTGCTCCACGTAGTCGCGGGTGGGCTCGATGGGCCGGCCGGCCTCGAGCACCAGCGTCCGGAGCCCCCGCTCGGTGAGTTCCTTGGCGGCCCAGCCGCCGCTGATGCCGGAGCCGACGACGATGGCGTCGTAGGTGGTGGGCTTCACAGGGCACCCGGCCGCGCGGCGGGGAGGTGCTCGCAGCCGGCGAACCGGCCGGGAATGGTGGGCCGGCCGAGTTCCTCGAGGGCGCCGATCTCGGACTCGTAGTAGCCGTAGAGGGTGAGCCCCTTGAGCCGGACCCAGAAGGGCGTCGGGCCGTCCGGCTGGGCCTTCCGCTCGGCGATGGCCTCGGCGTCCACCACGGCCAGGAAGGCGGCCTGCTGCTCGGGGGTGAGCCGCGCCAGCGGGGCGCCGGCCTCGGCCTGGCTCCGGGCGTCGAGCGCGGCCAGGCCTTCGACGAAGGCGGCCTGATCCTTTGGCTCGTACCACTGGCCCACGATCAGGTCCACGAACTCGGGGACGCCCGCCTCGACGGCGCCGGGGGTGTCGGTGGTGGGGATGATGCACTGGGCGGCGGCGGCCACGAAGGCGGCCTGGTCGGCGCTGAGGAACTTGGGGGGCGCAGTGCGGCCGGTGCGCGGGGGGCGCTCGGCCCGGCAGGCCAGCGCGGCCAGCCCCGAGGCACCGAGGAGGGCCAGGAGCTCGCGGCGGTCGAGGGTCTGGGTCATGCCTTGCCCCGCACCTTGGCGCCCCACCAGCGGAGGCCGACGAAGAGGAAGCGCCAGTCCTTGAAGAACTCCGGCGGCTTGCCCTCGAAGGCGTGGCCGATGAACTGGAAGCCCCACCCCACCACGAAGAGAGCCAGTGGCCACTTCCAGAAGCCCGGCACCGCGAGCGCCACGAGGAAGAGGGGAATCGAGAGGGCAATCATCGGAATCCCGAGGGTATGGCACAAGCGGTTGACGGGGTGCTGGTGGCTGGTGGCGTACTGCGCGATCCACTCGTCCCACGACTTGCCGCCGAGCGCCATCGGGAACCTCCGGAAGGGGCCGACCCTGAAGGTTCATCCCGAACCGGGGCGCGGCAAGAGGGGAGTTTGGTCCAGAAAAAATCCCGCCCGGCGACGGCCGGGCGGGATTCCAGCAGGGCACCACCGGGTGCGCGGCGCTCAGGCGAGCTTGCGCTTCGGCGACTTGCTGGCCCGCTTGGCCGGCTTCTTGAGTTGCAGCGTCGGCTGGAAGAGGTATTCCGGGTCGGTCCGACGCCCCACGCCCACCAGCGCCTCCTCCTCGGAGGGCTGCCGGTACACGAAGCGCTCGCCCCGGAAGTTCCGGAGGACGACCTCCTCGTCGGTCATCGACTCCACATACTCCGGCAGGAGGGGGATCTTCCCGCCGCCGCCCGGGGCGTCAATGACGAAGTGCGGATTGGCCAGCCCGCTGGTCCAGCCGCGCAGCGCCTCCATGATCTGGAGCCCCGTCTGCACGCTGGTGCGGAAGTGCTCGGCGCCGGCCACCTGGTCGGCCATGTAGATGTAGTAGGGCCGCACCCGGGCCATCATCAGCCGGTGCATCAGCTGCTTCATCACCTCGGGGCTGTCGTTGACGCCGCGGAGGAGCACCGTCTGGCAGCCCAACGGGATCCCGGCGTCGGCCAGCATGCCGAGACCCTTGACCGCCGCCGGCGTGAGCTCGTCGGGGTGGTTGAAGTGGGTGTTGATCCACACCGGGTGGTACTTCTTGATGGTGGCGCAGAGCTCCGGCGTGATCCGTTCCGGCAGGTGGCAGGGGACGCGGCTCCCGATCCGGATGATCTGGATGTGCTTGATGCTCCGGAGACGCGCCAGGATGGCGTCGAGCCGCCGGTCGTTGAGGAGCAGCGGATCGCCCCCCGACATGATGACGTCGCGGATCTCGGTGTGGCTCTCCAGGTACTGGAAGGCCGACTCGAACTGCGACATCGGGATCTTCTCGGGATCTCCCACCTTGCGGCGCCGGGTGCAGAAGCGGCAGTAGCTGGCGCAGACGGGGCTCACCAGGAAGAGCGCCCGGTCGGGATACCGGTGCGTGATGTTGGGGACGGGACTGTCGGCGTCCTCGTTGAGCGAGTCCACGATGCCGTCGTGCACCTCGAGCTCCTGCACCGTCGGCACGTACTGCCGCCAGATCGGGTCGTCGGGCGACTTGATGAGGTCCACCATCGCCGGCGAGATCCGGAACTCGAAGTTCTCCGCCGCCAGGCGGAGCCGGTCGAGCTCGGGGAAATTCTCGGCGCCGAACCGGGTGGCCAGCGTGTCGAGCGACGCGATCGAGTTCTTACGCAGGACTTCCTGCCAAGTCTCCATGCCGTTACCCCATCCTCAGGTTGATACGGGGGCCGCGAGGTACTTCACGTACGTCACCTGGTCGTCGCCCGGGGCGTAGAAGTCCGGGACCGAGCTCACGGCCCGATAGCCGCGGGCCTCGTAGAAGGCGCGGGTGGGCGCGTAATCGGCCCGCCCCGCCGTCTCGACGACGATGAGACGGGCGCGGCCCGCGAGCCGCCGCTCCATCTCCTGGACCAGCACGGTGCCGAGCCCCAGCCCGTGGAGCGCCGGGTCCACCGCCATCCAGTAGAGATCCCAGGTGCCGAGGGTGCAGGGGGTAGGCCCCCAGCAAATCCAGCCGGCCAGCCGCCCCTCGGCCTCGATGCCGAGCGCGGTGTAGTCGGGGCTCCCCGCCACCGCGGCATCGAACACCTCGAGCGCCACCGGCACCTCGTCGGCGCGGAAGAGGTCGGTGGAGCGCGTGATGGCCTCGAGCGCCGGCCGATCGGCGGCCGTCAGCGGCCGGAGCCGGGTGTCCACCGCGGTGCGCGTCACGAGGTGACCCGCCCCGAGAGCGCGCCCTCGGCCAGCGCCACCCGCCCTCGCTCCAGCGCCTCCTCCGCCACCCGCAACACCAGCGTCGGGTAGTCCCACCCGTGGGCCCGGCCCATCCGCGCCAGCCCCGCATCACTCGAGAGATCGGGGTCGGGGTTCACCTCGAGCACCCAGGGCGTGCCCTCGGCATCGAGCCGAATGTCCACCCGCCCGTACCCCTCGCACTTTGCCATGGTGCGCCACGCGCGTTCTGCAACGCGGACCAGTTTCTGGGCGGCCTCGCCATCCACCTTGGCGGGGCAGACGGGAATCGTGTGCCGGTCGTACTCGGAGCCGGGGGTCCACTTGGCCGCATACGTGACGATCGGCGGCATCCCCTCGGCGA
The DNA here is from genome assembly GCA_964574295.1 of uncultured Gemmatimonadaceae bacterium. Classification (GTDB taxonomy): domain Bacteria; phylum Gemmatimonadota; class Gemmatimonadetes; order Gemmatimonadales; family GWC2-71-9; genus SPDF01. The sequence goes on from CAZNLY010000016.1 coordinate 7,337, forward strand.
GCCCGGTGAAGTCGATTTCGCTCAAGGGGAGCGCCGTGCCCCCCACGAACCCCACGTTGAATTCGCGGCCCGCCACGTACTCCTGCACCAGCACGTCTTCCCAGGTGGTGGTGACCTTGGCCAGCCGCTCGAGGAGCGCCGCCGGGGTGTGGCAGACGGAGCCCTCGTCGATGCCGACGCTCGCGTCCTCCATCGAGGGCTTCACGATGACCGGGAAGCGGACCCCCAGCGGCACCACCGGCTCGTGCACCAGCGCGAAGGCCGGCACCGGCACCCCCGCCTCGCGGAGGAGGGTGTTGGCCACGTGCTTCCGGTGGCAGATGGTGATGGGCCACGAGCGGCAGCCGGTGAAGGGCACCCGGACCAGCTCCAGCGCCGCCACCACGTAGTCCTCGAACCGCGAGTGGCCGTTGATGCCCTCGCAGAGGTTGAAGACGAGGTCGGCCCGCTGGCAGCGGTCGAGCCAGCCGAGGTCCGCCAGGTAGACCGGCACCTGCTCCGTGGCGTGGCCGGCCGCGCGGAGGATGCCGTCGATTTCCCGGATGTTGCCCATGACGGCGGCCACATCGGCGGCGCTCCACTCATCGGAGCCGCCGTCATGCAGGATGGCCACCCTCACGCCGCCACCTCCGCCAGGAGCCGCTGCCCCGAGATCCGCCGCCAGGCGATGTCGGCCACCGTCTGGATGAGCTCGTCGTAGTCCATTCCCGCCACCCGCGCCGCTTTGGGGAAGCAGGAGTTGTCCTTGGGGTCGGGGAGGATGCCCGGCAGGGGGTTGAGCTCCACCACCATCGGCGCGCCCTGCGCGTCGCAGCGGACGTCCACCCGGCACCAGTCGCGGCAGCCGATGGCGTGGTAGGCGCCGAGGGCCGCCGCGCGGATCCGCTCGGCGAGCGCCTCGGGGATCGGGGCGGGGCACTCGTAGATGTCGAGCGGGTTGTCGAGGGTGTCCCAGATCCACTTGGCCTCGTAGCCGTAGATCGGGGGGGCGCCCTCGGGGAGGCTGTCGTAGTGCATCCCGACGATCGGGAGGCAGCGCGCCTCGGGGCCGTTGCCCAGGATGGCCACGGTGAACTCCGCCCCCGGGAGCCAGGCCTCGATCAGCACCGGCTGGCGGTAGGTGTCGAGAAGCGCGGCCACCCGGCGCACCAGGTGGGCGCGGTCGGGGCAGAGGTTGTCCACGGTGATTCCCTTGCCCGACCCCTCGCACGCCGGCTTGACGAAGACGGGGAAGGGGAGGGTGCACCCCTCGGCATCGGCCACCGACTCCGCCAGGCGGAAGGGCGCGGTCGGGACGCCGCGGACCTGGAGGACCTCCTTGGTGCGGCCCTTGTGGAGGGCCAGGCCGAGGGCCAGCGGGTCGGAGGCGTGGTAGGGAATGCCGTAGAACTCGCAGATGGCGGGGACGTGCCCCTCGCGGTTGGGGCCATAGAGCCCCTCCGCGATGTTGAAGACGAAGTCGGGGTGCGCCACGCGGAGCCGCTCGGGAAAGGTGGCGTCGGCCTCGAGGCGGATGACGGTGCCGAGGGCGCCGAGCGCGTGCGCGACGGCGTCAATGGTGCCGGGTTCGTCCCACTCGGCGTAGAGGTCGGGCTGCTCGAGGTCGGTGCGGAGTGAGCGGAGGGCGGTGTTGCGACTGGCCGGGGAGGCGAAGTCTCCCCCAGCGATGGCTGCGGCTTGAGGCTTCAGGTTGTAGGCGAGTCCTATCCGAACTCCCAAACAGTCCCCCGACAAAAAAGGCCGCCACGGAGTTGAGGCGAGCCGCGGCCCATCGCGTTGTCGGATACCAAATTAAGAAAAAGGGGAGCGGAGCACAATAGATTTTTTCGAACTCGGGCCGACTTCGTTGCGCCGAGCCGGCTGGCAAAGGAGAAAGGGACTGAGGGACTTGGAGGGGCGGAAGGAGAAAAGAGAAAGGAGGCGCTCCGACGAACTGGAACCCCTCCTTTCTCCTGCGCCCTTTCTCCCCTCCAAGTCCCACGTCCTCAAGTCCTCAAGTCCCTCTCGTACGTCCTGAACTCCATGGGAAACTGGTTCCGCTCGTCGGCTGGGTGCGATTCGGCGGAAGCAAGGGTCCACCCCTCGCCTGGGATCTCAATCCGGACATCCCCTTCCGGCCTTGCCCGCACCAGCGTCAGGTAGATCCGTTCGGCCCGGGGCATCGCCTGGCGGTAGAGCTCGGCCCCGCCGATGACGAACACCTCCTCGGCGCCGGGCCCCGCGGCCGCGGCGGCGAGCGCCGCCTCGAGGCTCGCCACCCGCTCCGCCCCTGGCGTCTGGAGGGTGGGGTTCCGGCTCACCACCAGGTTCCGCCGCCCGGGGAGCGCCGTTCCGATCGAGTCCCACGTCTTCCGACCCATGATGACGGGGTGCCCCAGGGTGAGCGCCTTGAAGCGGCGGAGGTCGGCGGAGAGCCGCCACGGCAGGGCGTTGTCCCGCCCGATGACGCCGTTCTCGGCCACCGCCACCACGAGCGAGAGCGTCAGACCGCCACCTTGCCGGGGATGTGGGGATGCGGGTCGTAGCCCAGCACCTCGATGTCCTCGGGGCGGAAGTCGAAGAGCGACCGGACCCCGGGGTTGAGCTTGAGGATCGGGAGGGGGCGCGGCGCGCGGCTCAGCTGCAGCCGGGCGGCGTCGAGGTGGTTGGCGTAGAGGTGGGCGTCGCCGAAGGTGTGGATGAACTCCCCCGGCTTGAGCCCCGACACCTGGGCCACCATGTGGGTCAGGAGGGCGTAGGAGGCGATGTTGAACGGCACGCCAAGGAAGACGTCGGCGCTCCGCTGGTAGAGCTGGCAGGAGAGGCGGCCGTCGGCCACGTAGAACTGGAAGAGGACGTGGCAGGGCGCCAGCGCCATCTTCGGCACGTCGGCCACGTTCCAGGCGCTGACGAGGAGCCGGCGGGAGTCGGGGTTCCGGCGGATCTCCTCCAGCACCGCCGCCATCTGGTCCACGTGCCGCCCGTCGGGGGTAGGCCACGAGCGCCACTGGTAGCCGTACACCGGGCCCAGCTCGCCCGCGGGATCGGCCCACTCGTCCCAGATGGACACGCCGTGCTCCCGGAGGAAGCGGACGTTGGTGTCGCCCCGGAGGAACCAGAGGAGCTCCACGATGATCGACTTGAGGTGGAGCTTCTTGGTGGTGACCACGGGGAATCCTGCCGCCAGGTCGAACCGGAGCTGGTGGCCGAAGACGCTCCGGGTGCCGGTGCCGGTCCGGTCGGACTTCTCCGCGCCGGTCTCGAGAATCCGGTTCAGGAGGTCGAGGTACTGCTTCACTGGGCCAGCTCCAGGCGCGGCCGGGCGTAGCCGCCCGAGCGCTCGATGTCGCGGAGGGCGGCGGCAATGTCAGGGGGAATGGCGGCGGCCGCACGCCCCACCTTGAGCCGGCCGATCGCCGCGGCACTCCCGGCGGCGGCCAGCTTGACGCCGGGGTTGAGGAGGCCCGCCGGGTCGAATGTGGCCTTGATGTCGCGGAAGAGGGCCACGAGCTCCGCGCCGAACACCGCCTCGAGCGCCGGTGCCCGCAGCCGGCCGTCGCCGTGCTCGCCGCTCAGGGTGCCGCCGAGGCGCGCCACCCCCTCGCTCACCTCGCGGAGCACCGCCTCCACCGCCTGCTCCCACCGCGGGCGCGTGGTGTCCACCAGCAGGTTCACGTGTACGTTGGCGTCGCCGGCGTGGCCGAAGATGACGGCGCCGAGGTCGTGCATGGCGGTGACGCCGCGGACGAGGCGGATGTAATCGGCCAGCCGGGCCAGCGGTACCGCGCCATCCTCGATGACCTGCATCGAGCGGTGGGTGTCGGGGAGCCGGGCCAGGATCGGGCTCGCCGCGTGGCGGAGCTCCCAGAGCTCGGCCGACTCCTCGGGCGTCACCGCCGTGTCCACCTCGCTGGTCCAGGCGCTCACGGCGCGGACGGCGTCGCCCACCGCCCCGCGGGCTGCCGCCTCCGTGGCGCGCTCGAACTCGACCAGGAGCACGGCCTCAGCCGGGGTCGGGTGCTCCACGAGCGCCAGGAAGGTGCGGTCGAGGAGCTCAAGGGCGGCGGGGCGGAGGGGGAGGAGGGCAGTGACCACGTCGGCCAGGTCGTCGAGGGTGCGGAGCGAAATCCGGAGCCCCGCGGAGGCGGCGGGCACCGGCTCCAGCCGGCAATCGAGGGCGGTCACGAAGCCGAGCGTGCCCTCGGAGCCGATGAGCAGATCGAGGAGGTCGCCGGAATCGAGGACGGCGTCCACCGCGTAGCCGGAGGAGTTCTTCCGCACGCGGGGGAAATGCGCCCGGATGGCGGGCTCGGCGGACCTGATGCGCTCAGCGAGCGCGGCCCAGCGGCCGGCGGGCGCCTCGCCGCGACGCCAGCGGCGGAGCTCGCCGTCGGCGCCCACCCACTCGAGCGCCTGGATCCACGGCCGCACGCTGCCGCTCCGCACCGCGGAGGCGCCGGCCGCGTTGGTGGCGGCCATTCCGCCGAGGGTGGCCCAGCGCTGGCTCGAGGGGAGTGGAGGAAAGCGGAGGCCGTGCTCACGCGCCGCGCCGTCGAGTGCCTGGGCGGTGACGCCCGCGGTCGCGACGGCGCGCCGCGCGGCGGCGTACACCTTGAGGCGCGCGGGGGCCAGCTCGGTGAGGTCCACCAACACGCCGTCGCCCACGTTGCCACCGCCCATGGCACTCCCGGCGCCCCGCGGCACCAGGGCCGTGCCGGTGGCGGCAGCCCAGCGCACCAGGCGCTGGAGGTCGGCCACCGAGGCGGGCACCGCCACCGCCGCCGGCACGATCCGGTAGATCCCCGCCCCCTCGGCGTAGGCCGCGCGGGCGCGCGCATCGGTGCGGAAGGGGCCGGTCAGGCGGGGAGGCACTGGCATGGGCGAAACGTATGGCCCCGGCCCGCGCCCGCCAAGCGAACCGCGGGCCCGATGGCTATCTTCGGAACCCATGTCCGGCACCGCCAAGCCCCAGCTGATCCACATCGACGTGGACCGCCGCCTCGGCCACGAGTGGGACGAGTGGGACGGCCGGCCCCTCCCCAACCAGGGCAACTACGACTCCCCGCCCCGCCTCTTCTTCCTCTGGTCGGCGGCGGGGCTCGCGGCGGCGCTGGGCGTCGTGTCGCTGGCGCTCTACCTCCTCCATCCCCGCATCGGCCTCCTGCTCCCTGGCCTGCCGAAGTTCCTCTGGATTGCGCTCGGCGTGGTGGCCGGCGCCGCATGGCTCTGGTGGGGGCTCATCCTCGTGAGCTACCTGGCGGGCCGCTCGCTCCTCCCGGCGGCCCTCGCCGAGCGGGGGCTGTTCCTCCGGCTGATGCGGGTCACCTCGCGGGTGGCCGACCGCTTCGGCTGGCGCGATTGGGTGGAGAACGCGGCGGTCAAGGTGTACAACGCGCTGGCGGTGGTGCGGGCGCGGGCGGTGGGCAAGGGGGAACTGCTGCTGCTCATTCCCCGCTGTCTCTCGAAGCCGGCGCTCGACGGCGTGCTGGCGCTCTCGGGCAAGTACGAGGTGCCGGTGTTCGTGGCCACGCGGGGCCAGCTGGCCCGGCGCGTCATCAAGGAGCGCCGTCCCCGCGCCGTGGTGGCGGTGGCCTGCGAGCGGGACATGGTGAGCGGCCTCCACGACGTGGCGGGCCGCGTGCCGGTCCTGGGGCTCACGATGACGCTGCCCGCGGGCCCCTGCAAGGACGCGGGACTCGATTTGGTGCAATTGGAGGAGTGGGTGCGGACGTTCGTGAGGACTTAGGGACTTGGGGACTTAAGGACTTGGAGGGGAGAAAAGAGAAAAGAGAAGAGAGAAAAGGGGGCGGAAGGAGAAAAGGGAAAGGGCACCCTAACAATCAACCACAATTCCGAAGCTCCCTCACCTCCGACCCTCCCTCGTCTGTTTTCCCCGCCGTTTTCATTTCGTGTTTTCGTTCTTTCGTGCTTTCGTGAATTCAGTTCATTAGCCCGACGGCCCGCAGTACGACCGAGTTGGTCTATTTGGCTCCCGGCGGGATCGGGGGCCGTTTCTTTTCGATGACCTGGCCCGCCGGTGCCGCGGAGTCGGGTGGCGCGGGGGTGGTGGAGTCGGGCGTCACGCCCGCGGGCTTGGGTGGTGCCGGTGGCGGGGCGGCGCCGGGCACGGGATAGCGGAGCGCCAAGGCGTCGAGCACCCGCGCCACGCGGATGGCGGCGGGATTGCTGTCGGAGGCCTGGCGGTCCAGCTCCCGGGGCGGGAGCGACGGGTTGGCCAGCGGGCGGAGCGCCGTCTCCACCGTGATGGACGCGCGGTCGTGCCCGTAGGCGTTGACCCACGCCCGCACCCGCACCACGCTGTCGCCCAGTGGCCACGCCTCGGTCAGCGCTCCGCTCCCCGGCACGAACCACCCCGTCTCCAGGTACCCGTCGCGCGGCGCGACCCGGCTCACCGGGATGGTGTCGGCCTTGAGCGCCTCCGCCAGCTTCGTGGTGGCGTCGCCCACCTCGAGGTCCACCACCGCCTGCGGCGCCGTGGGGAGCGGCCCGAACGCCGGCCGCGTGGTGTTCGGCTGGCACGCCCCCATGACGAGGAGCGCCCAGACCGCGCGGCCGCGCACCCGGAGGCTCACCCTAGTCCTTGTGCGGCGGGGTGCCCGGCGCGTGGGTGTGGGTCGGCTTGGGCGCGGCGGAATCGGCGGCGGGCGCCGCGAGGGAGTCGGGAGCCGCCGCGCTGTCGGCGGTGGCCGGCGCCGCGTCGTCGTGCTCGTGCTCCTCGCCGGCGGCGTGCTCGTGGCCGCCCGCGCGGTTCTTGATCTCCGCCTCCATGGCCTCGGTGGTCATTCCCGCGGCGTGGTCGAACACCAGTTCGCCCCCCTCGCGCCCCGCCGCCGTCAGGACGCCCAGCCCCACCACCCCCACCGCCACCAGCATCCACCGCTCGCCGCGCGCCATCTTCGACTCCCGCACGATGCGCCAGAGGGCGATCACCCCGAAGATGCCGAGGGTGACCCACGCCAGCCGCTCGTGGACCTCCATGATCTCGTGGATGGCCTGCCCGTGCTGGATCGAGTCCTCCGCCTTGAGCCCGGTCAGGATGGCGTTGAGGGTGGACACCGCGCCGACGACGAGCGTCCAGAACGACGCGCTCCGGAGGCTCTCCCGCCTGGTGAGCAGGTAGGCCACCTCGAAGAGGACGCCCACCACGAGCAGGGCGGGCGGGAAGTCGTTGAAGACGGCGTGGAAGCGCGCGGCGTCGTAGCCGAACCAGCCGGTGGCGGGGGCGGCGTCGCCGTGGAGGAGCAGGGAGAGCAGCATCGGGCGTCCCGGGGTTGGAGGCTAGAGGCCGAGGTCCACCGGCACCGGCGGATTGGCGGAGTAGTCGTAGAAGCCCTTCCCGCTCTTCCGGCCGTAGAGGCCGGCCATCACCATCCGCTTGAGGAGCGGCGGCGGGGCGTAGCGCTTCTCGCGGTACTCGGCGAACATGATCTCGGCGATCTTGAACGTGGTGTCGTTGCCCACGAAGTCGAGCAGGGTGAGCGGGCCCATCGGGTAGCCGCAGCCCAGCTTCATCGCGTTGTCGATGTCCACCGTGTTCGCCACCCCGGTCTCCAGCGCGCGGATGGCGTCCAGCAGGTAGGGCACCAGCAGCAGGTTCACGATGAACCCCGAGTTGTCCTTGGCCGCCACCGCCTCCTTGCCGAGGCTCTTCCCGAAGGCCAGGGCGCGCTCGAAGGTGGCGGTGCTGGTGGTGACGGTGCGCACGACCTCCACCAGCTGCATCAGCGGGACGGGGTTGAAGAAGTGGAGCCCCACGAAGCGGTCGGCGCGGGCGGTGGCGGAGGCCATCGCCGCGATGGTGAGGCTCGAGGTGTTGCTGGCAAAGAGGGTGTGCGCGGGGCAGAGCCCGTCGAGCTCCTTCCAGAGCGCGTTCTTGAGCTCGAGATCCTCGGTGACCGCCTCGATCACGATGTCGCAGTCCTTGAGCGCCTTCACGTCGGTCACGTAGGAGAGCCGCCCGAGGGCGGCGTCGCGGTCGGCCTGGGGCATCTTGCCCTTCTCGACGAACTTGTCGAGCGACTTCACGATGCCGGCCTTCCCCTTGGCCATCACGGCGTCGCTCACGTCGCGCACGACGGTGGTGTAGCCGGCGGTGGCCGCCACCTGGGCAATGCCGCTGCCCATCAGGCCGCAGCCGAGGACGCCCACCTTCTTGATCTCTGCCATGGTCGTTCGTTCCGGTTGGTTCAGGGTTTGAGCGCCTTGCGCACTTCCTGCACAAGCGAGGTGATCATGCTGTTGCGGGGCGGCTCCACCTCGGCCCGCCCGCCGCGCCGCTCGAGGTGGTCCAGCGCCCGCTCGAGCCCCATCCGCGTGCGCTCGGCCACGCCGGCAAAGGGCCGGGTGACGCCGTAGGCAGCGGCCAGCGCCGCCGGGAGGGGCAGGAGGAGGATCGGGGCAAACGCGCCGAGGACGCCGAGGATGGCGGTGGCCGCCGCCCCGACCGAGACGAAGGCGGCCGCGCCCCCCACGAAGGCGGCGCGCGAGGCGCGGAGGTCGGCGGTGAGCTGCACGTGGCAGTAGCCCGCCTCGAGCGGCGTGATGGTGGCGGCCACGCCCCCTGCCCGGCCCAGCATGGCGCGGGGGCCGCCGCCCAGCGCCGCCGCCGACATCCGGAGCGCCGCCTGGAAGCCGCCCATCTGCTCCCAGGTGACCCGCCCCTCCTGGTGCCGCTGCACCACGAGGTGCTCGGTGCGGTCCATCCAGTCGAGCAGCGCCTGCTCGTGGAGCGCGGGCGTGCCGAGCACCACCCGGTCGGCGGCCACGGTGGCGCTGCCGACCGTGCGGTCGAGCCAGCGCGCCTCGGCGGGCTCGGCGCGCACCCGCTCCTCGATGAGCGCCTGCTGCAGGTAGCGGGCGGGAATCCCCACGTCGCGCCCCAGCGCCAGCACCTGCTCCTCGGTCAGCTCCTCGCCGGGGTCGCGCTCGCCGGTCTGGAGCTCCGCGGCCCGCTTGACGATGCGCTCGAGCGCGGCGCGGTCAATCCGCGCGGGAAGGTCGGGCATCGCGCCTCAGGCCGGGTCCTTCTTCGCCGCCTCGATGCGCGGGAGCCCCGCCAGCAGGTCGGGGGCCGGGAGCGCCGGCGGGGCGCCGGGCGCGGGCGGCGCCCCGGCCGCCGCGGCGCGCGCCTCCGCCGACTGCAGGAACGGCTTGATGAGGTCGATCGGCAGCGGAAAGATGGTGGTCGAGTTGTTCTCGGCCGCGATCTCCGTGACGGTCTGCAGGTAGCGCAGCTGGATGGCGCTGGGTTCGGTGGCCAGGGTGCGCGCCGCCTGCGCCAGCGTCTCCGACGCCTGCAGCTCGCCCTGCGCCGCGATGACCTTGGCCCGCCGCTCCCGTTCCGCCTCCGCCTGCCGGGCCATGGCACGCTTCATCTGCTCCGGCAGGTCCACGTCCTTCACTTCGACGGCGGAGACGTGAATGCCCCAGTCGTCGGTGCGCTTGTCGATGATGTCCTTGAGCACCGAGTTGATCTTCTCGCGGTCGCTGAGGAGGTCGTCGAGTTCCACCTCGCCCAGGACGGCGCGGAGGGTGGTCTGCGCCAGCTGGCTCGTGGCGTAGAGGTAGTCCTCGATCTCGATCACCGCGCGCTCGGGGCTGGCTACCCGCATGTAGAGCACGGCGTTGACCTTGACCGAGACGTTGTCGCGGGTGATGACGTCCTGCGGCGGGATGTCGAGCGCCATGACGCGCAGCGACACCCGCTTGAGGTGCGCCAGGCCGGCGGGGAGGAAAAAGAGCCCCGGGCCCTTGGTGCCCCAATACCGGCCGAGGAAGAACGCCACCCCGCGCTCGTACTGCTTGAGCACGCGCAGGCTGGCAAAGGAGTAGGCCACCGCAATGACGAGGGCCATCAGCGTGAACGGCATCGGGGGCTCCTAGGCCGGGAAGGCCTCGACGAGGACGGCGGCACCCTGCCCGCCGCCGATGCAGGCGCTGCCCAGGCCGTACCGCTTGCCGGCCCGGCGGAGCGCGTGAAGGAGGTGCAGGGTGATGCGGGTGCCGCTGGCGGCCAGCGGGTGCCCGATGGCAATGGCGCCGCCGTGCACGTTGGTGCGGGCGCGGTCGAGGCCGAGCTCCTTTTCCACCGCCACGTACTGCGCGCTGAAGGCCTCGTTCACCTCGACCAGGTCCATCTGGTCGAGCGTCATGCCCGCCTTGGCCAGCGCCTTCCGCGCCGCCGGCGCCGGGCCGATGCCCATGTACTTGGGCTCCACCCCCGCGATGCCCCACGCCACCAGGCGGCCGATCGGCTTCCGCCCCTTGGCGGCCGCCTCGGAGGCGATCACCACCGCCGCCGCGCCATCGCAGATGCCCGAGGCGTTCCCGGCCGTCACCACGCCGTCCTTCTTGAAGTAGGGCGGCAGCTTGGCCAGCCCGTCGGCGGTGGTGTCGGGGCGCATGTGCTCGTCCAGCGCCCAGGGCTCGTCCTGCTTCGTCTTGCGATTGCGGATGGGGACCGGCGCCAATTCATCGGCAAAGGCGCCACCGTCCCACCCCGCCTTGGCGCGCTGCTGGCTGGTGAGCGCGTAGGCGTCCACCTCCGCGCGGCTGATTTGGTACTTGTCCGCCAGGTTCTCGGCGGTCTCCGCCATGGAAAAGCCGCACTGCGGGTCCTTGAGCGACTCCCAGAGCAGGTCCTCGAACGGCGGCGCGGGCCCGAGGCGGAGTCCCCAGCGCGCGCCCCGCACCACGTGCGGCGCCTGGCTCATCGACTCCGCACCGCCGGCCAGCACGATGGCCGACTCGCCGAGCAGGATCTGCTGCGCCCCCTGGATGATGGACTCGAAGCCGCTGCCGCACAGGCGGTTGACGGTGACGGCGGGCGTCTCGATCGGGAGGCCGGCGCGCAGCGCCACATGCCGGGCCAGGTAGATGGCGTCGGCGCTGGTCTGGAGTGCGTTGCCGAAGACGACGTGGTCCACCGCGCCGGGTTCGACCCCGGCCTTGCCGATGGCGTGCTGGGCGGCGACGACGCCGAGGGAAGTGGCGGTGAAGTCCTTGAGGGTGCCGCCGAAACTGCCGAATCCGGTCCGGGAGCCGGACAGGAAGAGGACGTCTGAGGTCTGGCCCTGCGTCTTCATTGGAACACCCGTGAAAAGGGGGTCGGTGGAGGCCCGAAAGATGCCCCCGACCGACCCTCCGCGTCCACCTCACCCCCTGTCCCCCTCTCCATAGAAATGGAGAGGGGGAACCCGGATCAGGCCTTCTTGATGAGCCGGATCAGGAAGAGGACGAGCATCGCGCCGACGGTGGCGGTGATCAGGGTGCCGAGGAGGCCGGCCGGGAAGAGCCCCAGGAGGCCGAACGCCCACCCGCCGAGGAAGGCGCCGACGACGCCGAGCACCAGGTCGCCCAAGAGGCCGAACCCGGCGCCCTTCATGATCTTGCCCGCCAGGAAGCCGGCCAGCACGCCGATGATGAGGAAGACGATCAGGCTCTGGGTACCCATGGCAGCTCCCCTTGGTTGCGGGGTGGTGCGCCGCCCGGGGTGGGTGGCGCGGGATCAACCCGAGCTACGGCCGGCCTCGCGGACCGGTCAGGGGGCATGGTGTGCCCCGGGGTGGTGGATGCCGAGCACCCGCTCGATCCGGCGGTCGGGCACCAGCCAGATGAGGGCGACGGTCACGTAGAGGAGGCCCGAGGCGAGCGGCACGACGAACGCCGCGGCGATCGCCAGGACATAGAGGGCCAGCGAGAGGTTGCCCTTCCGGTCCATCCCGATGGCCCGGGCCAGGAGCGAGTCGGGGCCCTCCACGCGGAGGGCGGCGCGCACCAGGATCGTGTACGAGATGGCCGCCATCAGGAGGACGACCCCGTAGAGCGCCACGGGGGTGCGGGCAAAGTGGTTCTCCCCCATCCACGCCGTGACGAAGGGGATGAGCGAGAGCCAGAAGAGGAGATGGAGGTTGGCCCAGAGGACGGCGCCGCTCACCCGGCTCGTGATGTGGAGGAGGTGGTGGTGGTTGTTCCAGTAGATGCCGAGGTAGACGAAGCTCAGCACGTAGCTGAGGAAGACGGGGATGAGGGGGGTCAGGTCCCCGAGGGCGGCGCCGTGCGGCACCCGCAGTTCGAGGACCATGATGGTGATGATGATGGCCAGGACGCCGTCGCTGAACGCCTCGAGCCGGGAGGTGCTCATCACTGCGACTTGCCGAGCGACCCGCGGACGGTGACCTCGACCTTGACCGGGTTGCCGGCCCGCATGCCGGTGGCCCAGATCTCGTACTCGCCGCCGACGTTGGCGCGGATCTCGTAGGTCACGCCGCCCGCCACGCCGGCCCCCATCTGCTGCGCCATGTAGGGCATGGCGGTGCCCGAGACGCGCGGGCGGAGCGTCAGCTGGACGCCGCCGACGTCGGTGGTGGCCCAGTAGACGCAGCCGGGCTGGAGCACGATCCCGGCGCGCTCGCCGCTGCTGGAGAAGCTGGTGTTGAGGACCATGGTGCCGCGCTCGAGCGGGCAGGCGCCGGCGGAGGCGGGGGAGGCGCCGGCGGGGGCGGGCGCCGCTGGAGCGCTTCCCTGACCGGAGGAACCGCAGGCCGCCACCAGGGTCAGGAGGGCAAGGGAACCGAGACGCATCGGGGACTCCGCGAGAGGGGGAACCGGCCGGAATCTATCGGCGCGGGTGTCGGGGTCGAGAGTGAGCTCGCTTGACAACGATACTCAAATCCGAACAGATTGCTCCCCTATCACATCTTACTTGCGAGTTATTCTCAATCATGCGCCTGTCCAGGTATCTCTCCCGCCTCGGGGTGGCAGGCCTCCTCTTCTTCCTCATCAAGGGACTCCTGTGGCTCCTCATCCCCACGCTGCTGGTGGCGCTCCGGTGACCGACCTCCCCGGCACCATGCTCACCCTCCGGAACGAGACCGCCGAGCACCACCGCCGCGCGGAGCAGCATCCCTTCCAGCAGCAACTGGTGCGCGGCCTCCTGCCAAGGCCGCTCTACCTCCGCTGGCTGACCCAGATGCTCCACGTCCATGCCGCGCTCGAGGCGCACCTCGAGCGGCTCATCCGGCGCCACCCGCGGCTGGCCGCCACCTTCGACGACTCGCGCCGCAAGGAGGCCGCGCTCCGCGCCGACCTCGCCTTCCTCGGCGGCGACGCCGATGTCCCGGCGCTCCCCGCCGCGCAGGCGCTGGTGGCCGACTTCGACCGCCTCGCCGCCGAGGAGCCGCTGGCCCTCCTCGGCGCCCTCTACGTCCTCGAGGGGAGCACCAACGGCTCGAAGTACATCGCGCGCAAGGTGCGCCCCGCGTACGGCCTCCCCGCCACCGGCGAGGGATCCCGCTACCTCGATCCCTACGGCGACGAGCAGCCCGCCCGCTGGGCGGCATTCAAGGAGGCGATGGGCGGGGTGGAGTTCAGTCCGACAGAGGTGAACCAGCTCGTGGCCGCCGCCCGCGACACCTTCGACGCGGTGCACGACCTGGGCGGCGAGCTGCTCGGGACCCCGGCCTGAGCGGCGCCTAGCGGCTCGAGCGGCCGGTGAACCAGGTGAGGTCCACCCCGAGCGCGTTCACGTGCACGGGGTGGCAGGTCCAGCAATCCTGCCGCAGGTAGAAGAGCGACAGGGCCAGGCTCCCCGGGGCCTGCCACGTCATCCCGCCCGAGTACCGCGCCTCGTTCCAGCTGTTCGTCGTCCCCCAGGTGTAGAAGAACTCCGCCGAGGCGTAGGGGCTCAGGCGCTGGCTCCCCGCCTCGAGGTCGAGCTGCGCGACGAGACGGTTGCGGTAGCGGGTGGAGTAGGTGCCCGCGATCCAGCGGAACTCGAACCGGTTGCGGTCGGACAGGGCGAAGGACTTCGACGGGCGGTTCCGGAAGGAGCCCTCGATGCTGAGGCGGTTCTGCGGCTTCGAGGTGCCCGACTGGGTGGTCTCGAGGTACTCGTACCCCGCGCCGAAGACGAAGGCGTGCTGCTGGTCTGGATTCACGTCGAAGAGGTTGGCCCGGGTGAACCGGCGCGCCGGCCGGATCAGCTGGAGGCCGAAGTCCCACTGGGTGTAGCCGTAGTCGATGCCGTCCTTGAGCTGGGCAAAGCCGTA
>CAZNLY010000016.1:21484-29426 GCA_964574295.1 uncultured Gemmatimonadaceae bacterium
CAGCCGAGCTGCCCGAGCATCAGGGCCCCGGTGAGCACGGTGGCCATCGGATTGGCGACGCCCTTGCCCACGAGCGGCGGCGCGGAGCCGTGCACCGGCTCGAAGAGCCCGGGCCGACCGGGGTGGAGGTTGGCGCTGGCCGCGATGCCGAGCCCGCCGATGAGCCCCGCCCCCAGGTCCGACAGGATGTCGCCGTAGAGGTTGGTGGTGACGATCACCTGGAAGCGCTCCGGTTCGCGCACCAGCTCCAGCGCCAGCGCGTCCACGTAGCGGTGCTCCCGCTGGATGCCGGGATAGCGCTCGCCGATCTCCTGGAAGAGCCGCCCCCAGATCCGCTGGAAGCCGATGGCGTTGGACTTGTCGCTCATCGTCACGCGGGTCTTGCCGTTGGCCTGGGCCCAGGCGAACGCCGCCTCGATGATCCGCGCCACCCCCTTCCGCGAGTTGATCTCCTCCGACACCTGCACCTCGTCGGGCGTCCCCACCGCCTCCGCGCGCCCCTGCCCGGTGTACTGCCCCTCGGTGTTCTCGCGGAAGATGACGAAATCGATGGTGGTGCTCCCGCCGTCGGCGCGCCGGTCGGCCCTGAGCGGTGAGAGCCGGGGGTGGTAGAGCCGGCTGGGGCGGAAGTTGATGTAGAGGTCGAGCCGGAAGCGGAGGCCGAGGAGGATGTCGCGCGCGTGTTCGTTGCCGGGGACGCGCGGGTCGCCGAGGGCGCCGAGGAGGATGGCGTCCACGTCGTCGCGGAGGTGCGCAAAGGCCTCGTCGGGAAGGGTCTCGCCGGTCTTGAGGTAGTGGTCGGCGGAATAGGGGAGATGTTCCACGTCGAGCGCGAGTCCCTCGGCGCGGCCGGCGGCCTCGATGATCGGGAGCCCCGCCGCGAGGACTTCCGGGCCGATGCCGTCGCCCGCGATGACCGCGATCCGTGCACGCCTCACGCCGGCCCTCCCCGGGTTTCCTCGCCGCACACCACGCAGAAGCGCCAGCCGACGTCCATGTCGGCGCCGCAGGCGCGGCAGGTGCCGATGTCCTGGCCCATGCCGCAGTGCGGGCAGAAGTTGACCGCCAGGCACTGCGGGAGCAACCCGCCGCAGAAGGGGCAGCGGACGGGGTGGCGCGCGTCGTCGGGTTCCGCCGCGGGCTCCGACTCCGGCGCGGGCTCGGGCTCGGGCTCGGGCTCGGGCTCGGGGTCCGGTTCCGGCTCGGGTTCCGGCTCCGGAGCGGCGGCGGCCACCGGCTCGGAGGGGAGGGCCACGATGCGCAGCTCCGGCGGGGCGTAGCGGTGCGCCGGGTCCTCGGCGAGCGTCTCCCGGAGCGGGTCGGGGCGGAGGAGGAGGTGGGTGTCGCCGTAGACGCGGAGCAGCGCCAGGTCGGGGAGCGGCTTGGCCAGCTCGGCCGAGAAGGCGTCACGAGTGGCGGGCTCGGCCTGGAGGAAGTCGCCCTCGCCGGCGGCCAGGCGGAGGAGCAGCGTCTCGTAGTCCTCGCTCGTGTCCACGCCCAGTTCCCGCCGCACCAGCCGGTACGGCACCACCGCATCCATCAGTTCATTGAGGGAGAGCGGCTGGTGCACGCGCGAGGCGTCCTGCGCCGCGAGCGAGCGGACGATCAGGCGGAAGAGATCGGGGAGGGGGGGCACGAATTGAAGATAACGGCGCTCCCGAGTCACCCATCGGGGCGGGCATATGCCCGCCCCTGGTACCGAGGTTTCGCACATCGGTGCGTCCCGCATCGCTCCCCGGACCACCCTTTCTCCTTTCTCTTTCCGCCCCTCCTTTCTCTCATCTCATTTCTCCTTTCTCCCCAACGGCCCTATTCCTCGAGCCGCAACGCAATGTCCTCTTGCAACCGGAGGCGTTTCGCGAGTTCCGCATACGCCGCATCGGGATCGTAGTCCAGGTACTGTCCCCTGGCCCGCCGCGCCGCGAGCCAGGCGGGGAACCCCGACTCCACCGCGCCGTCGGAGGTGCGCTGGTCGGTGGCGGCCATGACGGCCAAGTCGTTGGCGTATTCGTTCTTCGCGTGGCCCTGGTGGCCGCGGACCCAGGTCCACTGCACCTCGTGCCTTTCGGCGGAGGCCACGAGCTGCTGCCAGAGCGGGAGGTTCTCGATGGGGCCGCCCTTGCGCGTCCAGTTGCGCGCCTTCCACGCCGGCACCCATTCGCGCATCCCCTTCACCAGGTACTCGGAGTCGGACACCATCAGCACGCGGAGCCGGCGCCCCTTGCCGGCCAGCAGCTGCAGCGCCGCGATGCCGCCGGCCAGCGCCATCCGGTTGTTGGTGGTGTCGGCGGCGTGGAGGAAGAAGTCCCGGCGGTGGATGCCGCTGGCGGTGGCGGTCTCGATGAGGCCGCCGGCGCCGCCCGGCGTGGCGCCCTCCTGGCCGTTGCCGAGGCAGGACTCGTCGAGGTGGACGACGGCGATGGGGAGCGTGCCGGTCATTCGCCGTCGCCCAGCACCTGGAACCAGTCGATGTCGCCCAGGAGGAACTCCATGGAATCGCCCGTCATCGGGAGCCGGCCGTGGAACGCCTCGCCGCGCGGCCCCTGCGCCAGCCGGGTGGCCGTCACCACGTACTCGGTGCCGCGCCGCTGGAGGATGACCCGCCGGCCGTGCCGCACGGCGTGCTCCAGCTGGTCATAGCGCTCGGCGGACCACCTCATGGGGAATCGGCCCACGTCCCCCCTCTCCACATGTTGGAGAGGGGGGCAGGGGGTGAGGTGATCGGAAGGAGAAAGGAGAAAGGAGAAGAGAGAAAAGAGGGGCGACAAGAGAAAGGAGAAAGGCCCGATCGGGATCCCATGCCGAGCGCACCTGTGTGAGAAACCTTGGATCCAGAGGTGGGCATATGCCCACCCCGGTGTGCGGGGATGCGGACCGACGCCCCTCCGGACCATTCCCTTCGCCGTGCGCTCACGCAGCCCTCAGCGGCCGTCCCCCCTCTCCGCTTGCCGGAGAGGGGGACAGGGGGTGAGGACGATCGGGTCTCACTCGAACGGTGCCCACCTCGCCCTCCACCAACCTTCCCACCACCGCCCGTGCCGGCGTGCGCTCCTGCGCCAGCGCCGCGAGCAGCGCGTCCAGCCGCTCCGGCGCCACGGCCAGGAGGAGCCCGCCCGAGGTCTGCGCGTCGGCCAGGAGGATGCGGTCCGCGTCGGGCACCCCCTCCGCGAAGTGGGTGGTCTCGAGCGCCGTCGCCAGGTTGCGCTGGGTGCCGCCGGGCACGACGCCCTCCTCCGCCATCTGGCGCGCCTGCCCGAGTGCCGGCACATTCTCCGTCCAGAGTTCGGCGGCGAGCCGGCTTTCGCGCAGGATGTTGCCGAGGTGGCCGAGGAGGCCGAAACCGGTCACGTCGGTGGCCGCGCGCACGCCGGCGGCGTGTGCGGCGCGGGCGGCGCCGGCGTTGAGGGCGCGCATGGAGGCAACCGCTTCGGTGAGCGCCACCTCCGGGAGCCGGTCGCGCTTGAGCGCGGTGGTGAGGAGGCCGGTGCCGAGGGGCTTGGTGAGCACCAACAGGTCGCCGGGGCGCCCAGCGGTGTTGGTGAAGAGGCGGTCGGGGTGCGCCTCGCCGGTCACCGCCAGCCCGAACTTGGGTTCAGGGTCGTCAATCGAGTGCCCGCCCACGAGGGGGCAGCCAGCCTCGGCCGCCACCTCCGCGGCGCCTGCGAGCACCTCGCCCAGGAGCTCGAAGGGGAGCCCGCTCCGGGGCCAGGCCACGAGGGTGAGCGCAAAGAGCGGCGTGCCGCCCATGGCGTAGACGTCGCTCAGCGCATTGGCGGCGGCAATGGTGCCCCAGTCGCGCGGGTCGTCCACGATCGGCGTGAAGAAGTCGGTGGTGGCAATCAGCGCCCGGTCGGGGCCCAGCCGGAACACGGCGGCGTCGTCGCGGGTGGTGGCGTCCACCACCACCCGCGGGTCGGCCGAGGGCGGCAGGTGGCGGAGCACGGCGCCGAGCTCGGCGGCGCTCAGCTTGCAGGCGCAGCCGGCGCCGTGTGACAGCGCGGTGAGGCGCACGCCGGGCGCTGCGGTCAGCTGGGGCATCTTGTCGAAAGGACTCCGTCCATGACTCCTGCCGTTGCGCTGGCCACCGCCTTCCTGCTCGGCCTGGCGCACGCCATCGAGATCGACCACATGATCGCGGTCACCGCCTTCGTCAGCACCCGGCCCGCGCTGGGGGCGGCGGCGGGGTTCGGGCTCCGCTGGGGGCTGGGGCACTCGCTCGCCGTGTTCCTCGCCGGCGGCGTGCTGGTGGCCACCGGCCTCCGCTGGCCCGCCGGGTACGACGCGGCCGGCGAGGCGCTGGTCGGCGTGCTGCTCGTGGTGGTGGGCCTCTGGGCCATGCGCCGCGCCCGCAAGTTACACCTCCACGCCCCCGCGGAACACGGCGACCACGCCCATCTCCACGCCCACCGTGCCCCCGAGGTGGGGCACGCCCACGCGCATGCGCACGAGGACCACGCGCACACCCACCTGGCGGCGGGGCACCATCACCACCACGATGCCCACCGGGCCGGGCACGGGATGACGCTGGTGGGGATGATGCACGGGCTGGCGGGGACGAGTGCGGTGGTGGCGCTGGTGCCGGTGACGCTCATGGACCAGCGGCTGGTGGGGCTGGGCTACCTGGTGGCGTTCGGCGCGGGGACGATCCTGGCGATGACGGCGTACGCGATGGTGGCGGCCGCGGCGCTTCGGCGCGCCTCGGCGGCATCGCTTCGCTGGGGCCAGCTGCTGGGGCGGTTCGTGGGGGTGGGGAGCGTGGGGGTGGGGCTCTGGTGGGTGTGGCGGGCGGTGGGGTAGGAAGGGCTGAGGAAGTATCGCTTCAGGGCATTGCCCCCTTCGGCGCGGCGTTCGGCTCCACCGCGAGCGCGCGTGATTCGCAACTTCCCTGACAACGGGCGCATTGTGTCCTGGCCGGCGGGCGTGGCTCCGCGTCCTGCCCTTGAGTTTATACTACAATGTAGTATGTTACCATGTAGTAGGGAGTCGTCGCGGGATGGAACCCTGCTTCATCGAGACGGCTGTCTTCACCCGCGAGGTCACGCGTCTGGGCCTCGAGCCGGACCTGGTCGAGTTGCAGGCGCTCCTCCGGCACCATCCGACGGCCGGGGTTGTCGTGCCGGGGACCGGTGGTGTGCGAAAGGTCCGGATGGGGGCGCGCGAGCGGGGTCGGGGGAAGCGTGGTGGGGCCCGAGTGCACTACCTGTGGCTTCCTGCTCCTCGGGTGATCTACCTGCTCGTGGTGTACGCCAAGGACAGTGCCTCGACGCTTTCAGCGGCTGGTAAGCGCCAGGCTCGGCGGCTCGTGGAGGCGATCAAGGCCGAATGGAGGTTGCGTGAAGGTGCGCCCTGAACACCCTCTGGTTGGTGCCCTGCGCGAGGCGCTTGCCCATGCGCAGGGCAAGCGCAGCCTGCGGACCACGGTACTCCCCGCCGCGCCGGCGCCGATGTCGGCCCGCGAGATCCGCCGCCTCCGGCGGGACGTCAACGCGTCGCAGGCGGTCTTTGCCCATGCGCTCAACGTGAGCACCAAGCTGGTGCAGGCGTGGGAGGCGGGGCGGCGGCGGCCGGAGGGTGCGGCGCTGCGGCTGCTGCGGCTAGGTGGGGAGCGGCCGGAGGTCGTGTTCTCGGCGCCGGACCTTGACCCTCCTCCCGCGACTCGCAGGCGGCGGGTGCGAACATAATCGCCGCGAGAGTCACCCCCCCACCGCCACCATCGCCCGGACCGCGATCAGCGCCCGCTCCTCCTGCGCCGTGGGCCCGAACGAGCCGTCCTTCCGCTGCAGCGCCAGCAGCGCGGGCACCGCACGCGCCACCGCCTTCCTGGCCGGCGGGGTGTTGGCCGCGAGCAGCGCCTCGAGCGTGTGGAAGAGGTCGGCGTTGCTCCAGGTGCCGTCCTCGCGCTGGTTCTCCGCGATGAACGCCGCCGTCTTGAGCGTTGCCCCCCGGTGCACCGGCGGCGCACTCGCCATCGGATGGAGCGCCGACGCCACCAGGTCCGGCGCCCAGTAGCCGCCCCAGTCGGTCCACACCTCCGCCAGCAGCGACAGGCTGGTCAGGTGCTTCTTCACGCTGGCCCGCCCCGCCAGCCCCGCCTGGATGACCGCCCGGAGCCCGAGGCAGCTCACCGCAAACCGCGCCTGCGCCTCCGCCCGGAAGGTCTTGCCGCAGGGCAGGGTGATCGGCGCCAACCGCTCCCCCGCCGGCGCCGGCGCGAAGAACCCCGCCAGGTAGTGCTCGCACGCCTTCTGCTCGTGCCGCGCCGGGTGACACCCCTCGCCAAACGCCCCCGGCTGCCCCGCCGTCGCCAGCACCCACCCCACCAGCCGCGCCGTAGTCGGCTCCTGCCCCGAATGCCCCAGCTCCATGAGCTCGATGGCGCGCCAGATGGTGGGGATCGCCGCGCCGCCCACGCTCCCGTCGGGCCGGAGTCCCTGCTGCAGCCCCTGCACCAGCGCCTCACGCGCCGCCGCATCGCCCGGCGCCGCCCGCCCCAGCGCCTCGCGCGCCAGGAGCGCCGGCCGCGAGTTCCGCGGCGCAAAGAATTCCGCCGCCCGCTCGAGGGCGGACGCCACCGACGCCGTGCTCATGCCAGGATGAGGGAGAGGAGGGTGCCCGCCACCGCGCCGCGGAGGCCGCCGAGGAGGACGTGGAGCAGGGGAGGGAAGGGGGTGTCGTCCATGCCGGCAATCCGCATCCAGCCGGCCCACTCGACCAGGAACCCGATGAGGGCAAAGAGCAGCCACGCGCCGCCGTGGCCTAGGCTCGCGAACCAGAGCCCCGCGATCAGCGCGAGGAGCAGCGCCTCAATGAAGTAGGCGCCAGGCGCCCGGCGGAGCACCGTGCGCCCCGGCTCCTTGGGGCCGCCGGCCATCCGCGCCTCCACCGCCTCCCACGCCAGGAAGAAGAGCCAGGTGGCCAGCCATCCCAGCACCAGCCGCGTGAAGGCCATCTACCACCGCGCCCGGATCGAGTCGGCGGCAATGAGCTGGCCGCGGATCATCACCTGCGCGACGGTGCGGGTGTTGGCGATGTCGGCGAGCGGATCCCTGGTCAACACCACAAGATCGGCCGCCTTGCCGGGCACCAGCACGCCGAGGGAGTCGGCGCCAAGGAGGGCGGCGGCGTCGCGCGTGGCGGCGCGGAGCGCCTCGGCGGGCGTGAGGCCGGCGCGCACCAGGAGCTCGAGCTCGGTGTGCTCGCTGGCTCCCGGCACCAGCATCTGGTTGGCGGCGTCCGTCCCCGTCACCACCCGGCCCCCCGCCGCCTCGAAGGCGCGCACGAAGAGGTCCTGCTTCGACCGCCCCGCCCGGAACGCCTCGAAGTCCTTGGCCGTCCACCCCGCGCGCTCGACCATCGCGGGCACGTTCCACCCCTCGATGATGCGCGGCGGGAGCGACGCCACGTCGGGGCTCTGGGTGGCGGTGGTGTCATCCAGCCGCCCCAGCACCTCGTGCAGCACCAGCGTCGGCACCATCGTCACCCGCGTCTCGGCGAGCCGCCCCGCCAGACGGACCAGGGCCGCGGAATCGAGCGTGGCCCAGCTCCGCTCGAAGGCGGTGAGCCCCGCGAAGAGCCCCCGCTCGTACGCGGCGTAGAGCGGCCCCGGATTCGCCACCGCCTCGGGCACGCCGCTCAGGTGCTCGATGGACGTGACGCCGAGTTGCCCGGCCGTGAGCGCGTCGGTGAGCCCGAGGTGCGCCGCCACCGGCATCTTGAAGGTGCGCGCCTCGTCCACCACCGCCTCGAGGAGCTCCGGGGTGATGAGGGTGTACACCTTGATGAGGTGGGCCCCCGCCACCGAGAGCCGGTCCACCGCCTGCCGCGCCTCGCGGGTGTCCACCACCTGCGTGGCGTCGGGGTAGGGCGACGGCGTCCCGTCGATCATCGCCCCCGCGGCGTAGATCCGCGGGCTCACCGCCCCGCCGAGGTCGGCCTCCTGCGA
>CAZNLY010000016.1:29526-32549 GCA_964574295.1 uncultured Gemmatimonadaceae bacterium
CCCCCGCGGCGTAGATCCGCGGGCTCACCGCCCCGCCGAGGTCGGCCTCCTGCGAGAGCGCGAAGATGGTATCGGGCTGGTTGTGGGCGTCGCGCACGGTGGTCACGCCGTACGCGATGTAGCGCGGGAGCGCCCAGCGCGCCACGTGGGCGTGCGCGTCGATCAGGCCCGGGATGATCCACTTCCCCGACACGTCCACCTCGCGGGTGCCGCGCGGGAGGGGGATGTCCTCCCGCGAGCCGATCGCCTCGATCGTGGTGCCGCGCACCAGCACCACTCCGTCGCGGAGCGGCGTGCCGCCGCGGCCGTCGAGGATGGTGGCGCCCACCAGCGCCGTCCGCGGCGGGCCCTGCTCCGCGCAGGCGCCGAGGAGGGCGAGCGCCAGCGCCGCGCGCACGAGGGTCACAGCTCGATTGGTCATGGAGATCGTCCGGAGGACGGAGACGAAGCGCCCCGGAACTTCCGGGGCGCTCGCGGCGGCTACTTCCCGCGCTTCCTGGCCGGCGCCTTCTTCTTCGCGGCCTTCTTCTTTGCCGGCTTCCGCGCGGTCTTCTTCTTGGCGGCCTTCTTCTTCGCCGGCTTCCGCGCCACCTTCTTCTTGGCGGCCTTCTTCTTGGCCGGCTTCTTGGCCGCCTTCTTCTTGGCGGGCTTCTTCTTGGCCGGCTTCTTCGCCGCGGGCGCGGCGGGGGCCGGGGGCGGTGGAGGCGGCGGGGGCGGCGGCGCCGGCGTCGGCACCTTCTCGGGTGACATCGGCATCGGGTCCATCCAGCCCGATCCGGACCAGCCCATCTCGTCGGTCATCGTGACTTCCTCCGCCTGCTGGTGCGACGCCCCCCGTCGCCGGACCGCGCCAAGGCGCGGACGGTATCCCTGCAATCCTCGCACGGCGGGGGAGGGTTGGCAAGGGGGGCTGTAACATGCTGGAGGAAAAGGACTTAGGGACTTGGGACTTGGAGGGGAGAAAGGGGAAAGGGACTTGGAGGAGGGCGGGGCGGAATGAGAAAGGAGAAAGGGCAGTTTCCGATCCACCCTCCTCTCCGACCCTCCCTCGTCCTTCTTTCGTGCTTTCGTCCTTTCGTGCTTTCGTGAATTCAGTCGCGGTGTGGCGGGGCGCTATCTTTCGCGCGTGAGAATTCCTCCGGTCAACTTCGCGCTCCTGGCGGCCGCGTGGGGCGTCGTGTCCGCCCCGTCGCTCCTCCCCGCCCAGGCCCCCGTCGAGGTCCAGGCCACGCCGGCGCAGCTGACCCTCACCGTGGGCCAGCGCGAGCGGCTCTTCCTCAGCGCCTTCGACGCCGACGGCAATCTCGTCGCTGATCCGGCCTACACTTTTGCCGTCACCAAGTCGTCGGTGGCCAAGGTGGACGCCGAGGGCACCGTGACCGCGCTCGCGCCTGGCTCCACCCGGATCGAGATCCGCGCCGGCAGCGGCAAGGCGAGCGTGGCCGTGACGGTCAGGTCGACGCCGGCTGAAGCCGGCGCTCGGCCCGCCCCCGAACCGCCTCCCGTCCTTCCCGCCGGCGCACGGCTCGTGGCCACGCCCGCGGCACTCCGGCTCCTCCTCCGCGAGGAGGCGGAGGTGGCGGTGGCGCTCCGGGGCGAGGACGGCACCGGCCTGGGCCGAGTGCACGTGAGCTGGACGTCGCTCGCGCCCGATGTGGCCACCGTGTCCGACTCGGGCCTGGTGCAGGGCG
The DNA here is from genome assembly GCA_964574295.1 of uncultured Gemmatimonadaceae bacterium. Classification (GTDB taxonomy): domain Bacteria; phylum Gemmatimonadota; class Gemmatimonadetes; order Gemmatimonadales; family GWC2-71-9; genus SPDF01. Next base: position 31,218 of record CAZNLY010000016.1, read on the forward strand.
TCTCCGCCGGCGAGGCGCAGCTCATGGCCACCGGCCCCGGCGGCCTCACCGCCGCGGTGACCGTCTCCGTCGGCAACGACTCGGTGGTCGTGGTGCCGGCGCGGCTGCTCCTCCCCCCCGACGGGGTGGACTCCCTCCGCGCCACGGTGCCGGCGCAGGGGGGCCGCGTGCTCCAGATGGGACTGACGTACCGATCTACCAATCCCGCCGTGGTGCGGGTGAGCCCCGAGGGGCTGGTGGTGGGGGTGGCCCCCGGCCAGGCCTACGTGCTGGTGAGCGCGTGGGGCCAGCAGCGCACCGTGCCGGCCACCGTGCACCCGCGCCCGGAACGCCTCCGGATGATCCCGGCCCCCACCGCGCCGATCCGCCTCCTCCCCGGCGGCTCCACCGTCATCGAGCTCTATGCCATGACGGCCGACTCGCTCCTCATCCCGGAGCTCGCCTACCGCTGGGAGCTGGCCGACACCGCCATCGCCACGTTTGATCCCGCCACCCGCCGCCTCACCGCGCGCGCGGTGGGCCGCACCGCGCTCACGCTCCGCACACCGAGCTTCGACCCGACCACCTGGCAGGTGGAGGTGGCCTCGGGCACGCTGGTGCTGGCCCGGACGCGCGTCCGCCTGGCGCCCGGCGCCCGCGACACCCTCCGCGCCGAGCTGCGCGACGAGATGAGCCGCCCCCTCGGCATGGAGCCGCCGCTCGCCTGGAGCTCCGACCGCCCCGGCGTGGCGGTGGTGGACTCCGCCGGCGTGGTGACCGCGCTGGGCCTGGGCGCCGCCACGATCACCGCACGCACGCCGTGGGGCGCGGAGGCGCTCGCGCGGGTCTTCGTGACGGAGGCGCTGCTGGTGGCGGTGCGGAACGGCGCGGCCGCCGACCTGGTGCAGTACGCCGCCGACGGCACCGGCGGGGCGCCGCTTCTGGCCGATGGCGCCATCAACGGCGACCCCGCCTGGAGCCCCGACGGGACCCGCGTGGCCTTTGCCGCCACCCGCGCCGGCAACACCGACATCTACGTGATGGACGCCGACGGCGGCAACGTGGTGCGGCTCACTGACGCCGCCGAGGCCGACCGCGAGCCCGCCTGGAGCCCCGACGGCGGGACGATTGCCTTCACCGCCGTCCGCGGGACGACGTCGCACATCTGGGCCATGAACCCCGACGGCACCGGGGTGCGCGCGCTGACCCTCGGCGCCACCGTCAACACCTCCCCCGCCTTCAGCCGCGACGGGCAGCGGATCGCCTTCGTTTCCACACGCACCGGCAACGCCGAACTGTTCGAGATGCCCGCCGAGGGGGGCGACGCCCGCGCCATCACGGTGACGCCGGAGC
>CAZNLY010000016.1:32649-45685 GCA_964574295.1 uncultured Gemmatimonadaceae bacterium
TTCGAGATGCCCGCCGAGGGGGGCGACGCCCGCGCCATCACGGTGACGCCGGAGCCCGAGAGCCACCCCGCCTGGTTCCCGAATGGCGACCTGGCGGTGGTGGTGAACCGGGTGGGCCGGGTGGACGTCCTGCGCATCGCGGCGGGCACCGGGCGGCGGACCATGCTGCAGTCGCAGGCGGGGAGCATCGGCGCGTTTGCCCTCTCGGGGGACGGCACGCGCGTGGCCTACACCCTCACCGTCCCCGCCGCCGACAAGAAGGCGCCCGCGGTCACCACCTTCCGGGTCCAGCCGCTGGCCGCAGGGGCCGCGGGCGTCGTGGTGCCCACTGCGGGTGCCGTGGTGGGGGCCTCCTTCCAGTGGGTTCCATGAGGGCGCTCGTCCTCACCGAACTGGGCGGCCCCGACAAGCTGGCCGTGCGGGAGGTGCCGGCGCCGGAACTGGTGCGCCCCAACGACGTGCGGGTGCGCGTCCACGCCGCCGGGCTCAACCACCTCGACCTTTTCGTCCTCGACGGGCTCCCCGGCATCAGCTACGCCTTTCCCCAGGTCGTGGGCAGCGACGCGGCGGGAATCATCGAATCGGTGGGCCCCGCCGTGCGGGACTGGAAGGTGGGCGACCGCGTGATGGTGAACCCCGGCATGGGGTGCAACGCCTGCGGCTCCTGTGCCGCCGACGACCAGCCCCTCTGCCGGCAGTACGCCCTCTTGGGCGAGCACGTCCCCGGCACCGCGGCGGAGTTCGTGGTGGTGCCCGACACCGGCCTGGCCCGCGTGCCCGACGCGATGCCGTGGGCCCAGGCGGCGGGGTTCTCGCTGGCGGCGCTCACCGCCTGGCGGATGCTCACCCGGCGTGCGCGGCTCAAGGAGGGGGAGACGGTCCTCATCTGGGGCATCGGCGGCGGGGTGGCGCAGGCCTGCCTGCAGATTGCCAGGCTCCTCGGCGCCCGGACCATCGTCACCAGTTCGTCCGACGAGAAGCTGGCGCGCGCCGCGGCCCTCGGCGCCGACCACGGCATCAACCACGCCCGTGACGACGTGCCCAGGGCGGTGCGCGCCCTGACCCAGGGCGACAACGCCCAGGTGGTGGTGGACACCGTCGGCGAACAGACCTGGCCGCTCTCGCTCCGGGCGCTCGGGCGGGGCGGGCGGCTGGTGACCTGCGGGGGCACCAGCGGGCCGATGGTCACCACCGACGTGCGGAAGCTCTTCTGGTACCAGTGGGACCTGATGGGGAGCACGATGGGCGGCGACCGCGAGTACCAGGCGGTGGCGCGGCACGCCTTCGAGGGCCGGCTCTGGCCGGTGGTGGACTCGGTGGTGCCGCTCGCGGCGGGGGCGGAGGCGTTCCGGCGGATGGCCGCGGGGACGCAGTTCGGGAAACTCGTGATCGAGGTGGCGCCATGAGCGACGTCTGGTCCCGGCTCTCCTACGGCATGGAGCAGCTCGGCTTCTTCCTCCCCGCCATCCTCGGCGCGCTGGTGCTGCTCCTGGCGGGCTACTTCGTGGCGCGCCAGATCGAGAAGTGGGTGGACCGCACCCTGGCGCGGCTCGACTTCAACCGCGTGGCGCGCGAGGGCGGCCTGGCCGACGTGATGGAGCGCGCCGAGCCGTCGCTCGACCCGGTGCACGCGGTGGGCAAGCTGGCGTTCTGGCTGGTGATGCTGGTGGTCATCCTCCTCTCCAGCGCGGCGCTCGGCCTCGAGAGCATCAACGAGATGTTCGGCCTGATGCTCGGCTTCATCCCCACGCTCATCAGCGCCATCGTCATCATCATCCTCGGCATCATCATCGGCGAGTTCGTGCGCGGGCTCATCGTGGCGTCGGCGGGTGGGGTGTCGGGGGTGCCGACGCTGGCGCGGGTGTCGAAGGCGATGGTGGTGGTCATCGCCGTCTTCATGGCGATCCAGCAGGTGGGGGTGGCGGAGGAGATCGTCACCACCGCGTTCACGCTCATCCTGGGCGCGGTGGCGCTGGCCACCGGCTTGGCCTTCGGGCTCGGGAACACCAAGCTGGCGGGGGAGATCACCCGCCGCTGGTACGAGGAGGGGCGGGCGCGGCGCGCGCGCGCGGCGGGGGAGGGTGAGGGCGAGGGGGGCGCCGGCGACGGCGGCACCCCCTCGGACCGCTAGCGCACGTCGAACATGTAGCTGTTGAGGTACTGGATGGTGGCGGCGTGCTCCGTCACCTGGAAGGCCAGCAGGTCGCCGCTGGTGACGAGCCCCGCCAGGGCGGTTCCGTCGGTCACCGGCAGGTGGCGGATCCGCTTCCCGCTCAGGATCGCGCCGCACTCCTCCACACTGGTCTCGGGCAGGCAGGTGATGACCGGCCGGGTCATCACCTCGCGCACCTTGGTGGCCGCCGGGTCGAGCCCCGCCGCCACCACCCGCCGCAGGATGTCCCGCTCCGTGAACATCCCGACCAGGGCGCCCCCCTCGACCACCGCGAGGCCGCCGATGCCGTGGCGATTCATCAGCTGCGCGGCGTGGAGCACGGTGTCCGTGGGGGCGACGGAAACGACATCGGCCCGCTTTCGGGCCAGCAGGTCGCGAACGGTGGGCATGGGGGCTCCCGGCTGGGGATGCCCCTAGAGTACGGCGCGGGCGGCTAGCCCGCCAGACGGGACCGCCCCGCGGGGCTACTCACGCCGGCGCCGCGCGATCGCGATGGCGGCGATGCCGGCCGCCACGAGCACCGCGACGGCCACCGGCACGACCCCCTCGGCTCCGGGCGGCCCTCCCTTGCTCAGGAGGACAACCCCCAGCCCCACAAGCCCCGCGAGAACCCCCACCACTGCCCCCAGTGCCTGGCGGGCCGGCGGCACCCTGCCTCCCTGCTCCCCGATGGCCAGGGCCGCGGCGGTGCGGAGGTCCTCCCGGCTGGTGCCGGGGTACTCGCGGTCGAACTTCTCGATCTCGGCCTTGAGCCGGCGCGCCAGGTCGATGGCGCGGGCGGAAGGCGGCGTGGCGCGGTGCGCCACCATCGGCACGAAGACCATCTAGAACTCCCGCTTCTTCATTTCCTTGAAGAGTCGCTTGGTCTCGATGTCCATTTCCTCCGGCTTCCGCTTGAGCGTGTCGTCGTACTGCGCCGCGCGCTCCTGCACCGGGGGCTTGATCTTGGCCGCGTTCTTCTTGGCCAGGTTCGCGATGCGCTGGTCTTCCTTCCGTCCCATGACACGACCTCCTTGAACTGCGTTCACGAAACCACGAAAGGACGAAAGCACGAACCCCGCCCTTCCCTCATCTCCGACCCTCCCTCGTGCCCGAACTGCGTTCACGAAATCACGAAAAGACGAAAGCACGAAATCCTTGAGGGTGGGTTCGCGTCCCCCCTCTCCGCTTGCCGGAGAGGGGGACAGGGGGTGAGGACGAATGCTTGACCCTCAGTCCTCAGTCCCCGTTCACTCCGGTCGAGTCATCACCACGAACCGCATGCCCCCGGGCTCGACTTCGGTGACGAGCACCGCGTCGGGGCTCGCGGCGAGCGCCTTCCCGTACCCATAGAACCATACCGATTCCGCCAGCCGGCCGTCGCGCCCCACCACCTGGTAGCGGCGCACGGTGTCGGGCATCACCCGGCTCTTCTCCAGCCAGACCCGCCCATCGCCGCCGGTAAAGGCGCGCTGGAAGGGGGGCATGACGGGGCTGAACGGCACCTTTTCCGCGGCGGCCCGGAGCTCGGGCGGAAATCGCCGGAGGAACGCCTCGCGCTCCGACGGCGTGATGGTGAAGACGCGGTCAGGCAGCCGCTGCCCCGTCTCGACGCGGCCGTCGGCGGCCAGCCAGTCCACCCGGTTGGGATAGACCCGCGCGATCCACACGCTGCCATCGTCGAGCACCCCCCAGGCGTCCTCGCCGCTGAACACCCGGCGTTCGAAGCGGCGGCCGGCGTCGCCGTCCACCTCGGCCAGGTCGAGCGGCGAGAGGCGGAGGATCGTGTCGCCCGCGGAGAAGTCGAGCGGGTAGCGCACCACCGTCGCGGAGTCACGGTTGCCGCTCCCGTCGGGGCCGGCGCTCGGGTTGAGCTGCACGTACCAGTGCCCCAGGGTGTCGCGCGCGCGGGGGAGGTTGCCGCGGGTGGCGCCGGGGCCGGGGAACTCGAGCTCGTACGCTCCCGCCCGGCTCCAGGCGGTGAGGCGGCGCAGCGCCCAGTCGGCCACGTAGAGGGTGGACCCGGCGGTGAAGAGGGCGAACGGCCCCTCGAAGGCCTTCGGCCGGCCCTGACCCAGGGCGGTGTGCGAGCGATCGGAGAAGTCGAGGATCACCACGCGCTGGTCGGCCGGGGAGAGGACGGCCCAGCGGCTGCCGCCGAGCCAGGCGCCGGCGGTGGCCTCGTAAAGGGTGGTGCGGATGGTGTCGGCGGTGGCGAGGAGCGCCCGGTCGGGCGCCTCGGCGTCACGGCCGCCGCAGGCGGAGCCCAGGAGGAGGAGGGCGGCGAGGGAGGCTCGGCGGGCCGGCATGGGGGCAATCTAACCGAGGGGCCGGGGTGCCGTTCCGCAACCATTTCCCGGGGTGGGGCATCCAAGTCAGTGCATCCCGAAAGGAGGACTCGATGGTCATGCTGGCAACCGACAACGCGACGCCGACCTACCGGGTCTTCGACGAGCGCGGCACCCCCGTGGGGCAGGTCATCCTGCCGACCGCCGACCGCGTGAGCGGGCGGGGCGCCGCGACGATCTACCTGCAGAGGGAGATGCCGATCGGCATCTGGCACCCCACCCCGAACTGACTCCACCAAGGCACCGAACTCAGCCCCGTCCCCCCTCCGAGAAGCGGAGAGGGGGGACGGGCAGCCGTTTCTCCTTTCTCCTTCCGCCCCTCATTCATCCAAGTCCATTTCTCCTTTCTCCAGGTGCTCCCCTTGCGACCCCCCCCGCCCCCCGCGCATCCTCCCCTCCTGACTCCACTTCCCGAGGCTCCTGCCGTGTCGTTTTCCCGATTGCTCCGCCGCCCAGCGGTGGCGCTCCTCATCGCTGTTGCGTCCGCGTCCGTCGCCCTTGCCCAGCAGCCCAAGGTGCCGGTCCAGACGCTGGCCAAGCCTGAGGCCACCTTCGCCGACCCGTTCACCATCATTTCCGGCCTGCGCGAGCTCGCCAATGGCGACGTGATCGCCGCCGACATGCGCGACCGCACGCTGCAGCGCATCGACCTCAAGAGCGGCTCAGCCACCGCCATCGCGCGCGAGGGCTCGGGCCCCACCGAGTACGCCTATCCGACCGCTGTCCTGGCCCTTCCCGGTGACAGTACGGCGGTTTACGACCTCGGCAACCAGCGCTACCTCCTGCTCGATGCCGAGGCCAAGCCGGTCGGTACCTTCCGGATGGAGGAGGGGGGAGGCGGCGGGATGATGGTGCTGCGCCCGGCGCAGGCGGTGGACGCGCGCGGCCGCCTCTACTACTCCACCCGCGGCGAGCGCATGTCGCCGAGCGCCGACGGGGGCCCGCCGGAGTTCTCCGACTCGGGCCGCGTCATCCGATATGACCGCGCCACCAAGAAGAGTGACACGCTGGGCATCGTCTTCGTGCCGAAGCCCAGGGTGGAGGCCAGCGGCGGGCCCAACAACCAGAACATCATGGTGCGCCCGTCGCCGATGGCGCCCGAGGACGCGTGGGGCGTTGCACCGGACGGCCGCGTCGGCGTGGCACGGGTGGCCACCGACCGGGTGGAGTGGTGGGTGCCGGGGGGCAAGGTGGTGCAGGGCCCGCCGGTGCCCTACGCGCCGATCAAGGTGACCGACGCCGACAGGAAGGCGTGGTGGGCGGGGACGGTGCGCGGCGGCGTCAACGTGCGGAGCGAGAACGGCCGCACCACGGTCAGCCCCGCGTCGGGCTCGGTGCCGCCGATGGACCCGAGTATCACCTGGCCCGCCACCAAGCCCCCGTTCCCCGCCAACGCGGTGAAGGTGGCGCCGAGCGGCGAGCTCTGGCTCCTGCGCGCGCGCCCGGCGGAGGACCCGACCCCGACGTATGACATCTTCGATGCCCAGGGGAACCTGGTGCGGCAGGTGAAGTTGCCCGCGGAGACTCGCCTCGTCGCGTTCGGGAAGGGCGTGGTGTACCTGGCGAGAAAGGATGCGGATGATCTGGAGTATCTGGAGAGGTACAGGCTGTAGGGCGTTGGAGACTTCCGGACTTGGGGGCGTCATCCGTCAAGAATCACACCCCGTCTGCTCGGCGCTGGGATGATGATCCGGCCGACTGCGGGCTGATCTGGGCGAACGCAATCGTACCGCATTCCCAAGCAGGGCTGCCAGCTGGGCCAACATCATTGACAGCGCTGACACCAATTCCCATTTTGGGCTGACGAGCCGCCAACACGGCGGGCCCTGATCACCGTGCTGCTGATCGGCTTCCTTTCCCCAGGAGTGCCGAGTGCGCCAACGAGCACCCTCCCTCTGGTTGGCTCGCGCCTTGGTACCGGCGACCCTTAGCCTGTCCTTCGGCGCACCGCTCTCCGCTCAGCTCCGCCGGGACGTCCCGTCAACACCGAGTTGCCTGACTTGCTCCGTCACGCTCTCCAAGGTCGTGACCTTGGGGGCTGCGGATGGGCCCGGCGCCTTTTCGACCCGTCCCTACTTCATCGGGCAGGACTCGCGGGGCCGGTTCTATGCGGTCACCCCCGATAGCCCCGACGAACTCCCTTACGTGTTCGACGCCCAGGGGAGATACTTGCAACGGCTTGGCCGGGTTGGCGATGGGCCCGGCGAGTTTCGGTCCCCAACCGTGCTCCGGGTGCGGCAAGACACCCTCTACGTGCTGGACACTTCCGGGCGGATCACAATCCTCTCGCCGTCGTATGCCATCGTCACGACCTTCACCGGTCCCCGGGGGGCGATGGATGCGCTCCCGCTCTCGAACGGGACGATCGTCGTCAATGCCCTCGTTCGGGACCGTGACCGCTTCGGGTTCATGCAGCACCTTCTGGACCGGCGCGGCAACTATCTCGGCTCGTTCGATCCGGACACGCTGGCGTTCAACCCCCGGAACATCACGGCGAGGAAGAGGGTGATGGCCGATGGTGGGACCGGCCGCATGTGGACTGCCCCGCTCGCGCATCACTACGTCGTGAGTGCGTGGAGTCTGACTGGTCAGCTGGAGAAGCAGTTGACGCGGACCCCCACGTGGTTCCCGTCCTATGACCGCGCGTGGCTGGTGTCGCCGACGGTGGCGCCGATGCCGTATGTGCTGGGCCTCTGGGAGGCGCCCGATGGATACCTCTGGGTGGTCGCGCGCGTCGCTGACCCCAACTGGAAGCAGGGGTTGGGGAAGGCGGTGGAAGTGGAGGGTCGGACGATCTACCCGGTCGATGATGCCCAGGAGGTGTACGATTCCGTCATTGAGGTGATTGACCCTTTGACTGCTCGCCTTGTGGCCTCGACCCGACTTCCCGGGACGATCGACGTGGTCATTCGCCCTGGCCTCGTCGCCGGAGTGCGAGAGACCGAGAAGGGGGCTCTGGTGGCGGAAGTGTTCCGCGTGCAGTGGACCTCACCATGAGGAGGTAGCATGCGCCCGAACAGCACGTCCCTGCTTCGTTCCGCACTGTTCAGTGTCGTGATCATCTCCGCCGCGGCGATCGCGCCTGGCGCGGCGACTCCGGCCGCCGGCGCCAGGATTGGGAAGAGCGTCCCGTTCGTGGAGCCGAACAATTGTGCGGAATGCGCGTGGTGCACCGACGGACATAAGGCTCCGCCAGATCAGTTCGGCACCATCGGCGGGATCCACTCCTGGTGCATGGCGCTCCCCGACTGCACCCATCCCGGTTGCGGGACTGCGCTTGCCCCCGTCCCGAGGGTTGACACCCCTGCCTTGGAGGACCTCGTCCAGTTGGCTCTTGGGGGTGACGTGGCAGCGGTCAGGAAGATGGTGCTCTTGTACCCCGAGAAGACAAGCTACAACATCACTCGGCAGGCGCTCCAGATTGAAGGGTGCCAGCCCGACGTGATCGTGGCCCAGATTCCCCTCACAGGTGAAGCCTTGGGGTTTGTCCAGAAGTACGCGCCAGCAGAAGTGCTGTACTCGAGCCGATAACGAGCCGGCGGTCGTCGAGCGCCCCGTGGCCAGCTCCCTGGGCTGCTGCGCGTGTTGCTCATCGTCGGACCGCTACTGCTTGCATACCCCGCTCGTGGCGGAGTGGGCGGCTGAAACTCGCTACAACTCGCGCCAAGTCACTCACTCCCAATCCCGGCGCATGAGATCTTCGACGCCTCGGGCATCCTGGCGCGTCAGGCGCGCCTGCCGGCAGACACCCGGCTCGTGGCCTTCGGCAAAGGCGTGGTGTACCTGGCGAGGAAGGATGCGGATGACCTGGGGTGTCTGGAGAGGTACAGGCTCTGAGGTGGACGGGGTGGCCTCACGGCCACCCCTATTTGGGGGAACGCAATTTCGGTTGCGGTATCATGGATTGCAGAGTGGCGCCAGGAAATTGAGCTTCCTGTGGCCAGGGGTGGGCGGAAGCCCACCCCCTGGAGCGAAGGGTACGAGATGCGGCAGGCAGTGATGATCGGTGCCATGTTCCTGGCCGCCTGCGGCGAGCGGGGGCCCAAGCTCCCGGTGCCGCAGGTGACGACGCTGCCGAACGGCGTGGTGGAAGTGAAGAACTCGGGCCCGAGCGCCTGGGCCGACACCAGCGGGTGGCGGCTCGTCGAGGTGTACCGCGTCGGCGGCGCTGGCGCCGAGGGCGACGGCGAGCTGGTGAATCCGCAGAGCATCGCGCTCGGCGCCGACAGCGGGCTCTATGTGGCCGACCAGCAGCCGCCCGTCATCAAGCAGTACGGGCCCGACGGCACCTTCCTCCGGAAGTTCGGCCGTGAGGGGTCGGGGCCGGGGGAGTTCCGGGTGGGGTTCATCGCCACCGCGCCGGGGGTGCTAGTGCTGCATGACCCGCGGGAATCGCGCACCACTGTCTTCGACAGCGCCGGCACCTTCCTCCGCAGCTGGCCCTCGAGCTGCTGCTACTGGTCGTCCATCGTCGTCACCCGAGACACGCTGATCCACGTGCCGACGGGGAGTATCCAACCGGACGCGGCCGGGCCGGATCGCGCGCTGCCCAGGCGCCACTACCTCCGCTACCGGCTCGACGGCACCCTGGTGGACACGATGACGATCCAGAACCCCGGCAAGGAGGAGCCTGCTTGGACGCTGACAGGCGGGACGGGGAACGACAAGTTCATGATGAGCACTAGCGTGCCGCTGGCGGCGAGCGCCACGTGGGCACTCGACCCGGCGGGCGGGGCCATCGCGGCTTGGAGCGAGGACTACCGGTTTGTCGTGTCGCGCACCGGGATGGACACGGTCCAACTCGTGAGCCTCGCGGCGACGGCGCCACCCATTTCCGACGCGCGGCGCCAGCACATCCGCGACTCGATGGTGACGCTCTACACCAAGCAGTTCGGCGCGGAGGCGGTCGAGGACGCCTTCAAGGTGTCGGACATCCCCTCGGTGGCGCCGATGTTCGACGCGATCGAGGTGGACGGCCGCCGCTATCGCTGGGTGCGGCGCGACGACGGCGGAGTGCGCGCCTCGGCGCGCTTCGACGTGTTCGACTCGACCGGTGCCTACCTCGGCGCGGTGCCGGTGCCACTGGACTTCGGCAGCAGTTGGTCGAATGTGTGGGGCGAGGACCTGATGGCCACCAGCACGGAGGACGCCGACGGGCTGCCGGTGGTGGTGATGTACCGAATTGAGCGGCAGGTAAGGAAGGACTGAGTACGCGAGCCCTGGCTTGCCCACTGCCGCAGTCCTGTCGTGCCGGTAGATTGTCCCTCATGCGCGCGCCGCCTGCGGCTGTCCTGTGGTGCCTCCTGCTGGCCGCCTCGTGCCGTTCCGACACGAGCTCCGCTCCACGGCCCCCGGGCGCCTCGGCCACCGGGTCGCTCTCCATCAGCGCCGATCCCATTCTTAGTCTCTCCCCACAGGACAGCAGCGGGGCGCCGCTCCTCGGCAACCTGGCCGATGCCACGCGGCTCAGCTCCGGCCTGATCGCCGTGGTGGATCGAGACATCCAGGCGGTACTGATCCTCGATTCGGCCGGGCAGCTCGTGCTCCAGGCAGGGCGGCGCGGCCAGGGTCCAGGGGAGTACGAAGCCGTCCGTGGCATCGGGCAGTGCGCTCCCGACACCCTGTTCGTGTGGGATGTCTCGAACCAGCGGATGAGCGTGCTGGATGCCCAGGGGACATTCATCCGTTCCTTTGCCCTGCCGATGGCGCCCGTGGCGGGATATTGCGCGGAGGCCGCGGAGTTCATCGTTTGGGAGCGTTTCCTCAACTCCACGGCACCGGGGGCGGACCAGCCGCCGGTCCGTGGCGTGGCAAACCTGATCTCTGCGGCGGGCGAGCGGGTCGGCTCGCTCGGTGAACTGCAGGCGGGAGAGAACCGACCGCTCGGGGCTGTCACCCAGTTTGCGCCAGCGGTGAACGGAATCTGGGTCGGTACGTCAGATACAACGGTGATTCGACTCTTGGCGCGCGACGGCCGGGAACTCGGTTCAGTCTCGGCTGGGGAGGGGCACCGCGCGCCCTCGGCGGCGGAGTACGACGCGGCGATCGCGGCGTTGGCGGCCACGGTGCCAGGTACCGTCGACCAGATGGCCGAGATGCGAGCGTTTCTTCGCAAGCGCTTCCCCCCGCCCAGGTACGTGCCGGCCTACCGAGCCCTTCTCACCAACGGGAACGGTGTGCTGTTCGTGGTGACCTCCCCGTTAGGGCTGGGGACCACAGACCTCTCCGTCTTCGATGCCTCCGGCGCATCGCTCGGGACGCTCACTCTACCAGGCGATGTCGAGGTCGTCGAGGTCGGTGAGCAGTACCTGTTGGGCATCACCGACGATGAGAATGGGAATGCGAGGGTGGTGCAGCACGGGCTGGACATTCGAATGGAATACGTGAGCCCACTCTGAGTCAGTCGGGCAGTTCCACCCAGGCCGGAACCTCCGCAGACGTGGAGTCCATCAGGACGCCATAGCCACGCCCGTCCGTGAGCAGCATCAGCCGGAATCCCATCGGCAGGGTAACTGTGTACCGCCCCGACTTGCCGGAGAGGACGACCCAGGTGCGACCGTACCCCAATGGTGAATCTTCCAGCGAGAACGAGTCCAGCCAGATGCGGTCCCGCCGGTCGCACAGAACGCTCGTGAACCCTGTGTATCCCGACGGGTACGCGCCCTGGATCTGCGCCTGACGCACCCACTCCGCCACCTCCTCCGCCATCGAACTCGGCTCACGTATGTGGGCGGCCACGTAGAGGCGCTGGAAATGGAAGGCGACGTACCGCCTCAGGTCGGCCGTCGAAATCGCGACGGTGTCCGCCGGGCTCTCTCGCCTGCGGATTTCGACGCCCTCCGGCGTCCTTAACGAGCTGACTCCTGCCACCGGATCGTAGACGGCGAGTCGGGAATCCGAGCAGCGCGCCCACACCGGGATGGGCAGGAGTTGCATCGGCTTCTGTGGGGCCGGTTGGTTCGCGCTTGCAGGCAGCGAACTCGCCCAGGCGGTGTCCACGACAACACCCGAGTCGTTGAACGCCAGCAGCACCTGCGACTGCTGCTCCCCTGGAAGCGAAACCCCGTTGGGGTAGGCGGCGCTCACCGCCACGGCGCCGAATCGCCGGTAGAGCCCGGGCCTCCCGGCGTAGTCCAGCCGGGCCCTGGGCGCGACACCGCCGAAGCTGGCGCTTGCCCCCCGGCGTCCGAGGTACCGGCCGAGCGTATCGAGCATCGACGCGGCACCTTGTCGCACGTCCCACACATACAGCGTGTCAGCCTGTGCGTCGAGCGAGGTCGGATTCCGGAACTCACCGGGACCTTCCCCTGGCATTCCGAATTGCCGCGTGACCTGCCCTGCGGGATTCACGATGGTGACGAAGGGCTCCGTGGCGGACAGGTATGCGACCGATCCGCCGAGGTCGGCAACGTCAATGTAAACCGCCTGCAAGCTGTCCTCGGCAAGGACGGTGAGCGCTTCCGGGCCAATCACTATTGGATCGCTCCGCTGACCCTCTGACAGGCATGCTGACAGCACTGTCGCCAAGACCGCCGCCGCGAACCGCGCTGGGACTTCTCGCTCGGAGCGGGCGTCAGGGGGCAGCATCATCTCCTCCAAGGAGCCTCAGCAATTCCGGAGCGGATTTCACGCCAGGAAACGTCCCAGCTCTCGTGACGAACGTCGGCGTGGCCTGAATGCCGAGTTCAGCGGCCAACGCACTATCGGCCGAAATCCGGGCAGTAGTGGCGGAGTCGGACATGCAGAGAAGAAAGGCCTTCACATTTGGTACCCCGGCTGAGGCCGCTGCGGCATCCCACTCCAAGCTGAGCGAATCGAGCCGTGAGGTAAGCAGCAGCTCGTTCATCGCAGCAAACCTGCCCTGATCGCCCGCACAAACCGCTGCGGCTGCTGCTCGATGCGCATTCGGGTGGAAGGTGGACGCGAGATGCCTTAGCGCAATCCCGGTCTTCGGGGGGCCTTCGGCAACGGCCCGGATACTCGGAAATGTGGCCCTGCAGAATGGGCACTCATAATCGGAAAAGAAGACGACTTCGATGTTGGTAGAGTCACCCGCAACCGTCGAGGCGCCACGGCTGATTGTTGACCACTTGTCGGCCAGAAAGTGCTTGACGCGACGCTCCAGGAGGAACTCGTCCACGGTGGCGCGAAGCACGCCCCCCGGCTTCACGAGAAACACCGCAACTGCAGCCGCAAGTGCAAGATTGACAACTACCAGCAGGCGGTCGATGGTGCCGGGTCTCACGGTGCGTAGCCTTGACCTTGACACTGGACACCGGGTCTGCGTCGAGTCCTTGCAAGACTTGGCCTGCCTAGCCCGCAGCACTGGAGCAGCCTGTACGCGCTAACCGGCTTCTTGGATGCCGCTGCACTTCCACGCCGCCGGACGCTCGAGCAAGTCGCGCTCGAAAACGCCCGGGCACCGAGGACGGTGAGTTACTGGTGCGCCAGGTACCTTCGCTGTCGTTGGACAGAAGCTAGGCAGCGCCTCGGATGGGAATGGACCGTGGAGGCTTTCCTTCGCGAGTACGGGTGC
>CAZNLY010000017.1:0-43384 GCA_964574295.1 uncultured Gemmatimonadaceae bacterium
AGGAGACGGTGCGGTGGCGGCTGCCCACCGAGGGGAAGATCATGATCGCGCTCGGTGGGGAGTGGGAGACGTACCGCATGAAGCTCAAGGGCGACAAGCTCACCCTCTCGGGCGGCGACCTCAGCGAGCCGATCACCCTCAAGCGCACCGGTCCCGCCACGCCGCTCCCCCCGGGAGTGGCCGTGCCGCCCGACCCGGACACGGTGGAGTAAACCGCTTCCGCGCCGCCGTTCGCGTCCTTCCACGATCGTCATGACTCCCACCATCCGCCTCGGCCTCCCCGCCGATGCCGCCATGCTCGCCGAGTTCGCCGCCCGGAACTTCCGCGACGCGTTTGCCGCCGACAACCGTCCCGAGGACATCGAACTCCACTTGGCCGGCTCCTACTCGCCCGAAAAACAACTGGCCGAGCTGGTGGACCCGAACATCACCACGCTGCTCGCCGAAGTGGATGGGCAGCTGGCCGGCTACGCCCAGGTGCGCAGCGACCCCGTCCCCCCCTGTGTCCGGGGGCCGGCGCCGATCGAGCTCGGGCGGTTCTACGTGGACCGCCCCTGGCACGGACGGGGCGTCGCGCAGGCGCTGATGCAGGCCGTGGTGGACGCCGCGGTCCGGCGTGGCGCCGAGACGCTCTGGCTCGGCGTCTGGGAAAGGAACGCGCGGGGCAGGGCCTTTTACCAGAAGGCGGGGTTCGTCGACGTCGGGAGCCAGACCTTCACCCTCGGCACCGATGTCCAGTTCGATCGGGTGCTCGCGCTCGACCTCCGTTTGGCTCGGGCGACCGCGAGATGACGAGCCCGGCGCCGGTGCGGCCGGCCACCCCCGCCGATCACGCGGCGATGCTGGCGCTCTGGGAGCGCTCGGTGCGCGCCACGCATCACTTCCTCTCCGACGACGAGGTCGAGGCGTTGATTCCGGCGGTGGCGGAGGCATTCGCCGCGCCGGGGCTCACGTGGTGGGTCCTGGCGTCCGGCGGCGACCAGCCGGTGGGCTTCCTGGGGTTTGCTGGTGAGACCGTCGAGGCGCTCTTCATCGACCCGGCCCACATCGGGACAGGAGGGGGCCGGCGGCTCCTTGCCCACGCGCAGGCGCTAGCGGAGGGCAGGGCCCTCAGGGTCGAGGTGAACGAACAGAACCCGGCTGCGCGGGCCTTCTACGAGTCGCAGGGTTTCGTGGTGACCGGGCGGACCCCCACCGACTCCGCCGGAAGGCCCTTCCCGCTCCTCCAGATGCACCGACCCGCCCCGGCCAAGGGCAATCTGCCAGACGCCGAACCCGGCCGGTGACCGACGACCTCGATTCCACTCGAACTTGCCGCACCTAACCTGCAGCGCGCCAAGCCCTTAGAAATATCCTCAACATGCCGTTCGGCGGGGACTGGGACTTGCACCCGGTATGGGGCATCCCCGGCCGCCCGCCTCTCCCCCCGCGAGCGGCCCATCGCCCGTTCCGGGAGGAACCCATGCGTCGTCTCCACCCAATCCGAACCCTCGGCGCGCTGGCGGCCGCCCTCGCGCTCGCCGCTCCGCTCGCCGCCCAGGTCCGCTTCGCACCGACCATCGGCGTCTACATGCCGACCGGCAACCTCGCCGACGTGGTGATCGGCAGCGATTCGCTGGCCGAGCTCAAACAGGACGTCGGCCTGGCCCTCGGCGCCAACCTCGGCGTGGGCCTCGGCTCCCGCGTCGTGTTCCAGATGGCCGGCTCCTACGTGCCGAGCCAGCTGAGCGGCACCGTGAGCGGGGTCGGCACCTGGACCCAGTCGGACGCCAACCTCTTCTTCGGCAACGCCAACCTCACCTTCTACGTGGTGAAGCCCACCAGCCCGGTCTGGTTCTCCCTGAGCGGCGGCGGCAGCGTGGTGGACCGGAGCGGCGCCGCCTACGACGGCGTCGCGGGCACCACCGACTACGGCGGCCTGGTCGGCGCCACCGTCGGCTTCCGGCTCGGCGGGCTCCTCAGCTTCAACGTGTCGGCCACCGACTACATCTACGGCGCCCAGTTCGAGAAGGACGGCTATACCACCTCCGAGACCACCCAGAACGACATCCTCATCGGCCTCGGTCTCGGCATCCCGCTCGGCGGCCAGAAGAGCCCCGTGCCGACGCAGACCTCCAGTCGATAGGTCCTTCGGTTCCTGAAACGGCGCGGGGGCGGCTTCGGCCGCCCCCGTGTCGTTTTCCCCAGCTGCCGACGCCGCCTAGCCGAGCGGCAGCTCCATCGCCCCGGCCCCCTCGAGGGCAAAGGGCCCCGTGAGCTCGCCCTGCCGCGCCACGTGGAGCACGCCGGTAAACCCCGCCGCGCTGAGCGCGGGGCCCACCGCCGCTCGCGCATGGTCCTCCGTGTTGCACCGTTCGCTCAGGTGGGCCAGGACCACCAGAGCCAGCTCCGCGTGCACCAGCTCGGCCACCAGTTCCGCCGCCGCCCGGTTGGAGAGGTGCCCGCCCGCACCGGCGATCCGCTGCTGCACCACCGGCGGGTACTCGCTGGTGCGGAGGAGGACGTCGTCGTGGTTGGCCTCGACCACCAGCGCGGTGCGGCCCCGCAGGAGGTAGCGCACCGCGGCGGTGGGGCGGCCGAGGTCGTAGGCCACGCCCACGCTCACCCGGCCCACCGACACCGCCAGCGCCAGCGGCTCCGCCGCGTCGTGGCTGGTGGCGGCGGCCTCGATCCGGAATGGCCCACACTCGGCGGGGGGGCCCATGGAGAGCGGCGCATGGCGGACGCGGCCGGCGCGGGCCCTGAGTCGCTCGAAGGTGCCGCCGCTCGCGTAGAGGGGCACGTCGAGCTCGCGGGCCAGCGCGGCCGCCCCGGCGGTATGGTCCCCATGCTCGTGCGTGAGCGCGATGCCGCGCACCTCCTCGATCGCGACGCCGCCGAGCGCGGCGCGGCGGCGCAACTCACGAACGCTGAACCCGGCGTCCACGAGCAGTGCGTGCCCCTCCGCCTGGAGGGCGAGAGCGTTTCCCTTGGAGCCGGAGCCGAGGACGACGAGCCGGGTCACGACCCGGCGAGGCGGCGGTAGGTGGCGGTGAGAGAGGCCGCGCGCTCGGGGGTGAGCTCCACGTGGCGCCGCGGCAGGACGCGCCCGGCGATCGTGAGGAACCCCTCCTCGGTGAGGCGCTCGGCGCCGGCGGCGCCCCAGGCGAAGGGCGGCACCCACTTGCCCGCCGCGCCGCCAAAGACGTTGGCGCCGGCGCCGATGACGGTGCCGGTGCCGAGCATGGTGCCGATGGCGGTCTTGGCGTGGTCGCCGACGAGGCTCCCGAGGAACTGCCGGCCGGTGTCGATCCGCGCGCCGGCCGCCTCCAGTCGCACCGGGCCGTAGGTGTTCTTGAGGTTGCTGGTGGTGGTGCCGGCGCCGAGGTTGACCCAGTGCCCCAGGACGGTGTGACCGACGAAGCCGTCGTGCGCCTTGTTCGCGTAGCCCAGGAACAGGGCGCTCGCCACCTCGCCGCGGACGCGGCAGTGGGGTCCGAAGACGGAGCCGCGCACCTCGCCCCCGAGGACGAGGGTGGCGGGGCCGACGTAGAGCGGCCCCTCCAGCCGGCTGCCGTGCCGCACCTGCGCCCCCTCGTCCACCACGATCACGCCGCCGCGGGTGTCGAACACGACGCCGGGCTCGATGGCGGCGCCGAGGAGCACCACGTCGGCCGGGTCGCCGATGACGAGGGTGCCGTCGGGGAGCGGGTCGCGCTCCCCGCCGGTCAGGTCGGCGCAGTCGCCGGGGAGGAGGTGCTCCAGGGCGGTGAGGAGGTCATACGCGCCGCGCAGGACGAGCCCGGGCACCTCCTGCGCCTCGCCCTCCTCGTGCGGGCCGTCCCACCGCTCCCCCGCGGCCACCACCCAGCCGACGGTGGATCCCTCGTGGGTAAAGCGTCGCACCCCGGGCTCGAATTCCACCGGGTCCCCGGCGGGCGCGAACCAGCTGGCGGCCACGACGCACGGTCCCTCCAGCGCGTGCGGCGCCTCGACCGGAGGCTCCGCGCCCTCGAAGAAGCCGGCGCAGTGCTCGCCGAGGATGGCGCGCGTCTCGGTGCCGAGGATCCCCTCCCACCGCTCGCGCACCTTCCAGAGCCCGGCGCGCAGCTCCGAGAGGGGGCGCACGCCGGCGAAGGGCGCCCAGGCGGCCCCCGGCTCGGCGGGTTCGAGCAGGTACAGGAGGCCCTCAGACATCGCGGACCTCGGGCGGGAGGGTGTCGAGCGCGTCCTTGAGCCGGGCCGCCGCGGCGCGCGGCATCACGAGCACCCGCCCGTTGGCACGCACCACCACGAGGTCCCGGACGCCGAAGAGCAGCACCGGTTCGCCGTCACTCCACGCCACGCAGTCCTCCGCCTGGTGCGCGTGCACCGGGCCCACCAGCACATTGCCCGCCGCGTCGCGCTCCCGCACGCGCGCCAGCGCCTCCCACGTGCCGACGTCGTCCCAGTGGAAGGCGCCGGCCACCACCGCCACCGCGTTGCTCCGCTCGAGCACGCCGACGTCGATCGACACCGGCGTCACGGTGGCGAAGAAGCGGGGGACGTCCCCCCCCTCGAGGGCGGGGAGGGCGCGCGCCAGTTCCGGCGTGTGCCGCTCCACCTCGGCGCGGAGACGCCGCGCCGTCCACGCGAAGAGCCCGCTGTTCCAGAGCGCGCCCGCCGCGATCAGGTCGAGGGCGCGGGCCGCGTCGGGCTTCTCGACGAATCGCGCCACCCGGCGCGCGGCGGGGTCGAGCTCCGGACCCGGGACGATGTAGCCGTATCCCGTCTCGGGGCGGGAGGGGACCATGCCGACCGTCACGAGGCGGTCGTGCCGCGCCGCTCCCTCGAGCGCTGCCATCGCCGTCCGGCGGAAGGCGTCGGCGTCCGTGATCACCCAGTCGGCGTGCAGCGAGAGCACCGCCGCCTCGGGATCCCGCCGATGGGCCTCGTGCGTGGCCCAGACCAGCGCGGGCCCCGTGGAGGCGGCGCGCGGCTCGACCAGCACATTGGCCGCCGGGATCGGCAGCGCCCGCCGCAACGGCTCGGCCAGGGCCGCGCCCGTCACGACCAGGATCCGCTCGGGGGCCACCAACCCGGCGAGGCGGCTCACCGCCTCCTCGGCCGTGGAGCGCGGGCCGGCCAGGGGGAGGAGCTGCTTGGGATGCGCGGGGGTGCTGAGCGGCCAGAAACGGGTGCCGGACCCGCCGGCGAGGAGGACCGCCCACCTCATGCGGCCACCACCGGCGCCGGGGACTCGGGATCAGAGCAGGGCGGCAAGGGCTTCGGCCTCGGCGGGGAGTTCGAAGAGCAGGGTACCGACGTTGACGTCCCGACGCACCAGCAGGAGGAGCGACGCCGCGCTGCCGACGGGATGGATGATGACGCGACCCTCCGCGTATTCGACCACGCCGAGGCGCAACGCACCCTGGCGGGTGCTGCGGCCGAGTTGCACCAACTGGCGGAGCGCGGTCGACCCGACGGCGGCGAGTTCGTCGGCGATGTCGTCGTTCCCCGCCTGCGCCACCGGCAAGCCGTCGTCGCTCAACACGAGCGCGCCCAGCACGCCGGGACGCGCGGCGAGGCCGGTGAGCAGCGTGTGGAGTGTGGACATGGAGACGGCTCCGAGGCGGGGGATCGGGGCTCCGAGAACGTAGGCCCCGACCGGGGCGAAGTCAAGAAATGACGGTGGGTTGACCCACTTCGGGGCCGGTCGCTAGTTTCCCGCCCCATGCGCTCCGTTCCACCCCTCGCCGCCCTGGCCGTGGCCGTGGCCCTCGCCGGCTGCGGCGGCGACACCAACCTCGCGCCCGCGTCGATCCCGAACGTGGTGGACACCCTCACGCTCGGGGCCCTCAACAGCTCGCCGATCTCGCTGCCGAGCGCCTATTCCGTCGCCGACGGCGACGCCGTCCGGACGGACCTCAGCTCCGCCTTCGATTTTGCCTATGACGTGGACTCCACCGGCCGGCACCTCTTCCTGACCGTCGAGGTGCTCGACCTGCACACCGGCGCCAGCGGCACCGGGCCGGGCCTCCTGCGCAGCAACTCGCCGTTCGAGGGGCTCACGACCGCCCCCATCAACGGCTACATCACCGCCGACACGATCGTGGTGGACTCCGGGATGGTCTTCGCGCTCCGCTCGCGCATCGTCTGCACCGGCCTCGGCGTCCCCATCTACGGGAAGCTGCAGGTCCTCTCCATCAGGGACGCCCCCGGCAACAACCAGATCACCTTCCAGGCGCTCTCGAACGAGAACTGCGGGTACAAGAGCCTCCTGCCCGGCCTGCCGAAGGAATAGCCGTGATCGACATCAAGCTGCTGCGCCAGGACCCCGAGGCCATGCGGGCGCGCATTGCGCGCCGGCGCGATCCCGCCGCGGTGGCCCTGGTGGACGACCTCGTGGCGCTCGACCTGCGCCGCCGGGAGCTCGTGGCCCGGACCGAGGCGCGGAAGGCCGAGCGGAACCGCGCCACGGAGGAGGTGGCGCGGCGCAAGCGGGCCGGCGAACCGGCCGACGAGCTCACCGCGGCGCTCCGCGCCTCGGGAGACGAGGTGCGCGCGCTCGAGGGCGAACTCCGGGAGCTGGAGGCCGAGCTCGAGGGAAAGGCGCTGGCGCTGCCCAACCCGCCGCTGGCCGAGGTGCCCGACGGCGACGCCACCGCCAACGTGGTGCTCCGGACGTGGGGGAGCGCCCCGGCCTTCGCGTTTGCCCCGCAGCCGCACTGGGACCTCGGCACGGCGCTCGGCATCCTCGACCTGCCGCGGGGCGCCAAGCTCTCGGGCAGCGGCTTCCCGGTGTTCCTCGGGATGGGCGCCCGGTTGGTGCGGGCGCTCGAGCAGTTCATGCTCGACCTTCACACCCGCGAGCACGGCTACGTGGAGGTGGCCCCGCCGCTCCTCCTCAACGCGGCCAGCCTCCAGGGCACCGGGCAGCTCCCCAAGTTCGAGGAGGAGCTCTACACCGTGGAGCGGGACGGCCTCTACCTCCTCCCAACGGCGGAGGTGCCGGTCACCAACCTCCACCGCGACGAGATCCTCGACGGATCCATGCTCCCGCTGGGGTACACCGCCGCGACTCCATGCTTCCGGCGCGAGGCTGGGGCGCACGGCCGCGACACCCGGGGGCTCATCCGGGTGCACCAGTTCGACAAGGTGGAACTGGTCCGCTTCTGCCGCCCGGAGGAGAGCCCGGCGGAGCACGCCCGCATGACCGGGCACGCCGAGGCGGTCCTCCAGCGCCTCGGGCTTCCGTACCGCGTGGTGGCGCTGGCCGCGGGCGACACCGGGTTCGCGAGTGCCATGACGTACGACCTCGAGGTCTGGGCGGCCGGGGTGGGGACGTGGCTCGAGGTCTCGAGCGCGTCGACCTTCACCGACTTCCAGGCGCGGCGCGCCAACATCCGCTACCGCCCGGCACCCGGCGCCAAGCCGGAATTCGTGCATACCCTCAATGCCAGCGGCGTGGCCTTCCCGCGCGTCCTCATCGCGCTCCTGGAGAACGGCCAGCAGGCCGACGGGTCGGTCCGGATCCCTGAGGCGCTCGCGCCCTATCTCGGGACCGACCGGCTGGCGCCCCGTGCGTAGCGACTCCCTCCGCCGGCTCGCCCCCGGCGTGGTCGTCGGGCTCGCGGCGGTGCTGATCGGGCTCACGGTGGGCACCGGGTTCATCGTGGCCGCCCACCTCAAGGACGACGCCCTGAACATCGGCCGGCTCTATTCCGGCGTCTTTGCCGGGCTCAACGACCCGACACCGGGCGCCGAGGCGGAGGCGCTGCTCCAACTCGGCGAGCGGGTGCGGCAGCAGGGGCTCCCGTTGGTGGTGACCGACGGCATGGGCCAGGTGACCGCCGCCGCCAACCTCCCCTTCGCGGCGGCACTCGACGACCCCCGCATCAAGGCCTACGCCGCCGAGCTCGACCGCGTGAACCCTCCGCTGGTGGAGCCGGGGTTCGGCACCGTGCACTTCGGGCCGATGCCCGCCCGGCGGCAGCTCGGGCTCCTGACGCTGCTGCAGGCGCTGACGGTGGCGGCGATGGTCGCGGTGGCGTTCATCGCCTACCGCCACGCGATGGCGTCCCAGCGCGACCGGCTCTGGGTGGCGATGGCGCGGGAGGCGGCCCACCAGATGGGCACGCCGCTCATGAGCCTGCAGGGATGGATCGAGGTCCTCCGCTCGCGCCCCGCGCCGCCTGCGGACCTGGCCGACCACCTCGTCGCCGACGCCGAACGCCTCGAGCGGGTGGCGCAGCGATTCGAGCGCATCGGCAACCCGGCCCGCCGCGACCCCATCGGCCTCGGGGCCCTGGCCGACCGGGTGGCGGGGTATTTCCGGCCGCGCCTCCCGCGCCACGCGAACCCGATCGAGCTCCGGGTCGAGGCGGCAGGGGCGGGGCCCCTCGTCCTGGGCGACCCGATCCTCCTCGAGTGGGCGCTGGAGTCGTTGGTCAAGAACGCGATCGACGCCCTGAAGGGCCGGTCGGGCACCATCATCCTGCGCGTCGAGTCGGAACCGGGGTACGGCATCCTGCGGGTCATCGACGACGGTCCGGGGGTCGAGGGCGCCATCCGCCGCACCCTCTTCCAGCCCGGCATCAGCACCAAGACCGGCGGGTGGGGCATCGGCCTGGCGCTCGCCGCGCGGGTGGTCCACGAGGCGCACGGCGGGGAACTCGTCCTCGAGCCGACCCCCTCGGGCGCCAGCTTCCGGCTGTCGCTCCCCCTCAAGGACGAGGCGCTCCCCGCATGACGTCGCCGTTTGTGAGCACGCTCAACCCGGCCCAGCGCGAGGCGGTGGAGCACGTCGAGGGGCCACTCCTGGTGCTTGCCGGGGCGGGGTCGGGAAAGACGCGCGTCCTCACCTCCCGCGTGGCGCACCTCATCGAGGCGCACGGCGTGGAGCCCGGCCGCATCCTGGCGGTCACCTTCACCAACAAGGCCGCGGCCGAAATGAAGGAGCGGATCGGCCGCCTCCTGGGCCGCGATCCCGCCGGCCTCTGGATCGGGACCTTTCACGCCCTCTCCGCGCGCCTCCTCCGGCGCGAGGCGCCGCTGCTCGGCTATACCCGCGACTACACTATCTACGACGAGGACGACCGGCTCCGCGTGATCCGGCGGCTCCTGGAGCAGGGCGGGCACCCGCCGAAGGCGTTCCCGCCCAAGGCGGTGCAGGCCATCATCTCGGGGGCCAAGAACCGGATGACGCCGGCGAGCGAGCTGCTGGCCTCGGCCACCTTCAACCCGCTGGTCAAGGTGGCCGCCGAGGTGTACGCGGCGCTGGGTCCCGCGCTCCGCGCCGCCAACGCGATGGACTTCGACGACCTCCTCCTCAAGCCGCTGGAACTCTTCCACGCCCATCCCGACCGGCTCGAGGCGTGGCGCCGCCGGTTCCAGTTCGTACTGGTGGACGAGTTCCAGGACACCAACCGCGCCCAGTATGAGCTGGTGCGCGGCCTCGGCGCGCACGGCAACGTGGCGGTGGTGGGCGACGACGACCAGTCCATCTACAGCTGGCGCGGCGCCGAGCCGCGCAACATGGCGGAGTTCCAGCGCGACTTCCCCACGGCCCGGCTCGTCCGGCTCGAGGAGAACTACCGCTCGACCCAGGTGGTGCTGGACGCCGCCAATGCGGTGATCGCCGAGAACAGCGGCCGGATCGGCAAGACGCTCCGCACCGCGCGCCGGGGCGGGGAGCCGGTGACGCTGGTGGCCGCGGCCGACGAGCGCGACGAGGCGGAGTGGATCATGGGTGAGCTGCGGCGCCGCGCAGGCGACGGCGACTGGGGCTACGGCGAAATGGCGGTGCTCTACCGCACCAACGCGCAGTCCCGCGCGATGGAAGAGGCCTTCCGGCGTGCCGGCGTCCCCTACCGGATCGTGGGCGCCACCAGCTTCTACGACCGGCGCGAGGTGAAGGACCTCCTGGCCTACCTCCGCCTGGTGGCCAACCCCGCCGACAACGAGGCCTTCCTGCGCGCGGTGCAGGTGCCGCGTCGCGGCCTGGGTGATGCCAGCCTCACCACGGTCGAGGAGGCGGCAACGGCGTGGGGCAAGCCGCTGTTGGCCGCCGCGGCGGTGGCCGACCGGATCCCCGACCTTCGGCCCAACGTGCGGCAGGCCCTCACCGGCTTTGCCGCCCTGATTGACCGGCTCCGCGAGCAGGCCGCCCACCAGCCCCCCGCCGACCTCCTCGAGGACCTGATCCGCGCCATCGACTACGAAGCGGTCCTCCGGCAGGAGGGCCCCGACGGCGCCGATCGCTGGGACAACGTGCGCGAACTGGTGGCGGGCGCGGCGGCGTGGTCCGAGGTGGTGGCGGGAGCCGACGCCGAGGACGGCACCCCGCTCCAGCGTTTCCTGGCCGACGCCGCGCTGCTGAGCTCGCACGACGCGGTGGCCGGTGCGGAGGACGGCGTCACGCTGATGACCGTCCACACCGCCAAGGGGCTGGAGTGGCCGGTGGTGGTGGTGGCCGGCCTCGAGGACGGGCTCTTCCCGCTGCTCCGCGCCGAGGAGGAGCCGGGCGGACTCGAGGAGGAGCGGCGGCTCTGCTACGTGGCGCTGACCCGCGCCAAGGACAAGCTCATCCTGAGCTTTGCCCGGAGTCGCCGGCGGGGAGGCGACCTCCGCTACTCGCGGCCGTCGCGCTTCCTGGAGTCATTGCCGCCCGGCATCCTCGACGAGCGCCGCACCTCCGTGGCCGGCTGGGCGAGCGAGGGCGCCACGCGCACCCCGTGGCGGGGGGGCACGTCGGCGCGCACCTCCACCTGGGCCGCCGCGCCCGCACCGAGCACGGCCGTCGAGCCCGAGGCCGCCGGCGAGGAGTCGCAGGTGGCACCACGCTATGTTCGCGGGGAGCGGGTGCGCCACCGCCGTTTCGGATCCGGCGCCATCCAGGGGCTGACCGGCGCCGGCCGCGAGCTCAAGGTGACCGTCCGCTTCGACGACGACGAGGTGGGGACCAAGCAGTTACTCGTGGCCTTCGCCGGCCTCGAACGCGAATGGGAGGGGGCATGAGCATCGGGAAGGGGGAGGTGCTGCACGTGGCCCGGCTCGCCGAGCTGGACGTGCCGCCGGCAGAGGTCGAGGCGCTGGTGGCGCAGATCCGGCGCATCGTGGACTATGTGGCCCAGCTGGACCAGGTCCCCGCCGGCGAGACCGCGGCGCCGTTCCTCGCGGGACCGGCCGCCACCCCGCTCCGCGCCGACACCCCGGGCTCGGTGCCGCTGGCGCACGGACCGGAATCGTTTGCTCCGGAATTCCGCGACGGGCTCTTCCTGGTGCCGCGCCTCGGCGCGATGGAGGGGGAGTGACGGCCACCGCGGTGGCGGAACAGGTCAGCAACGGGCTCCGCCGGGCCGACGCCGCGGGGCTCAACGCCACCCTGCACTGGAGCGAGGAAAACCTCCGCGCCGAGGCGGCACGGGTCGATGCGCTCGCCGATGCGGGTGCGGCCCTCCCGCTCCGGGGCGTGCCGGTGGCCCTCAAGGACAACATCGTCACCACCGACGCGCCGACCACCTGCGCGTCGCGCATCCTGGGCGACTATCGCTCGCCGTACGACGCGACCGCCGTCACCCGCCTCCGCGCGGCGGGGGCGCTCATCGCCGCCAAGGCCAACCTCGACGAGTTCGCGATGGGCTCCTCCACGGAGCACTCGGCGTTCGGGCGGGTGCGCCATCCGATGGACCCCGAGCGGGTGCCGGGAGGTTCGTCGGGGGGCTCCGCGGCGCTGGTGGCCGCGGGGGTGGTGCCGGCGGCGCTGGGCTCCGAGACCGGCGGCTCCGTCCGCCAGCCCGCCAGCTTCTGCGGGGTCGTCGGCGTCAAGCCCACCTACGGGCGGGTGAGCCGGTTCGGGTTGGTGGCGTTCGGGTCGTCGCTCGACTGCATCTCCGTCTTCGGGAACACGGTGGACACCGCCGCCCGGGTGCTCGCCGTGATCGCGGGGCCCGACGCGAACGACGCGACCACCGTCGCGGCGGAGCCCCTCACGGTGACGCCCGCGCCCCGCCGGCTCGACGGTCTTCGGGTCGGGCTGCCGACGGAGTACTTCCCCTCCGACCTCCACGCCGGGGTGCAGGCCGGGGTGGACCGGGTGGCGGATCGGCTTCGCGCCCTCGGCGCCACGCTGGTGCCGGTCTCGCTGCCACACACCGCCTACGCGGTGCCCACGTACTACGTGCTCGCCCCGGCGGAGGCGGCGTCCAACCTGGCCCGGTTCGACGGCGCCCGGTACGGCGCCCGCCGGGTCGGCCCCGCCGGCGACCTCCCGGCGCTCTACCGCGCCACGCGGGGTGAGGGCTTCGGTCCCGAGGTGCGGCGGCGGATCCTGGTGGGCACGTACGTGCTGAGCGCCGGCTACTACGACGCCTACTACCGGAAGGCGCAGCAGGTGCGCAACCTGATCGCCGCGGACTTCTCCCGCGCGTTCGAGGGGGGGGTGGACCTCCTCCTCACCCCCACCACGCCGACCCCCGCCTTCAAGGCGGGGGAAAAGACCGCGGACCCGGTGGCGATGTACCTCGCCGACATCTTCGTCTCCGCCGTGAGCCTGGCGGGGTTGCCGGCCTTGAGCCTCCCCGCCGGGCGGAGCGAGGGCCTCCCGGTCGGGGCGCAGCTCATCGCACCCGCCTTCGAGGAGGGGCGCATGCTCGCGGTGGCCGCCGCGCTCGAGGCGGCGCTGGACGCCACGGCGGAGGTGCGCTGATGACCTGGGAAACCGTCATCGGGCTCGAGGTGCACGTCCAGCAGGGGACGGCCACCAAGATGTTCTGCGGCTGCCGCGCCACCTTCGGCGACCCGCCCAACACCAACATCTGTCCCACCTGCCTCGGCCTCCCCGGGGCCCTGCCGGTGCCCAACCGCCAGGCGATCGCCCTCGCCGTCCGCGGGGCCCTCGCGCTCGGCGGCACGGTGCATCACGAGAGCGTCTTTGCCCGGAAGAACTACTTCTATCCCGACCTGCCGAAGGGCTACCAGGTGAGCCAGTTCGACCGGCCGCTCAGCACCGGCGGCGCGGTGGCGTTCGAGTCGCCGGAGCGGGGGCGGGTGAGCTGCTCCATCACGCGGCTGCACGTGGAGGAGGACGCGGGGAAGTCGCTCCACGACCGCTACCCCGGCAAGACCGCGGTGGACTTGAACCGCGCCGGCACGCCGCTCGCCGAGATCGTGAGCGGGCCCGACCTCCGCTCGCCCGCCGAGGCGCGGGCCTACCTGACCGCGCTCAAGCAGATCCTGGTCTATGCCGGGATCAGCGACTGCAGCATGGAAAAGGGGACGCTCCGCGTGGACGCCAACCTCTCCGTCCGCCGGATGGGCAGCACCACCCTCGGCACCAAGACCGAGATCAAGAACATGAACAGCTTTGCCAACGTGGAGCGCGCCCTCACCGCCGAGCGGGAGCGGCAGGTGGCGCTCCTCGAGGCGGGCGGCACGGTGGAGCAGGTGACCCTTCTCTTCAACGCGGCCACCGGCGCGGTCAAGCCGACCCGCTCGAAGGAGGAGAGCCACGACTACCGGTACTTCCCCGACCCCGACCTGCCGCCCCTGGTGCTGGACGAGGCATTCATCGAGGCGGAGCGGCGGGCGCTCCCCGAACTGCCGGAGGAGCGGCGCGCGCGGATGGCCTCGGCCTACGGCCTGTCGGCGTACCACGCCCAGGAGCTCACCGGCGAACGCGCGGTGGCCGATTATTTCGAGGCCGTGGTGGCGGCAGGGGCCGACGCCAAGGCGGCGGTCGGGTGGGTGCTGGGCGACGTGATGGCGGGGTACAACGCCGACGGGGCCTTCGCGGTCGAACCAGCCCGGCTCGCGGAACTGATTGTGCTCGTCCGCGATGGCACCGTCAGCAACCAGGCGGCCAAGCAGGTCTTCGTCGAGATGGCCCGTCCGGTCGAGGGCAGGGTGAGGCCGAGCGGGCTCGAGATCGCGGCTCGGCTGGGGCTCGTGCAGGTCCAGGACACCGGCGCCCTGGAGGGCTGGGTCGACGAAGTGCTCGCATCGCATTCCGCGGAGGTGGCGCGGTATCGCGGCGGGGAGACGAAGCTGCTGGGATTCTTCGTGGGGCAGGTGATGAGGAAGAGCGGGGGCAAGGCCGATCCCAAGGGGGTCACGCCGATCCTGAAGCGGAAACTCGAGGCGTAAGGCTCGGGCCTCGCATCTCATTTCTCTTTTCTCCTTCCGCCCCTCCTTTCTCTCTCCTCTTTTCTCATTTCTCCCCCTCGGCACCACCCCCCAGCAGGTCCTCCAGCACCCGGTCCACCACCTCCGACACCGTGCCGGTGAGCACCGTCATCAGCACGTCGCTCGCCTCGGCGGTCAGGTCGTCGGGATGCTTCCGGTCCTTCGCGAGTCGCACGATGTTGCCGAGGTAGACCGGCACCGCCGCCCCCTCCTCGAGGCTTGGCGTTTCCGAGGTGGCGGCCCGCTCCTCCTGCTCGAAGGCCGGCGCCGGCACGCTCGCCCGCCACGGTTCGTCCGGCTCCTCCCCCTCGCCGCCCTCCGACTCCTCGTCGTCGTCCATCAGGCCGGGAAAGCGGTCGGCGGGGAGCAGCGCCAGGAGCCGGCATTGGAGCCCCGGCTTGTCCTCGTACGCCACGAGGCCCAGGTGCACCGGCTCGTCGAAGAGGTGGAATTCGCGCAGCTCGTCGAGCGCCTCGGTGGGCGCCACGCGGCGCCCCACGAGACGGTCGCCGATGAACGTGCCGAGGCAGACGGAGCCGGCCGGGGTGCGATCGTCCTCCACGGGCTTGACGCTCACCTGGATGGGGCTGCTGGTGGCCACCAGCACGCTGGGTCGTCCGCCGCCCTCGCCGGGCGGGAGGCCCAGGTCTTCAGGCCGCACCGGAGCCTCCCGCCGCCCCATTGCGCCCCGCTTCCCACGGGCGGGGCGTGGTGAGCGAACGCCAGTAGGAAAGGTCCGCCTTCCGTGGCAGGCCGAAGTCCCGCTCCGCCAGGAGCCGCAGGCGTTCCACATCCCGCCGCCCGCCGGCGGCCTGCGCCTCGCTACGGATGTGGCGCGCCGCCCGGAGCGGCTCGGTCCCGGCCGGGTCGAGCCGGCGGGCCAGCGGCCGGTCGTCGCCCAGCATTTCCATCACGAACTCGTACGACAGCGCCATGTGCTGCTCGACGTCGGCGTCGGGAAGGTCCCACCGGCTGTGCTCCCCCGCCATCCGGAACGCCCGCTGCCAGCTCCGCGTCTCCACGAGGTGCACCATCCCCCGGAAGATCCGGCGGTTGGTGCGCACCGAGAAGATCGTCGGCGAGATCAGCTGGTCGAGATGGGCGTCGGCGGGACCGTGGTCCAGCCCGATGACCTCCTTGGCGGTGCGGGCAAAGCCCTCGCCGAGGTGGGTCTCAAAGCGGCTCTCCCAGTAGGCGTGCCCCAGGCCGGAGCGGGAGCTGGTCACCGCCAGCTGGCGGGGCACGAAGTAGTTGTGCGCCACCGTGTCGGCGGCGAGGTGGGAGAGGTAGCCGAGGCCGAAGGCGCGGAGCGCGTCGGTGGGGGCCAGGTCGTGGATCTCCTGGCCGACGTGCCAGTGGTGGCAGTGCCGGCTCACGGGCGCGAAGTTCTTCGCGATCGTGCTGTCAGCGGCAATGTTGCCGTAGAGGTAGTCGAAGGGAAAGGCGCGGATGAGGTCCGCCACCGTCGGCGGCAGCAGGTGCGCGCTCGCCAGGACGTTCTGCGCCAGGTAGATGTGCGTGCCCGGCGTCCACGCGAGGGCGGGGTCGGGCAGGGCCGCGGCCACCAGGGCCACGGCGAGGAGCGCGAGGAGGATCCGGCCCGGCCTCATTTCCGCCGCCGGCGCAGCACCCGGGCGATGATGCCGGTGCTGAGCCGCGCCGTCCGGAGCGCCGTGGCAAATCGCAGCGCCGTCTCCTCCACCTCCTCGTGCACCACGTCGGCCAGCGCGTCGAGGTCGGCCATCCGCTCCGACATCCGGTCCACGCCATGGTCGATGCGGTGGCGAAGGCGGCGGCTGGTGGCCACGTAGCCCTCGCCCTCGTCGCGCACCATCCGCACCAGCGCCTGGCCCTCGTCGGCCACCCGGCGCGCCGCCTCGAGCACCGCCGAGACGTGGCCGGCCACCCGGCGCACGCTCCGCTGGAGGACCAGCGCCGCCACGAAGATGCCGGCGAGCGTCAGGACGACGGCGGCGGCGACGATCGCCAGGGAGATGGCGATGGTCGGCCCCACCCAGCCCGCGGCGGCGGCGGGATCCTGCAGGGCAAGGACGAGGACGGGCATGGGGTGAAGTATCGCCGGGGCAGGGAGCATTGGGTATCCCTCGCGCTTGACGGCCCCCCGCTTCTCGGGCGAGCTTTGGCCATGCCCCCACGCTATCGCGTCCGCGGCGGTGCGCCGCTCTCCGGCACCGTCCGCCCCGCCGGCAACAAGAACGCCGCCCTCCCGGCCATCGCCGCCACCGTCCTGGCCGACGGCCCCGTCGAGCTCGACAACATCCCGCGCATCCGCGACGTCGAGACGATGCTCGCGCTCCTGGCCGAGCTCGGCGCGGGGGTCGAGTGGATCGGCCCCAACCAGGTGCGGATCGACGCCCGCCCCATCGAGAACAAGGCCCTCGACCCCCGGCTGTGCGCGCGCATCCGCGCCTCGATCCTCCTTGCGGGCCCCCTCCTCGCGCGGTTCGGCCGGGTCACCCTGCCGCCCCCGGGCGGCGACGTGATCGGCCGCCGGCGCGTGGACACCCACTTCCTGGCGCTCGAGGCCCTCGGTGCGGAGGTCCAGCTCGGCGACAGCTACGAGCTCTATGCCGGCACCCTCCAGGGCGCCGACATCTTCCTCGACGAACCGAGCGTCACCGGCACCGAGAACGCGCTGATGGCCGCCGCCCGGGCGCAAGGACGCACCGTCCTCCGGAACGCCGCTTCCGAGCCGCACGTGCAGGACCTTGCCCGCCTCCTGGTGGCGATGGGCGCGCGCATCGAGGGCATCGGCTCCAACACCTACGTCATCGAGGGCGGGCAGCCGCTGCACGGCGCCTCCTACACCATCGGGCCCGACCACATCGAGATCGGCAGCTTCATCGGGCTCGCCGCCGTCACCAACAGCGCGCTCACGGTGGACGGCGTCCGCGGCGACGACCTGCGCGGCACCCTCCTCGGCTTCGAGCGCCTCGGCATCCGTCCCCGCCTCGACGGCCAGCGGCTCATCATCGACGCCGACCAGGAGCGCCGCATCCGCCCCGACCTGGGCGGGCACGTGCCCAAGCTGGAGGACGGCCCGTGGCCCGCCTTCCCGGCCGACACGATGTCCATCGCGCTGGTCGCCGCGACCCAGTGCGAGGGGCTGCTCCTGGTGTTCGAGAAGATGTTCGAGTCGCGGATGTTCTTCGTGGACAAGCTGATCGGGATGGGCGCCCGGATCGTGCTCTGCGACCCGCACCGCGCGGTGGTGGCGGGGCCGGCTCGGCTCCGCGGCGGCACGGTGGAGTCGCCCGACATCCGCGCCGGCATGGCCATGCTCATCGCCGCGCTCGCGGCGGAGGGGACCAGCCACCTCCACAACGTGGGGCAGATCGAGCGCGGCTACGAGCAGATCGACAGCCGCCTCCGCGCCCTGGGCGCCGAGATCGAGCGGCTCGAGGAGTAGTGGTCGCTAGAAGGTGAAGCTCACCCCGAGCACGCCGCCGAAGTTGGTGATGTCGTACGCGAAGTACCCCTGGGCGCCCGCGTCGGCGTTGTTGGCGTAGTCGGCGGCGATCGCACGGTAGCCCAGCAGCGCCGACACCACGTGGCTGAACCGGTAGTCCACGTATCCCGCCGCCTGCCAGGTCCAGTTGGTCCCGCCGAGGTCGAACCCGCCCACGTCGCCCCGCCCGATGAGCGTGAACTTGCTCCCCAGGGGCACGTGGACGCGCGCGCCGATGAGCGGCGCCACCCAGCTCTCGCTCCCGCTCTTCTCGCTCACCACAGGGTTGTCCCGGTCGGGCGCGACCTCCGCCTCGATGATCGGGACCCGGAGGCCCACCAGCGCGTCGAGCCAGGGAGTGACCTGGTAACCGCCGTCGGCCTCGATGAGCCACTGCTTGAGCGTGACCTCGGCGAGCGTGGTGCCGGTGCTGGGCCGGGCCACGTCGCTCCCGAGCTTCATGTAGATCAGGTCGAAGCCGGCCAGGAGCTTCTCGCCCCGCCCCTGGTAGTTGAGCATCCCGCCCATCTTCAGGTTGTCGAGGAT
Source organism: uncultured Gemmatimonadaceae bacterium (assembly GCA_964574295.1). Lineage (GTDB taxonomy): Bacteria > Gemmatimonadota > Gemmatimonadetes > Gemmatimonadales > GWC2-71-9 > SPDF01. The sequence goes on from CAZNLY010000017.1 coordinate 18,158, forward strand.
GTCGCTGAAGGGGACATCCACCGTGGCGGTGATGCCGTTGATGGACTCGGTGCCCGACATGGCGGCGGCCCAGCCGTACACGGTGACGGTATTCTCCCACTTCGTCCCGCCGGCCTGCTGGGCGGGGAGGGTGGTGGAGGCAGCGAGGACGAGCAGAAAGGCGAGGACGGTGGCACGGCGAAGCATGACGGACTCCAGGGGGTTGGGAAGGGGCCGGGCTGGTTGGGGCACGGCGCGGGTGCATTATCATCGGGGCCGGTGAGGGAAGCAATGGATCCAGGGATTGGCGAGGGGAGGCACAGGTGACGGACGTAGCCAGCGTGCGGGAGGTCCCACACGCCGACCCCGTGGTGCCGCGGCTCGAGGTGCCGGGATGGCGCGCGCGCTTCGGCCTGGCGGCCGGCATCACCACGCGGGGCACCGGCGATCGGCCCTTCGACCTGGGCCTCTCCGGCGGGGACCCCGTCGGCGAGGCGCTTGGCCGTTGGGCCGCCTTCCGCCACGCCGAGGCCGGGTTTCCGCTCGCGGTCCTCGGCCGGCAGGTGCACGGCACCGAGGTGGCGTGGCACCAGGGCGGAGCGGGGTGGCTCCTGCTCGACGGGGTCGACGGCCATGCCACCGATGCCGCCGGCGTGCTCCTCACGGTGACGGTGGCCGACTGCACCCCGGTCTACTTGCACGATCCGGGGACGGGCGCCATCGCGCTGTTGCATGCCGGGTGGCGCGGGGCCAGCGCCCGGATCCTGGAACGGGGCGTGCGGCTGCTCGCCGGCCGGTCAGGAGCCCAGCCGGGCAATCTTGTAATGCACTGCGGCGTCAGTATTTGTGGCCCGTGCTATGAAGTTGGGCCTGAGGTCTTCGAGGCCTTTGGCCAGTCGGTGCCTTCCGGAGGGAAGGGGCCGATCGACGTGCGGGGGGCACTGGCGGAGCAGGCTCGGGCCCTGGGGATCGGCGAGGTGACCGTCTCCGCCTGGTGCAGCGGGCACGACGCCCAGTTCCACAGCCACCGGCGCTCCGGTGGGCGGGACGGCCGCATGGTGGCCTATCTGGGGCGGCCGCTTCCGGGGGCGTAGGCCGCATTGACGACCCGTGCGCCCCCGGGTATCTTGCCGTGCTGTGGGGGCCGGCTCTCCGGAGCCGGCTGTTGATGTGGGGGAGTTCCCCCACATTTTTTTTCCCCTCGCGACGCACCCCCGACCCAATCCCGATGCCGACCGCAGGCGGGCCCGGGTGCCGGCGCCTCGTTCGTGGCGGATCGTCCGCCCGGCGATGCGACGGGCGGGGCGGCCGCCATGGCCGTGCGCGCGCCGAGGCAACGTGGGAGTGGACGATGGCGACTTCGACCGAAATGCTCGCGGCCTTCCGCGAGCTCACCACCAGCAAGCAGCTGGACCGCGCCGAACTGCGCGACCTGCTCCACGACGGCATCCAGGCGGCGCTGGTCCGCAAGTACGGCCCGACGGTGCGCTTCGAGCTCAACGTGGACGAGCTCAAGGGCGACCTCCGCGTGACCCGGCTTCGCCAGGTGGTGGAGGCGGTGGAGGATCCCGCCAGCCAGGTCTCCGTCGAGGAGGCGCGCTACGAGGATCCCGAGTTCCAGCCCGGCGACATGCTGGAGGAGGACATTCCCTTCGAGGCGTTCGGGCGGCTGGCGGTGCAGGCGGCCAAGCAGCGGATCATCCAGCGGGTGCGCGAAGGCGAGCGCGCCCGGATCCGCGACGAGTTCGCCGACAAGGTGGGCGAGCTCCTCTCCGGGGAGATCCAGCAGATCGAGCGCGGCAAGCTGGTGATCATGCTCAACAAGTTCCGCGAGGCGGAGGCGATCATCCCCTACCGCGAGCAGAACCACCGGGAGCATTTCCACCAGGGCGACACGATCCGCGCCGTCCTCAAGCGGCTGGAGGAGACCCCGAAGGGCCCGCGGCTCATCCTGAGCCGCGCCGACGGGATGTTCGTGAAGGCGCTCTTCAAGCTCGAGGTGCCCGAGATCCAGCAGGCCATCATCGACATCCGCGGCATCGCCCGCGAGGTGGGGAGCCGCACCAAGGTGGCGGTCATCTCCCGCGACGACGCCATCGACGCCGTGGGCGCCTGCGTGGGGCTCAAGGGCTCGCGGGTGCAGGCGGTGGTGAACGAGCTCTCGGGCGAGCGCATCGACATCGTGCCGTGGTCGCCCGACCCGGAGCGCTTTGCCAAGCAGGCGCTGGCGCCGGCCCGGGTGGCGCGCGTCATCGCCGACCCCGCCTCCAAGACGATCAACGCGGTGGTGGACGAGGACCAGCTCTCGCTGGCCATCGGCCGCAACGGGCAGAACGTGCGGCTCGCCTCCGAGCTCACCGGCTGGAAGATCGACCTCTACTCGAGCCGCGAGTGGCTGGAGCGGGGCGGCGAGGGCCCGCTCTTCGCGCCGCTGCCGCCCGAGGAGGAAATCGCCGGCCAGGTGCCGCTGGCGGAGCTCGAGGGGCTGTCGCCGGAGCTGGTGGCGCTGCTGGCGAGCGCGGGGTACACCATGCTCAACGACGTCCTCGACCTCGAGCGCGACGACTTCCTCCGCGTGCCCGGCATGTCGCCTGAGGCGGCCGACCAGCTGGTGGGCGTCCTCACGGAGCTCACCACCGAGGAGAACGAGTCGGGCGAGGACGCGGCGCCGCAGCCGTGAGCGGCGGGATACTGGGCCTTCTCGGCCTGGGGGTGCGGGCGGGGCAGGTGGTGATCGGGGTGGACGGCACGCGGCGCGCGCTCCAGGCGGGGCAGGTGCGGTGCGTGGTGGTGGCCGCCGACGCCAGCCCGCGCGCGCTGGACAAGGTGATCCGGCTGGCGCGGGCGCAGGGCGTCCCGCTGGTGACGGGTCCGGATGCCGCGCTGATCGGGCGGCAGGTGGGGCGGCCGCCGGTCATGGCGGCCGGGGTGCGGGACCGCGCGCTGGCCGACGGGATCGGGCGGCGGGCGCGGGAAGTTCCTCAGGAGGATTGAGTGGTCAAGACCCGGGTACACGAGTTGGCGGCCGAGTTCGGCGTGTCCTCCGAGCAGCTGATGCAGGCGCTCAAGGACATGAACATCTTCGTGCGCAGCCACATGTCGGCGCTCGAGACGGCGCAGGTATCGGCGCTGCGCGTCCGCTGGGAACGGGACAAGCGCAAGGCGGCCGAGGAGCCCAAGCCGAAAAAGGGGCGTCGCAAGGCCGCCCCCGAGCCGGAGGCGCCGGCGGCGCCCGCGGCACCCGCCCGCCGCCGCCGCACCGCGGCCGAGGTGGCCAAGGCGGAGGCCGAGGCGCAGGCCGAGGCCGAACTGCAGGCCAGCACCCTGGCCGCCGCCCTCGAGGCGGAGCGGGAGCGCGAGGCCGCGCGCGAGGAGGCCGCCTCCCAGCGCACGCTGGAGGAGCGGGCCCGCGAGCTGTTCAAGGACCTCCCGCCCATGCCCGTCGAGGCCAGCGAACCGGCCGCGCCCCCCCGCCGCCGGGTCGAGGAGCTCTTCCCGTCGGGCAAGGCGCCCGCCGCCCCGCCGTCCTCCTCCACCGAGGCGCCGGCGCCGCCGCCGGCCGCGCCCCGCAAGCCGTTCATCCCGCCGCGCATTCCCCGGCCGGCACCGGGCAGCGCGCCCTCGACGTCGGCCCCCGCCGGCCGCCGGGGCCCACCCGCCCGCGGCCCGCGCCCCGTCTTCAGCAGCGCCAGCGGGCCCGCCGAGGTGGCGCGTCCGCGCGAGTTCGGGCCCGACGCCAAGAAGGGGGAGTTCCGGAAGGGCAGGAAGAAGAAGGGCCGGAGTACGGTGGACCAGGAGGCGGTGAGCGAGAACATCACGAAGACGCTCAAGGGGCTCAAGGGCGGCAAGAAGACCCGCACGCGCTCCGACGAGCCCTCCTACCGCGACCTCCTGGCCGGCAAGGCGGCGGAGGAGCGCGAGCGCGAGAAGACCCGCATCCGGGTGAACGAGTTCATTTCCGTCTCCGAGCTCGCCGAACTGATGAAGGTGCCCGCCAGCCAGATCGTGCAGTTCGCCTTCAAGGAACTGCAGCTCATGGTGACGGTGAACCAGCGGCTCGACTTCGACCAGATCGAGCTGATCGCCTCCCAGTTCGGCTTCGAGGCCGTGCGCGAGGCGGAGTATGCCGCGGAGGAGGGCCACGGCACCGAGCAGGACGCCGACGAGAGCCTGCAGCCGCGGGCGCCGGTGGTGACCATCATGGGCCACGTCGACCACGGCAAGACCTCCCTCCTCGACTACATCCGCAAGGCCAACATCGTGGCGGGCGAGGCGGGCGGCATCACGCAGCACATCGGCGCCTACCACGTCGAGCTGCCGAATGGCCGGCGCATCACCTTCCTCGACACCCCGGGCCACGAGGCGTTCACCGCCATGCGGGCCCGCGGCGCGCAGGTCACGGACATCGTGGTGCTCGTGGTGGCGGCCGACGACCAGGTCATGCCCCAGACCGTCGAGGCGATCAGCCACGCCAAGAACGCCGGCGTGCCGCTCATCGTGGCGATCAACAAGGTCGACCTGCCCACGGCCAACGTGCAGAAGACGATGCAAGACCTCCTCCAGCACAGCGTGGTGCTCGAGGAATTCGGCGGCGACGTCCTCTCGGCGCCGGTCTCCGCCAAGAAGGGCACCGGCGTGGACCTCCTCCTGGAGAAGATCCTCCTCCAGGCCGACGTCCTCGACCTCAAGGCCAACCCCGACCGCACCGCCCAGGGCACCGTCGTCGAGTCCACCCTCGATCCGGGCAAGGGCCCGCTGGCCACCATCCTGGTCCAGCGCGGCACCCTCCGGGTCGGCGACGACTTCATCTGCGGCAAGTATTCCGGTCGCGTCCGCGCCCTCTTCGACGAGCGCGGCAACGCCCTCAAGGCCGCGGGCCCCGCGATGCCGGTCCAGATCCTCGGCTTCGACGGCGTCCCCTCGGCGGGCGACTCCTTCCTCGTCGTGGCCGACGCCGCCGAGGCGCGCGAGACGGCCCAGAAGCGCCAGCGCCTCGAACGCGAGGCGCAGAACCGCCGGAGCCAGCGGGGCGGCACCCTCGAGGACTTCTCCCGCGCCCTCAAGGAAGGCCAGGTCTCGACCCTCCCGATCATCATCAAGGCCGACCAGGGTGGCCCCGCGGAGGCGCTGGCCGACGCGCTGGCCCAGCTCAGCACCGCGGAAGTCCGCGTCGAGGTGGTGCACCGCGGCGTCGGCGCGATCAGCGACAGCGACGTCCTCCTGGCCAAGGCGTCGGGCGCCATCATCCTCGGCTTCCACGTGCGGCCCGACTCCAACGCGCGGGCCTCGGCGGAGCGCGAGCAGGTGGACATCCGGACCTACCGCGTCATCTACGAGGCGGTGGACGACATCCGGAAGGCGCTCGAGGGGCTCCTCAAGCCCGAGGAGAAGGAGACGGTCCTCGGCGAGGCCGAGGTGCTGCAGGTCTTCAAGGTCAGCAAGGTGGGGTCGATCGCCGGGTCGGTGGTCCGCTCGGGCGTCATCCAGCGGGGCACCAAGGCCCGCATCGTCCGCGACGGCGTGACCGTCTACACGGGGGCGTTCTCGAGCCTCAAGCGCTTCAAGGACGACGTGCGCGAGGTCAAGGAAGGACTCGAGTGCGGCATCGGCATCGAGAACTTCAACGACGTGAAGGTCGGCGACCGGATCGAGTCGTTCCGCCTCGAGGAGGTCCGGCGCACCCTCGAGCCCAGCGCGTCCGCCGGCGCGGCCTGAGCCGTGAAGGGTTCGTCGCGCCGCCCCGAGCAGGTGGCGGAGAACCTCCGCCAGGTGGTGGCGGACGCGCTCGCCCGGGAGCTCAATGACCCGCGCGTCGGGTTCGTGACGCTCACCGCGGTCACCGTGACCCCCGACCTGGGCCACGCCCGCATCCGGGTGAGCGTGCCGGGCGACGACCAGGCCAAGGCACGGGCCCTCGAGGGGCTCGCGAGCGCCGCGGGGTTCCTCCGGAGCCGCGTGGCCCGCGCCCTCACGACGCGCACGGTGCCGGAGCTGCACTTCGAGCTCGACCGCGGGCTCGACCACGCGGCGCGGATCAACCAGGTGCTCGCGGAGCTCAAGCGCGCGGAGGGCGGCGACGAAGGGGAGGGCGGGGGCTGACCGGCGCGCTGCTGGTGGACAAGCCGGCGGGCCCGACCTCGCACGATGTGGTGGCCCGCGCGCGCCGCGCCCTCGGCGAGCGCTCCGTCGGCCACACCGGCACCCTCGACCCGTTCGCCTCCGGGCTGCTGGTGCTGCTGCTGGGCCGGGGAACGCGGGTGGCGCGCTTCCTCGACGGGCTGGCCAAGACCTACCTGGCCACCGCCCGCCTCGGGCAGCGCACCACCACCGATGACCCGACCGGCGATCCGGTGGGTCCGCCCTTTGACGGCCCGCTCCCGGGGCGGGACGCGCTGGCCGGAGCGCTCGCGGCGCTCGTGGGGCGGCAGGCGCAGGTGCCGCCGGATTTCTCCGCCCGTCGCGTCGAGGGGGAGCGCGCCTACCGCAAGGCGCGGCGGGGCGAGGCGGTGGCGCTGCCGGCGTCCGACGTCACGGTGCACGCCGCCGAGCTGATCGGCGTGGAGGGCCCGCTGGTGACGTTCCGCGTCACCGTCAGCACCGGCACCTACGTGCGGGCGCTGGCCCGCGACCTGGGGGAGCGGCTCGGCACCGGCGCCCACCTGGTGGCGCTCAGGCGGGAGTCGATCGGCGGGCTCCGCGTGGAGGACGCCCTCCCGCTCGACGCCGTGGCGCCCGGCGCCACGCCCTGGCCCCTCGCGGCGGTCCTGCACCACCTGCCGCAGGTGGCGCTCGACGGGGCCCAGCTTCGGGATATCGCGCACGGGCGCCCGGTCACGGGGACGGCGGCGGGGACGGTGGTGCTGCGGGGATTGGAGGGCGATGTGGCGGCGATCGCGGAGGGAGACGGCAGATGGCTCCGGCCGACCGTCGTGCTGGCCACGACCTGACCGCCTTCCTCCCGCGCCGGCCGGAGGGGACGGTGGTCACCGTCGGTTCCTTCGACGGCGTCCACCGGGGGCACGAGGCGGTCCTCCGCGAGATCGCCGGCCGGGCGCAGGCGGCGGGGCGGCACTCGGTGCTCGTCACCTTCGATCCGCACCCGATGGCGGTGGTCAACCCGTCGGCCGCCCCGCCGCTCCTGACCACCGGGCCGGAGCGGCGCGAAATCCTGGCGCAGACGGCGCTCGACTACGCGGTCCTGCTCCACTTCGACCATGCGCTGGCGGCGATGCCGCCGGCCGAGTTCATCGAACGGATCCTGCTGGACGGGTGCGGCATGCGGGAGCTGGTGATCGGGCACGACCACGGCTTCGGCCGGGGCCGCCAGGGGGATGTGGACCTGCTGCGGCGGCTGGGTACCGCGCACGGGTTCGCCGTGGACGAGGTGCCGGCGCTGGCGGTCGAGGGGCTCCCGGTGTCGAGCACCCGGGTCCGGCGCGCGGTGGCGGGGGGCGACCTGGCCCTCGCGGCGCGGCTCCTCGGGCGGCCGTACTTCGCCACCGGCGTGGTGGAACAGGGCGACGGCCGGGGCCGCACCATCGGCTTCCCGACCGCCAACCTCGGCGGGGTGCCGGCCCGCAAGCTCCTCCCGCCCGACGGTGTATATGCCGTGCGGGTCGAATGGCGGGGCGGCCGCGCGGGCGGCATGATGAACCTGGGAGGGCGGCCGACGTTCCAGCAGGCGGGACGGGCCCTCGAGGTGCACCTGCTCGACTTTGCAGGCGACCTCTACGGCGAGTGGCTAAAGGTCGAGTGGGTGGCGCGGCTGCGCGACGTGCAGCGCTTCCCCTCCGCGGAGGCGCTCCGGGCCCAGCTCGGGCGCGACCGCTCCTCGGCCCGCGCGGCGCTCGGCGCCGCCGGCGCCGGCTCAACTTTACCCTGAACGCACGGCTGGCCAAGCGACGATGGAATCCCAGAAGATCCGCACCCGACTGATCGTCATCGCCGTGCTCATGGCGGCCGCGATCTTCAGCCTCTTTCCGCGCGACATCACAATCCGCACCCGCGGCCCCGACGGCGCCATGCGCGACACCACCGAGCGGCGCGTGCCGCTCAAGCTCGGGCTCGACCTCCAGGGCGGCATGCACCTGGGGCTCGAGCTCGACCAGTCGCAGCGGGTGTCGAGCGACGTGCCCCGCGACATCGACCTCGCGCTCACCGTCCTCCGCAAGCGGGTGGACGAGTTCGGCGTGCAGGAGCCGGTGGTCCAGAAGGTGGGCGACGAGCGGATCGTCGTCGAACTGGCCGGCATCCGGGACGCCGCCCGCGCCCGCGCGGTGGTCCAGAAGTCGGCCTTCCTCGAGTTTCGCATCACGGACAAGAGCGGCGCCTTCGACCGCGCCCTGCCCGCCATGGACCGGGCCCTCCGCGCCCAGGGCGTGACGGCCGCGCAGGGCCAGGGGCAGCCGGCCGGCCCGAGCGCGGTCCAGCAGCTCCTCGGCGGCGACACGACGCAGGCCGCCGCCGATTCCGCGGCTCCCGTCGAGGGCGGTGCCCTGGGCACCCTCATCAAGCCGGGCGCCGAGGCGGGAAGCCCCATCCCGGGCGAGTACTTCGTGCCCGAAGCGGCCTTCCCCCGGGTGGACAGCCTCCTCCGGCTCCCCGAGGTGGCCCGGCTCATCCCCCGCGGCACCGAGATCCTCTGGTCGGCGGCGCCGATCAGCGTCGGCGTCCAGCCCTACCGCTTCTTCTACGTGGTCGAGGACAAGCCGATGGTGACCGGCCGCAACCTGGTCAACGCCACCGCGCAGTTCGACCAGTTGACCAACGGCCCGGTGGTGCTCTTCGAGCTCGACCGCGCGGGCGGCCGGCAGTTCGGCGCCGGCACGCAGGCCCACATCGGCGACTACATGGCCATCGTCCTCGACGGCCGGGTGCAGGGACAGCCTCCCGTCATCCAGGGCCGGATTGACCGGAACGGCCAGATCACGATGGGCGGCGGGAAGTCGATCGTGGAGGCGCAGGACCTGGCGCTCACCCTCCGCGCGGGCGCCCTGCCCGTGCCGCTCAAGATCGTCGAGCAGCAGGAGGTGGGCCCGACCCTCGGCGCCGACAGCATCAAGAGCGGCATCACCGCGGGCGTGGTCGGGACGCTGATCGTCATCCTGATCATGATCGGCTACTACCGGATGAGCGGCGTGCTGGCGGTGGTGGCCCTCGGCTTCTACATCGTCCTCACCCTCGGCGCCCTGGCGGCGTTCGACGCCACCCTGACCCTGCCGGGGCTGGCGGGCATCGTGCTGTCGATCGGCATCGCGGTGGACGCCAACGTGCTGATCTTCGAGCGGATCCGGGAGGAGCTCCTCCACGGCCGCACCGTGCGGATGGCGGTGGACGAGGGCTTCAAGCACGCGATGAACGCCATCATCGACTCCAACGTGAGCACGGTGCTCACCGCACTCTTCCTCTTCCAGTTCGGCACCGGGCCCATCAAGGGCTTCGCGGTGACGCTCATCGTCGGCATCGTGTGCTCGATGATCACCGCGGTCTACGTGACCCGCACCTTCTACATGATCTGGCTGCAGCGGCGGCCCGACCTCACCACGCTGAGCATCTGACGATGACGCGCTTCTTTGCCAACGCCAACTACGACTTCATCGGCGTCCGGAAGTGGGCCTACGGGCTCACCGCGGCCTTCATGATCCCCGGCCTGGTCTTCCTGGCCGTCGTGGGGCTCCACTACAGCATCGAGTTCACCGGGGGCACCCTCGTGCAGGTCGAGGCCCACCAGGCGGTGGATGTCGGCGCCCTGCGCCAGGCCCTCGACCAGGCCGGCGTGCCAGGGGCCGAGATCCAGTCCTTCGGCGGCGACAACGAGTACGCCATCCGGGCGCGCGTGGCCAAGGAGGGCAGCGACGCCGACGACACCCAGGCCACGACGGCCGCGGTCCGCTCCGCGCTCGATGCCACGCTCGGCGAGGGGAACTACACCATCCGGAAGTCCGGTTCCGTGGGGCCCAAGGTGGGGAGCGAGCTCCGCACCCAGGCGTTCCTGGCCATCTTCCTCTCGTTCTTCGCGGTGCTGGCCTACCTGGCGATCCGCTTCGAGTGGCGCTTCGGCCTGGCCGCCGTCGGCGCCACGGCGCACGACATCGTGGCCACGCTGATCTTCATCGGCGTCATGCGGCTCGAGGTGAGCCTCGTGGTGGTGGGCGCCGTGCTCTCGATGGTGGGCTACTCGCTCAACGACACGATCATCATCTTCGACCGGGTGCGCGAGAACCTCCACAAGTACCGCCGCGAGGACTTCGCCGCGGTGCTCAACCGCTCCGTCAACGAGACGCTCCCCCGGAGCGTCCTGACCCACGCCACCACGCTGGCGACCCTCCTCGCGCTGGCCATCCTCGGGAGCGAGGTCATCCGGCCGTTCGCCCTCGTCATGGCCTTCGGTGTCTTCACCGGCACCTTCTCGTCCATCTACATTGCCGCGCCGCTCCTCATGGCCATCGAGCACAAGTGGCCGGGCGCCGACGCCCGGGGCGTGAAGGCCGCCCCGCAGGCGGGACACCCGAAGGCCCTGCCGAGCACCTGACCCCGTGCTGGTGGACTCGCACTGCCACCTCGGCGATCCCGCCTTTGCCGCGGATCGCGCCGAGGTGGCGGCGCGGGCCTTCGCGGCGGGCGTGGGCCACCTGATCGTCATCGGGGAATCCCGCGAGGCCACGGAAACCGGCCTCGCCCTGGCCGCCGCCGATTCCCGCATCTCCACCACCGCGGGCATCCACCCCCACGACGCCCGCACCTGGACCGATGCCGCCGGGGAGTGGCTCGCCGAGCAGCTGGCGGACGCCCGCGTCGTGGCCCTGGGCGAGATCGGCCTCGACTACCACTATGACCACTCCCCGCGCGAGGCGCAGCGCCGGGTCTTCGAGCGGCAGATGGCCCTGGCGGAGGCGGCCGGCAAGCCCGTCGTGATCCACGCCCGCGAGGCGGACGCCGACGTGGCCTCGGTGCTCCGCGCCTTCCCGCGGGTCCCGGCCGTCCTCCACTCCTTCAGCAGCGGCGCCGAGCTCTTCGAGGCCAGCATTGCCCTCGGGCACTATGTGTCCTTCAGCGGAATGGTCACCTTCCGCTCCTGGACGCTGGATGACGCCGTCCGCGCCACCCCCGCCGACCGGCTCCTCGTCGAGACCGACGCGCCCTACCTGGCCCCGGTGCCCCATCGCGGGCACCGCAACGAGCCCGCGTACGTGCGCGAGGTGGCGCTCCGCGTGGCGGCGGTGCGGGGAGCCCCCGCCGAGGCCCTGGTCCACGACACCGGCGTGAACGCCCGACGGCTCTTCGGGACCCGGATCGCGGCGTGAGCACCGGCCATTCCGGCGCGCCCCCGGGCGCATTAGCCTTCCCTCAGCTCGATCCCCTGCCAACCTCCGGAGCCCGTCCGTGACGAGCAAGTTCCCGACCGACATCGAGATCGCCCAGGCCGCCAAGCCGCGCCCCATCGCCGACATCGCCAAGGAAGCGGGACTCGGGCCCGACGAATACCTGCCGTACGGGAAGCACAAGGCCAAGATCACCGCGGAGGCTGCCTCCAAGCGCCCCCCGAAGGGGCGGCTGGTGCTCGTGACCGGCATCAACCCCACGCCGGCCGGCGAGGGGAAGAGCACCGTCACGGTCGGCCTGGCGCAGGCCTTCCGCCGGCTCGGCACCAAGGTGATGGTCTGCATCCGGGAGCCCTCGCTGGGGCCGGTCTTCGGAGTCAAGGGCGGCGCGGCGGGCGGCGGGTACGCCCAGGTGATCCCGATGGACGAGATCAACCTGCACTTCACCGGCGACTTCCACGCCATCACCTCCGCGCACAACCTCCTCTCGGCGCTCCTCGACAATCACCTCCACCAGGGCAACGCGCTCGGGCTCGACACCCGGCGGATCACCTGGCCGCGCACGATCGACATGAACGACCGGGCGCTCCGCCAGATCGTGGTCGGGCTCGGCGGCCTCAACGGCGGCCCGAGCCGGGAAGACCGGTTCGTCATCGTCCCCGGCAGCGAGATCATGGCCATCCTCTGCCTCGCCTCGTCGCTCGAGGACCTCGAGCGCCGGATCGGGCGGATCATCGTCGGCTTCACGCGCGACAAGCGCCCCGTCACCGCCGCCGACCTCAAGGCCGCGGGCGCGATGACGCTCCTCCTCCGGGACGCCCTGCTGCCCAACCTCGTGCAGACCCTCGAGGGCGGCCCGGCGCTGGTGCATGGCGGCCCCTTCGGCAACATCGCCCATGGCTGCAACACGGTGGTGGCCACCCGCCTGGGCCTCGGCATGGCCGACCTGGTGCTCACCGAGGCCGGCTTCGGCGCCGACCTCGGGGCGGAGAAGTTCTTCGACATCAAGTGCCGGATGGCCGGGCTCAACCCTGAGGCGGCGGTGGTGGTGGCCACCATCCGCGCCCTCAAGATGCACGGTGGCGTCAAGAAGGACGCCCTCGGCACGCCTGATGTGGCCGCCCTCAAGCGCGGGATGGAAAACCTCGAGGGGCACGTCCGCAATGTGCAGAAGTACGGCCTGCCGGTGGTGGTGGCCGTGAACCGCTTCCTCAGCGACTCGACCGAGGAGATCGACGCGGTGATGACCGCGGCGCGCTCCTGGGGGGCCCGGGTGGCGATGAGCGACGTCTGGGCCAAGGGCGGGGAAGGGGGCGAGGCGGTGGCGAAGGAGATCCAGGCGGTGCTGGCCGAGAACAAGGCACGGTTCCAGCCGATCTACGACGCGAAGCTCCCGATCAAGGACAAGATCGCGACCATCGCGCGCGAGATCTACGGCGCCGACGGGGTGGACTACACCGCCGCGGCGGAGCGGGCCATCACCCAGCTCAACGCCATCGGCATGCACGAGACCCCGGTCTGCATCGCCAAGACCCAGTACTCGTTCAGCGACGATCCCGCCCGGCTCGGCCGCCCTTCCGGGTTCCGGATCACCATCCGCGACCTCTACCCGTCGGCCGGCGCCGGCTTCGTGGTGGCGCTCGCGGGCGAGATCATGACGATGCCCGGCCTCAGCAAGACCCCGGCGGCGGAGTCCATCCGCCTCCTTCCCGACGGCCGGATCGAGGGCCTCTTCTAGGAGACCGCCGCCATGGCGCTCAGCAGCATCTCGACGCCCGCCGCCCCGAAGGCCATTGGCCCCTACAGCCAGGCCGTCGCCTGCGGCCCCTTCGTGTACACGGCGGGACAGGTGGCCCTCGACCCTGCCACCATGGAACTGGTGCCGGGCGGCGTGGCGGAGCAGACCGACCGCGCGCTCACCAACCTGGCTGCGGTGCTCAAGGCGGCGGGCACCGGCTTCGACCGGGTGGTCAAGACCACCGTCTACCTGGTGGACATGGCCGACTTCGCCGCGATGAACGAGGTCTACGCCCGCCACTTCGGCACCCACCGCCCCGCTCGCTCCACCGTGGCCGTGGCGGGACTGCCCAAGGGCGCCCGGGTCGAGATCGACGTGGTCGCCTTCAAGGACTGAGGGGGCGGATCGGGCCTGGTGGTCTGGCCGGTCTTCAAAACCGCGATGGGGCTGCCACGGGCGGCCTCGGTGGGTTCGATTCCCACACGCTCCCGCCACCCTTCCCGCCGCGAGGCCGCGACTGTCAACCGTCATCATCCTGAATCCCGCCGCCGGCCATGGCCGGAGCGCCCGCTTCCGTGAGACGGTGCACGCCGCGGTCCGGCGCGCCTGGGGCGAGCCGGAGCTCCAGTTGACGGAACGCCCCGGCCACGCCGTGGACCTGGCGCAGGCGGCCGCGGGCCGCGCGGAGCGGGTGATCGCGGTGGGGGGGGACGGCACGGTCCACGAGGTGGCCAACGGCCTCCTCGCCGCCGGCCGGACCACCCTTCCCGCGCTCGGCGTGGTGCCGGTCGGCACGGGGAATGACTTTGCCAAGATGACCGGGACGGCGCGGCTCGCCCCCGAGGCGGCGGTGGCGGCGCTGGCTGCCGGCGTCACCCAGCGGTTCGACGTCGGGCGCGCGTGGAACGAATATTTCGTGAATTCGCTTGGCGTCGGGCTCGACGCCGACGTGGCCCAGCGGGTGAACGCCTACAAGCACTGGCCCGGCGCGGCGGGCTATGTGGTGGCCGCGCTGCAGGCCATCGTCCACCGGCGCGCGCGCCCGCTTCGGGTGCGGACCGGCACGGAGGACTGGCGTGGACTGGCCACCGTCCTCGAGATCGGCGTCGGTCCCTGCGCCGGGGGCCTCTTCTACCTCACTCCCGACGCCCGGCCCGACGACGGCCTGCTCGACGTCTGCATCGTGGGTCCGTTCGGACTCCGGTTCCTGCTCACCAAGGCGCCGAAGGTGCTGACCGGACGGCACACCTCGCTCGAGGAGGTCCGCATGTTCCAGGGCGATCGGGTGGCCATCTCCGCCGAGGACGGCCCGCTGGTGGCGCACCTCGACGGGGAGATCCGGGCGCCCGGCCGCGCCGACATCGACATCACGCTCGTCCCCGGCGCCCTGCGGGTCCTGGCGGCCGCGGCGTGAGGAGCGTGCTGCTGCTTCTTGCCCTGGGAACCGCCCTCGGCACCGCCGCCCGGGCCCAGGACTCGACGCCCGCGGCGCCGGACAGCGCGGCCGTCGCGGCGCGCACCGATACGGTGGCCGCCATCCGTCCGCCGGTCTCACCGATGGGCGCGTTCTGGCGCTCGCTGGTGATTCCCGGCTGGGGGCAGGCCAAGACGGGCCGCCGCACCGCCGCCGCCCTCTTCCTGGGGTTCGAGGGCGTGGCGCTGGGCATGACCCTCACCACCTCCAGCCAGTTGAACCAGATGGAGGCAACGGGGTCGGGGAGCGCGGGCGCCAAGGCCCAGCAGCGCGACGACTGGCTGGTGCTCCTCGGCGTCAACCACCTGCTCAGCGCCATGGAGGCGTACGTGTCGGCCCACCTGTGGGACTTTCCCGGCGACCTCTCCGTCCAGGCCGCGCCCGGAGGCGGCGTGGCGGGCGGCGTCTCCCTCCCGGTGCGCATCCGATGAACGCGGCGCCGATCGGCATCTTCGATTCCGGCATCGGCGGGCTCACCGTGGCGCGCGCCATCTACGAGCGCCTGCCCACGGAGTCCACCATCTACTTCGGCGACACGGCGCGCGTGCCCTACGGGCCCAAGTCGCCGGAGACGGTGCGCCGCTACAGTCTCGAGATCCTCGACTGGCTGCTGCGGCAGGGGGTCAAGTCGGTGGTCGTGGCCTGCAACACCAGCACGGCGCATGCGCTCGATGCGCTCCGCGACGCCTCGCCCGTGCCGGTCCTCGGCGTGATCGAGCCCGGCGCCCGCGCGGCGGCCGCGGCCACCCGGGGCGGGGGCATCGGGGTGATCGGCACTGCTGGTACCGTGGCCAGCCAGGCCTATCCGCGCGCCATCCGCGCGGTGCTGCCGGGCGCGCGCATCGAGCAGGCGGCCTGTCCGCTCTTCGTGCCGCTGGTGGAGGAGGGGTGGTTCGAGCATCCCGCCACGGCGCTGGTGGCGGAGGAGTACCTGGGCGGGCTCCGGCGCTCGGGGGTGGACACTCTCGTGCTCGGATGCACGCACTACCCGCTGCTCAAGCCGCTGCTGCACCGGGTCATGGGGGCGGAGGTGGCGCTGATCGACAGCGCGGAGGAGACGGCGCGGGCACTCGCCGCGTCGCTGGCCGAATCCGGCACCGCCAGCGGGACGTCGGTGCCGGGGAGCCACCGGTTCGTGGTGAGCGACGACCAGGCGCGATTCCTCCAGGTCGGCGCGCGGTTCCTCGGCGAACGCCTGGGCCAGCCCGCCCTGGTGCCGCTCGGCTAGCGGCTCACCCCTCCCAGCGCGCCAGTTCCGCCCCGGTGGCCGTCACCACCCCATAGCGGAAGCCATCCAGCCACGCCCCCGGGTTGAGGTAGTACCGGCCGGGGCCCGCCTCGCTCCGGAGCGGTCGGTGCGTGTGGCCCATCACCACGCACCCGAGCGACGGTTCGGCGGCGAGGCGGGCCTCCGCCCACGCGCGCTGGCGCTCCGCCGCCGCCTGGAGCACCGCGTCGTCGCGCTCGGTGTTGCCGAGCGAGTGCGTCATCCGGTCCACCAGCCAGAAGGCCAGGCCGATCGGGAGGGCCTTCCACATCGATACCAGCGCGGGGCTCCCGGTCACGCGGTGCATCAGCACCGCCGACCAGTGGGACTCGGTGACCCCGTCGCCATGCACCGCCAGGACCCGCCGGCCGCCGATGTCGAGCTCCAGCTCGAACGGCGCGAACCGCACGTCCAGGTCGCGCTCCCAGAAGTCCTCGCCCCACCGGTCGTGGTTCCCGCCCACCATCGCCACCGGCATCCGGCGGCGCAACCGTGCGATGGCGGCCGCAACCTGGAAGTTCCGGCGCGGGATCACCCGACGATAGGCGAACCAGAAGTCGAAGATGTCGCCGTTGAGGAGGAGGGCGTCGCCCAGGGCGGGCGCCCGCTCGAGGAAGGCGAGCAGCGCCTCCTCGGTTGCCGGCGGGGTGGCGCCCACGTGGGCGTCGGAGAGGACGAGGAGGCGAGTGCCGAACACGGACGAAGAATAGGAACCCGCGAACGCCCCACGCAAGCGCTTGCGCCATTTGACTTTCGGGTCTGCCGCGGCCTACCTTGCCGCTGCCTCCTTCCGCCGGCCGCCATGCCCCCAGCCTTCGTGGACGCGCTGCACCGCGTCAACTACTCCGAAACCGACCAGATGGGCGTGGTGTACCACGCCCGCTACGCCGTCTGGCTCGACGTGGCGCGCACGGAATACCTCCGGCAGGCGGGGATGACCTACCGTGAGCTCGAGGCCCGCGGGTTCTTCCTGGCGGTGGGCGACCTCACAATGCGGTTTCATCGCCCCGCCCGCTACGACGACCCGGTGCGGATCCGGTGCTGGGTTCGGGAGCTGGCCAGCCGGCGGGTCACCTTCGCCTATCGCGTCACGCACGCTGAGCGCGGCGACCTGCTGGTGACCGCCGAGACGCGGATGCTGAGCCTGAACCATCAGTTCGAGCCGACGCGGCTGCCGGCCGAGGTATCGGCCCTCCTCGCGGCCACCGCGGATCCCGCCGAATGATCCCGGTCCTCCCGCGGAACCTCGCGGGCGCGCTGCTCGCGGTGGCCCTCGTGGGTCCGCGTGCCCTCCCGGCGCAGGAGGCGGCGCTCGTCGAGGGCGTGGCCCCGCTGCTCGAGGCGGAGGACGCGCGGCAGTTTGCCGAGCGGGCGCTGGTGGCGGGGGTGCAGTCCACGGAGCCGGTGGTGCGCCGTGCCGCCGCCACCGCGATCGGACGGATCGGCGACTGGCGGGGCACGCCCCTCCTCGTGCCGATGCTGCAGGACCAGGATTCCACGGTGCAGCCGGTGGCGGCCTTCGCCCTCGGCCTCCTGCGCGACCCCGCCGCCGTGGCCCCCCTCATCTCCCGACTGGAGGGCACGCCGGCGCCGACGCTGGAGACGGCCCGCGAGATCCTCTCGGCGCTCTGCCGCATCGGCGGTCCCGAGGCCGGTGACCTGATCGGTCAGGTGTTGGGCAACACCGCCAGCATCGGCGTCACCAGCTATCGGGACGTCCTCGTCCGGCAGGCGGCGCTGGACGCCTGGCGGCTCGGCCCCGACGCCCCCGTGAGCCAGCTGCTCGCGCTCGCCGAGGACGACGACGACGAGCTCCGGTGGCGCGTCATCTTTGCCCTCGGCCAGCTCCGGGCCCCGGCCGCCGGGCCGAAGCTGCTGACGGCAATCCAGTCGGAGCACCCGGTCGTGCGCGCCTACGCAGCCCGGGCCCTGACCGCCGGCTACGTCTCCGCCGCGGGACTCGAGACGGACGCCGCCGTCCAGCTCCTTGCCCGCGCCGCGCGCGACGAGCAGGCCGCCGTGCGCACCTACGCCCTCCGCTCCCTCGGCACATTCCGGCAGGCAGGCATCGCCGACCAGGTGGTGCCCCAGCTGTCCGACCCGATGCCCAACGTGCAGGTGGCCGCCGCCGCCACCCTCGGCCAGTCCGGGGGGCCGGTGGCGGTGGCACAATTGAGCCGCATCGTGCGCGAGCAGAAGGGCTCTTTTGCGCTGCAGCGCGAGGCGCTGCTCGGCCTGGCGCGGGTCGGCGCCGACTCGTTTCGCACTCTTGCCGGCCCCTGGGGCGCGAGCCCGCGCTGGCCCGAGCGAGCCACAGCTGCGGAAGGATGGGGATGGGTGGCGCCCGGCGCCGTCACCGGCCACCCTGACTTTCTGGCTGATGCCGATGGCCGGGTCGTCGAGGCGGCCCTACAGGGCTGGCTCAATGCCTCCGCCCAACCGGACAGCGGGCTGGTCGCGGCGGCACGCGGCCTCCTGGCGCATCCCGACGTCGGCGTGCGAAGCGTGGCAGCCGAGGTCCTGGCCCAGGCTCGACATGCCGCCGATATCGCCGCCCTCGCCGCCGCCTTTCGCCGGGCCGAGCGCGATTCCGTCCCCGACGCCGCCCTCGCGGCCCTGCGGGCGCTGCACGCCATCGCGGAATCGTCCGCCGAGGACGAGGCGGATGTGGCGCGCGACTTCCTGGCATCCGCGCCGAGGCCGGACAACTACGTCCTGCGGGCCTGGGCCGAGGCAAACTGGCCGGCCGCCGCGGAGCGGTGGGGAGCCGCCTACCCGATTTCGACGGGCCGCACGCGTGACGACTACCGCGAGGTGGCGCGCCGGTTCATTGTCACGCCCGAGTCCCCCGACGCGCATCCGCACGTCTTTCTCGAGACCGAGCAGCGTGTGGTGATCGAAGTGGAGCTCTTCGGGCCCGAGGCGCCGCTGACCGTCGTGAACTTCCTGACCCTACTCGACCGCCGGTACTTCGACCGCAACCGTTGGTTCCGGGTCATCCCCGGGGTCGCGGCCCGAAGCGGTGATCCCCGCGGCGACGGGTACGGCGGCCCCGGCTACGCCATCCGCGACGAATGGAATCCGCGCCGCTTCGACGGCTACGTGCTCGCCATGGCCAACGCGCAGCCCGATGCCGGGGGGAGCCAGTGGTTCCTGACCCTCGGCAGCCAACCGCAATTCGATGGCTCCTACACGGTGTTCGGCCGGCTGGTCGGCTCGCCGGCCACCCTCCTCCGGGTCACCCAGGGGGACCAGATCCGGCTCATCCGGCGCTGAATTCCTTGAGATGAAATACCTTAACCTGTGATGTCACAACAGTTTGGGCTTGACCGACTGCGTGCGGTTTCCTATCTTGTCATCCTGACGGCGTGTGGCCACGGGGCCACCCCGCCCACGGCCCCTGCGCCCGATCCCACGGTGCCCTGGCCGGTGGCCGCCGGGTGGGCTTCGGAGACCGCCCCGGTCGGGTACCGGTTGCTCCGGTTTCGGTGGCTCTTCAACGATGGTCAGGCGTCGGTCGGGGGGCAGGGCAGCGCACGGCTCGCCGCCCCGGACTCGATGCGGTTCGACATCGCGGGGCCGCTCGGCATCGGCGCGGCGGCCGCGGTGGTGGTGGGCGAGGATCCGCAATGGGTGGCGCCGCCCGAGATCATCGCGAGGCTGATTCCGAGCTACCCGCTCATGTGGGCCATGTTTGCCGTCATGCGTCCTCCCCCGATCGGCGCCCGGGTGCGCGGCGCGAGGTCCGACAGTGCCACGGCGCTGGAGTGGGCCCAGGGCGCCGACACCGTGCGGTACCGCCTCCCTCGCGCCGGGCCGGGGCCCTTCCGGGCCGAGTGGCAGCGCGCGGGAGTCACGATGGGAATCGTCGAGACCAAGCTCGACGCCGCCGGAGCGCCGGTCTCCTCGCGGTTGACCGTGCCCTCGGTACCGGCCCGACTGGACCTCACGATTGTCCTGGATTCGCTCCCGGGGGCGTTTGCGCCCGACGTCTGGGCTCCTCCTCGCCGCTAGCCTCGCGCTGGCGCCGGGGTGCTGGTACGGCTTTGCCGGAGGCGGGCTCCCGAGCGACATCAAGACCGTGGCGGTCCTGCCGTTCGACAACCTGACCACGGAGCCGGCGCTGACCCAGCAGGTCAACCAGGCGGTGAACGCCGCCATGCAGGAACGCCTCGGGCTTCGCTCCGCCGGCGAGTCCACCGCCGATGCGCTGGTGCGTGGCTCGATCACCCGGTACTCGCCCGACCTGCCCGTGGCCTACACCGGCAGCGGCGGGAACGTGGACGTGACGCAGCGGGCGCTGCAGATCACGATCAACATCGAAATCCTCGACCAGCACACCGCCAAGCCGATCTGGCAGCGGAACGGCCTGGTGGTCGAGGCGAACTACCCGCCGGGCCAGGAGACCCTGGGCCGGACCCGTGCCCTCGAGAAACTCGTGACCGACATCGTGGACGGAGCGCAATCCCAATGGTGAACCACGCATCGAACCGCCGCGGGGCGAGTTCCCTCGGATGCCTGGTGACGCTGCTGGTGTTCGCGGCGGCGCTCTACTACGGCGTGCACATCGGCGAAGTCTACTGGCGGTTCTACCAGTTCCAGGAGGAGATGCGCTCCCAGGCGCGCCTGGCCCCCAGCATCTCCGACGGCGTCATCCGCCGGCGCCTGCTGACCACGGTGGACGAGCTCGGCCTGCCCGCCGAGGCGCAGCGCATCGAGATCAAGCGCACCGCGCGGCCCCGGCAGATCACCATCGGCGCGGAGTACTCCGAGGACGTGACGCTTCCGCTCTTCAAGTACACCTTCCACTTCAAGCCCCACGCGGTCGCCGGACTCTAGCCGCATGCGCCGCCTGGTCCGCTCCGGCGCCATCCTGTTCCTGCTCGTCCTCGCCGCCGCGCCCCTCCGGGCGGCCGGCGGGGACGAGGGGCACGTCGGCGTGCCGAGCTTCCTCCTGACCCTCGCCGCCATGCTCTTTGCCGCCAAGCTCCTCGGCGAGGCCGCGGAGCGGATCGGCCAACCGGCGGTGCTCGGCGAGCTTCTGGCCGGCGTGCTGCTGGGCCCCACGGCGTTGGGCATCATTCCCGCCGCCGGGGGAGGGGCCGAGGCGCTGGCCATCCTGGCCGAGCTCGGCGTGCTCGTCCTCCTCTTCGAGATCGGGCTGGAGACGGACCTCCGAGAGATGCGGCGGGTGGGCGGGCCCGCCACCGCCGTGGCCGGTGTCGGCGTGGCGCTCCCCTTCCTGGCCGGCTACCTCTACTGGGCCCACGTCCCCCACGGCTTCGGCGACCCCGCCACCGCCGGCGCCGCCGCCATCTTCATCGGCGCAGCCCTCACCGCCACCTCCGTCGGCATCACCGCCCGGGTCCTGAGCGACCTCGGCCGCCTCGGCAGCACCGAGGGGCGAGTCATCATCGGCGCCGCGGTCCTCGACGACGTGCTCGGGCTCGTCATCCTCACCGTGGTGTCGGGCATCGCGGCGGGAGGCGCCGTCTCGCCCGTCGGCGTCGCCCAGGTGCTGGCCGTGGCGGTCGGCTTCCTCGTGATCGCCATCGCCGTCGGCGGGTGGGTGGCGCCGCGGGCCTTCGCCGTGATCGGACGGATGAAAGTCCAGCACGCCGTGCCGGTGCTCGGGCTCGCCCTCTGCCTCGCCCTTGCCGCCGCCGCCGACCTGGCCGGGTCGGCCCTCATCATGGGGGCCTTTGCGGCCGGGATCATCCTGGCCCGCACGGACCAGCGCCATGCGGTGGAAGACCGGACCCGGCCGGTGGGCGCACTCCTGACCCCCGTCTTCTTCGTCATCGTAGGGAGCTCGCTCAACGTCGGCCTCCTCGACCCCACGCGGCCCGGCGGATTGCACCTCCTCCTGGTGGCGCTCGGCCTCACCGTGCTGGCCATCGTGGGCAAGGTGGCGGCGGGCTTCGCCGCGCCGTGGGCCCGGTTCCGACGGCTGGCGGTCGGAATCGGCATGGTGCCGCGCGGGGAGGTCGGGCTCATCTTTGCCGACGTCGGGCGCCGTTCGGGGCTCCTCGGCGATGACGCCTTCGGGGTCGTCCTCCTGATGGTCATGGGCACCACCTTCGTGGCGCCGCCCCTCCTCAAGATCCTCCTCAAGAGCCCTGCACCGGCGCCGACCGCCAGCGGCATATGACCACCGCAGGAAAGGTCCGCACGCCGGAGGCGGCCGCGGCGTGGCGGAGCCGCCAGCGCGGCCCCGTCGTCTTCACCAACGGCGTCTTCGACCTCCTGCACCCGGGGCACCTGCAACTCCTCGAGGCCGCCCGGTCGGAGGGCTCGGCCCTCGTGGTCGGGGTCAACAGCGACGCCTCCGTGCGTCGGCTGGGCAAGGGCGCCGACCGTCCGCTGGTGCCGGCCGAGGCCCGGATGCGGATGCTGGCGGGATTCGCGGCGGTGGACTGCGTCGTCGCCTTTGAGGAGGACACCCCCCTCGAGCTCATCCGCCTGCTCGCACCCGATGTCCTGGTCAAGGGCGCCGACTACGGCCCCGGCCAGATCGTCGGCGCCGATGTCGTGGAGGGGCGGGGCGGGCGGGTGGTGCGAGTGGCCCTCGTCCCCGATCAATCCACCACCCGACTCGTGGAGCGCCTGCGTGCCCCGTCCTGACGGCCGGAAGAACGACGAACTTCGTCCCCTCGTGCTCGAGCGGGGCGCCAATCCCTACGCGGAAGGGTCCTGCCTCGTGCGCGCCGGGGGCACCCTCGTCCATTGCACGGCCAGCGTCGAGCCGGGCGTCCCCTCGTGGCGCCGGGGGTCCGGCGAGGGGTGGGTCACGGCGGAATACGCCATGCTTCCCCGCGCCACGAGCGAGCGCACCAGCCGGGAGCGCAATGGGCCTGGCGGGCGCACCCAGGAAATCCAGCGGCTCATCGGGCGCTCGCTCCGCGCCGCCATGCGGACAATGGCCTTCGGGGAGCACACCATCCGGATCGACTGCGACGTGCTGCAAGCCGACGGCGGCACCCGCACGGCGAGCATCACCGGCGCCTGCGTGGCGCTGGCCGACGCGACGGCCTGGCTGGCACGCACCACCGGCGTGGCCGACCCCTTCGGCCGGCTCGTGGCGGCGGTGTCGGTCGGGGTGGTGGAGGGCGAGGTCCGGCTCGACCTGGCCTACGCCGAGGACAAGGACGCCGGGGTGGACGCGAACTTCGTGATGCTGGAGCCCGATCAGTTCGTGGAGGTGCAGGGCACCGGTGAGCACGGCACCTTCCACCGCGGCGAGCTCGACGCCATGCTCGAGCTCGGCAGCCGGGGCATTGCCCGGCTCTTCGACCTCCAGCGCAAGGCCCTCGGCCGGTGAAGCTGCTGGTGGCTACCCGGAGCGCGGGGAAGCAGCGCGAGGCGCGCCGGCTCCTCGCCGGCACCGGGATCGAGCCGGTCTTCCCCGAGGACGTGAACCTCTTCGAGCAGGCGGACGAGGACGCGCTCGAGCAGTCGGACAGCTACCGGACCAACGCGCGGGCCAAGGCGGAGCACTTTGCCCGCCGCTCCGGACTGCCGACGGTGGCCGACGACTCCGGGCTCGAGGTGTTCTACCTGGGCGGGGCACCGGGCGTGCGCTCGAAGCGCTGGTCCGGCGCCACCGGCACGGCGCTGGAGGTGGACGCCGCCAACAACGCGGAGCTCCTGCGGCGGTTGCATGGGGCTCCCGAGCCCAAGCGCCGGGCGCGGTACCGGTGCGTTCTGGTCCTCCTGCGCACGCCGGACGCCATGCCCGAGGTGTTCGAGGGGGAGTGCGCGGGGCGGATTCTCGAGGCGGCGCACGGGGAGGCGGGCTTCGGGTACGACCCGTACTTCCATTCGGACGAGCTGGGCAAGAGCTTCGGCTTGGCCACGGACGAGGAGAAGGACCGGGCGAGCCACCGCGGCAAGGCGTACCGCGCGCTGGCGGCGGCGCTGGGGCAGGGGAGCGGTTAGATTGGCGGCAGCAACGGGGCGTAGCTTAGTCCGGTAGAGCGCCTGCTTTGGGAGCAGGAGGTCCCCGGTTCGAATCCGGGCGCCCCGATGATGCAAGAACAAGCCCTGCAACCACCTGCGCTGCGGGGCTTTTTCGCGGCCCCCCCAGAATGATGTGTGAAGCGTTGTGAGTCCGCCGGCTTACGCGGTCACCAGTCGTTGGGTCGGCTGAAGCACAATCTTCCGTACAGTGTCAGAATCGACTTGCATGTACGACGTAATCATCGTCCCCTCGTGGCGCCAGCCACCGGCCGCAGCCACGTCCTTGACAGGGTATCCTTTCCGCTCGGTAACCCACTTCCGCCGCAAGGGATGCCAGAGCCCCCCCGGCTCTCTCGGGATGTCTGCCTCCACATAGGCGCGGCGTAGCCAGGCATCCAACAGGTATCGGCTGCATGGCTTGAATGCGCCCCCAGGAGCTGGGAAGACTGGTGCATCACCGATTGCGGACTGGATGCGGCGTCTCGATTGCAGGGCTTCCAAGACCCCGGTACTCATTGGCACGACGTCCTCGAACCCCTTCTTGTCGAACTCGGCCCTCCAGCGGATCGTGCCTGCGCTGAAGTTGACATCATCCCACCTAAGGTTGATGCAGGCGGAAATCCGTCGGCCAGTCCCTTCGGCCACCACCAGGGCCAGTTTGAGCAGGGGATGGACCCGCGAAGCCACCTCGAGTAGCTCGAGATAGGCAGTGTGGGTCATCACGGGTCGGCGAGGGTTTTTCTCCCGAGGGATTTTGAGTCCATGCCAGGGGTTCTCCCTGAGGAGCCGCCTGCCGGTACTCGTCCGCTCCCGCTGCCCCCAGTTGAGTGCTCGGTGCAGCGCCAGGAGGTCCGCCTCGATCGCGCGGTTCCGAACCGTGCCGCCCACCTTGAGGCCTCGCAGTGCAACAACGCCTTGACGTCGAGCCAGCGTGTAGCGGTGGATATCCGACTCGGAAAGGCTCTGGGTGTCTCGATCAGGTCCAAGGAACGCCACTACCCGATCCAGTTTCTGCTTGTCCTCTCGCTGTGTGCGAGCCTGCTTGGATGCGTGCTGCGGGCTTGCGAGGTACAACTCAGCGAGCATGCCAAGGGTGAGGCTTCCGTCTTCGATGGCCTTCAGGTGCGAGAGCAGGCCTTGGAGCAACTCGTAGCCCTGCCGGGTGGCCAACTCGCGATCCCGGTGGCCCAGACTCTTACGATCCTCCTTTCCGTCGACATAGATCGATCGCATGATGTTGGCGCCGGGGCGGGCTTCGTAGAGCCGCACCCGCAGCCCGCGTTCACCGATGGACTTCGACCAAGCGCGTGGGGTCCTCGTCACAGAGGCCTCCTTCGTTTGGCGATGTCCTGGGCATCGGTAACGGGATCATATCGCGCGGGCGCGGGGGCGGCAAGCGCCTGGAGGTCGCCGCGGCGGATCCGGAGATGGCCACGGGGGTTGGCGCGGCCGTCGGGGAGGGCGCCCTTCCGGACAGCGCGCCGGATGG
>CAZNLY010000018.1:0-42003 GCA_964574295.1 uncultured Gemmatimonadaceae bacterium
CGGGGGTTGGCGCGGCCGTCGGGGAGGGCGCCCTTCCGGACAGCGCGCCGGATGGTCTCGGGGTGCTTCCCGACGAGCTGGGCGGCCTCCTCGACGGTGATTTCGTCGTTGAGATAGTGCTGGGCAGCGGCTACCAGCCGCTGGAGCAACACCTCGCGAGCCTGGGCGGCCTGGGATGCGCCGTTTTCGGTGAGGGTCTGATTCTCCGTCAACGCGCCTTCCACAAATCCCACCAGCCACGGGGGGAGCCCGTGGGGAAGGGGAGTGAGTAAAGTGAGCGGCGCTGCCATGCGTTCATTGCTCGGTTCGGTGGCGGTCCGAGTACGACCGCGGTTTGGTACAACATGCCCGGCATTTGCGGCCGGAATTTCCGGCCGTCCAATACTACGGTGCTTCCGGCCGGTAAGTCCGGACGGCTCTCCCAGGTTCGAATCTGGGATTGGGCTAGTGTCGGATCCCAGATTCTGCCCGCGAATTCCCAGGTTCCAGGGACCATGTCCACTAGTCTTCTTCGTCGTCCTCACCATCGTTGTCGTCCCATTGGTCGAGAACCTCGTCGACACAATCTTCCACCTCGGTTTCGGTCCAGTTGGACTTGACGTCTCGGCCCAGAACTTCTCGCACTTCCTCCCACGCCTCCAGTTTGGCCGAGACGTCCCATGCGGAGGTCTCCCGGCGCGCGTAGTCATTACCCCTAGTGATGAGTGCGTTTCGCTGCCGTTCTGAGGCCTTCTCGGCTTCCTTTACGCGTTTTGCCTTGTCTTCGGCCTCCCGCCATGGCCGCAGCACGGCTTCGACACGACCAACGACGATCTCCCGCGCCGTGAAGAGTGGGAGGTCGAGTGGAAACTGATTCAACGTCACGAAGCGCTCCAAGTCGGCTACGACCTTTCCCTGCCACTCTGCGGGGGTGTTCCAGGGAGTCGCTCCGCGACCCATCGCCTTGATGTTCTGGAGGTGGAGTCGTTCTGCCCATGCAGGATCGAATAACTGAGGTAGAGGCTGAGGCGCGACGGGTGCCGGAGGGACCACGGGGGTGAGCCGGGGTGGCGGCGGAGGCCGGTAGCTGGCCAGCTCTTCTGCGTCCCAATCTTCGAATGGCAGCTCTTCGTCGAGCTCGTCCTGATCGTTGGCGGAGACGGTATCGTGGCCCGCGAATTCGCCGGTGCTCGGATTTCGCTTCTGTGAGGACTTCCTTCGACCGCAGCGGCGCTTCCGGAACCGGTCGATTTCCTCTTCGGTGAACCGTCGATGGCCGCCCCTCGTCCGGACGGCCCGGATCTCTCCCGCCGTCTCCAGCTTCCGGACCGTGTCCACCTCAAGGCCGAGTCGCCTGGCCGCTTCTCCGATTGTCATCCGCTTGGTCATGCTCTACCTCCCTCGTTGTTATCCGCCCCGGTGCCAGCGAGCCTGGGAACAAATAGGAAAGGGAGAGCGCGAGGCCAACTTGTCTTGTCGGCGACTATTTGGCAGATTCCGCCGACTAACCGGCGAGGCTTGAACTATGGGCAGATCAAAGGTGGCAAGGGGTGACGCGTTGGCGATCGCGGCTCGGCTCAAGACTTTCGCCCTGACGCGCTACGGGACGTGGGAGGCATTTTACAAGGCACTGGAGATTTCCCGCACGACGGCTGACTCCTGGAGGGGGCGGTCGCCCAGTGTCCCAGATCCGCCGTTCCTGTTGCTTCTCGCCCGAGAGGCCAATTTGAACTTGAACTGGCTACTACTCGGCAGAGGACATGATTTGTGGGAGTACCCAGGGACCTTCCCTGGCCAACAACTTGAAAACTTCATCGAAGCACAGCTTCGGCATAGCGAGGACGCCACGTTCGAAGAATTCAACGGCGCGTGGGAGCGGTTGCAAATGAGCAACGATCTCACCCGCCAGGAAGACCTGGTACTTCAGCTTGCGGTTGAGGGAGTTCGTCCCCGATTGCGTGAAAACCTGCGGCTGGTGCGGCACTACGCCGGCATCATGCGGGTCATCAATACGTTCCCACAGGTGCTAGCCGAGGGTGGAAAGGAGGGTAAACGCAAGGCCAAGGAGTTCAGGCAGGCTCTTCGAGAAGCGTTCTTTGCGGAGGCCGAGTCCATCGGAGAAGGTGCGGCACCAAACGACGATACGCGCGGATAGACAGAGGCCCTCGCAGTGGAGTCGCGATGACACGACAAGCCGTTGGGTCATTGAATCTACCCGCCTCGGTATGTCACTCCGGCCGCAGGAACCGGCGCTCCAATGGCGAGAGCAATGCGTAAGGCATGGCGCCGTGCCTTACCCAGTGCTAGAGATTCTCCCCATCGTTAGCAGGCACCCGCTCACCCCTGCCTCCCGCGCCGCCACAGGTCGTAGAGCACCGGAATCACAATCAGAGCGAGCAGCGTCGCCGTGAACAGGCCCCCAATCATCGGGGCCGCGATGCGCTTCATCACCGACGCTCCAGCCCCCTGGCTCCAGAGGATCGGCACGAGCCCGAGGGTGATCGCCGCCGAAGTCATGAGGATGGGCCGGACCCGCAGGACTGCGCCCCGCTCGATGACGGATGCACCTGGCTCGTGTCCCCCCTGATCGCGGTGGTCCTTCCAGGCCCGATCGAGGTACACCAGCATCACCACCCCGATTTCTGCCGCCACGCCGGCGAGCGCGATGAACCCTACAGCCACGGCGATCGAGAGGTTATAGCCCGCCAGCCACATCAGCCACACGCCGCCCACCAGGGCAAACGGCAGCGACAGCATCACGATGGCGACCTCAGCCACATTCCCGAAGGTGAAATACAGCAGCAGCGCGATGATCGCGAGCGTGATGGGCACTACGACCTTGAGGCGAGCCTCCACCCGTTGCATGGCCTCGTACTGGCCGCTCCACTGAAGCCGGTAACCCGGCGGCAGGGTCATCGTTCGGTCCACGAGCCCACGTGCGTCCGCGACATAGCCCCCCACGTCGCGCCCACGGACGTCGATGAAGACCGTGCCCACGAGCTGGGCGTTTTCGCTCTTGATCATCGGCGCGCCGTCCGTATATCGCGTATGGACAAGCTGGCCAAGCGGAATCTGGGCGCCCCCGGGGGTCGAGACGAGCACGTTGGCAATCTGCGCTGGGTCGTCCCGAAGGCCGCGGGCGTACCGCACCTGCACCGGATATCGCTCCCGCCCCTCCACCGTCGTCGTGATGTTCATCCCGCCGATGGCGGTGGCCACCACCTGCTGTACCTGACCGACGGTGAGTCCGTAGCGTGCCACCGCCTCCCGGTCCGGCTCGATGTCGAAATACCGCCCGCCGAATGAGCGCTCGGCGTAGATGCTCGCCGTGCCGGGGACTGGAGCCAGCAGCCGCTCGAGGTCGCCCCCGATCCGTTCGATGGTCCGGAGGTCGGGTCCGAAGATCTTGATGCCCAGCGTGGTGCGGATGCCGGTCGAAAGCATCTCTGTCCGGTTCTTGATCGGCATTGTCCAGCTGTTCACGAGACCGGTGAATCGGAGCTGCCGGTCCATCTTGGCGATAAGCTGATCCTGGGTGAGCGGCTCGGGCCAATCGGCCGGATCCGTCAGATTGACGATGGTCTCCACCATCGAGAGTGGCGCCGGATCGGTGGCCGTCCTGGCCCGACCGGCCTTTCCCCACACGGAGGCGACCTCAGGGAAAGTCATGAGGATGCTGTCCTGTTTTTGAAGAAGGCGGCGCTGCTCGGTAATCGAGAGCCCGGGAATGGAATTCGGCATGTACATGAGCGAGCCTTCGTCGAGCGGCGGCATGAACTCGCTTCCGAGCCGGGCCAGCGGCCACGCCGTGACGCCCAGAACCACGGCGGCAGCGCCCAGCACGATCGCCCGGTGACCAAGCGCCCAGCGGAGGACCGGCCGGTAGAGCTGGATTGCCCACCGGTTGATGGGGTTGGCCGCCTCCGGCCGGATCTTTCCCTTGATGAAGAGACCCATGAACACCGGCACCACCGTCACCGACAGCAACGCCGCGGCCGCCATGGCGAACGTCTTGGTGAGCGCCAGCGGTCGGAAGAGCCGCCCCTCCTGCGCCTGGAGGGAGAATACGGGCACAAACGACAGCGTGATGATGAGGAGCGAGATGAACAGGGCCGGCCCCACCTCGCGGGCAGAGGCCGCCACCAACTCCCACCGCGGCCGATCCGGTTCGTGCTCGATGTGCTTGTGGAGATTCTCGATCATGACGATCGCCGCATCGATCATCGCGCCAATGGCAATGGCGATGCCGCCGAGCGACATGATATTCGCGTTCACGCCCATCCACCGGGTCGCCGCAAGCGCCATCGCGATGCCGAGCGGCAGGATCGCAATGGCCACGAAGGCGCTCCGGGCATGCATGAGGAACAGCATGCACACGAGGGCCACGATGATGGATTCCTCGATCAAGGTGCGAACCAGCGTGCCCGTCGCCCGATGGATGAGGGTGGAGCGGTCGTAGGTGGTGACGATTCGGACCCCGGGAGGCAGCCCAGGGGCGAGTTCGGCGATCTTTGCCTTCACGCCGTTGATGACCGCCAGGGCGTTCTCGCCGTAGCGCATGATCACCACCCCACCCACCGCCTCGCCCTTCCCATCGCGTTCCGCCAGCCCCAGCCGGATGTCGGGCCCCAGCGTTACATCGGCCACGTCGCGCACTCGCACCGCGACCCCATTGGCGCCCGGGCCGACACCGAGGTCCGCGATGTCACCCACCCTCTTCAAGTATCCGAGCCCCCGAACCATGTAATCCCCTCCGGACACTTCGATGGTGCGCCCACCGACATCGGCGTTGGAGGTCCGGATGGCGGTTGTCACCTGGTCCGCCGTGACGCCGAAGCCCAGGAGCCGTGCCGGATCAAGCAACACCTGATACTGCTTGACATACCCGCCGATGCTTGCGACCTCGGATACGCCGGGGACCCGCTGGAGTCCATAGCGGAGGTACCAGTCCTGGATAGAGCGCAACTGATCCAGGGTGTAGCCGTGGCCTTCGACGGCGTACTGATAAACCCACCCAACGCCGGTGGCGTCTGGACCGAGTTGTGGCCGCACCGCATCGGGCAGCTGTGCGGCCGCGGAGTTGAGGTACTCCAGTACGCGGCTGCGGGCCCAGTAGAGCTCGGTGCCCTCCTTGAACAGGACGTACACAAACGAAAGGCCGAACATGGACTGGCCGCGGACCACCGTGGCGCCAGGGACCGCCAGGAGGGCGCTCACCAGGGGATAGGTCACCTGGTCCTCCACGACTTTCGGCGCCTGTCCGGGGTACTCGGTAAAGACGATCACCTGAACGTCCGACAGGTCGGGGATCGCGTCGATCGGCATCGAGCGCACAACTGCGATCCCGCCTGCCAGAACCGCAACTGCGGCGAGGGCCGTGAGGCCACGCCAGCGAATGCAGAGCTCGATAAGGTTGGCAATCATGGCCGCGCTCCCGGCATCTTCATGTCGCCCATCCCGGTGTCGTTGGGCGCCTGAGTCGGCCCCGCTGTGCTGCCCTTCATGTCCATCCCCGGCATGTCCCCACCCTTCATCCCGCCCATATCGAGCCCCATCCCCATGTTGAGCATGATCCCCTTCATGGCCGCAGCCAGGCTGGACTCGGAGTCGAAGAGGAAGGTGGCAGAGGCCACGACGGTATCGCCGGGGCTCACGCCCTGGGCAATGACGACACTCGAGTCACCCCGGGCACCCACGGTGACCTCGGTGGGCACCACCCCACCGTCCCTCACGATGAAGGCGAGATTGCGCTGGCCGGTGGGCAGCACGGCATTGAGGGGCACGACCACGCCGCTCGGCCCGCTGGTGCGGATCTCGACTGTGCCATACATCATCGGCTTGATCTCGAGGCGTGGGTTGGGCAACTCGATACGGACCTTTAGCGTGCGGGTCCGCATGTCGAGTTGAGGAGAGATGAACGTGACCCGACCCTCAAAGCTGCGCCCAGGTAGTGCATCGAAGGTCACAGCGGCCCGCTGCCCGGGGTGGACCAGCGCGATATCCTGCTCGAAGAGCGCAGGCTCGATCCAGACCGTGGAGAGGTCCGCAATCTGGAAAAGACGATCGCCCGCGTGAATCATCTGCCCTTCAATGACTGCCTTGTCGAGGATGAAACCGGGGTAGGGCGAACGGATAGTGACTGAGCGCGTGACCTGGCCGGTGCGTTCCAGCGCCGTGAGATCCTCCTCCGCGATGTTCCAGAGTTGGAGCCGCCTGCGCGTGGCCTCGACCAGTGAATCGCCGCCGGCGGTGGCGGAGAGTCGCCTGGCGAGAAGGTATTCCTCCTGCGCGGTCACCAGATCCGGCGAGTAGAGCTCAAGGAGCGGTTCTCCGACTCGTACCAGTTGCCCGGTTTCGTTGGCCTGCAGCCGTTCAACCCAGCCGCTCACTCGCGCATTGACAATGCCAAGGCCGCGCTCGTTTGGGACCACCATGGCGACGGCGCGCACGGTGTGGGTAATGGGGGCCTCGCGGGCGATGGCGTAGGTGATGCCGGCGAGGCTGGCCTGTCGGGCGGTGATCACAATCGGGGCAACTCCGGCTGTGTCCATGCCCTGAGTGCCCTCCATCCCAGGCATCCCGGCCATGTCGGCCATCCCTGCTCCTGCCGAATCCTGAGGGGAACGCTGGGCGGTGCCGTCCCCGTTGCCGCCGCACGCTGCCAGCGTCAACGCGAGTACCACGAGGTGTGCTCTCACTTGTACCATTCCTCTCCCACCAGCGCGGCGAGGCGCGCCCGGGCAGATGCGTAGTCGGCGATAAGCCGCGCGAGGTCGAGCTGCGCGCGGAAAAGGGCGTCCTGAGTATCGAGGACCGAGGTGAACTCCACGGCGCCCACCTGGTACCGCTGAAGCGCCGAGCTGCTCGCGGCCTCCGCAAGTGGAACGATTTCGTCGGTGGTCTGCCTGACGCGATCCTGAAATGCATCGACCTCGGCATGAGCCGACGTGATCGAGGCAGCCAGCTGGGCGAGGAGGTCGGCATGCCGTGCGCGAGCGGCATCGGCTTCGAGGTGGGCGGCCCGAGCCGCGGGCGCCTGCTTGCGCCCCGACCAGAGCGGTACGCTGATGCCGACCAGCCCCGTGAGCAACGACTCGCGGCCGTCGAAGCGGAAACCGTTCTGGAGGGTGACGGTAAAATCGGGCCGGCCGGCGACATCAAACACACTGGCCATCCGTTCCGCTCGCTCCACCTGTGCGGCCGAGACACGGAGCGCGGGACTTGTGGCGATGGCAGCGGCCACCAGCGTCGTATCAGAGGGAAGTGAGTCACGCAGGACGTCCAGTGCAGGCCGTCCTGTCGTGTCGAGCAACGCGGAAGGTTGCAGGGGAGCTCCCGCGCCGCCCCGAAGGGCGTTCAGCTGGGCATCGGCGGCGGTGAGCGCCGCCTCGAGCCGTCGGTGCTCCGCCTCCAATTCCGCCCGGCGCAGGCGGGCGCGGAGCAGGTCGGTCTGCGGCGCCACCCCGGTCTCATACCGGGACTGGGTAACCGCCACCGTCCGGTTCGCGAGTATCACGCGCCCCCGCCACACGGCGAGAGCCGTTCCCGCGTCGGCGTACCGGTAGTAGGCGCGGGTCGCGGTGGAGGCGAGCTGAGCCTCGAAGGCCACCACGGCTGCTCCGCCTGCGGCGCTGTCGGCCCGCGCCGACGCCGTTGCGGCGCGCTGCTTGCCCGGAAAGGGGAATCGCTGTTGGAGACCGACCGGCAGCTGCGTCATCGGCTCAGCGTCGAAATCGAACGACGGGATAGGGACCGAGATCGCCCCGAGAATCACCATCGGATCGGGGAGGGCGCCGGCCGTCGGAATGCGTTCGATGGTGGCCGCCTGCGCGTCCTTGCTGGCACGGAAGCCTGCGTTCTGGGCCAGCACCTCCTGGACGTAAGCGCGGAGGCCGGGTCGCGCCAGCGCTTCACTCGGCGCTTGGGCAGACAACACCGTTGGTGGGGAACACACCACCACACCGAAACACCACCAGAGCATCTGGTTCATGCACCATCACCTCGCGGTCGAGAAGCCATGTACAGCACGCCGGATGGCGTGCGTACGGTATGCCGCCCCGGAACGCGAACGCGCCGGGACTGGGGGCTGTGGAACTCGACTCTAGATGATGGGAGGGGGCAGGGGAGGGGCGTGCCGGATGCCTTCAAAGAGACCGGCGGGCGTGCCAAAGCTGTCGTGGTCGAGGGAGGCAAACTGGACAAACTGAACGACCGTCGGGAGCAGCGCCGGCGCACCCGGTGTACACATCGTCATGAGCGCGCAGTCGTGTGCCGGGGTGGAGGGCGCCTGGTCCTGCACCTGAGGTGCGGTCTGCACCGGCATCTCGCAGGACGTCACGTCGGTGGCGGCATGATACGCGCAAACGCCCGCCCCGTAGATCGGGGTGAGCTGCAGGAGGAGCAGAAGCGCGCCCAAATATGGCCGAAAGGAAGACACCATGGCCTAACCGTACCTCAGAGGATTCGGGGAGTCAAGCTGATTGGTGCCACCTCATCTGGTCAGGTGACGATCGGAGCAGGGGTGTGCCCCCTTCCCGGCTGGGCGCGATGTGGCAACCGAGTGCCGGGTCTTGACCTTATACTGTGGTACAGGGTTTACACTAGAGAGTAGCTATGGCATTGACCATCGGGGAGGCGGCAAAGGCCGCCGGGGTAGGCGCGCAGACGCTCCGGTACTACGAACGCCGGGGCCTGCTGCTGCCACCGCACCGGACCGAATCTGGATATCGACAGTTTTCGGAGGAGGCGGTGCGACGAGTTCAATTCATCCGGCGTGCCCAGAGTCTTGGATTCACGCTCGAGGAAATTGCGGAGCTGCTCTCGCTGCGGGTGCGCCGAGGCCAACAGTGTGGCGACGTGGAACAAACCGCGCGGCACGCCAGGGACCGCGTCCAGCAGCGGTTACAAGAAATGCAGGGATTTGAGCGTGCGCTTAGCCGGTTGATTCACGCCTGCGAGGTAGGTGGGACGACGGATGAGTGTCCAATCTTGAAAGCCATCGAAGCAGGGGGTGAATGATGACACGACAGATTGAGCTGGTCTTCTTCGAAGGGTGCCCACATGCGGACGAAGCGCGACGTCGTTTGCGTCGAGTGATGGACCAATCCGGCCTCAAGACCGAGTGGCAGGAGTGGGATACGGGCAAGGAAGGGACACCGGGGGCGTACCTGGGCTTCGGGTCGCCTACTATCCTCATTGATGGTCGAGCTGTGGGCGGAGGCACGCCCGGGAGCGGCATGGGATGCGTGGTCGAAGGCGCGCCATCCGAAGAAGCAATTCAGGACGCGCTGCGGGCGACGCCCCAATGATTCGTCGAGCGACCGGACTAGCAGGCACGGCCGTGGGAGCCGCTACCGTCTCCGCGCTGTGTTGCGCCGGCCCGATCGTCACGGCCGTACTCGGGGTGTCAGGTGGGGCCCTTGCGAGCGCCGTGGAGCCGTTCCGGCCGCTCTTCCTGGGCATCACGGGGGTGGCCCTCGGCGGCAGTTATCTCATGGTCCGGCGAGAGGATCAGAAGGCCTGTGAAACCGGTACCTCCTGCGCAAGTCCAGTGGCCCGCAAGCGGACAAAAGTGATGCTCGGCATCGCGACGCTCGTCGCGATCATCCTTGCGACCTATCCGAGCTGGAAAAGGTGGGTTTAGAGTCGGCGCGCTACACTGGCGTGTCAGCGTGCCTCTTCCACCACATGCGGAGCGCGATGCCGCACCAGATCACCTCGGCAATTGCGAACGGCCACGAATGTATTAGCACCGCGTAGGTGGCGGCCGCACCGCACCCGATCGCGAACAGAAGCACGTAAAGTCGTCCACGTCCCTCCAGCGCATATGCGCCGATCATCACAGCAATCGCGACAATCCCGAATAGTTCAATTCCCATGGCGTATTACCATTCGGACGTTTGTGGAGATGGTGTGCTCAATCCATTGGTGGCCTCGCCGAGGCAATCCGTGGGCCCCTGAGCGAGGAGTTCCAGCACTTCGAGCCGCCGGGAGCGGCGAGCGCACACCTGCCGGCCGTCGTTCACCTCTTGGGCTGTAGCTTCGCAAGCGACAATGCGTTCGCAGTGACGACCAAGGATGCTCCCAAGTCGCCAACCAACACCGCGACAGCCAAACTCACTACCCCGCCCACCGCGCCGATGGCCAAGATGACCTTGAGCCCGAGCGCCAGAGCGATATTGAAACGGATGGTGCGACGAGCCCGACGCGCAAGACGGATAGTGTACGGCAGCCGCGTGAGGTCGTCGCCCATCAGCGCGACGTCGGCTGCCTCGATTGCCGCGGGTGACCCCGCCGCACCCATGGCGATCCCAATCGTCGCCTCGGCGAGTGCCGGGGCATCGTTCACCCCGTCACCCAGCATGGCTACACGGGCGAAGCGGGTCTTCAGTTCGCGTACCGCCGCCACCTTCTCCTCGGGCAGCAGCTTCGATCGGACCTCGTCGATTCCTGCCGCCCGAGCCACGATGTCGGCCGCGGCAGCGGTGTCACCGGTAAGCATCACGATCGGCCGAACGCCAAGCCGATGCAGCCGCGCCACCGTGCGCCGGATGGCGGGGCGCAGCTCGTCCCGCAACACAAACAGGCCACGACCTCCGTTGTCAGCGTGGGCGTAGATCCGGAGAGTTCCCAGTTCCGGTTCGCCCCAGCCGGCGGCAGTTTCGGGCGGCACTTGCTCCTCCGAGCCGACCGTGAGCGACACACCGTTCACGACGCCCTGGACACCGCGGCCGGGGATGGAGACGAAATCCTGGACATCCGCTGCCGGTCGGACGTCCTGACCTGTTGCGTAGCGAAGGATTGCCCGTGCGACCGGGTGCTCGGACCGTGACTCTAGCCCGGAGACGAGCGCCAACAATCGTTCCTGATCCAGGTCCGCTGCCTCAAAACGTGTCACGGCAAGCTGCCCAGTCGTGAGCGTGCCGGTCTTGTCGATAGCCAGCGCCCTGACCGCGCCCAGCTCTTCCAAGTGCTCTCCGCCCTTGATGAGCACCCCCTTGCGCGCGGCACTGGTGAGCGCGCTCACCACGGTGACCGGGGTGGCAATCACCAGGGCGCACGGACAGGCAATCACGAGCAACGTGAGACCGCGCGTAAACCACTCCATGCCCGGCGCACCCGTGAGGAGCGGTGGCCCAACCATGACAAGGACCGCCAGCAGGGTGACGATGGGAGTGTAGACCAGGGCGAACCGCTTGATGGCCTGCTCGACCGGCGCGCGCCGGCCCTCCGCCTCCCGGATGAGTTGGACGATGCGCGCGATGGTGCTGTGGGCGGCGTCGGCGGTCACCTCGACGTCGAGGCTGCCGTTCAGGTTGAGTGTACCGGCGGAAACGAGATCGCCGGGCCCCTTGGTGCGAGGAAGAGACTCTCCCGTGATGGTGGCCTCATTGACCTCCGAGACGCCGGCAACGGTCCGACCGTCCGCTGGAATCTTGTCGCCCGGCCGGATGCGCACCACGTCCCCGACGGCGAGCTGATCCACGGGAACCGTCTCCACACCACCCGCGGCGGTCAACCGGTCCGCCTGCTCCGGGGCCAGTTCGAGCAGCAGGGCGATCGAGCGACGGCCGCGGTCCACCGCGTAGCGCTCCAGCAGTTCGGCCACCGCGAAGAGAAATGCCAAGGAGGCCGCTTCGAACGGTTCCCCGATCAGCACGGCCGCCACAATCGCGACCGACATGAGAAAGTTCATGTCCAGGCGGAGCGCCCGGAGGGCCCGGAACCCGGCCCCGAAGAAGTTCACCCCGCCGATGAGCGCGGCGCCGGTGTATAACAGCCCCGCCATGTCCAGCCGTATCGCCAGCCAGCCGGGGTGGTCGGGTACCTGCGTGGCGAGGCTGACCGCCACGCCGGCGGCCCAGAGAAACCCAGCTGCGTAGGTGCGGCGTGCGAACACCGTCGTCCAGGGTGAGGGCCGCTGCGATGCAGCGACGGATGCCGAGCTAGCCAAGGGCCGCCTCCCCGCGCTCACCGCTGGTGATGGCGAGCGCCGCTTCCAGGGGGAGCACCAGCACCTTGCCATCCCCGGGCCGCCCGGTATGTGCGACCTGCGAGATCAACCCGACCAGAGACTCGACCTGGTCGTGTGGTACAGCCACGAGCACTAACGCATGCTCGAAGAAGTCGGTGGTTGCACCTGACCTAGCGCCCGCTGTTGGCTCGACCTGGCGCCCAAACCCCTTGGCGTTGAGGACGGTCATCCCCGGGTTCCCGGGTTCCTGGTGGAAGGCATCCACCAGTTCCGGGACCTTGAACGGTTTGACGAATGCGACGATGAGCTTCATGACGCCTCCTATTGTTCGGCCGTCTCGGGTTCGAAATAGCGATAGAGCACCGGGAGCAGGAGCAGCGTGAGGAGCGTGGACGTCACCAATCCGCCCACCACCACCGATGCGAGGGGCCGTTGGATTTCCGAGCCAGCCCCCCGTGCCAGGAGAAGCGGCACAAGGCCGAGGCTCGCCACCAACGCGGTCATAAGGACGGGACGCAGTCGAAGCAGCGTCCCGCGTCGTACCGCTTCAGTCACCGAGAGTCCCTCGGCCCGTAGCTGATTGATGTAGCTGACCAGGACCACGCCGTTCAGGACGGCCACGCCGAACAGGGCAATGAACCCGACGGACGCGGGGACGCTCAGGTATTGCCGTGTCACGACCAGCGCGACAATCCCGCCGATCAGGGCAAAGGGAACGTTGAGGATGATCAGTCCGGCTTGCTTGAGTGAACCAAACGACGAGAAGAGCAGCAGGAAGATGAGTCCGATCGTCACCGGGACGATCAGCGCCAGACGTGCCATGGCGCGCTGCTGGTTTTCGAATTGCCCGCCCCAGGTGATGAAGTAGCCAGCCGGCAGGCCCACCTCCCGCGCCACGGCCGCCTGCGCGCCCGCCACGAACCCCCCGAGGTCGCGCCCATCTACGTTCGCCTGAACGACGATCCGCCGCTGATTGGCCTCCCGGCTGATCTGCTTGGGGCCCTCGACCAATTCGATCGCGGCCAACTGCGACAGGGGCACGCGTCCACCCGTGGGCGTCGGGATTAACACCCGGGCGATGTCGTCAGGAGTGGCGCGATACGAAGCCCCGTACCGGACCCAGATATCGAATCGCCGCTGCCCCTCGAACACCATGCCGGCCTCGCCACCACCGATCGCCAGTCGCACCACGCTGAGCACATCGTCCACATTCAGGCCCAGGCGCGCCACCGCCCTGCGGTCGACCCGGACCAGGAGTTGGGGCTGCCCCAGCAGTTGCTCAGTCTGGACATCCTGCGCCCCCCGGATGTCGCTCACCACGCGCTGCACCTCCGTGCCAATCGCCGCGAGGGAGTCGAGGTTGTCCCCGAAGATCTTGATGGCCAGCTGGGCCCGCACCCCCGACAAGAGCTCGTCCACCCGGGTCGCGATGGGCTGGGAGAAATTGAGCGCGATGCCAGGTATCACGGCCATCTTTTCCCGCATAGCGTCCACCAGTTGGTCCTTGGTCCGATCCGAGCTCCAGTCCGCGGAGGGTTGGAGGGTGACCGTCGCCTCGACGTTGTTCACCGGTTCCGGGTCGCCTCCGAGTTCAGCGCGACCAATCTTGGACACCACGTCGATGACCTCGGGAAACGTCTTCGCCACACGTTCCAGCTGCCCGGCGACCCGAATGGCCTCATCGAGTCCGGCACTCGGCGCCAATGTCGCCCGATACAGGATGGACCCCTCCTCCAGGGCTGGCACAAATTCGGTCCCGAGAAACGGGACCATCGTGAGGCTCAGCAGAAGGGCCCCGACGGCCCCGCCGATTACCCGACGCCGATGCGCCAGCGCCCAGTCGAGCAACGGTTCATAGCGCCGCCGAATCTGGCGGAGCAGCCAGGTCTCTTCCTCTGCCCCCGCCTTGAGGCCAAGACTGCAGAGGACCGGAATGAGCGTCAGGGAGAGGAGCAACGAGCCGAGCATGGCGAAGGTGATGGTATAGGCCAGCGGGCTAAACATCTTCCCCTCGACTCCCTCAAGGGTGAAGAGCGGAAGAAAGACGATGATGATGATGGCGATGGCAAAGCTGACCGGGCGAGCGACTTCAAGCGCCGCTCGGCGCACCAGGGGTATCCGGGGGACGTTCTCGTGCCCCGGATCCGAGAGAAGGCGATACACATTCTCGACCATCACCACCCCGCCATCCACCATCATGCCGATTCCGATGGCGAGACCGCCCAGCGACATGAGGTTGGCGGACAAACCGGTCACCCGCATCAGGATGAACGCGAGGAGGGTGCAGGCGGGCAGCATTGTCCCGACAATGAGAGCGCTGCGGAGGTTGCCCAGGAACAACAGCAGCACGAGCAGGATGAGGGCACCCCCCTCCAGCAGGGCATCCCGCACGGTGGACACCGCACGCTCCACGAGATCGGCCTGGTCGTAGAACGGGACGACCTTCACGCCCGAAGGCAATCCACGGTTCACCGCCTCCACCTTCGCGCGGACCCCGTCAATAACCGACGACGTGTTCTCGAAGATGCGCTTGAGCACGATCCCGGCCACAAATTCGGCGTCTCCGTTGACCGTGACCGCCCCGCGGCGCACCTCGGCGCCAAAGGCGACCTGCGCCACGTTCCGGACATAGACCGGGGTGTTTTCCCGCTCGGCCACGATGACGTTCTCGATGTCGGCCAGGGTGGTCACGAAGCCGAGTCCGCGGACCAGGTACTCCTCCGGCGCGCGCACAATGTACCCGCCACCGGCGTTGGCGTTGTTCCGTTCGAGTGCCCCGATCACCTCCTCCACGGTGACGCCGTACTGGACCAGACGGTGGGGGTCGAGCTGGACCTGGAACTGCTTGACGTGACCACCGAACGAGAGGACCTCGGTTACTCCAGGGACCGTGCGCAGCTGCGGCTTGATGACCCAGTCCTGAAGGGTGCGCAATGAATCCGTCGAGATATCCTCTCCGACCACGAGATACTGGTACACCTGTCCAAGCCCCGTGGTCACCGGCCCCAGCGCCGGAGACCCGAGGCCTGCCGGGATGGCATCACGAGCCGCCTGCACCCGTTCGAACACCAGCTGTCGGGCGAAATAGATGTCCACACCGTCGCGGAAATAGACGTTGACCTGTGAGAGACCGAACGCCGAGATCGACTGGATTCGGGTGACACCCGGGAGGCCGTTCATCGCCACCTCGACCGGATAGGTCACGAGCGCCTCCACTTCTGGTGGCGCGAGTCCTGGGGACTCCGTGGTCACTTGCACCAGCACCGGTGAGACATCGGGAAAGGCATCGACCGCCAGGCCCTGGAGGGCGAGGTAGCCGCCGCCCATGATCCCGAGGGCACCGAGCAGGACCAGGAGACGCTGCTTCAGGGCCCATTCGACCAGACGGTCGATCATTCGTCACCTCCGAACTGCTCCCGCTGGAGATGCGCCTTGAGGGCAAAGCCACCGGACAGCACCACGGTGTCGCCTTGCTGGAGGCCGCCGACGACCTCCCGCCAGCCCCCGGCCCGTTCCGGCCCCAATGTGACCGGCACGATCCGGAACCGGCCGGGGCCGGCTGGTGCGAACACCACGGTGCTGCCTTCGAGGCGTTGCACCGCGGTCCCCGGGATTCCGACCTTTCTGGGGTCGCCGGGAATCACCAGAGACGCCTGTGCAAACATGCCGGGCTTGAGTCGTTGATCGCGGTTCTGGATCTCCACTCGCATCTTGAGGGTACGAGAGACGCTGTCCACCACGGCGCCGATGTACCCGACGCGGCCCACGATATCCATCTCGGGGAGGGCATCGACCCGCACATGAACCGTCTCGCCGAGCCGCACCCGCCCGGCGTCGGCGTCGTAGAGATCCAGCATGAGCCACAGGTGGGAGCGATCACCGATAGTAAAGAGTTCCGACTCAGGTCCGACCACTTCACCGACGACGGCGTGTTGGTCCACGACCTCGCCGGCGAGCGGTGTGCGGAGAGGGAACACCCCGGGGGCAGCGCTGTCCGGCTCCGCACCAAACGCCGTGAGCGTCTGAACCGCGGCGGCAAGATCAGCATCGCGCGCTCGCAGTTCGGCTTCTGTCTCCAGTCGACGCCGTTCGGAAACGATCCCGTCTTGGGAGAGTCGCTCGGCGCGCTCAAAGTTGCGGGCGGCCACCGACTGGGCCGCGCCGGCCTTGGCCCAGGCGGCCTGCGCGGCGCCTAATTCCGGACTGTCCAGCAAGCCAAGGGTGTCGCCGGCCTGGACAATTGCACCGACCGTGACCCGCACCGCACGGATCCTGCCCTGGATTCTTGGACCCACGTGACTGACCCGGGATGGATCGAAGCTCAGTGTGCCGGTCAGACGGATCGTATCGGCCGGCAGGGACCCGACGGGCCCGATGAGCAACTCCGAGGCAGCCTGCTGCGCGGAATCGAGCACGACCAGCGTCGAGTCGGTGCCCTCCGGGCCGCCGGCCGCGGCCGGCGGGGCTTCGCTCCCACCACAGCCGACAACGAACGCGAGGATGAGGGTGAGGGCGAGCGGGGTCATACGACGTCGCGTCAGCATGGTCAGTTCTTTCCGGTCAAGAGCATGGAGAGTTCCAGTGGATCGACATCCAAGGCGGCTGCTACTTCGAACCACGCTGAATAGGCGTCCGCGAGCACCGCGAGCGATTCCAGTTGCGCCTCGAGCGCCGTGCGCCGAAGGACGATGACATCGGTGAGATCGACCTCACCTTCGAGCAAGGCCTGTTCTGTCAGGGCGACATTCTCGGTCGCTGCCGTCAGCACACTGTTCGCGAAGTAGCGCTCGGCCGTTGTGGAGCGTACCAGCCGGGCAATCCCCGCCTGGAGCTCCGCCGTGATGGCACGCTCCGTCGCCGCCCGCGCTGCATTGGCGGCGGCGAGCTCGGCCTCAGCCTCCCCCCGCGCGGCCTGTCCATTGTAGAAGAGCGGCACTTGCAGCCCGACCTGCCAGCCGAGGAGGTCGTCGGTCCCCCCTTCCTGACCTCCGAGGGCCGCGAAGGTGAGGTTCGGGATGAACGCTCGTTTCGCCGCGCTGAGCGCGCTCCCGGCCCCTTGCAGCTGGGCCTCCGCCGCGAGAAGGTCCGGGCGACGGCTCCGGGCGAGCTGCAGTGGATCCGCCATGGCTATCCACGCGATATCGGGGAGCGACGGCAAGGAGATGGCGCGCACGGCCGTGTCCGGCGACACGGCCACGACTCGGGCCAACTCCGCGGCCGCCGCTTCCGTCACGAAACGCGCTCGCTCGGCGGCACTGCGGGTCCGGGCCGCATCGAGGATTGATGCATTCAGTTCCAGACGATTGATCTCACCCGCGTCGAACTGGCGCTGGGCGAATCCGACCATGCGCTCCGCAAAGCGGGCCGTCGTGTCGATCAGCGCCTCTTGTCGTTGAGCAAGCGCCAGCGTCAGAAACGCCAGGCGGGTCTCGAGCGCGGTGAGCCGGCGTGAGTCCTCCACCCGTGCCTCAGATGCACGAAGAAACGCCGTCATCGCGCTTCGACGCGTGAACGACTGTCCGCCGATCTCCAGCTCCTGCGAGATCAGCCAGTCGTAGTCCTGCGTCGTGGACGTCGCCGTCGTCCGTTCCGTTTGTCCATAGAAGACCCCGGGGTTGGTTGGAAAGGGGA
This sequence comes from uncultured Gemmatimonadaceae bacterium, assembly GCA_964574295.1. GTDB lineage: Bacteria > Gemmatimonadota > Gemmatimonadetes > Gemmatimonadales > GWC2-71-9 > SPDF01. The sequence continues at coordinate 17,585 of CAZNLY010000018.1, forward strand.
GGAGGGTTTCGGCCCGGAGCCCCCGCACCCGCGCGACATCGCCCACCGCCACGGCGACGGAAGGGCTGACGACTAGCGCCCTCGACACCGCGTCCGCCATTGTAAGGGTCAGCGTGTCGGGCCGGACGGGGTGCTGTATTGTGACCAGTACCAGCAGAGCGAGCATGTGAACTCCTGAAGACGCACCGGTGCTGCGGCAGCCTGGAGCTGACGCCAGCAGTTTGGCAGCATTGACGACGCGCGCCTGCTCAGAAGAGCGAGGACGTCGAACCAGCCGTATATGTGGGTGTGGAACCGACGGAGCGCCGAAGCGTCAGTCGGTCAGGAGATCAGACTATCGGGGGGCGGAGGGGCGTGCTGGGTGTTGGGGAGACCGGCGCGGCCGGTTCAAGCGCCGGGAGCGCGCAGGCCACGTTGATGAAGGCCAGAAGGGGGGCAACCGTGGGCAGCTGGCCGACGGTGTGCTGATGCGCCCCATGGCACACATGAATTGGGTGCCCGGGCGCTGGCTCGGCGGGACCCGAGGGCAACGCGCCCGTGGCCACCACGGCTGGGGCGTCCGCGGCATGCCAATCATGATCATCCGGCAGGTACTGCTCGGCGTTGGCGCCCAGATAGCCCAACAGGGCCACGGTGGCCAAGAGTCGGCCGAGCAGACGGTGCGGCAGGCGAATCATGCATGGCAACCTAATGATTGGTGCTCAGTCATGGAAGGGACGAGATGGCAGCGCGAGGAGCAGGTACACCATGCTCTCTCCGTTGTGTGTTGTGTTGTGAGTTTCCTACGACAAGGGGCCCATATGGGCCCCCGAACCTACAACACCGATGCCCAGAACAGCGCGTAGATTCAACAAGTTATGGTACGACGAACACTTACCGATCTGCTTTGGGAGCAGGAGGTCCCCGGTTCAAATCCGGGCGCCCCGATTGCAGTTCCCCCCCCTGGCACACCATCCGACGTCCAATCCTGGAGGTTGCGATGCGGCGTTTCCTGACCGCCTGCGCGATCGCGCTCAGCCTCGGTGCCCACCCCCTGTCGGCGCAGGCCGAATTGGGCGCATTCGTCGGCGTCTTCGCCCCGACGTCGGAATTCGTGGTTCCTCCTCCGTCCCCCTTCGCCTCCGCCTCGGCGAAGATCGAAACCCAATTCACCTATGGCGGGGTGGGGCGGTATTGGTTCGGAAGTCGGGTCGGCGCGCAGGTCACCTATTCCGCCGGGCAGGGCAACCTGGTCGTGTATTCCCTGTACTCGTCGCCGGCGGACACCACCTATGACGTCACGACCGGATTGTTGACGCTCCAGTTTCTCTACTCCCTGTCCACTCCATCACTTCCGAACACCCTCTGGGCCAGCATCGGCCCCGCCTGGAGTTCACTCGACAGCCCGTACCTCCACGGCGCGGAGATTGACAACGACGTGGGTGTGGCCATCGGGCTGGGCAGCACCCTCCCGGTCTTCGATCGACGACTGCTCGTCAATTTCATGATTGACGGGGTGATCTGGGGTCTGTCGGTTTCGGATTCGACGTCCGAGGGGACGAGAAGTTCGCAGTTCGCCATCAGGGCCGTCGTGGGGGCCACGGTGCCGATCGGGCGGTGATCCCGGTGCCGCGGTCCTGCGTGGGCGCGCTGATCCTGACCCTCGGAGCGGCACCCGCTCCCCTCTCCGCCCAGTCCGACTTCTCGCTGCCGGAACTGGCCCGCTGGTTCGAGGACGAGGCGCCGACCCTGGCCACCAGCACCGGCGACCCCACCGCGACCGGCAACCTCCGGATGGTGGACTACGTGGCCCGCGCCACCCTTGCCCTCGAGGGCTGCACCCTCCGGATCACCATCAAGGACAACGCGGGCGTCTCGGGCTTCACGGTGACCACGGAGGTGCCGCTCGCGGCCGTCAACGGCGATTCGGTGCGGATGGTGTCCCGGCCCGACGGCTGGCACGACTTCCTCTACATCCCGGGGCAGTACTTCGTGGTGGTCCCGGCCCGCGTCCCCGGCGACTGGCCCTTCGTGACCACCACGAGCCGCGGGAGCAGCAAGGCCTACCTCACCTCGGTGCCGAGCCGGAGCCCCGACGCCGGCGCCACGCTGGCCACCGCCATCACGCGCGCCGCCGCGCTCTGCGCCACGAAGACAGCGGATTGACGACGGTTCTTCCTCTCCTTGCGCCGGACCCCTCCGCCGACGCATGATTGGTGCGGCGCGCAGGGCGCCCCCCGTCCGCGGGAAGGACCGAGTCCACCTGGGCAGTGCGCAGCGCCACAGGCCGTCTTTCCGATCCTCCTTTGCCCCTCGCCAGCGGACCCGGGGCGCCCCAAGGAGGCTCGTCATGCCCGTTCGGCGCCTGCCCGTCCAACCCAACCTCGAACAGCTCAAGCACCAGGCCAAGGACCTCCTCCGCGCCTATCGCGCCGGGGAGCCGGACGCCGTGGCCGAATGGCAGGAACACCACCCCGGCTCCGTGGCGCCCGCTGCGGCCCGGCTCGCCGATGCCCAGCTGACCCTGGCCCGGGCGTACCAGGCGCCGGGGTGGACCCGGCTGGTCCAGGCGGTCGAGCTCGTCACCGCCATCTGGGCGGATGACCTCGAGACCGTCCGGCGCCTCGTGACCGCCAACCCGAGGCTCCTCCACGAGCAGGCGCTCATCCGGCAGGACAGCAACTGGGGCCCGCCGCTGACCTACGCCGCCAACGTTGGCCGCGACCGGATCATCCACCTGCTGCACGGGCTCGGCGCCACCGACCTCCACACGGCGCTCGACCGCGCCGCGCTGCAGGGCAAGATCGGCACCGCCTGGATGCTGCACGAGATGCTCGGGCACGAGGTGCCGCCCAACGATGCGCTCGGCGGGCCCGCCTACACCCTCTCGCTCGAGGGGACGACGCTGCTGCTCCAGATGGGACTCCGGGTGACCGACGAGGCGGGGCGGCGGCTGGCGCCGGTGAGCGTCGTCCTGGAGACGGACTCGCGGCGGCCGGCGTCCAAGCACGGGATCCTCGAACTCTACGCCCGGTACGGGCTGGAACTCCCCGACACGCCGACCATGGCGCTGCACCGCGGGCGGATCGACCTGCTGGAACGCCACCTCGCCGCCGACCCGGGGCTCCTGACCCGCACCTTTTCCCACCGCGAGATCTACCCGGCCGAGATGGGGTGCAAGGATCCCGGCGACGCCACGGTGGGCACGCCCCTGGGCGGGACGACGCTCCTCCACATGTGCGTGGACTACGACGAGCTGGAGATCGCCCGGTGGCTGCTGGACCGCGGAATGGACCCAAACGTCCGCTCGCGGGTCGGATCCTCCGGCTTCGGCGGGTACACGCCGCTCTTCTGCACGGTGGTGTCGCAGCCGAATTTCTGGATGAACTACCAGCAGCGCGGGCCGTTCTCGGCGCCCTTCACCGACCTGTTGCTGGAACGCGGCGCCGAGGTCAATGTCCGCGCCTCGATCTGGAAGCGGCTGCACGTGGGGCACGGCGCCCCGACGCGCCATGATTACCGGGACGTGACCGCCCTCTCCTGGGGCCGGCGTTTCCACGCCCCGATCTTCGTGAGCGAGCCGGCCCTGCGGCTCATCGAGGCGGCTGGCGGCGTGGAGTGACGCCGCCCCCGGCGGAGTGCTATTCCGTCACCCACCCCGGCGCCACGTACGCCCCCGGCAGGAAGATGACCGGGTCGACCGGCGGGGTGGGGTCCGCCCGCATGTCGCGGTACTCCTCGCGCGTGGTGATCGTCCCGTCCTCGAGGAAGAGCACCTCGGTCTCGATCCACCCCTGGCCGAGCTCCACGTACTTGTTGAACTGTACCTCGGTGTGGACGCCCGGCTTCTGCGGATGCGGGGCCAGGCCCCGCACGAACACCAGCCGCTCCTGATCGATCCAGAACTGCTTGGTCACGGTATCGCCGGCGGACGCCCCCACGACCCAGACCTTGCGGCCCTGCCACGTGTCGGCATGGACCTTCGTCAGGTCGTAGCCCAGCGCCGTGAGCGAGGCGATGGTCCGTTCCGGCGGCTGGCCGTACACGTCGAACCCGAGCAGCAGCAGCGAGTGGACCAGCGGACGGCCCATCTTGAGCTCGCCGTCCGCGTACCGATAGATGGAGTCGGCGCGGAAGAGGAGTTCGTTTCGCGCCGAGAGTGGCGCAATGTCGATGCGGAGCGAGCCCGGGATGGCCGCCGCCTCGTACCAGGTCTCCACCGAGCCGTCGGGGTGGGTGGTCTTCTGGACGAAGGTGAGGGTGCGGTACCAGCGCCCCGCGTAGCGGGCGTGCATCTGCTGGATGAGCTCGGCCCCGGTGGCGGGATCGGCCGGGGGTGCGGTGACCGGGGTGGCGGCGAGGAGCAGCAGGAGCGGGACGAACACGACGGCCTCCGGGGCGCGGGGTGGGGGTGCGGGCCGTACGGGACGTCGGCGCCCGGGGTTTCCCCCCGCGGGCGCTGTCGGTAGCCCCGTCGCGGCACTATCATTGACCCTCGTCCGGCCCCCCGGACTCCCGACCCAACTCCGCGCCCGTAGCTCAGTTGGATAGAGCATCAGCCTTCTAAGCTGAGGGTCGTAGGTTCGAATCCTACCGGGCGCACTCCCTCTGCCGGCTCCCCCGATGACTCCCGCTCCCATCCTCCCCACCCGAGCCGAACTGCGGGCCCTGCTCGCGCTGGCCGTGCCGGTGGTGCTTGTCCAGGTCGGGATGATGTTCATGGGCGTGGTGGACACCGTCATGGTGGGGCACCTGAGCGCCGAGGCGCTGGCCGCCGTGGCGCTCGGCAACCTCTACTTCTTTGGCGTGGTCATCTTCGGGATGGGCGTCCTGATGGCGCTCGACCCGCTCGTGGCCCAGGCCGTCGGCGCCAACGACGACGTGGCCATCGCCCGCGCCCTGCAACGCGGCCTCCTCCTGTCACTGGCGCTCGCGGTGGTGGCGATGGCCCTGATGCCGCCCGCGCGGGCGGTGCTCACCTGGCTCGAGCAGCCACCGACGGTCGTGCCGCTCGCGCACGACTACGTCCTCCGCACCATCCCCGGCGTCCTGCCGTTCCTCGCCTACGGGGTGCTCAGGCAGGCGCTCCAGGCGATGGGCCGGATGCGACCGATCCTGCTCACGATCGTCGCGGCCAACCTCCTCAACGCCGGGCTCAACTGGGTGCTGATCTTCGGGCACTGGGGCGCCCCGGCCCTCGGCGTGTCCGGTGCCGCGTGGGCCACCTCGATCAGCCGGTGGGCCATGGCGCTCCTGCTCGCCGCCCTCGGCTGGCCGCTCCTCCACCGCCACCTGCGGCCCTGGCGCCAGGACAGCTGGGCCCTGACCCCGCTGTGGCGAATGATTCGACTCGGCGCCGGGATCGGCGGACAGCTCCAGCTCGAATACACCGCCTTTGGGTTGACCGGCCTCCTCATGGGCCGGCTCGGAGTGGACCAGATGGCCGGCCATCAGGTGGCGCTCAACCTCGCCTCGCTGACGTACATGGTGCCGCTCGGCGTGTCGGGGGCCGCCGCGGTGCTGGTGGGACAGGCGGTGGGCCGGGACGATGCCCACGGCGCCCGACGGTTTGCCCGCGCGTCGCTGGTGACCGGCGTCGCGTTCATGGCGAGCACCGCCATCCTCTTCCTCTCGGTGCCCCGATGGCTCGCCGAGCTCTACTCCAACGCGGCGCCCGCGGTGGCGGTGGCCGCGATGCTGATTCCCCTCGCCGGGCTCTTTCAGGTCTTCGATGGAATCCAGGTTGTCGCCGGGGGGATCCTCCGGGGCCTCGGCGACACCCGGGCGCCGATGATCATCAACCTTCTCGGGTTCTGGGGCGTAGGAATTCCCGCCGGGCTGCTCCTTGGATTCACGGCCGGGCTGGGGGCCATCGGCCTCTGGTGGGGACTTGTGTCGGGCCTGGCCGCCGTGGCCGTCATCCTCCTCGTTCGCGTCCGGAACCGCATGCGGCGCAACCTGTCCCGAGTCCTGATCGACGACCACCCGCGCACCGCCTGAGGCACCTCTCGCGGCGCTTGAGGCTATATTTCATAAATGCCTGCCAGCAAAGGCTTTTCGCTCACCCCTCAGCTCCGCCCGGAGCCGCGCTGGCAGGGCATGGCCGTCTCGCTGGCGGTCTACGCCGCCCTCTTTCTCGTGTTCGGCGTGCTGCGACGTCCGGCCATGCAGGAGGAGCAGCGCACCGCCACCCAGGAAGAGGTCGACGCGGCGCGGCAGGAGCTGCAGCGCCGGCAGGTGCGGATGGTGTACCTCCCGCCGCCCGACCGACCGAGGCCCGCCCCCGCTCCCACCCCTCCGGTGCCCACCCAGCCTCCCAAGTCGGGAGGCCCCGACCGGCAGCCCGACCCGACCGCCGACCCGATCCGCGCGCTTCGGTCACCGATCGCCGACCCCGGCGGTGACGCGACCAGGATCGGCGACGGCGCCACCGAAACGCAGCGGAAGATTGCCCCACCCCGGCCGATCCCGCTGGCGCTGGCCACCGGCCCCTCGGCGCCGAGCCCGGCGGAGCCGTCGCCCTCCAGCACCGAGGCCGCCGAGGCCAGCACCCCGGGCGGAATCAACATCGGTCCCCGGCTCGGCCTCACCCCGCGCGATCCGCGGCCCTGGACCCAGTCGATGCCGGAGCGCGGCGACTCCTGCCCGGTCATCTCGCCCGATTCCCTCCAGCCCGGCGAGCCGCGCATGGGCTCGGCGAGCGGGCGCGTCCTCCGCACCAACGGCGAGCCCCTGTCGGGCGCCCACCTGCAGGTGATGGGCACCTCCTTCGTGACCTTCACCGACAACCAGGGGGAGTACACCCTGCGCTTCGACGCGGCGCTCCTCGACCGCTGCCGCACGCAGTATGTGCGGGTCAGCGCCCCCGGATTCGAGTCCCGCCTCCTGGTGCTGGTCATCGGCCGCAACGTCCGCAGCGACGACGTGGCGCTCCGCCGCAACTGACCGATGCCGGCCCTCCGCTTTCGCACCGTTCTCTTCGACTGCGATTCCACCCTCTCGGCCATCGAGGGGATCGACGAGCTCGGCGCCGCCCATCGCGAGGCCATCGCCTCGCTCACCGAGGCCGCCATGCGCGGCGAGGTGCCGCTGGAATCGGTCTACGGGGCGCGCCTGGCGCGGATCCGCCCCGATCGCGCGGCCGTCGCGGCGCTCGCCCGGCAGTACATCGCCGCCGCCGTGCCGGGCGCCCGGGAGACGGTGCATGCACTCCGCCGCCACGGGGTCACGGTACGGATCATCTCCGGCGGCATCCTCCAGGCCATCCTGCCCTTCGCGGAGTGGCTCGGGCTCGCGGCCGGCGACGTGGCGGCGGTGTCCCTCCGCTTCCATCCCGACGGCTCCTACGCCGGCTACGACGAGGACTCGCCCCTCGGCCGCTCGGGCGGGAAGCGCACCGTCGTGGAAGGATGGCGCGCCGGGCTCCCGGCGCCGATCCTGTTCGTGGGGGACGGGGTGACGGACCTCGAAGCCCGTCCGGCGGTGGACCGGTTCGTGGCCTTTGCCGGCGTCACCGACCGGACGGCCGTCACCGCCGGCGCCGACACGGTGCTCCGCGGCCCCTCCCTCCTCCCGCTGCTGGACGAGGTTCTTCATCCTGATTCGGGGTGATTCTTCAGGATCGCCCCGTCTATCTTTCCGCGCCTACCTCTCCCTGCTCGAGGGTTCCATGGCCCCGTTCGGCAACTTCTTCCTCCCGGGCCCCACCGAGGTGCTCGACGACGTCCTCGCCGCCCAGACCCGGCCGATGATCGGCCACCGGGGCAAGGGGATGGAAGAGCTCCTCGCGCGGATGCAGCCGTCGCTGCAGCGCGTCTTCCGCACCAAGCGCCCGGTGTACATCTCCTCCTCCTCCGCCACCGGCCTCATGGAAGGGGCGCTCCGCAACGGCGCCCGGCGCAGGGTGCTCTCGCTCGTGAACGGCGCCTTCAGCGACCGGTTCCACAAGATCGCGCTCGCCTGCGGGCTCGAGGCCGACGTGCTGGAGGCGGAGTGGGGCGCCATCCACGAGCCGGCGCAGGTGGCCGCCGCGCTCAAGGGCAAGGACTACGACGCCGTGACCGTGGTCCACTCGGAGACCTCCACCGGCGCCCTCAACCCGATCAAGGAACTCGCCGAGGTGGTGCACGCCTCGGGAGACTGCGTGCTCCTGGTGGACAGCGTGACGGGAATCGCGGGAGTGCCAGTGGAGACGGACGCCTGGCGGCTCGACTTCGTGCTCACCGGGTCCCAGAAGGCGCTCGCGCTGCCCCCGGGGCTGGCGCTCGGCGTGGCGCAGCCCAACATCCTGGAGCGCGCCAAGGCCGCGAAGGGGCGGGGGATTTACTTCGACTTCCTCGAGTTCGAGAAGTACGCCCAGCAGAACCAGACGCCCAACACGCCGGCCCTCTCGCTGCTCTATGCGCTGGCGCGCCAGCTCGAGCGGCTCGACGCCGAGACGATGGAGGCGCGCTGGGCGCGCCACGAGGCCATGGCACGCCGCACCTGGGCCTGGGCCGGCGACATGACGGCGGCCGGCATCCCGGTCTCGGTGCTGGCGCCCAAGGGACACCGGTCCTGGACGGTCACCTGCCTCACGATGCCGCCCGGCAAGAAGGGGAGCGAGGTCAACGCCGCCATGAAGGCGAAGGGGATCACGATCTCGGCGGGCTACGGCAAGCTCAAGGACTCCACCATCCGCATCGGTCACATGGGCGACCACACCGTGGCCGAGCTCGAGCGCGTGCTCGCGGCGCTGGCGGAGGTGCTCGACGCATGAGCGCCACCTATCGCGTGCTCATTGCCGACAAGATCGCCGCCGACGGCCTGGCCCCCCTCAGGGACGACCCCCGCTTCGAGCTGGTCACCAGGCCTGGACTCAGCCTGCCCGACCTGGCCAGGGCGCTCACCGAGGTGGACGCCGTGATCGTGCGGAGCGCGGCCAAGGTGCCGCGCGAGGCGATGGCCGACACCACCCGCCTCAAGGTGATCGGCCGGGCCGGGGTCGGCGTCGACACGATCGACGTCGAGGCGGCCACCGAGAAGGGCATCGCGGTGCTCAACGCGCCGGCCGGCAACACCATCTCGGCGGCGGAGCTCACGATGGCGCTGATGCTCACGCTGGCGCGCCGCGTGGCCGCCGCCGACCGCTCGATGAAGGCGGGGGCGTGGGATCGCGCCAAGCTCGGCGGCAGCGAACTCTACGGCAAGACGCTCGGGCTCGTGGGGGCGGGCCGCATCGGGGGCGAGGTGGCGCTCCGGGCGCGCGCGTTCGGGATGCGCGTGCTGATCCACGACCCGTACCTCCACGCCGATCGCGCCAAGGCCCTCGGGGCGGAGCTCGCCACGCTCGAGGAGGTGTTGCGCCAGGCCGATGTCCTGTCGGTCCACGTTCCCTTGACCGAGACCACCGCCGGGCTCATCGGCACGGCACAGCTCAAGCTCCTCAAGCCGACGGCGTTCGTCCTCAACGTGGCACGGGGCGAGATCATCGACGAGACGGCGCTGGTCGAGGCGCTGCGCGAGAAGCGCATCGCCGGCGCCGGGCTCGACGTGTACCCCGAGGAGCCGCTCCCCGCCGACCATCCCCTCCGCGGGCTCGACAGCGCGGTGCTGACGCCCCACCTCGGCGCCTCCACCGAGGAGGCGCAGCAGAACGTGGCGCTCGAGATTGCCGCCGCGGTGCGTGCCGCCCTCATCGAGGGCGACTTGAGCCGTGCCGTCAACGCCCCCGGCGTGGGCGGCGACCGGATGCGGCGGCTTCGTCCGCTGCTCGACCTGGCCGAGCGGCTGGGGCGGATCGGCGCCGCGCTCGCGGGCGAGCGCCTGGCCCGGGTGGAGGTGCGGTACGCCGGGCGGGAAGAGGACGGCCTGCAGCCCCTGGCCGCCGCCGCGCTCATCGGCACGCTGTCGCAGGTGGTGGGGCGGCGGGCCGTCAACGTGGTCAACGCCCTGCACATCGCGGCGGGGCGGGGAATCGCCGTCGAGCGCACCCGGCTCTCCCCGCGCAACGACTACGCCGAGTACCTCGAGGTCCGGATGACCGGCGCCGGCGAGGGCGTGCGCGTGGCGGGCGCGGTGCTGGAAGGAGCCCACCCGCGCATCGTGCGGATCGGCGACTACCGGGTGGACATCTTTCCGCGCGGGGACCTGGTCCTCCTGCGCAACCGCGACGTGCCCGGCGTCATCGGTCGCGTCGGCTCGGCGCTCGCCGCCGCGGGAATCAACATCGGACAGTACCATGTGGCCCGGCTCGAGGCGGGCGGGCAGGCGCTCGCTGCCATCGGGGTCGATGCGCGCCTCAAGCCGGAAAACGTGGAGGCGCTCCGCGCCGTGCCGGAAGTGACCGACGTGAGGCAGGTCGAGCTCGACTGATCCCGGGGGGCCGTCCCCGCCACCACCTCCGACGCCCCCGGTGCCCTTGCGACCGGGGGCATTCGCTTGGACATTCCTTCGTCCCTCCAGTCGTGGTCCCTCCTCCGGGAGTCACCTCGTGCGCTGCGCTCCGCTGATCGCCCTGGCCCTGGGCGCCGCCCTGCCTGCCCGTGCCCAGGAACCGCGCCTTGGCGTGATTGCGTTCCCGACGTCGGCGGGACCGGCCGCCCAGGCCTCGTTCGTCCGCGGCGTGCTGTACCTGCACAGCTTCGAGTACTCGAGCGCCGCGGCGGCATTTCGGGAGGCTCAGCGGCTCGAACCGAACTTCGCCATGGCCTACTGGGGCGAGGCGCTCACCTACGACCATCCGCTCTGGAACGAGCACGACCGCGCCGCCGCCCAGGCGGTGCTGGCCCGCCTGGCCCCCACGCCCGAGGAACGCCAGGCGCGCGCGCCGACCGATCGGGAGCGTCGCTACCTGGGCGCGGTGGAACTGCTCTACGGGACCGACGGCTCCAAGCCGAGGCGAGATACGCTGTATGCCGAGGCGATGCGGTCGCTGCGGGAGGCCTACCCCGAGGACGCGGAGGCGGAGGCATTCTACGCGCTTTCCCTGCTCGGGCTGAGCCAGGGCCAGCGCAACGTGCCCACCTACATGCAGGCCGGCGCCATCGCGCTGGCGCTGATGGCCCGCTCTCCCGACCATCCCGGCGCCGCGCACTACGCGATCCACTCCTTCGACGATCCGGACCACGCACCGCTCGGCCTTCCCGCCGCGCGGGCGTATTCGCGGATCGCGCCCGATGCCCCGCACGCGCAGCACATGACGACCCACATCTTCCTCGCGCTCGGCATGTGGGACGAGGTCGTCAGCCAGAACGTGATCGCGGCCGGCCCCGATCCGGCCGCCTGGCGCCCCGGCCATTACACCGAGTGGCTGCACTACGGGCTGCTGCAGCTCGGGCGGTCGGCGGCGGCCGATTCCCTGTATCGGCGCACGCTGGCCAACATCGGCGCCAACCCGAGTGCCGGGCGGATCCATTCCGCGTTCCTCATGCATGCGGCCCAGATTGTCGATGCCGAGACCTGGTCCGGCCCGTTGATTGACCTGCGTCCCCCTGCGGCGCGCGCCTCCCGGGGCGCCCGCGCCGCGGAATCCTTCGCGCTCGGACTCGCGGCCGCGCGCCGGGGCGACCGCCCGGCGGCGCTGGTGGAACAGGCGCGGCTCGATGCGCTGGTCGCGGAGCCCGCCACTCCCGGGGACGAGACCCAGCAGGGGACCGTCGTGGCCCTGGCGCGGTCGCTTGCCGCCGCGGTGGCGTTCGATGCGGGAGACCGGGACCGGGCGCTGGCCCTGCTCAGCGAGGCGTCGGCGGGCGAGGAGGGAATGGCGGTGGAATTCGGGCCGCCTGGCGTGGTCAAGCCCACGTTCGAGTTGCGTGGGGAATTCCTGCTCGCCATGGGCCGGCCGGCGGAGGCGCAGCAGGCCTTTGCCCGCGCCCTGGCGATGTACCCGAAGCGGCTGCTCTCCCTCCGGGGCCTGGCCGTTGCGGCGACCGCGGCCGGGGATCCCGCCACGGCGGAGCGCGCCACGCGAGCCCTCCCCCGGGGCGGCTCCGAATGAGGCTCGCGAGCCCGGTCCTCATCGCAATCGGGATCGCCGGCGCCGCGATCGGGGCCCGATCGGCGCCACCCCGCGTCGTTCCCAACGACAACCGCACACCCGCCGGCGTCCTCCGCGACGGCGTCCTGACCCTCCGGCTCGAGGTCCGCCTGGCCGACTGGTGTCCGGGCGACGAGGCCGGCCCCTGCGCCGAGGTGCCGGTGTTCATCGAGGAAGGGCGGCCGCCGTCGGTGCCCGGCCCGCTCATCCGGGTGCCCGAGGGCACCACGCTGGACGTCACGGTCACCAACGCGCTCGCCGACACGGGGGTCACGCTCTTCGGCCTGTACGGCCGGCCCGCCGCCGCCGACTCCGTCCGGCTCCGCCCTGGAGAGTCGCGCCGCTTCCGCTTTGCCGCCGGCGCCCCGGGCACCTACCAGTACGGCGCCCGCACCGAGACGCAGCCGTACGTCGCGTTCGAGACGCTGGAGGAGACCCAGCTCGGCGGCGCGTTCATCGTGGACCCTGCCGGGGCGGTGCCACACGACCGGGTGTTCGTCATCACCCTCTGGGAGCGCCCGGAGGACACGACCTCCGGCACACCAGGGCGCGGGGTGCTGGCCATCAACGGCCGGTCCTGGCCGTACACCGAGCGGCTCGAGTTCACCGTCGGCGACTCGGTCGACTGGCGGGTGGTGAACGTCTCGCGCCACGTGCACCCGATGCACCTCCACGGCTTCTACTTCCGCGTCTCCTCGGTCGGCTCGATGACCCAGGACTCCCTCTATCCACGGGAGGAGGAGCGCCTGGTCGTGACCGAGAGCATGCTGCCGCAGTCGTCGATGCGAATGGCGTTCCAGCCGACCGAGGAGGGCACCTGGCTCTTCCACTGCCACCTCATCTTCCACATCACGCCGGACGCCGCGCTCACCTGGCCGGACGGCACGCCGGCCACCGATCACGCCGGGCACAGCATGGCGGGGCTGGTCCTCGGGATCATCGTGTCGCCCCGGCCGGGCACGACCCCGCCGCCCCGCGAGGGCGCGGTGCGCCACCGCATCGTGGCGCGCCAGCGGCCCGACTCGGGCGCGGCGAACGGCGTGGTCATGGCGTTCACGCTCGACGGGCAGGGGGAGCAGGGGCCGGTGACGCTGCCCTCGCCGGTGCTGGTGCTCACGCGCGGCGTGCCGACCGACGTGACGGTGGTGAACCAGCTGGAGCTGCCCACCGGGGTGCACTGGCATGGTCTCGAGCTGGAGAGCGCTTCGGACGGCGTGGCGGGGTGGAGCCGCACCGGCGACCGGCAATTCCTTCCGATCGAGCCCGGCGACTCCTTCGTGGCGCATCTGCGGCAGCCGAGAGCCGGCACGTTCATCTATCACACGCACCTGCACGAGGTGGTGCAGATGACCTCGGGGCTCTACGGCCCGCTCCTCGTGCTGGAGCCGGGGCAGCAGCTTGACCCGGCCACCGACCACGTCTTCCTCGTGGGGCGCGACGGTGAGGAGGGCCGCGTCCTGTTGAATGGGGACTCGATGCCCCCGGTGGCGCGCTGGACCGCGGGCGCCACGCACCGGCTCCGCCTCATCAACATCATGCCCTACGGCCGGTTCACCTGGCGCCTGATGGCGGGAGACACCCTCGCCACCTGGCGGGCCCTCGCGCGGGACGGCGCCGACCTTCCGCCCAACCAGCAGCGGTCCGGGCGCGCCCGGACCGTGCTCGACGTGGGGGAAACGGCGGACTTCCTCCTCCCACCGACGGCCACCGGCACCTACCGGCTTGAGACCGGACCGCCGAAGGAGGGACCTGCGGTGAGCCAGTTGATCTCGATCGCTCCCGACCCGACTCGGAGGGTACCGAACTAACTCCTTGCCGCGTAACCTGTTACACAGGTGTCAAGGCCTCGCGGCGCTCCCGGCACGACTTTTGACTACGAGCCACCCCTCTATTAGTTTTTGGGATGCGCGTCCTCGGTGTCATTCCGGCCCGACTCGGCTCCACCCGCCTCCTCAACAAGCCCCTTCAACTCCTGGCCGGGCAACCTCTGGTGACCCGCGTGGTCGAGCGCGTCAAGGCGCACGGCCTGGTGGACCGCCTCGTCGTGGCCACCGATTCCCCGATGGTGGTTCAAGTGGTCGAGCGGACGGGCGTGCCCGCCGTCCTCACCGGCGACCACCACACGACCGGCACGGAGCGGGTGGCCGAGGTGGCGGGGCGCGCCGAGTTCCGCGAGTTCGACGTGATCGTGAACATCCAGGGCGACGAGCCGTTCCTCGACCGCGAGGCGCTGGAGGGGTCGCTCGCCCGTGTGGCAGGCGGCGACGAGGTGGGCACCGTGGCGGCGCCGCTCGACCTGGCCCACGTGAAGGATCCCGCGCGGGTCAAGGTCGTCACCGACGTCCACGGCCGCGCGCTCTACTTCTCCCGTGCCGTGATCCCGCACCGGCGCGAGGTCGACGACCCGGCCGAGGGTCTCTACTGGCAGCACCTCGGCATCTACGCCTACACCCGCGCCTCGCTGGCGCGATGGGTGGCGCTGCCCCCGTCGCCCGCCGAATTGGCGGAGCGGCTCGAGCAGCTGCGCGCCCTCCAGCACGGCATGACCATCGGGGTCACCCGGCTCGGCGCCCCGGCGCTGCCCGGCGTGGACACCCCCGACGACCTGAAACGGGCCGAGGCCCACTGGCACGTCCTTGCGAGGTAATCCCATGAGCACCGGTCCTTCCGCTACCAAGTTCATCTTCGTCACCGGCGGCGTGGTCTCGTCCCTGGGGAAGGGAATCGCGGCCGCGTCGCTCGGGCGGCTGCTGGTGGAGCGTGGCCTGGCGGTGACGATGCAGAAGTTCGACCCGTACATCAACGTCGATCCGGGCACGATGTCGCCGTTCCAGCACGGCGAGGTGTACGTGACCGACGACGGCGCGGAGACCGACCTCGACCTGGGCCACTACGAGCGCTTCATCGACCGCTCGCTGAGCCAGCAGAACAACATCACCACCGGCCGCATTTACCAGACCGTCATCAACAAGGAGCGGCGCGGCGAGTACCTCGGCTCCACGGTGCAGGTCATCCCCCACATCACCGACGAGATCAAGAACGCCATCCGGCGCACCGCGCCGGGGCATGATGTGGTGATCACCGAGATCGGCGGCACCGTGGGCGACATCGAGTCGCTGCCGTTCCTCGAGGCCATCCGCCAGTTCCGCCAGGAGGTGGGGCGGGACAACGCGCTGTTCATGCACCTGACGCTGGTGCCCTACATCGCCGCCGCCGGCGAGGTCAAGACCAAGCCGACCCAGCACTCGGTGCGCGAGCTGATGCAGATCGGGATCCAGCCCGACATCCTCGTCTGCCGCACCGAGCGCCCCCTCTCCGCCGACATCAAGCGGAAGATCGCGCTCTTCTGCAACGTGGACTTTGCCTGCGTGGTGGAGAGCCCCGACGTCAAGTCGATCTACGAGATCCCGCTCCGGCTCCACGAGCAGGGACTTGACCGCGAGGTCTGCGAGCGGCTCCGGCTGGTCACCAAGGACCCCGACCTCCGGCCGTGGCGCACCATCGTGGACCGCGTCCTCCGGCCCGCGGGGGAGACCCGCATCGCCGTCGTGGGCAAGTACACCGACCTCCACGACGCCTACAAGTCGGTCTCCGAGGCGCTCATCCATGGCGGGATCGCCCACGACGCCCACGTCCAGATCGAGTGGCTCTCGAGCGACCTCTTCACCGACCAGGAGGCGGCCGGCAAGCTGCTCGCGGGCTTCGACGGGCTGCTCGTCCCCGGCGGCTTCGGGGTGCGCGGTGTCGAGGGGATGATGGAGGCCATCCGCTGGGCGCGGGAACACCAGCTCCCCTTCTTCGGGATCTGCCTCGGGCTCCAGGTGGCGATCATCGAGTTCGCCCGCGACGTCTGCGAGCTCCCCGACCCGAACAGCACCGAGTTCGCCCCCGAGTGCGGCACGCCGGTGGTGAACCTCATGCAGACCCAGCGCGAGGTCAGCAACCTCGGCGGCACCATGCGCCTCGGCGCCTACACCGCGCGGCTCCGCCCCGGTTCCAAGGTGGCGCAGGCCTACGGCACCACGGAAATCAGCGAGCGGCATCGCCACCGCTGGGAAGTCAACAACGCCTACCGCGACGTGCTGGCGGAGTACGGCCTCCGGCTCTCGGGCCAGTCGCCCGACGGCGGGCTCGTCGAGCTGATCGAGTTGCCCGATCACCCGTGGTTCATCGGCTGCCAGTTCCATCCCGAGCTCAAGTCGCGCCCGACGCGCCCGCACCCGCTCTTTGCGGGGTTCATCGGCGCGGCGCTGGCCCGGCGCAAGGCGTCCGCGGCGCCGGCGGCCCGTCCCAACCTGGCGGAGGCGGCGCGCGGATGAGCTGGACCTTCCGGCAGGCCCCGTTCCTGATCGCGGGGCCCTGCATGGTCGAGGGCGACGCCCTGATGCGCCGGGTCGGCGATGCACTGGCCGAGCTCGGGGCCCGGCACGGTCTGCCGGTCTGCTTCAAGGCCAGCTTCGACAAGGCCAACCGGTCGCGCGCCGGCGGCGAGCGCGGCCCCGGCCTCGACGAGGGGCTCCGCGCCCTCGAGCGGGTCCGCGCGGCGACGGGGCTCCCGATCCTGACCGACATCCACGAGCCCGGCCAGGCTGCCGCTGCCGCCGAGGTGGTGGACGTGCTGCAGATCCCCGCCTTCCTCTGCCGCCAGACCGACCTCCTGGTGGCCGCCGGCCGCACCGGCCGGCCGGTGAACATCAAGAAGGGGCAGTGGATGCAGCCCGAGGGGATGCTCGGCGCCGTCGAGAAGGTGCGCGCCGCTGGCAGCACCGACGTCGCGGTGACCGAGCGGGGCACCTTCTTCGGCTACGGCGACCTCGTGGTGGATGTCCGCAGCTTTGCCCGGATGGCGCGCGCCACCGGGGCGCCGGTCATCTTCGACGCGACGCACTCGGTCCAGCAGCCGGGGCAGGGCGAGGGCGGGGCCAGCGGGGGGCTCCGCGAGTTCATCCCGCCCCTCCTTTACGCCGCGGCGGTGAGCGGGGCGGACGGATTCTTCCTCGAGACCCATCCCGATCCCGCCCACGCCCCGAGCGACGCCGCCACCCAGTGGCCGCTCGACCGCCTCGGCGACCTCCTCGACCGGACCCTCGACCTGTGGGCCCGGGCCCGCGAGCACGCCCGTGCTTGACCCGCGCGTGGCGCGCCGGATCCGGCTCCTGGCGCTCGACGTGGACGGGGTCTTCACCGACAACGGCGTCTATGTCGGCGCGGTGGCGGGGGAACGCGTCGAGTACAAGCGGTTCGACATCCAGGACGGCCTGGGCCTGGCGCTCCTGGCCGGCACCGGCATCCGGGTGGCGCTGGTCAGCGGCCGCCGGTCGGAGGCCACGGCGCTCCGCGGCCGCGAACTCCGCATTGACGACATCCTGCAGGACTCCGGGGCCCGCAAGGTGCCGATGGTGGCCGACCTCCTCCAGAAGCACGGCCTCGACTGGGACGAGGTGGCGTATGTGGGCGACGACCTGGCCGACCTGCCGGTGCTCCAGCGCGTCGGCCTCCCGATCGGCGTGGCGAACGCGGTCGATGAGGTGAAGGCGGCGGCGGCGTATGTCACCGAGGCGTCCGGCGGCCGGGGCGCGGTGCGGGAGGTGGTGACCGCCATCCTCCGCGCCCGCGACGAGTACGATGCGGCGGTGTCGCGCTACCTCCAGGAGCGGGACGGCGATGTCGCGTGACGCCGAGGGGCTCACTGCGCTGGGGCGCCGCGTCCTGGCGCTCGAGGCGGCGGAGGTGGCGCGGGCCGGCACTCGCCTCGACGGGGCGTTTGCCCGGGCGGTGGAGCTCCTGGCCGGCGCGCGCGGCCGGGTCATTGTCTCCGGCGTCGGGAAGTCGGGACTGATCGCGCGGAAGATCGCCGCCACCCTCACCAGCACGGGGACGCCCGCCACCTACCTCCATCCGGTGGACAGCCTCCACGGCGACTTGGGCATCGTCGGTCGCGACGACGTGGCCGTCCTCCTCAGCAAGAGCGGGGAGACGGAGGAACTCTTCGGGCTCCTCGCCGCGCTGCAGCGGCTGAGCGTGCCGATCATCGCCCTCACCGGCGGCCGCGACTCGACCCTGGCGCGCGTGGCGCGCGAGGTCCTCGACGCGGGGGTGGCGGAGGAGGCGTGCCCGCTCGACCTGGCGCCGACCACGAGCACCGCCGTGGCGCTGGCCCTGGGCGACGCGCTGGCGGTCGCACTCCTCGAGGTGAAGGGCTTCGGCCGCGAGGATTTTGCCGAGCTGCACCCCGGCGGAGCGCTCGGCCGGAAGCTCCTGCTGCGTGCCGCGGACGTGATGCTGCCGGTGCAGGGCGTCCTGACCACTGGGGCCAGGATGCGGGAGGCGGTCGTGGCGCTGGCCCGTCACCGGGGTCTCGCCATCGTGGCCGAAGGCGGCAGGGTGGCCGGCGTCATCACCGCCGGCGACCTGAGCCGGCTGGCGCAGTCGGATCCCGCCTTCCTTGAGGCGCCCGTCACCGGCGTGATGACGAGAAGCCCGAAGGTGGCGGACACCGGCGAGCTCGCCGCCGCCGTCCTCGGCCGGATGGAACGCCACGGGATCATGGCGATGCCCGTGCTCGACGCGGCCGGCGCGCTGGCCGGCGTGGTGCACCTGCACGACCTCATGCGGGCGGGGGCAGTCTGATGCGCCGCCTGGGGATGCTGTCGGCGCTCGTGGTCCTTGCCGGTGGGCTGGCCGCCTGCAACGAAATCGGCCCCCGACCCGGGACGCTGGCCGCCGCCGCCGACACCGCCGACCAGACGCTGATCAAGGTGCGGCACTACATCACGCGGGACGGCGTGCAGAAGAGCCTGGTGGAGGCGGACACCGCCTACTACTTCGAGGCGTCGCAGTCGTTCGAGTTGCGGGTGGTGACGGTCACCTTCTACAACGCCGAGGGCCAGGCGACCTCCACCCTCACGGCGCACGAGGGCACCTACCAGACGATGACCGGCGCGATGGAGGGCCGGGGCAGCGTGGTGGTCACGAGCGCCGACGGCACCCGGACCCTCCGGAGCGAGCTTCTCCGCTACGACCCGGGCAAGAACGAGATCTCGACCGACCAGCACTACGTGTACGAGCAGGGCGGGAACCACCTCGAGGGGAGCGGGTTCACCTCCGACCCGAACTTCCAGCGGATGACGACCTCGAACCCGCGGGGCCGCGCGGCCGAGGGCGTCCTCCTGCCGGGGCAGTGATGCGGCGCGGCCTGCTCGCGCTGGCGGCCCTGACCGGTACCTGGGCCGCGCCCGGGGCGCTGCCGGCGCAGCAGGAGGCCCAGCGCTGCAAGCTCCGGCTGGTGCACGCCGACCAGGGCTACGGGCTCGGCACCGACAATTACTTCGCCTCGGGCGACGTCCGGCTCCAGTGCGAGGGGACCACCGTCACCATCCGGAGCGACAGCCTCGCGTCGTACGGGAGCCAGATCGTCGAGTTCATCGGCAACGTGCGGTACGCGGATTCGTCGATGGTCATGACCGCCGACCGCGGCACCTACCGGCGGGACGGGGAGCGCTGGGAGGCCCGTGGCAACGTCGTCACCCGGAGCACCGCCGGCTCCACCCTCCGCGGCCCGTCGCTCGACTACTTCCGGGTCCTGCCGGGGCAGCGGGAGGTCGCCGAGGTCTATGCCGTGGGGCGGCCGACGATCGACTACGTGCCGAAGGACTCCACCGGCCGGCCCCAGGAGGCCTATGTGATCGTAGGCGACCGCGTCCGGATGCTCGGCGACGACCGCCTCTGGGCGGGAGGACGGGTCACGGTGGACCGGAGCGACCTCGCCGCCAGCGCCGACTCGATGCGGCTCGACACCGGCAAGGGCCAGGACGGCGCGCTCGTGGGGTCGGCGCTGATCCGCGGCATCGGCAAGGACTCGTTCTCGCTGGCGGGCCGGCGGATCGACCTGCGGCTGGAGGAGAGCGAGTTGACCTACGTGCAGGCCGACGGTGCCGCCCGCGCCACCAGCGCCGACTGGGTGCTGACCGCCGACACCGTCGCGCTGGACGTGAACGACCGGGTGCTGGAACAGACCCTGGCCTGGGGAAAGGGTACGCGCCCCCACGCCGTGTCGGCGGAGTACGAGATCCTGGCCGACTCGTTGGCGCTCGACACCCCGGCCAAGGTATTGACCGAGGCGCGAGCGTTCACGACGGCCTGGGTGGCCACCGGCAAGGACACCACCGGCGCGGAGCGCGACTGGCTCCGGGGCGACACCGTCACCGCCCAGTTCGCCCGGTCGGACT
Organism: uncultured Gemmatimonadaceae bacterium; assembly: GCA_964574295.1. Classification (GTDB taxonomy): domain Bacteria; phylum Gemmatimonadota; class Gemmatimonadetes; order Gemmatimonadales; family GWC2-71-9; genus SPDF01. The sequence continues at coordinate 37,808 of CAZNLY010000018.1, forward strand.
CGTCCGGCGGGTCCCGCACGGTGCTCCGGCGGGTCGAGTCGCGGTCGGCGGCCAGCTCGTTCTACCAGGTCAAGAACCCCGGCCGTCCGGACACGCCGTCCCTCAACTATGCCCGCGGCGAGCGGATCGTGGTGCTCATGCGGGCCGACTCGACGGGGGGGGTGGACCGGGTGGACATCGCAGGCAAGGTGGACGGGGTCCAGCTGGAGCCGGCCAAGGTGCCCCCAGCGCCCGCACCCGCCGATTCCGCCGCCAAGCCCGACTCGCTCCCGGCGGTGAAGAAGTGACGGCGCCCGCCTGGCTTGACGGCCTCGCCGAGCGCGATGCCTCGCTCTCCCTGGCGCTGGCCGCGCTGGTGGCGAGCGCCGACGCCGATGGGGCAGTGTCGCTCGACCGGCTGGTGCTGGGCTACCGGGCCACCTTCCTGAGCGCGGTGGAGACGGTGCCGGGCCTCCCGCGCTCGGAGCTCTCGGGGGATCAGCTCCGCGAGAGCCTGACTGGCTCGGTGCTTCCCCGGCTGGCCGACGGCGGCTGGATCGAGAATGGGCTGGCGGACGGGTGGGCCACGGTGCGGGCGGCGGCCCGCTGGTGGCCCCAGGCGTCCGCCGACCGTGCCGCCGCGCTCACCCAGCTGTTGACCGCGGCGCAGCAGGGCCAGGCGCGGCGCGAGGCGGGGGGGCGCACCCCGGTCGAGCGTGCCAGCACGCTCGAGGGCCGGGGGCTCTCCAAGAGCTTCCGGCAGCGGCGGGTGGTGGACCAGGTGTCGGTCCGGGTCGACCAGGGCGAGATCGTGGCCCTCCTCGGCCCCAACGGGGCGGGGAAGACCGTCACCTTCTACTGCCTGACCGGCATCATCCGGCCCGATGCCGGCTCCGTCCTCCTGGGCGGCGAGGACGTGACCGGCGCGCCGATGTACCAGCGCGCCCGCCGCGGCCTCGGGTACCTGGCGCAGGAGCCGTCGGTGTTCCGCCGGCTCACGGTGGAGCAGAACGTCATGGCCATCCTCGAGCTCCTGCCGCTGTCGCGGGAGGAGCGGGAGGCGCGGCTGGAGCGGATGCTCGACGAGCTGTCCATCAAGCACCTGCGCCGGAGCATGGCCTACTCGCTGAGCGGCGGCGAGCGGCGGCGGCTCGAGATCACCCGCGCCCTCGTGACGGAGCCCAAGTTCATGCTCCTCGACGAGCCGTTCGCGGGGGTGGACCCGATCGCCGTGAACGACATCCAGACCATCGTCGCCGGGCTCCGGCACCGGGGCCTGGGGGTGCTGATCACCGATCACAACGTCGAGCAGACGCTCGACATCGTGGACCGGGCGTACATCCTGTTCGAAGGAAAGGTCCAGGCCGCGGGCACGGTGCCCGAACTCGTGTTCGACGAGCGCGTGGCCGAGCTCTACCTGGGGCCGACGCTGACGGCGCGGCTCCGGGCCCGATTGGAGACTGCAGCGTGAAAACGGGACTCTCGCAACACACCGGCCTCCGGCAGGAGCTGCGCATCAACCCTCGCCTCTACCAGGCGATGGACATGCTCTACATGCCGATGATGGACCTCCAGCAGCACCTCAAGCAGGAGCTGCTCGTCAACCCGTTCCTGGAGCTCCTCGAGCCCGAGGAGGAGGAGCAGGAGGGCGCGGACCGCGAGAAGGACAAGGAGCAGGAAAAGGAGGCGGCCGCCAAGGAAGAGGAGATGGACTGGGAGGAGATCCTCCTCAACGGCTTTGACGTGGGCGGCGCCCGCGAGCAGCACGAGCAGCTGGAATACGCCGAGGCCGTCACCGTCCAGTCCCGGGACCTGATCGACCACCTGCGCGACCAGCTCAAGATGATGGACCTCGAGCCCCGGCAGCTCCTCCTGAGCGAGGAGTTTCTCGGCAACATCAAGGACGACGGCTACCTGGCGGCGTCGGTCGAGGAAATTGTCGGCTCCGTGAACCAGCTCCTGGCATCGCACCACGCCAGCGCGGGGGAGGAGGGGGACGACGCGGGCGAGGAGGAGGCCGCCACCGGCCCGGAGCTGCCGCCGGGCGTCGGCTACACCGTGGCCGACGGCGAGGAGATGCTCCGCGTGCTCCAGAGCCTCGACCCGCCCGGCGTGGCGGCGCGCGACATCCAGGAGTGCCTGCTGATCCAGCTCCGCGAGCTCGGCAAGACGGAGACGCTGACCTACCGGCTGGTGGCGGAGGCGTTCCCCGACCTGATTGCGCACCGGTGGAACGACCTCGCGCGGCGGTTCGGGGTGCCCGCCCGGGACGTGCAGGACGCCTCCGATTCGCTGGCGTCGCTCGACCCGAAGCCCGGGCTCAAGTACGCGGCGCGGGACGACGGGTACATCACCCCCGACCTCATCGTGGACAAGATCGACAACGGGTACAAGGTCTTCCTCAACGACACCGGCATGCCGCGGCTCCGGCTGTCGCGGGCCTACCAGGACGTCACCCGCGACCGGAAGAAGCTGACGCCGGAGAACCGCGAGTTCATCGCCGCCAAGATGAACAGCGCCACCTGGATGATCCAGGCCATCGAGCAGCGCCGCCAGACGATGCTCAAGGTGATGAACTTCATCGTGGACCGGCAGCGGGACTTCTTCGAGAAGGGTATCGAGTACCTCAAGCCCCTCACGCTGCGCGAGGTGGCCGAGGTCATCAACATGCACGAGTCCACGGTGAGCCGCGTGACCAACGAGAAGTACGTGCAGACGCCGCGCGGGGTGCTGCCGCTCAAGTTCTTCTTCTCGAGCGCCCTGGCCACGTCGTCGGGCGAGGACGCCAGCGCCCGCTCCATCCGGGCAAAGCTCGACAAGATGGTCAAGGACGAGGATCCGGCCAAGCCGCTCACCGACCAGCAGATCGTGCACCTCTTCCAGGAGCAGGGGATCAAGATCGCCCGGCGCACGGTGGCCAAGTACCGCGACCAGCTCAACATCCTCCCGGCCCGGATGCGGAAGCGGGTATGAGCCTGCCCGCGCGTACCGGCCCGGTGGATGTCAGCGTCCTGGTGCCGGCCAAGGACGAGGCGGAGAACCTCCCCGAGTTCCTGCGGCTCTGCGCCGAGGCGCTGGGACCCGCCGCCTTCACCTTCGAGGTCGTGGTGGTGGACGACGGCTCCCGCGACCGCACCGCGCTGGTGCTCGAGGCCGAGCGCGGCAGGCACCCCTTCCTGACGGTGGTGACCCATCCCCGGCAGCGCGGCATCGCCGATGCCCTCCGCTCGGCGGGCGACGCCGCCCGGGGCGACGTGTTCGTCTTCTATCCCGCCGACCTGCAGTACCTCCCCGAGGACATCCCGGCCCTGGTGGCGCCCATCCTGGCGGGCCGGGCCGACATCGTGACCGGCACCAAGCAGGGGAAGTACGAGAAGGCGTTCGTCTCGCGCATCTACAACGCCCTCTGCCGCTGGCTCTTCGGCGTCCGGGTGACCGACCTCAACTCGGTCAAGGCCTACCGGCGCGAGGTCATGGCCAACGTGCCGCTCCGGCCCGACTGGCACCGCTACATGGTGGTGGTAGCGGCGGCGGAGGGCGCCCGGCTCACCTCGCTCCCGGTGCCGCTCTATCCGCGCAAGGCGGGGGTGTCGAAGTTCAACTGGCGGCGGATTCCGGTCGGCGTGCTGGACCTCCTCTCCGTCTGGTTCCAGCTCCGCTTCGGGCGCAAGCCGCTCCTCTTCTTCGGCGGACTCGGCGCCATCCTCTTCTTCGTCGGGTTCCTGGCCGGCATCGTGGCGCTCATCCTGCGCTTCGGCTACGGCATCGGCTTCCGCCCCCTGCTCAACCTCGTCGAGACGATGGTCATCAGCGGCATCGCCCTCTTCGGGTTCGGGTTCGTGGGCGAGATGATCGCCGGCCTGCGAGAGGACATCCAGGGAATGCGGCGGGACGTGGCCCGGGCCTCCGCGGCGCGGCCCGGCGACGACTGAGCCCGGCCTCCGGACGAGACCACCCCTGAGGCTCCTCCTCCTCACCCACAACTTCCCCCGCCATGCCGACGACATGGCGGGGGCGTTCCTCCTGGCGCTGGCCCGCGGGCAGCAGGCGCTGGGGCACGAGGTGCGCGTGCTGGCACCGCACGCGCCCGGGCTGCCGGATCGCGAATCGGTCGGTGGCGTGGCCGTCGCGCGGTTCCGGTACGGGCCCGAGGCGGAGGAGACGCTGGCCTACGCCGGCACCATGCACGAGCAGGCGCTCCGCTCGTGGCGGGCCCG
>CAZNLY010000019.1:0-27389 GCA_964574295.1 uncultured Gemmatimonadaceae bacterium
CCTCGGCCGCGGGAGCTCGAGCCGCACCGGTGCCGTGAGGAGGGGCGTCCCAAGCGCGCCCAGTTCGGCGCCGGCGGCGAGCGCGGCCGCGGCGGGGGCAAAGAGATCGCGCCCGTGGAAGGTGGGCGAGGCGCCGGCGGGCACCGGGAGCACCACCGGCGGCCCCTCGAGCTGGTCGAGCACGGCGGAAAAGACGCCGTTGTCGGGCCCCACGAAGCGATGGCCCCCGGCCGAGAGCGCCAGCGCCGCGCGTCCGGTGCCGACGCCGGGGTCCACCACCACGAGGTGCACGGTGCCGGGGGGAAAGCGGTGCCAGGCCCGCTCCAGAACGTAGGCCGCGAGGCGGACGTCGCCGGGCGGGATGCTGTGGCTGGCGTCCACGACCGTCACCCCCGGCGCGAGCGAGTAGAGCACGCCGCGCATCTCCGCCACGTAGGGGTCGGCCGTCCCGAAGTCGGTGAGGAGGGTGACGATCGCCATCGGCGGAATATACCTTCCAGCCACCTATCCCCCTGACCCGAGGACGCCGTCATGGGCCGCAAGGAAAAGAAGGGCAGGCAGCAGGAGGCGGGCGAGGAGATGTCGCGCAAGGAGTACGAGCGCGAGCTCAAGCGCCTGCACGTGGAGCTGGTCAAGCTGCAGGACTGGGTGCGCCACAAGCACCTCAAGATCTGCCTGGTCTTCGAGGGGCGGGACGGCGCCGGCAAGGGCGGGGTGATCAAGGCCCTCACCGAGCGGGTGAGCCCGCGGACCTTCCGCATCGTGGCACTCCCCGCGCCGACCGAGCGCGAGAAGTCGCAGATGTACGTCCAGCGCTACATGCGCCATTTCCCGGCCGGGGGCGAGATCGTCATCTTCGACCGGAGCTGGTACAACCGGGCGGGCGTGGAGCGGGTGATGGGCTTCTGCACCAAGGACGAGCTGCAGCGCTTCCTGGAGGCCGTCCCCGGCGTGGAGAAGTCCATGGTGGACTCGGGGATCCTGCTCATCAAGTACTGGCTCGAGGTGAGCCCCGAGGAGCAGACCCGACGCCTCAGCGACCGGATCAACGACGGGCGGAAGACCTGGAAGCTGACGCCGATGGACCTCAAGTCGTACACCCGCTGGGACGACTACACCCGTGCGAGGGACGACATGTTCGCGGCGTCGCACACGGCGTGGGCGCCGTGGCACATCGTCCATTCCGACGACAAGCGCCGGGCGCGGCTCAACACCATCGCCCACTTCCTGAGCCTGGTGCCCTACAAGGAGCCGAAGCGCGACAAGATTGCGCTGCCCAAGCGGAAGAAGCCGAAGCCGAGCCGCGCGCGGGAGCTCCTGGCCACCAAGGTGCCGGAGCGCTTCTGACGGCACCGCGACCGACGCCGGAGTTCCTGGCGCTGCAGGAGGCGGTGGCGGGGCGCTACGCCCTGGAGCGGGAGCTCGGCCGCGGGGGGATGGGCATCGTCTTCCTCGCTCGAGATCTCGCGCTGGACCGCCTGGTCGCCATCAAGCTCCTCCCGCCGACCCTCGCCGCCGACCCGGCGCGCCGGGCCCGATTCCTCCTCGAGGCGCGGACGGCGGCCCGGCTCTCCCATCCCAACATCGTGCCGATCCACGCGGTCGAGGAGGCCGGCGGGCTCGTCTTCTTCGTCATGGGCTATGTGGCCGGCGAAACGCTGGGCGAACGGGTGCGCCGAAGCGGCCGGCGCCCCGCCAACGAGGTCGTGGCCGTCGTGCGGGAGGTGGCCTGGGCGCTCGCCTACGCCCACCGGCACGGCGTGGTGCATCGCGACGTGAAGCCCGAGAACATCCTCCTCGAACGGGAGGGGGGCCGGGCGATGGTCACCGACTTCGGGATTGCCCAGGTGGCGGAGCGGGCGGACGACACGCCAGCAGGACAGGTGGTCGGCACCGCCCGCGCCGTGAGCCCAGAGCAGGCGAGCGGGGAGCCCGTCGATGGCCGGAGCGACCTGTATGCGCTCGGCGTCGCCGCCTTCTACGCCACGACCGCCGAGTGGCCGTTCGATGGGGACTCCGCGGCAGCCATCCTCGCCCAGCACCTCACGCAGGAGCCACCGCCCATCCTGGGCCTGCGACCCGACCTGCCGCCCGGCCTGGCTGCCGCCATCGAGCGCTGCCTCGCCAAGTCCCCCGCCGACCGGTACGCATCCGGGGAGGAGCTGGCCGCCGCGCTCGGGTCCGCGCTCCCCGCCCAGCGCCAGGTGCCGGCGCCTGCCGCCCGCGCGGCGCGAGAGCTGCACGAGCTCGGCACCGACATGGCCGGATACGGCACCGTCCTGCTTCTCGTGGTGGCGCTGGAGATCGTGGGGAGCACGATCGGCTATGGCGGGGCGCTAGGCGGGTTCGCCAGCGTGTTCGCCAGCATCGCCCGGGTGGGGGTGGGCATCGGCATGATCAGCCTGGCCGGAGTGCGCAAGGTCACGGCGTTCCGCGCCATCCGCGATGCGCTCAGGCGGGGCTACGACTTTGCCGACATCCGCGCGGCCCTGCTTGCGCCGGAGGACCCAGCGCCTCCAATCAGTGGTGCGCGCAAGGCGGCGACTGCCGCGGGATGGCTGGCCGCATTCGGGGCCGCCGGGGCGGCCTGGTTCTGGCTGGACTCGGCGGCAGGCCAGCAGTGGAACGGCCTGGTGCAGACGGTGGTCCAATTCGCGGTCATCCTCGTTCCGCTCGCTGCGGGCCGGTGGGCCGCGGCGCGGCTCACCGCGCCGAGCGCGAAGGGGCCGAGCCTCTGGGATCGGTGGTGGGCGGGCCGACTGGGGCGGTGGATGGTGCGGCTCGCCGGTGGGAAGGGGGAGCGCGCGGCGGTCGCGGGCGCCGAGCCGACTGAACTGGCGCTCGGCCGCGCGGCGGAGGCGCTGTTCCGCGCGTTGTCAGCGGGTGAGCAGGCGAGGTTGGCAGAAGTTCCGGCCGTCCTGCGGCGGCTCGAGGCAGACATCCAGGCGCTGCGCCGGCAGGAGACGGCGCTCGCCACCGCCCAGATCGGTGCGGCCGGGCGGAACGCGCAGGCTGCCCAACTCGAAGCGGCCAGGCAAGCCAACCGCGCACGGCAGGCGACCGCGCTGGCCGCGATGGACTCGCTCCGGTTGGACCTCCTGCGCGCCACCGCCGGTCAAGCCGTCGGCCCGGGCCTGACCGAGCACCTCGAAGCCGCCCAGCGGATCGGCCGGGAAGTGGACGCCCGCGCGGAGCTGGACTCCTAGCCGTTCACGCCGTGCGGTGCCGGCGGCCCACCTCGTGGAGCGCCGCCTCCAGCGCCGCCACCGCCGCCATCAGCGTCCCCGCCACCACCACGTCCTTCGCGATCCGCCGCGCGGTCCGCGCCCTGGCACGGAGCGACCGCCGTCCCTCGAATGCCAGCACCTTCGCCTCGACCTTCCTGTAGGCCCGCCGCGCCGCCCGTCCGCCCTTCTTGAGCGCCTTGCCTGCCTTGATGCGCATATGACCCTCCTCGGGCCGCGAGGGCCCGTGGAGGGGAGCGTAGCGCCCGACCGATGAAGCCGGCCTGAGGCGCGGGTGAAGGGGTGTTTCGGGAGGGCTAGGCCGGGAGCGCCGAGACTGAGGAGCCGCCCGGGGACGCCACCTGCGCGGCAAGGCGCGCGGCAACGCCGCGGAGCGCGGCGGCGGCGGGACTGTCCGGTGCGGCGACGAGTACCGGCTGGCCGCGATCGGCCTGGTCGGCCAGGCGGGCCTGCATCGGCACGCGACCGAGGAGATCCACGCCGAGCTCGGCCCCGAGCCGCTCGCCGCCGCCGGTGGGGAAGAGGTCGGTGTGGCCGCCGCAGTGCGGGCAGGTGAAGCCGCTCATGTTCTCCACGACGCCGAGCACCGGCACGTTCACCTTCTCGAACATCTTGCCGCCGCGGAGGGCGTCGCCCACGGCCATTTCCTGCGGGGTGGTGACGATCACCGCGCCCGACACGCTGGTGGCCTGCACGAGGGACAGCTGCGCGTCGCCGGTGCCGGGCGGGAGGTCCACCAGGAAGAAGTCGAGCTGGCCCCAGTCGACGTCGCGCAGGAACTGGGTGACGATCTTCATGATGATCGGCCCCCGCCAGATGGCGGGCGCGTCGCGCTCGACGATGAACCCGAGCGACATGAGCTTGACGCCATGCGCCTGGAGCGGCTCCATCCGCCGCTCGGCGGTGACCCTCGGCCGCTCGAAGACGCCGAACATGCGCGGGATGTTGGGGCCGTAGATGTCGGCGTCCATCAGCCCGACGCGATGGCCCGCCTGCGCGAGCGCCACCGCCAGGTTGGCCGCGACGGTGGACTTTCCCACCCCACCCTTGCCCGACGAGATGGCGATGACGCGGCCCAGGTTGGGGAGGGCGAGCTGCGGCGGGGGCGGTGGCACCGCCTGGGCGGGGTCACCCGGAGGACCGTGGGTGGACCGTGCGGGACCGGCGGGGTCCTTGATCTGGATGCGGGCGTCGGGGAGTCCCGCGTCGGCGAGCGCCTGGCGCGCCTGGCGGACGAGGGTGGCGGGGTCGTCGCGCCCGAGGAGGAAGGTGAAGGCGGGCCGGCCGTCGTCGGCGATGGCAAGCCCTTCGACCATCCCGGCGGCGAGGATGTCCTGGCCGAGGCGCGGGTTCACCACGCGGGCCAGGGCCTCGCGCGCGGTGGCGAGCGGGGTGCCGGCCATCAGACGGCCTGCACCAGGCGCACCTCGGGCACCGACTGCTTGAGGCGCACCTCGAGCCCCTGCTTGAGCGTCACCGTGGACGCGGCGCAGCCGTGGCAGGTGCCGCCGAGGCGCACGTAGAGCGTGCCGTCGGCGCTGTCAAAGTCCACGACCTCCACCTGCCCCTTGTGGGAGGCGATGTAGGGCCGGAGGGTATCGATCGTCGCCTCGATGCGGGCGAGGATGTCCATCGTCGTTTCCATCGGCTCACTCCTGCAAGGCGCCCCCGAAGTGTAGCCCGGGCCGGCGCCGGTTCAACGCGTGCCGTTGCCCCCGAGAAAGGTGCGAGCGGCGGCGAGGACGACCCCCTGGACCTCGCCCATGGCCCCCTCGAGGGAGAGGCCGGCCGCCTTGGTGTGGCCCCCGCCGCCGAAGGGGCGGGCAAAGGCGGCGACGTTCACGTCGCCCACCGAGCGCAGCGACACCTTGATGCGGCCGGCGGAAATCTCGCGGAAGAGGAGCGCCATGCGCACGCCGGCGATGCTCCGCGGGAATTCCACGACGCCATCGAGGTCGTCGGCGCTCACGCCCAGGCGCTCGAGCGCGCCCGGCGGCACCGTGACCCAGGCGAGGCCGTGCTCCGGCTCGACCACCAGAGTCTGCAGCGCCTCCGCGTAGAGGCGGGGACGCCCCTCGGGCGCGTTGGCGTACACGTCGAGGTACATCCGTTCCGGATCGAGCCCCGTCTCCAGCAGCTCGGCGGCAATGCGGAGCGTGCGCGGGTGGGTGTTGCTGAAACGGAAGCTGCCGGTGTCGGTCATGATCGCGACGTACAGCGCCCGTGCCGCCTCCGGGGTGAGCGGCCAGCCGTTGACCCGCCCGATCTCGAAGACCAGCTCGCCGGTGGCGGCCGCCGCCGGGTCGACGTAGCGGGGGCCCGCGGGGAGCTCGCCGGGGCTCACGTGATGGTCGATGCAGGCCACCGGGACGCCGCGGTCGCGCACGGTGTCGCCCAGCATGCCGAGGCGGCCGAGGTCGGAGATGTCCAGCACGACGATCAGGTCGGCGCGGCGGAGTTCCTTGACGGCCTCGCGGCTGCGGTCGGCGCCGGGCAGCGCCTCGAACAGGAAATCGAACCGCGGCGGGGTCGGGCTGGGATTGGTGACCACCGCGGTGATGCCCTGCGCCCTGAGGAGGTGCAGGAGGCCGACCTCGCTGCCGAGGCCGTCGCCGTCGGGATTGACGTGAGTAGTGAGGCAGACCCGCTGCCCCGGCACCAGCGCCTCGGCGAAGGCGCGGGCGGCGACGGTCTTGTCGTGGGAGAGCGGCAGCTTCATGGCGGAGGGTAAGATAACGCCATCCTCACCCCCTGTCCCCCTCTCCGGCAAGCGGAGAGGGGGCATATGGGGCCGGATCCAGGCGTTCGGACCCGGGAGGGCTATGCGTTCAGCTTCGAGTGCTTCCGGCCGTAGGCGAAGTAGATGACCAGGCCGATCGCGAGCCAGATGAGCAGCCGGAGCCAGGTGTCCTTGGGCAGGCCGTACATCATGTAGCCGCAGATCACGATGCCGAGGATCGGCACCAGCGGCACCATCGGCGTGCGGAACGGCCGCGGCAGGTCCGGCTGGGTGCGCCGGAGGACGATGATCCCGCCCGAGACGATCACGAAGGCCAGCAGGGTGCCGATCGACACCAGCTCGCCGAGGAGGCCGATCGGGAAGAGCCCCGCGATGACGGCGGCCACGAGGCCGGTGATGATCGTGGAGACGTACGGCGTCTCGAACTTGGGGTGCACCTTGCCGAAGACCGGCGGGAGGAGCCCGTCGCGCGACATGGTGTAGAAGATGCGCGGCTGGCCCATGAGCATGACGAGCACCACTGACGCCAGGCCCGCGATGGCGCCGATGTTGACGAAGAAGCCGAGCCACTTGAGCGCAGGGCCGGCCTTCTCGATGGCCACGAACACCGGGTGCGGGACGTTCAGCTCGGTGTAGTGCGCCAGGCCGGTCATCACGAGCGCCATCAGGATGTACAGCACGGTGCAGACGATCAGCGAGCCGAGGATGCCGATCGGGAGGTCGCGCTGGGGGTTCTTGGCCTCCTGCGCCGCCGTGGAGACGGCGTCGAACCCGATGTAGGCGAAGAAGATCACCGCCGCGCCGCGCACGATGCCGCTGAACCCGAAGTGGCCGAAGGTGCCGGTGTTGTCGGGAATGAACGGGTGCCAGTTGGCGGAGTTGACGTACTTGAAGCCGAAGACGATGACGAGGAAGACGATGGCCAGCTTGACGTACACGACGATGTTGTTGAAGCGCGCCGATTCCTTGATGCCGATCACCAGCAGGGTGGTGAGGAGGAGCACCAGGAGCACCGCCGGCACGTTGAGCAGGCCGTGCGTGGCGGTAAACCCCTTGGCGGCGCAGTCGGCCATCGGGATGAGGGTCCGGCTCACCGCGTCCACGGCCACGCCGCCGGTGGCGGGGTCGACGCAGATCTGGCTCCGGACCAGGGTGTGGGTGCCCTCGACGCCGAACGGCGCGCCGGTGAGCGCCGGGGGCAGGGTGACCCCCAGTTCCGACATGAACGCCGTGAAGTACCCCGACCACCCCACCGCCACCGTGGAGGCGGCAAAGAGGTATTCGAGGATGAGGTCCCACCCGATGATCCACGCCACGAACTCGCCGAGGGTGGCGTAGCCGTAGGTGTACGCGCTGCCGGCCACCGGGATCATGGAGGCGAACTCGGCGTAGCAGAGCCCGGCGAAGAGGCAGCCGAGGCCCGCCAGCACGAAGGACAGCGTGATGGCCGGACCGGCGTACTGGGCGGCCGCGGTGCCGGTCAGCACGAAGATCCCGGCGCCGATGATCGCGCCGATGCCCAGCAGGACGAGGTTGCTGGCCGTGAGGGCGCGCCGGAGGCCGCCGGTCTCGCCGGCGAGCTCGGACATGGACTTGGTACGGAAGAGGCTCATGCCAGGACCCTGGGTTGGGGAATGGTGAGGCGGCGGCGCGTCACGGCGCGCCGGCCGCGCCGGCGCGCTGCCGCTCCCGCTGCAGCACGCTGTTGGAGCGTCCGTAGGTGAAGTAGATCGTCATGCCGATGGCCAGCCAGATGCCCAGCCGCAGCCAGGTGTCGAGCGGCAGCGTGGCCATCAGGCCCACGCAGGCCACGACCCCGAGCACCGGGATGAGCGGGGTGAACGGCACCTTGAACGGGCGGTCGAGGTCGGGCCGCTTGCGCCGCAGGATGAGCACCCCGAGGCACACCAGCGCAAAGGCCAGCAGGGTGCCGATGTTGACCAGCTGCCCCAGAATCTGGAGCGGCAGCAGCCCGGAGGCCAGCGCCACGGCAGCGCCGGTGAAGAGCGTCGACAGGTACGGGGTCCGGTAGCGCGCGTGCACCTTGCTGAACGCGCCGCCGATGAGCCCGTCGCGGGACATGGCGTAGAACACCCGGCTCTGCCCCAGCATCTGCACCAGCACCACGCTGGCCAGGCCGAGGACCGCCCCCACGTCGATGGCGATCCGCAGCCAGTTGGGGGCGCCGGTCCGCTGCATGGCCAGCGCCATCGGCGCCGGCACGTTGAGCTCGGTGTAGGAGACCATTCCGGTCAGCACCGCCGACACCACCACGTAGAGCAGCGTGCAGACGGCCAGGGAACCGAGGATGCCGATCGGAAGGTCCCGCTGGGGATTCTTGGCCTCCTGCGCCGCGGTGCTGACCGCGTCGAAGCCGATGTACGCAAAGAAGACCAGCCCGGCCCCCCGCAGCACGCCGCTCCACCCGAACTCGCCCCAGACGCCGGTGTTGGGCGGGACGTAGGGGGTCCAGTTGGCCCTGGTCAGGTGCATGACGCCCCACCCCACCACGACCACGATGATCAGGACCTTGAGCACCACGATCAGGTTGTTGAGGTTGGCGGATTCCTTGATGCCGATGACCAGCACCCAGGTCATCAGCGCCGACACCACCATGGCCGGGAGGTTGATGAACGCCCCGGTCGAGTTCCACCCGGCGTGGACGCAGCCCGCCACCGCCGCCTGCACGTTGGCGGGGGTGCACCACTGGAAGGGCGCCTGGGCCAGCGCGGCCGGCATGTGCAGGCCGAAGGCGTCGAGGAGGCTGGCAAAGTGCCCCGACCAGCCGACGGCCACGCCGGCGGCGCCCATGGCATACTCGAGGATGAGGTCCCAGCCGATGATCCAGGCCACGAGCTCGCCCATGGTGGCGTAGCTGTAGGTGTAGGCGCTGCCCGCCACGGGGACCGTGCTGGCCATTTCGGCGTAGCAGAGGCCGGCGAGGGCGCAGGCCACCCCGACGATCATCATGGAGATCGGCACCGCGGGTCCGGCGTGGAGCGCCGCCGCCACGCCGGTAAGCACGAAGATGCCGGCGCCGATGATGGCGCCGATGCCGAGGAAGACGAGGTTGCTGGCCGACAGGGTGCGCCGCAGGCCATGGTCGCCGCCCGCCTCCGCTTCGGCGCGCAGTGCGGCAATGGACTTGGTGGCCCAGAGGCTCATGACGGCGCTCCGCTGCGGTGGTGGGGCGAGGGAGCCGGCGCCCGAGGGGGCCGCCGGCCTCCGGGAGTCACTTGCTGTAGTTCGGGGCCTCGCGGGTAATCGTCACGTCGTGCGGGTGGGACTCCCGCAGGCCGGCCGACGTGATCTGCACCATTTCCACGTCCTCCTGCAGCGCCCCGATGTCCGCGGCGCCGCAGTACCCCATCCCGCTGCGCAGGCCGCCCGCCATCTGGTAGATGACGTCCGCCACGGGGCCGCGGTACGGCACCCGCCCCTCGATCCCCTCGGGCACGAGCTTGGACGGGGCCATTTCGCCCTGCTGGAAGTAGCGGTCGGCGGAGCCGTCCTGCATGGCGCTCAGGCTCCCCATCCCGCGAATGACCTTGAAGCGGCGCCCTTCGGCGAGGACCGACTCGCCGGGGCTCTCCTCGGTGCCGGCCAGCATCGCCCCCATCATGCAGGAGGCGGCGCCGGCCACCAGCGCCTTCACGACATCGCCCGAGTACTTGATCCCGCCGTCGGCGATCACCGGGACGTCGCCGGCGCCGCGCACGGCGTCGATGATGGCGGTGACCTGCGGCATCCCCACGCCGGTCACCACGCGCGTGGTGCAGATGCTCCCCGGGCCCACGCCCACCTTGACCGCGTCCGCGCCGCGCCGGACGATTTCCCGCGCCCCCGCCTCGGTGGCCACGTTGCCCGCCACCAGCTGGACATCCGGAAAGGCGTCGCGCAGCATCGCGAGCGTCTGGAGGACCCCCTCGCTGTGGCCGTGCGCGGAATCGATGACCAGCACGTCGGCGCCGGCGTCCACCAGCGCCTTGGCCCGCACCTTGGCCTCGGGTGACCCACCCACGGCGGCGGCCACCCGGAGGCGGCCGTGCTGGTCCTTGTTGGCGTCGGGGTGCTGCTGGCGCTTGAAGATGTCCTTGACGGTGATGAGCCCGCGGAGCACGCCCCCTTGGTCCACGACGGGCAGCTTCTCGATCCGGTGTCGCGCGAGGATCCGCTCCGCCTCCTCGAGGGTGGTGCCCACCGGCGCGGTGACGAGCTTTTCCTTCGTCATCGCGTCGCGGATCGGCTGGTCGAGGTTCCGCTCGAACTGGAGGTCGCGGTTCGTCACGATCCCGATGAGCCGCCCCTGCGCGTCCACGATCGGCACCCCGGAAATGCGGAACCGCCGCATCAGCGCGGCCGCCTCGCGGAGGGGGCGGTCGGGGCCCAGGGTGATCGGGTTGAGGATCATCCCGCTCTCGCTGCGCTTGACCCGGTCCACCTCGGCGGCCTGGCGGTCCACCGGCATGTTCTTGTGGAGGACCCCGATCCCCCCGGCCCGCGCCATGGCGATGGCCATTTCGGACTCGGTGACGGTGTCCATGGCGGCGGAGACGAGGGGGATGTTGAGCGGGATGGTGCGGGTGAAGCGGGAGGCGGTGCGGACATCACGGGGGTGGACGGTCGAGTGCCGCGGGACGAGCAGCACGTCGTCGAAGGTCAGTCCGACGGCAGGGCGAATCTGGGCCATCAGGTCGGGGGCTCCGTATGCACCGCGGCCCTCCGATGGCGCGGGGCGCCCGGGGGGCCGAAGGAGATCGTGGGGGGTACCATCTCGAAGGATAGGCCCCGGGTGGACCGAACGCAAGCGGCCGGGGAGGCCGCGGCCGCCGCCAGCTAGAGCGGTCGAAAGAGCGCGTCCAGGGCGAGGAGCAGGGGCTCGGCGGCTCCGGCCGGGGCCCAGGCCAGGCGCTCCCGTTCCACCCGCGGGAAATGGTCCGACGGGGTCCACACCTCGGCGTATTTCCCCTCCGGATCCACGATCCAGTAGAGGGGCACCCCGCGCCGCTGGTACTCCGCCCGCTTGGTGAAGCGGTCATGTCGGGCGGTGGAGGGGCTCAGCACCTCCACCACGAGCAGGAGGTCGGTCAGGCGCTCCCAGTCGAGGGTGCGCGCCTGCGCCAGCGGCACCACGAACGCGTCAGGCTGCACCTCGGTGTCGTCGTCGCCCCAGGAAACCTCGGAGCGCGAGCCGAAGACGTGCAAGTCGAGGCCCTCGGCGACAACGTACGCCTCGAGCAGGACATGGATCCGATGAGCAACGACCTCGTGCCAGGGACGCGGGGACGGCGTCACGAGCAATTCGCCCCGCACCAGCTCGTAGCGGTTGCCGTCGTCCGGCAGGTCGAGCAGCATGCGGCGGGTGTGGTAGGCGGAAGCCGGCATACCCATAAGGTGATTGCCTCGGCGGAGGGAGGGCAAGGGGGCACCATGCCCCAAGAACGCCCGAAGCGGTAGCGGCGTCGTCACCCCCGCAACGCCGGGCGGGACCCGGCTACGCCGTGGCCTTCCGCCAGAGGTAGTACACCGGGATGCCGAGCGCCACGATCACCAGGCCCGGCCAGGTAAAGAGCGGCTTTTCGAGGAGCAGGACCACGAGCAGGACCGCGATGCTCACGATGTACAGGGCCGGCACCACCGGGTATCCGACTGCCTTGACGGGCCGGGGGAGGTCGGGCTGGAGCCTCCGGAGGCGGAAGAGCGCCACCGTCGTGAGGAGGTAGAACACCAGCGCCGCGAAGATCACGTAGTCGAGCAGCTGGTTGTAGGTGCCGCTCAGGCAGAGCAGCGAGGCCCAGAGCGCCTGGATCCAGAGCCCCCAGCCGGGGGTGTGGTAGGCCAGGTGCAGGTGGCCCGCCCGCTCGAAAAAGAGCCGGTCCCGCGCCATGGCGTAGTACACCCGCGGGCCCGCCAGGATGAGGCCGGCGTTGCAGCCGAGGGTGGAGATGATGATGGCGACCGCCATCACCACGCCGCCGGCCGGGCCGAGCATCACCTCCACCGCCGCGGTGCCAACCCGGTCGGAGGTGGCGTACTGGATGCCGCGCAGCGTGGCCGTGGCGCCGTTCGGGTCGCCCAGGAGCGGCAGGACGCACAGGTAGGCGAGGTTGGCCAGGAGGTAGCAGACCGTCACCAGCGCGGTGCCGGCTGCCAGGGCCAGCGGGAGGTTGCGCGTGGGGTTCCGCACCTCAGCCGCGGCAAAGGTGACGTTGTTCCACGCGTCGCTGCTGAAGAGCGAGCCCACCATGGCGGCGCCGACGAGCGGAACCAGCGCGAGGGTCCAGGGCGCCGTGCCCCAGAACGCCCCGAAGTTGACGAGGACGGCATCGGGCTGGCGGAACACGAGCAGCCCCAGCACAATCAGCGCCCCGAGGGCGCCGACCTTGGCGATGGTCAGCGTCGTCTGGATCCGCGCACCAAGGGACACGCCGCGGAAGTTGATCCAGGTGAGGAAGAGGATGCTGGCGATCGCCACGACCCGCTGCGGCGAGACGCCGATCGGGATGGCGCTGGAGGCGCCCGGCAGTCGGACGCTGCCGAGCGAGAGGACAATCGTGTCACTCACGCCGGGCAGGAGGACCGCGAGGAACTTGGCGAAGGCCACCGCCACCGCGGCGATGGTGCCGGCCTGGATGACGGTAAAGAGGGTCCACCCGTAGAGGAAGCCGGCCAGCGGCGAGAGCCCCTCGCGCAGGAACACGTACTGGCCGCCCGCCCTGGGCATCATCGCCGCCAGCTCGACGTAGCTGAGCGCCCCCGCCATCGTCATGAGGCCGGTGACCACCCACACCAGCATGAGGCCGGCCGGGCCCCAGGCGCCCATCACGCGGCCGATGTCGGCCGACACGATGAAGATGCCGGACCCGATCATGGTCCCGACCACGAGGGACATGGCCTGGATCGGGCCGATCCCCTGCACGAAGCGTTCGCCAGCAGGCGCGGTGGCGTCAGTGCTCATGGCGTTGGTCCCGGGTGGAGGGCGCGGGGTGGGCGGTCAGGCGCCGGGTTTCGGGGGTCCGGACGGCTTGCCGGCCGACTTGGCAGGGGGCTTCGGTGCGGCAGGCTTCGGCGCGGCGGGCGGCGCCACCGACCCGGGGGACGCACCGCCCTCGCCCACCGGGGGCTTCCCTTCCGCGGCGCGGACCGCCTCGTCCACCACCGCCTTGCCCGCGGCGGCGAAGCCCTTCATGACCTTGGCGGCGCTGTCCATGACGCCCATGGTGCCGCTGATCGCCTGGATCGGGAGCTTCCCTGCCCGCATCGTGTCTTCCACGGTCTCGGTGATCTTCGCGAAGAGACCGGTGGGCGTGGCCCGCTCGGCGAACTTGCTCTCGAGGAACTCGACGTAGTCGAGCACCTGGTAGCCGCGCTCGTCGCTCAGGGCCGCCAGCTTCCGCTCGATCCGCTGCAGCAGGGACTCGTTCATCGGTTCCCTCCCTGGGACGGCAACACCTCCACCAGCTCGAGCACCGGGGTCGGCAGGAACTTGGTGGACGCCGCCCGGAGCCGCCCGCGCAGCGCGAACTCCTCGAGCGGCGACGCCGCCTGGAAGGTCGGCAGCTGGGCCGGGGTCACGATCACGTACACAAACCCGGATTCGGGGAGCGGGCCCCGGGTCAGGAGGTACCGCGCGCCCTTGGGGATCTCGGGGCGGAGCTCGTCGGCGGTCTGGATGCTGATGAACTGCACCCGCCAGTCGAGGAGCTGGCCGACATACCGCGCCGGGTTGGCGCGGACCTGCGCCACCGTGACCCCCGGGAGCGCGGCGCTGGCCGGCTCCGACATGTCGGTGGCGCGCACCCACCCCTGCAGCTGCACCTGCACCCACTCGCCGTTGCGGCCGATGACCTGGCCGGTGGCGCCGGGCTGCAGGGTGGCGAGGGTGCCGCCGTCGGGCTCCAGCGCCATCGGCGTGGCGCGGAGAGCCTGGACGCGATCGGTCGAGTCTGCAGGGGGCCCGAGCGACGCGGGCGGTGGTGCGGCGGTTCGCGCCGTGTCACGGCCTGCGGCGGCACCGCCGGCGGCCGCGCGTGGCGCGGCGAGCGCCTTGGTGCTGACCCATCCCGCCCTGCGAACCTTGGTCCATCCCCCCTGCGTGGAGAGGCGGTCGAGGAGGAGTCCGTTCTCAAGCCGGGCGACGATGGCCCCGTTCGGGCTGGCGCGGAGGTTCTCGCCGTTCGCGGCACTCACCACGACGTCGAACCCGTCGCGGGAGGCCGCCGACAGCGAGGCGCTGAACACCCACCCCTCGAGGGTGGCGGCGGTCCAGGCGCCCTGGACCGCGCCGGTCGAGACGCTGGTGCCGGCCGGCAGCGTGGCCAAGGTGGCGCCCCCGGGATCCTTCCGGAACGCAGTGGCCTGGGCGGTGCGCCCCTGGGCGCCGAGGCCCGGTGCGAGGGCCGCCAACGCCAGCCCGAGGAGCGCTGCCGAGACTGGTAGGCGGGGGAGGGCAGGACTAGATTGCGACGCGGCGTAAGTCACAGTCAGGCATTGTAGAAACAGCGGAGGGGCATGTCAAACGCCCGCGGCCCGGCGCGGCAGGTGGTGCTCGTGGTGCTCGACGGCTGGGGCTACCGGCCCGAGCGGGAGGGGAACGCGATCGAGCTCGGCCGGACCCCCGTCTGGCACCGCCTCTGGGACGGGGCGCCCCGCACCCTCCTCGACGCCAGCGGGCTCGCCGTCGGGCTCCCCGAGGGCCAGATGGGGAACAGCGAGGTGGGGCACCTCAACCTCGGCGCCGGCCGGGTGGTGCCGCAGGATCTCGTCCGCATCTCGCAGAGCATCCGCACCGGGGAGTTCTTCCAGATCGAGCCGCTGGTCCACCTGGCCACGCGCCTCCGCGAGCGCGGCGGCACGCTGCACCTCCTCGGCCTCCTCGGCGCCGGGGGCGTGCATGCCATCGACACGCACCTCCTCGCCGCCGTCGAGCTTGGTGTGCGGCTGGGCGTCCCCCGTATCGCGGTGCACGGCTTCCTCGACGGCCGGGACTCGCCGCCCACCTCCGCCGCCGAGGTGGTCGCGCGGCTCCAGGCCGACCTGACCCGCCTTGCGGGGCCGCGCGCGGCGATCGCGACCCTCACGGGACGGTATTTCGCGATGGACCGCGACCGGCGCTGGGACCGGACCCGCCTGGCCTACGAGGCGATGGTCCGCGGCGCCGGACGGCCCGAGACGGACCCCGTGGCGGCGGTGCGCGCCGCGTACGACCGGGGAGAGACCGACGAATTCGTGAAGCCGCTCGTGCTGCACGCCGGCGGCGCCCCCGTTGCGACGATTCGCGACGGCGACGGGGTCTTCTGCTTCAACTATCGCAGCGACCGCATGCGGCAAATCTGCCGGGCGCTGGCGGTGGAGGGGTTCGACGGGTTCGACCCCGGCGCGCGGCCCGCGCTTGCAGGGCTCGTCACCATGACCCAGTACGACCAGACCTTTCCCTTTCCACAGGCCTTTCCGCCCTTCTCGATGGCGCGGATCGTGGCGGAGGTGCTGGCCGACGCCGGACGCTCGCAGCTTCGGACGGCCGAGACGGAGAAGTACCCGCACGTGACGTACTTCTTCAACGGTGGCGTCGAGACGCCGTTCCGCGGCGAGGAGCGCATCCTGGTGCCATCGCAGCAGGTGGCCACCTACGACCTCGCGCCGGCCATGAGCGCGGAGGGGATCACCGACGTCCTCTGCGGTGCCATCGCGAAGCCGGAGCATGATTTCATCCTCTGCAACTACGCGAACGCGGACATGGTGGGGCACACCGGCGTGGCGCCCGCCGTGATCGAGGCGGTGGAGACGGTGGACCGCTGCCTGGGCCGGGTGCTGGCCGCCGCCGAGGCGACCGGCGCCACCGTGCTGGTGACGGCGGACCACGGGAACTGCGAGCTCATGGTGGACCCGGAGACCGGCGGCCCGCACACGGCGCACACGACGAACCCCGTGCCGCTGGCGGCGGTCCGGGCGGGCGCCGGGCCCCTGCGCAGCGGCGGGGCGCTCTGTGATGTCGGCCCGACCGTCCTGCGCCTCCTCGGCATGGAACCACCGCCGGAAATGACCGGCCGCGACCTTCGGGAGCCGTGACCGCATGCGTGCACGCCTTGTCCTTCCCTTCCTGGCCCTCCTCGCCGCCACCTCCGTGGCGGCCCAGGTGGGCCATCCGCCGTCGGACTCGCCCTTCCGCGACATCCCGAAAAAGAAGAACCTCACCTTCCTCCTCGGGTACTTCGGGGGCAGCGGCGGCGTGCTCGGCCTCGGGCCCCACGACGGGCCGACGTACGGCGGGCGGTTCGGCATCGCGGTGAGCGGGCCGCTCGAGATTTCCCTGGCCGTGGAGTACGGCGCCACCGAGGGCAACCTCGTGACCCGCGATACCGCGGACAAGCTGACGGTGGGCCCGCCGGTGGATTCGCCGATCTGGCTCTTCGAGACCGACGTCCAGTACACCGTGACGGGGGCCAAGACCTGGCACGGGCTCGCGCCGTACATCGGCGGCGGGCTGGGGTACGCCTGGCGGACCAGCTCCACCGAGAACCCCGACGCGTACGACTTCGGCGGCCGCTTCTTCCTGGTGCCGTTCGCCGGCACCCGGTTCTACGTGAACCCCCGCTCCTTCCTGCGCGCCGAGATCCGCGGCGCGTTCTGGCGGCTGGCCTACCCGCCGCCGTACTATGAGGACATCACCGGCATCCTCCAGTCCTACGCCATCAACACCTACATCTCCAGCGTGTGGTACCAGGTGGGGGTCGGGTACTCCTTCTAGCGCCGCGAGGGCCGATGCCGGTCACGCTGACCCGCACCGTACGGTTTCACGCCTGGCACCGGTACTGGCGCCCCGACTGGACGCCGGAAGCCAACCGGGCCGCGTTCGGCGCGTTGTCCGACCCGCCGGGGCACGCCCATGACTATCGCTGCGCGGTGACGGTGGCGGGCCCGATGGATCCCGCGGCCGGCGCGGTGGTGGACCTCCCTGCCCTCGACCGGATCCTGGCCGAGGAGGTCGTGGCGCCCCTCGAGGGGCGCCACATCGACCGCGATGTCCCCGACTTTGCCCCTGGCCGGACGCTGCCCACCTGCGAGGCGCTGGCCGCCTGGCTCTACCCGCGCATCGCCCGCCGGCTTCCGCCCGGCGTGGCGCTCGCCCGAGTTCGGGTGGCCGAGGACGACACCCTGCATGCCGACTACCACGGACCCGACTGACGACGCGCCGCGCCCCGCCGGGCGCCGCGGCCGCGGGGAAGCGCTCGCCGCCGTGGAGGAGGTCCCGGTCTGGCTCGAGGTGAACGGGGTGCCGACGGTCACCTGGATGTGCACGCCGGAGCTCCTCGAGGAACTGGCGCTCGGGTGGCTGCTCGGCGAGGGCTTCATCGCCGGGCTCGACGAGGTCCACCTCCGGCCCTGCGCCACCGACCTCGGGTTCTGGGCCGAGGTCCCCGACGAGCGCGTGGCGGCCGTCGCCGCCGAGCGCCGGCGGCCGGTCCTCGCCTCGGGGTGTGGAGCGGTGAGCACCCTGCTCGCCGACCCGTCGTCGGTCCCGCCCCAGCCGATGCGCGCCGCCCCGCCCGACACCGAGGTGATGCGCGCGCGGTTCAAGGAGCTCTTTGCCGTGGGGAGCCGCTACCAGGACACCGGCGGCGTCCATGCCGCCGCGCTGACCGACGGCGGCGTCCTGCTGTACCACGCCGAGGACATCGGTCGGCACAACGCGGTGGACAAGGTGCTCGGCGCGGCCCTGCTGGCGCGGCGGCCCGTCCGCGGCCTGGGACTGCTCGTGACCGGCCGGATCTCCGCCGAACTGGCGCACAAGGCGGCCCGGGCGGACCTTGGGTGGGTGGCCACGCCGTCGATCCCCTCCACCCTGGCGGTCGAGGTGGCGCGGCGGGCCGGGATGACGCTGGTGGGCCGGGCGGTAAGCGGCACCCCGCAGCTTCACCGTCCGGGAGCGGGGTGAACCCCTCCGACGAGGAGATTCGCGCGCTCCTGCGCTCCGCGCGCCGGATTGCGGTGGTGGGGCTGAGCCGGAAGGCTCACCGGGCCAGCCACCAGGTTGCCCGGTACCTGCAGGAGGCGGGGTACGCCATTGTGCCAGTCCACCCCGCGGGCGGCGTCACACTCGGAGAACCGGTGCATCCCGATCTGCGTTCCGCCGCACGCACCGGCCCGCTCGACGTGGTGGACATCTTTCGCCGTTCGGAGTTCATTCCGGCGCTCGGCGATGACCTCGTGGCCGTGCGGCCGAGGCTCGTCTGGATGCAGCTCGGGGTCGAGGACTCCGCGACGGGGGACCGGCTCGAGGCCGAGGGCATCCGCGTCGTGATGAACCGGTGCCTGGCCGTGGACCACGAGATGTTGGGGGTCTGATGCGCTCCTACACCCTGCTCGCCGGCATCGCCGCCCTGGCCTGGGCCCATCCCGTCCACGCCCAGAAGACGGAGGACGAGGCACGCCTGGCCTTCACGATGGCCCTGACGTACACCGGGAGCACCGATCTCTGGACGGTCACCGACCAACCGATCCTGACCCCTGGAAGCGGGTTCGACCTCCTCGACCTCGACCGCGGCATCAACGGCGGAATTGGCGTGCTGTTCGGCGCCACCTACTTCCCCAAGTCCTCCCTTGGGCTCTCGGGCGAGATCTACTTCATGGGCATCGGGGTGGAGGACGCCTGTGCAGTGGCGTCGCCCAGCCCCGATGCTCGGACCCAAGAGGTGTGCAGCAGCATCAACGGCGCCACGAAGTCGAGTTCGGCGGTGCTGGCCACGGTCGGCGGGATCTACCGGATCGGGGCCAACCAGCCGATCTCCCCGTACGCGCGGGTGCAAGCCGGCGTCCTGGTGAGCAACCTGAGCCCGGTGGAGATGTCCGGCACCGTGACCGACCTCGGAACCAGCCTCATCTACACGATCTACGAAGACCCGTCGGGCACGCGCGTCACGCCCGGGTTCGTCTTCGGCGGCGGGTTCACGACGCCGCTCGGCAAGGGATGGCAGCTCCGCGCCGAGGTGCGCGACAACCTCGTCCAGATCGCGACCGTGGCGGGGCCGACTTCGCTCGGCAGCGACGATCCGGAGGTGGTCAACGAGTGGCAGAACCTCTGGAGCATCGTGATCGGCGCGGACATCGTCCTTGAGAAGAAGCGCGGCCGCCGGTACTGACGCCGGGCCGCCCGGGGTCCGCGGGGCCATCCTTGCGGGAGGCGGCGCCAGCCGGTACGGAGGCCGGCCCAAGGGCCTCGAGCGGGTGGGCGGGACACGAATCCTCGACCGGGTGGCGGCCGCCTTTGTCGAGGCGTTCGGAACCCTTCCCCTCCTCATTGCGAACGATCCCGCCGCTCCCACCTGGCGCCCCGACCTCACGGTGGTCCCTGATCTCCATCCCGGTGCCGGCGCCCTCGGCGGCCTCCTGACGGCCGTCGCCGCCGGCCCCGGACCGGTGGTGTGCGCCGCGTGGGATATGCCGTTCGTCTCCGCCGCCCTGCTCAGGCGGCTCGCGGAGGGACTGGCCACCGCCGACGCGGTGCTGCCGGCCAGCGGCGGCCCCCGGGGCGTGGAGCCGATGTGCGCCGCCTACGGGCCGGCCTGCCGCGCCGCCATCGAGTCGGCCGTGGCCGCGGGCGACCTCCGCGCGATCGCCTTCCACTCCGCCATTCGGGCCAGTATCCTCCCTGCCGACGCAGTGGCGGCCTTCGGAGACCCGGCCGTCCTGTTCTTCAACGTGAACACGCCGGACGACCTCACCCGGGCGGAGACGCTGTGGCGGCAACTCGCATCCTCTCCATCGTAGGCCGCAAGGACACCGGCAAGACCACGCTCACCGTGGCGCTGGCTGCGGAGTACGTCCGCCGCGGCAAGCGGGTCATGACGATCAAGCACGCCAGCCACCCCGCCACCCTCGACACCCCGGGCACCGACAGCTACCGCCACTTCCATGAGGGGAAGGCCGAGCGCGTGCTGGTGGCCTCGCCGGACCTCCGCGTGCTGGTGGAGCGCTCACCCGACGACCAGGATCCGATGGCCCTCGCGCGCCGCTACCTCGACGGGGCGGACATCGTCCTGGTCGAGGGGTTCACCCGCCATCCGCTGCCCAAGATCGAGGTGTTCCGGACGGCGGCGGCGTCCACCCCGATCTACGACGCCACCCACGAACTCGCCGACCAGTGGCTGGCCATCGTGACCGACAGCGACCTCCGGGCCAACTGCCACGTGCTCCGCTTCCGCGACACGATGTGGCTGCAGCTCCTGGCCAACATCGGATGGGACGGCGCGCGCGTGATCGGCCCGTGACCGCCCTCTCCGCGCGCGAGGCGGCGCTCCGAGTGGTGGCGGCCGTCGAGCGGCAGCCCGCGCTCCGCGTTCCCCTCGACGACGCGCTCGGCAGCGTCCTGGCCGAGCCGCTGGTCAGCCCCCTCGACATCCCCGCCTGGACCAACTCCGCGATGGACGGCTACGCCGTCCGCTCGGTGGACGTCCGCGGCGCCACGGCGGAGCACCCGGTGTCGCTGCGGGTGGTGGAGACGGTGCCGGCCGGCCGCTTCCCGACGCGCTCCCTCGGCACCGCGGAGTGCGCGAGGATCTTCACCGGGGCGCCGCTGCCCGACGGCGCCGACGGCGTCATCCGGCAGGAGGACACCGACCTCGGGGCCGACGTGGTGGCCATCCGGAGGGACCGCGACGCGGGGGTAAACATCCGCCGGGCGGGCGAGGACATCCGGCGCGGCGAGACGGTGCTCGACGCCGGGACGGAGCTGGGCCCCGCCGAGCTCGGGGTGCTCGCCTCGCTGGCAGTGTCCCATCCGCTCGTGTTCCGTCGGCCCCGGGTGGGGATCCTCGGCGGGGGCGACGAGATCGTGGACGTGGACCGCCCCGAGGAGATCCTGAGCGGGCGCAAGGTGGCGAGCTCCAACAGCCACACCCTGGCGGCGCTGGTCCGGCTGGCGGGCGGCGAGCCGCTCAACCTCGGGCTCGCGCGGGACACGCCGGAGAGCCTGCGCGAGCACCTGGCCCGGGCCCCCGAGTGCGACCTGCTCGTCACGACGGCCGGGATCAGCGTCGGCGACCACGACCACCTGCGCGCGGTGGTGGGGGAGCTGGGCGGGCGGATCGACTTCTGGAAGCTGCGGATGCGGCCGGGCGCCCCGGTTGGATTCGGCCGGGTGCTGGGCGTGCCGTGGATCGGGCTGCCCGGCAACCCGGTGAGCGCGATGGTCACCTTCGAGTTGTTCGTGCGCCCGGCCATCCGGACCCTGGCGGGGCACCGCCTTCCCTTCCGGCGCGCGGTGACGGTGCGCGCCGCGGAGCCGATCTCCCTCCGGCCCACGCTGCAGCACTTCCTCCGCGCCGTCGTGCGCGACGGTGCCGACGGACCGGAGGCGCGCCTGACCGGCCCGCAAGGGTCGGGCATCCTCACGTCGATGGTGCGGGCCAACGCCCTGCTGGTCATTCCCGAGGGCCAGCACGAGACGCCCGCCGGCAGCCCGCTGGCCGCGATCCTCCTGGCCGACCCGGTCCACGCCGACCAGCCGGGGTTCTGACCGATGCTCCAGGATCCCGCCACCTGGCTCGGGTTCAGCGCCGTCGTGATGGCGCTGCTGGTGCTCGACCTCGGGGTCCTCAACCGCGAGTCGCACGTCCTGTCGTTCCGGGAGGCGCTCACCTGGAGCGCCAGCCTGGTGACGCTCGCCCTTCTCTTCGGCGGCTTCCTCTGGATCCGCGACGGCTCCCGCGTGGCGCTGGAGTACTACACCGGCTACGTGATCGAGCTCTCGCTCAGCGTGGACAACCTCTTCGTCTTCCTCCTCATCTTCCAGTACTTTGCCGTCCCGGCGGAGCTCCAGCCGCGCATCCTCAAGTGGGGCATCCTCGGGGCGCTGGTCATGCGCGCGCTGATGATCGGGCTCGGCGCGCTGCTCCTGGCCCGGTTCACCTGGATCATCTACCTCTTCGGCGGGATCCTCATCCTCACCGGCTGGCGGATGTTTCGCGGGGTGGACGACCGCCTGGAACCGGAGCGGAACCCGCTGGTGCGCCTGGCCCGCCGCTTCATCCCGATGGCGGACGCCTACGACGGCCAGCGGTTCTTCACCAGGTCCCTGACCGGGTGGATGGCCACGCCGCTCCTGCTCGTGCTGCTGGTCATCGAGTGGTCCGACCTCGTCTTCGCCATCGACAGCATCCCGGCCATCTTCGCCGTGACGCGCGACCCGTTCATCGTCTACAGCTCGAATGTCTTCGCGATCCTTGGCCTCCGCGCGCTCTTCTTCGTGCTGGCCGGCATGATGGACCGCTTCGAGTACCTCAAGCCCGGTGTGGCCACCATCCTGGTGTTCGTCGGGTGCAAGATGGTCCTCAACGGGCTCTTCCACGTGCCCATCGGCATTTCCCTCGGCGTGATCCTCGCCGTCCTCGTGGGCTCGGTCCTGCTCTCCATGTACAAGTCGCGTCCGGCCCCCGGAGGCGGGACGTGAACTTCTCCCCCTTCGCGGGCTCCACGGTGTTGATCACCGGCGCCTCCAGCGGCATCGGCGCCGCCTTTGCCGAGGCGCTGGCCCCCTCGGGCGCCACCCTGGTGCTGACGGCGCGGAACCCTGCGCGCCTCGCTGCCGCGGCGGCGACCGCCCGCGCCGCGGGCGCCCTGGTGGACACCGTCGAGGCGGATCTCGCGCTCCCGGGAGGCGTCGCGGGGCTC
Organism: uncultured Gemmatimonadaceae bacterium; assembly: GCA_964574295.1. Lineage (GTDB taxonomy): Bacteria > Gemmatimonadota > Gemmatimonadetes > Gemmatimonadales > GWC2-71-9 > SPDF01. The sequence continues at coordinate 22,654 of CAZNLY010000019.1, forward strand.
GTGCACGAGCTGGCGGCGCGGGGCCACGTCGTCGACCATCTCATCAACAATGCCGGCATCGGGCTGGTGGGCCGGGGGCACGAGGCGCCCCTCGCCGGGCAGCTGCGCGTGGTGGACATCGACGTGCGGGTGCCGACCGAGCTGGCGCTCCGCCTCCTGCCCCAGATGGTGGCCCGCGGGCGCGGCGGCCTCCTCAACGTGGCGAGCATCGCCGCGTTCCAGGGCCTTCCGTGGCTCTCCACCTACGCCGGCAGCAAGGCATACCTGCTGGCCTGGAGCGAGTCGCTGCACCACGAGCTTCGCGGCACCGGCGTCCGCTGCACGGCGCTCTGCCCCGGCCCCGTGGCGACCGGCTGGTTTGCCGAGGCGCACCTCGAACGCCCGCCGGGGTGGCCGTTCCTCCAGTCGCCGGCCGCGGCGGTGCGCGCAGGACTGCGCGGCTACCTGGCGGGCCGGAGTCATGTCTTCTCGGGTCCGTTTGCCGCCGCATCGGCCTGGCTCACGCGGGCGGTGCCCCGCGCCGTGGCCACCGCCGTTGCCACGGGATTCGCCCGGCCGAGGCGGGGCCGGTGAGGGACCTGCTGCGGCGGCCGGCCGTCCGGGCGTGGATGCTCTACGACTGGGCCAATTCCGCGATGTACGTGGTCATCGTCACCGCCATCTTCCCCACCTTCTTCGGGGCGGTGGCGGCGGAAGGGCTCCCGCCGGTGGAGGCGACGTACCGGTTCGGGCTCGCCACCACCATCGGCCTCACCATCATCGCCGTCCTCTCTCCCATCCTCGGCGCCGTGGCCGACCACTCCGCCGCCAAGAAGCGGCTCCTCGCCGCCTTCCTGGCGCTCGGGGCGGCGGCCGTGGCCTCCATGGTGTGCATCCACCACGGACAGTGGCTCCTGGCCGCCGGGCTGTTCGTGGTGGCGAACATCGGCGTCAACGGCAGCTTCGTCTTTTACGACTCGCTCCTGCCGCACGTGGCCGCCCCCGACGAGATGGATCGCGTCTCCACCGCCGGCTACGCCCTCGGGTACCTCGGCGGCGGGCTCTTCTTGCTGGCGTGCCTGGCCCTCATCCTGGCGCCCGGCACCTTCGGACTGCCGAGCGGCCCCGGGCTCCCGCCCGACGAGGCGACGCTCCCGACGCGGCTGACGTTCATCCTGACCGCGCTCTGGTGGGTGGCCTTCAGCATTCCGCTTTTCCGGCGGGTGCCGGAACCCCCCGGACGGCCGCTCGACCCGGAGGAGGCCCGGCTCGGCGCGGTGCGCGCGGCGTTCCGCCGGCTGGGACACACCTTCCGCGCGCTCCGCGGCTACCGGCAGGCCTTTCTCTTGCTCGTCGCGTTCCTCATCTACAACGACGGCGTCGGGACCATCATCCGGATGGCGGCCATCTACGGCGAGGAGATCGGCATCGGCCGGACGACGATGATCGCGGCCATCGCGCTGGTGCAGTTCGTCGGGGTGCCGTTTGCCTACCTGTTCGGCTGGCTCGCCGGCCGGATCGGCACCCGTCCCGCCATCTTCCTCGGCCTCGTGGCGTACGTGGGCATCAGCGCGCTGGGGTACTTCATGCGCACCGACCGGGACTTCATCGCGCTGGCCGTGCTGGTGGGGATGGTGCAGGGCGGGGTGCAGGCGCTGAGCCGCTCGCTCTTTGCGAGCATGGTGCCGCGCCACCTGTCGGGGGAGTTCTTCGGGTTCTTCGCCGTGTTCGAGAAGTTTGCCGGGATCATCGGGCCGGCGGCCTTCTCCCTGGCCATCGCGCTCACCGGGTCGAGCCGCGCCGCGGTGGCCTCGGTGGTGGGGTTCTTCCTGCTGGGCGGGGCGCTGCTGGCGCGGGTGGACGTGGCGGAGGGCCAGCGCCGGGCCCGGGCGGAGGAAGCCGCGGCCTAGTCGGCGCCCCCGACGACGCGGTTGCGGCCGCCGTCCTTGGCCTCGAAGAGGCGGCGGTCGGCCACCTCGAGGAGCTCCACCGGGTCGGTGCCGTCGTCGGGGAGGGAGGCCACCCCGACACTCAGGGTGAACTGGGCGGTGAGGTCGTGGCGCGGGATGGCGAACTCCGCACGCGCCACCGCCAGGCGCAACTGCTCCAGCTTGTCGAACGCCGCCCGCGGCCCCGTCTCGGGCAGCAGCACCACGAACTCGTCCCCGCCGTAGCGTGCCACGACGTCGCTCGTCCGCAGTCCCTTCATCAACACGCCGGCCAGCACCCGCAGCGCCACGTCGCCGCTCGCGTGGCCGTAGCGATCGTTGAAGTTCTTGTAGCGGTCGAGGTCGAGGAGGGCCACGGCCAGCGGGTGCCCGTGGCGGCGCGCGCGAGTCACCTCCGCCTGGAGGCGCGCCTCGAAGAAGCTCCGGTTGAGGAGGCCGGTCAGGCGATCGCGCGCCGACATCTGCCGGAGCTTCCGTGCGTTGTACACCACCGCCGTGCTGAGCACCGACGATGCCGCGAGGAGGATGAGCCGCCCCACCTGGTCGCCCCAGAGCACCATGCCGTAGGTGAACGGGGCGTACTTCATGTCGTTGAGGTCCCAGAACGTCACCGCCGCCACGATCACGCCCAGGTACTGGAGGACCGCCAGCGCGCCGGCCACGATGCACACCCGGGTATCGTAGCGCAGGCTCGACGCCCCGATGGCAAAGAAGTACACGGAGAACATCACGCGGCTGTTGATGGCCACGTGCGGCGTGTCGAAGAGCATGAAGGCCACCAGCGCCCCGGTCACGATGGTGACGTCCACCGCGCTGGTCAGGATGCCGAGCCACGGGCGATAGAAGCCCCGCCGCACCACGAGCCAGACCGACAGCGCAAACGCGAGCGCCACGAGGCAGGCGCCGAGCCCCACGTAGGACTCGAGCATCCAGGACGAGACGATGACGTTGACGATCGGGATGACGGTGACCATCGCCACCAGGGCGATGCGGACCTTGGCCACCAGGAGCTCGCCGGCGGCGCCAGCGTCCACCAGCATCGGGTCGGGCGCCGTCCAGATCCCCTCCGCCTCCACGGCGCGGGGGTGACTCGCGCCGTTCGGCGCCTGAGCGGTCAGGGTGCGCTGGGGCATCGGCTACATCGCCCGGTAGCGGGGCCCGCTGCCCCCCTCGCGGGGGGTCCAGCGGGGGCCGAGGACGTCGGTGGCCTTGCAGTCCACGCAGTTCGGCGGGTTCACGCGGAGCTCGTCGCCCACCCGTTCATAGACGCCGGCCGGGCAGAGATGGGCGTAGAAGTCGGCCACCTCGGGGGTGATGTCGCGCCCCACGAGGAGGTGGCTCGGGATCGTGTCGCGCGTGGCGTTGCCCGACTTGAAGACTGCGTCCAGCTTGCCGAAGGTGAGCCGCCCGTCGGGGACGAGCGGAGTCTCCTCGCCGGCCTCGCGCGGGGCGTCGGCGTCGGCATGCATGGCGATCCGGCCGCCGGGGAAGCGGCCGCCGGTGAGCGTCATCAGCCCCGCCTTGGCCGCACCCATCACGAATCCGTCCTTGAAGGCCAGCCGCATGTTCCGGGTGCGGTGGAGGTCGTTACGCACGTAGCTGGCGTCGAGGGCGCGGTCCGCGGCGGCCAGCGCCGCGGCGGAGGGGTCGCCCGCCTTGAGCGCCGCGACGATGGCCCGCGCGGCGTAGATGCCTGACTGCATCGCGTAGTGCACCCCCTTGAGGGAGGGGACGTCCACGTAGCCGGCGGCGTCGCCCACGAGCACCGCGCCGTCGCCGGTGCGGCGGGCGGGGAGCGCATGGTAGCCGCCCTCGGGAATCGTCTTGGCGCCCCACTCGAGGAGTTCCCCCCCCGCGAGGATCTCGCGGAAGAGCGGGTGGAGCTTCATGCGCTGGAGGAGGGTGTGGACGTCGAGATGGACGTTCTTGTAGTCAAGGCCGGCCACCAGGCCGATGGACACCTGCTCCGGCCCCTGGGGATAGCACCAGCTCCCGCCAAACGCATCCGAGGGCAGCGGCCAGCCCATGGTGTGAATGACCCGGTCGAGCGGCCGCGCCACCTTCCAGAGTTCCTTGACCCCGAGCGCGAAGATCTGGGGATTCGGCGACGTGACCCCCTGCCACTGGCACCATGCCTGGGCCAGGGTGCCACGCGTCCCCTCCGACAGGACCGTCACCCGCGCGGTGATGTCGGTGGGCGGGGTGAAGTCGCCGCCGGGGGTGCCGTCGCGGTCGAGGCCGGAGGGGGTGGTGCGCACGCCCCGGACCGCCGTCCCCTCGACCAGCAGCGCGTCCACCGGGAAGCCGGTGAAGATGTTGACGCCCAACTCCTCCGCCTTGGCACCGAGCCAGCGCACCATCTCGGAGATCGACGCGGAGTAGTTGCCCTTGTTGTGCATGGTGGGCGGCGTCGGGATCCGGCGCGCCGCACCTTCGGTCAGGAAATAGACCGCCTCGGCGTCCACCCGCTGGCGGAAGGGAAAGTCGGCGTCGGTCAGGTCGGGAAAGAGCTCGCGGAAGGCGCGCGGGTTGACCACCGCGCCGGAGAGGTTGTGCTCGCCGAGTCCGGAGGCCTTCTCGAGCACGGCAATGTTGAGCTCGCCGAGGGTGCCGTCGGCCTTGGCCAGACGCGCGAGTTCGATGGCGCCCGACAGCCCCGCCGGACCCGCGCCCACGAACACCACGTCCATCTCGAGCGCCTCGGCGCCAGGGGGTTCCGCACGGATCAGCTGGTCGAGCGGAAGGTCCCGCTGGTGGCGGCTCGGGAGGATGGGGGACACAGGGGGCACTCCTTAGATTGCGAGCGAG
>CAZNLY010000019.1:27489-36134 GCA_964574295.1 uncultured Gemmatimonadaceae bacterium
GTGGCGGCTCGGGAGGATGGGGGACACAGGGGGCACTCCTTAGATTGCGAGCGAGAGAGCGCGGGAGAATATAACGCGCTCCGGCGCGCACCGCGACTCGGCAGACCGAGGTAACCCGTTCCTCTTCAAGGGCTTCCAACCCGGGAAGGCAATCCAAATGACTCGGCGATCGGCGGTGAGGGACCCGTGGGTCTGGGGCCAGGTGACGCTCTTCGCGCTCGTCCTGGCCGGCGTGCCGTGGGCCGCGGCGCAGCGCGGCACGCCCGATCCCGCCGGAACGGCGCGCTGGGTCGGCGGGATGCTCATTGCCCTCGGGTTGGGCACCCTCTGGGCCGGCATCGCCGCGCTCGGCCGCAACCTGACCCCGGCCACCCAGCCGCTGGCCGAAGGCCGGTTGATCACGGGCGGCGTCTACCGCCTCGTGCGCCACCCGATCTACACCGGCATCTGCGTGGCGCTCGGCGGCTACGGGGTGCTGCGGGGCGGGTGGGCCATCGGCGCGGTGGTGTTCGCGGTGGCGCTGGCGTACTTCGAGGGGAAGGCGCGCGTGGAGGAACGCTGGATGACGGAACGCGCGCCCGAGTATGCGGAGTATCGCCGCCGGGTCCCCCGGCTGCTGCCGGGGGGATGGCACTAGCTAGTGCGCGGCGCGGGCCTTCCTGACCTCCTCGGTCAGGCGGGGTAGCACCTCGAAGAGGTCGCCCACGATGCCGTAGTCGGCCAGCTTGAAGATCGGCGCGTCCTTGTCCTTGTTGATCGCCACGATCGTCCGCGACGTGCGCATGCCGGCCAGGTGCTGGATGGCACCGGAGATTCCCACCGCCACGTAGAGATCCGGGCTCACGATCCGACCCGTCTGCCCGATCTGGGTGGAGGGGTCGCGCCAGCCATCGTCAGTCACGGCCCGCGTGGCGCCGACGGCGGCGTTGCCAAACGCGGCGGCCAGCTCCTCCACCAGGCTGAAGTTCGCGGCCTCGCGCAGGCCGCGCCCGCCCGAGACGATCACCGGCGCGTCGGCCAGGTCGAGCTGGGCGTCGCCCTTGGCGCCGACGGCGGTGACCACGACGCGCGCCGCGGCCGGGTCCAGGCCGGGCTGGGCGGCCTCCACCTTCCCTGCCCGCGGCGATTCCGAGGCCGGCACGGCACCGGGCCGCAGCGTCACGATGGCCGGGGTGCCAGTGAGCCGCACGGTGGTGATGATCTTCCCGATGTGGGTCGGGTGCTTGCCGACCACGGCGTCGCCCTCGAAGGCGAACTCCGTCAGGTCGGACGCCAGGCCGACGCCGAGGGCGGCGGCCACCCGCGGGGCCAGGTCGCGCCCCTGGGCGGAGGCGGCGAAGAACGCGCCCCGATAGGCACCGCCCGACAGCCGCGCGGCCGCCGTGGCGGCGAACACCTCCGGGCTGTAGCGCTCGAGTCCGGCATGTTCGACCACGACGACCACATCCGCACCGGCCTTGCCCAGCGCCTCGGCCCTGGCCGAGATGCCCGGTGCGCCGATGAGGAGTGCGTGCACCTCGCCGCCGCCGGTGGCGTCAGCCGCGCGCCGGGCGGCGGACACCGCCTCGAGCGCCACCTTCCGCAGCGCCCCGCCCCGACTCTCCGCAAACGCGAACATGGTGGCCATCAGAGCACCTTCGCTTCGGTCTGGAGGAGGCGGATGAGTTCGGGCACCGCGTCGGCGCCCTCGCCGATGATGCGGCCCGGCGGCCGGTCCGGCGGCAGGGAAATCGACTGCACCGTGAGCCGCGCGGCCCCGAGCTGCGCCGGCCGGACTTCCAGCGGCTTCTTCTTGGCCGCCATGATCCCCTTGAGCGACGGGAGCCGGGGCCGGGCGACGCCCTCGTCGATCGTCACCACCGCCGGCAGCGGGAACCCCACCGTCTCCACCGCGCCCTCGAGCTGGCGGTCGGCGCTGCCCTTCCCACCGGCAATCTCCAGCCTGGACACGGCGGTGACGCACGGGAGCCCGAGCAGATGCGCGGTCATCGGGCCGACGGTCTGGTTGGCGCTGTCGGTGGCCATCCGCCCGAAGAGCACGAGGTCGTAGCCACCGTCCTTGAGCTCCGCCGCGAGCGCCGCGGCAATCGCGAGGCCATCGAACGGCACCTCCGCGGCGTCGAGCTGGATGGCCCGGTCGGCGCCCATGCCGAGCGCCTTGCGGAGGGTCTCCTGCACGGCAGTGGGCCCGACCGAGACCACGACCACCTCTCCGGGGCCCTGCTTCTCGACCAGCTGGAGGGCCGCCTCGACGGCGTAGCCGTCGAAGTCGGCGATGTCGTACTTGAGCCCGGCGGGATCGAGCCCGGTGCCCCCGGCGGCGACCTGGAACCGGAGGTCCATGTCGGGCACCCGCTTGATGCAGACGGCAATCTTCACGGCGATACCCCTGCGGCGAAGGCTAGACGAAGGCGCCGAGGCCGGTCACGGCCTGGCCCAGGATGAGGGTGTGCATGTCGTGCGTCCCCTCGTAGGTGTACACCGACTCGAGGTTGGCCATGTGCCGCATCGAGTGGTACTCGGCCAGGATGCCGTTGGCGCCGAGGAGCCGGCGCGCCTCGCGCGCGGCCTCGCAGGCCATGTGGATGTTGTTCCGCTTGGCCAGCGACACCTGTTCCGGCGTCATCGTGCCGCGGTCCTTGAGCCGGCCAAGCTGCAGGGTGAGGAGCTGCGCCTTGGTGATCTCGGTCAGCATCTCGGCCAGCCGCGCCTGCTGGAGCTGCGTCTGGGCGATCGGCTTGCCGAACATGATGCGCTGCTTCCCGTAGCTCAGCGCCTCGTCGTAGCAGGCCATGGCGGCGCCGATGCCCCCCCACGCGATGCCGTACCGCGCCTGCGTGAGGCACATGAGCGGGCTCTTGATGCCGCCCGACTTGGGAAGCAGGGCGTCCTTCGGCACCAGGCAATCGGTCAGGACGATCTCGCTGGTGTCGCTGGCGCGGAGGGAAAGCTTCCCCTTCTGGTCCTTGGCGGTGTAGCCCTTGGTGTTGGTCGGGACGATGAACCCGCGGATCGACCTCGCGTCGTCTATGGGGCCGGTCTTGGCCCAGATGACGGAGACGGTGGCCTGCGAGCCGTTGGTGATCCACATCTTGGCGCCGTTGAGGAGCCACCCGTCCTTCGTTTCCCGGGCGGTGGTGATCATCCCGGCGGGATTGGAGCCGTAGTCGGGCTCGGTGAGCCCGAAGCAGCCGATCTCCTTGCCGGCGGCCAGCCGCGGCAGCCAGTGCTTCTTCTGCTCCTCGGAGCCGAAGGCGTAGATCGGGTACATCACCAGCGCTCCCTGCACCGACGCGAAGGAGCGGATGCCGCTGTCGCCCCGCTCCAGCTCCTGCATGATGAGGCCGTAGGAGACGTTGTTGAGCCCGGCGCAGCCGTACTCCTCGGGGAGGTTGGCGCCGAAGAAGCCGAGCTCGGCCATCCCCGGGATCAGGTGCTTCGGGAACTCGCCCTTGATGTACGCCTCGCCGATGACCGGCATGAGGTGCTCGTCCACCCAGGCGCGGACGGTGTCGCGGACCGCGCGCTCCTCCTCGGAGAGGAGGCTGTCGATGTCGTAGAAGTCCACGCCCGTGAATGCGTTTGCCATTGCCGTGTGCCTCGAACGGTTACCGTTGACGGTTCATGTGCGACGTTGCCCTGCCGGGCCCGCCAGGTCGCGGCGCGCCCTCGGCGCGATGCCCACCGCGCGGGCCTTGCGGCGGAACGCGGGGCCGTGGTCCACCGCCAGCCCCGATTCCGCCTGCCACTGGTGCACCATCTCGTGGAGCAGCGTCCGCTCCACCTCCACCCAGCCGTGCCGCAGGTGCGCCCGACTGAGCGCAATCTCGAGCGGCCGGAGGCTCCGCGGGTCGAGCGCCACCTCGCCCAAGCGGGTCCGCATCCGGCCCGAGAGCCGGAAGGGGATCTCGGCGAGCGCCCCGCCGAAGTGCTCGGCGTTGTAGCGCCGGTGCGCCTCGCGGAGCCGGTCCAGCACCGTGTCATCGCCGGGGCGCGGGAGGTCCCGGCCACCCTGCCGCCGCGGGTGCGCGGGGGGCGCGTGCGCCTCCACCGGAAACCCCAGGAACTCCCGCTCGGCCAGCCGCCGCGTGGTGCGGCGCGCACCGGGGCGTACGTACCGCACGATGGCCTCGAGCACCCGGTCGGGGGCCCAGGCATACCCGCGGTGGAGCCGCAGGACGCCGCGGGGGGTGACGCTCAGCAGCACCGTCCGGTTGGTGTGCGTGGCAAAGCCGCGGAACGGCGGCATGCCCAGCACTTCCAGCCGGCGGCGGAGCTCGGCCTCCGCCGCCTCAGGCGACGCGAGCGGCACCCAGGGGCTCCCGCGCCTGCCCGCGCCGCGCGAAGGCGTGGCTGTCCGACGCCACGAACCGCCCCGCCGCCGCCTCCCACCGCCAGTGCTCCACGCGCACCGAGTCGGCGTCGAGGCGCACCAGGTTGAACACCGCCGGGCGCTTGCCCCGGGTGCGGTCGGTCAGCGTGCTGGAGGTGCTGATGACCGTCCCGCGCGGCAGCTGCCCCGCCCCCTCCTCGTGGTCGTGGCCGCAGAGCACCACGTCGGCGCCGGTGGCGTCGAGCCGCCCCTGCGCCGACGCCCAGTGCGCCAGCCCCATCCGGTTCGAGATCCGGCCGCGGAGCACGTTGTGGTGCAGCACGGCCACCCTGGCGGTGCCCGCCGGCTCCGCGGAAAAGAGCGCGGCAAGGCGGCGCGTCTCCGAGGAGGGGAGGTGGCCCTTGACCGTCAGGTCCCGCTGGTTCCAGGTCATCGACCCAACGGACAGGCCGTGCGCAGAGAGGGCGCCGGCGATCGTGAGCCCCGGGAGCCGGAGGGTCGGGGTCAGTTCGTCGCCGAAGTACTTCCGGTACTTGGCATACACGACACGGCTGCCGAAGAGGTGGAAGGGGCTCTTCCACCACTCGACGTCGTGATTGCCGGGCACCAGCAGCGTCGGCGCCGTGCGCCGCACCGACTCCAGGAAGGCGAGGCCGCGCTGGAACTCGCCGTGCCGGGACCGCTGGCTGATGTCGCCCGCCACGACGATGGCGTCGGGGGCGAGCTCGCCGAGCTGGCGCTCCACGGCGGCAATCTGCGCCAGGATCACCGGCCTCCCGAAGTGGAGGTCGGAGAGGTGCAGGATCGTGAACCGGCTCACCAGGTGGCCTTGATCCGGTAGGTCAGGGTCGCCTCGCCCCTGGCCGGCACCGGCACCCGGAAGCGCACCCGGGTGCTCGACACCCGCTCGGCGGGCAGCGAGCTCTGGACCACCGACCAGTCGCCGCCCCGCTCCTCCAGCACGTCGATCGTGGCGGCGGAGTCGGTGGCATTGGCCAGCGTCACGCTGTAGTCGGCTGCCACGGTGTAGGTACCCAGGGGCTCTCTCGTGCTTGCGTATGCGGTCTGGCTCCGCTTGGCGGTGTAATCAAAGGCCGTGCCGGCCTCGAGCTCCATCGGCTGGCCGGCGGCGGTGTGCCCGATGTGCGCCGACCCGATGACCTGCAGGCGGCCCGCGGCGTCCGGCTGGTAGATCTGCACCTGGCCGGCGGGGAGCGGCGTATCGCCGAAGGGCGTCTTGAGCGCCCGGGTCACGACGTAGGTCACATTGACGGGGACATCCTCGGCATCGCCTATCTGCTGGATCGCGCCCCAGTACGGGAGCCCGGACCGCACAACGAGTCGCTTGGCGACGGGCCCCGAGGCCGGCTGGAACAGCGCCTGCACCGTCGTCTGGCCTGGACGGAGGGTCACTTTCCCAGGCACGGTGTAGAGGTGCGCTTCTCCGAGCCGCTCCTCCTTGCTGACGCTCGCTTCCTCAAAGGCGTTTGTGCCGACGACCACCCCTCTCGCCCACGCCATCGGGGGCGCCGCAGGCGGAGCCCCGACGTCACCAGCAAGCAGTTGGAGCTCCGCGTCCGCGACATTCAGCGCGCTCGACTCCACCACCGCGCTCCCCGCCACCCGTGCCTCCTTCCCGCCGAGCGTCACCTGGTAGCTGGCCGACCAGGCGGCGCCGCCGGTGAAGTAGCCGAGCCCGAGGGAGGGGAGCGCCTTGGTGCTGGTGAGCGAGAGCGCCACGCTCGGCTCCACGATCACCGCGTCGGCGGGAAAGCGGGGCACACCGGGGGCCTGGAAGGCCACCGAGCCGTCGGCCAGGCGGTAGCGCTCCGGGTCCACGGCAAGCAGGGTGGCGCGCACCGTGTCCGCCACGGCGGGCCCGCGCTGGAAGAGGAGGCTCTTCCCCACCGAGCGCCGAAGGGTGCTCTGCTGGTCCGTGCCGCCGTCGTAGGTGGCGGCCAGGAGGCTCACCGCCGGGTCGAGCGGAAAGAGCGTGGCCGGCTCGAGGGTGCCGAGGCTCACCCGCTGCTCCGAGGCCCCCTTGGGCACCTTCACGTCGAGGGTGCGGCGCACCAGCACGCGGCCCGAGTTGTAGATGGTGAGGCCGGTCTGGGCCTCGAGCGGGAGGGCGGCTGCGAGGAGCAGCGCCGCGAGCGGCAGGTGGCGGAGTGGAGTCATCGGGGGAGGTACTCCATGGCAATCCGGCTGGTGATGCGGCGCACCAGGACGTAGGTGGCCAGGACGGCAATGGCGCCGTACAGCCGGCCGAGGGCGGAGCCGGCGGGCACCCGGAACCAGACGTAGGCGGCCATCAGCGCGGTCAGCACGAGCGCCACCCGGCCGGCCAGGCGATTGGCGTGCGCCGCGCGCCTGGCGTGGCACTCGGGGCAGTCGGTGCCCCAGCGCAGCCCGAACACCCGCTTGCCGCAGGTGAGGCAGGGAACGTCAGGCGATCCGCCGGACAATTGCATCGCCGAACTCCCGGGTCGAGGCGGTGCCGCCCAGGTCGCGGGTGCGCACGCCGTCCTGCTCCACCACGCGGGTCACGGCGCCGCGAACGGCGGCGGCGGCCGCCCCCTCGCCGAGGTGGTCGAGCATCATGGCGCCGGCAAGGATGAGGGCCGAGGGGTTGGCGACGCCCTTCCCCGCGATGTCGGGCGCGCTGCCGTGCACCGCCTCGAAGATGGCGGCGCCGGTGCCGATGTTGCCGCCGGGGGCCAGCCCGAGGCCGCCCACCAGCCCCGCCGCCAGGTCGCTGAGGATGTCGCCGAACATGTTGGTCGTGACCATCACGTCGAACTGCTCGGGCCGCAGCACCATCTGCATGGCGGCGTTGTCGATGATGAGGTCGTTGAACTCCACCCGGCCGGCGTACTCCGCCCCGACGGCCCGCCCCACCTCCAGGAAGAGCCCGCTCACCATCTTGAGGATGTTGGCCTTGTGGACGATGGTCACCTTCCTGCGGCCGTGCTGCACGGCGTACTCGAAGGCGTAGCGGATGATCCGCTCGCACCCCTGGCGGGTCACGATGGCCATCGACTCCGCCACGGCGCGCGGGTCGCTGCCCACCCGGACGAAGTGCTCCACGCCCACGTAGAGCCCCTCGACGTTCTCGCGCACCAGCACCAGGTCCACGCCCTGGAAGCGGCCGAGCCCGGCAAACGAGCGGGTGGGCCGCAGGTTGGCGTAGAGCTCGAACTCCTTCCGGAGCGCCACGTTGACCGAGCGGTAGCCGCCGCCCACCGGCGTGGTGAGGGGCCCCTTGAGCGCCAGCCGAGTGCGGCGGATGCTCTCGAGGGTGGCGTCGGGGAGCGGGTCGCCAGTCTTGTCCACCGCCGCCATTCCCGCCACCTGCTCCACCCACTCGAACCTGACGCCCGTGGCCTCGAGCACCCGCCGCGTCTGCTCGGAAATCTCGGGGCCGATCCCGTCGCCCGGGATCAGCGTGACGACGTGGGTCATTCCACGCTCACCGTGGGCATCAGGATGGCCATCGCCGAGTCGAGCGCCGCCGCCGGGGTGGGTCCGGCCGCCTTGATGTAGCTCCGGAAGGCCACGTTGCCGGTCCGGGTGTCCACGCCCGCCAGGTTCAGGTGCGTCTCCACGGCGCCGGTGCTGTCGTGCTGGAAGGAGAGCGAGGCGGGCACCAGGACGAAGCGGCCGCCCGCCAGCGCCATCAGGGTGCGCAGGTTGGCCATGAGCGGGTCAGGCACCTTCTCGATCTGCGGGTTGCGCAGCGCGGCCTGGCCCATGTAGTCGGGGTCGGCGGCGATGCCCGGGGCGCGCTTGGCCATGCTCCGCAGCTGCGCCGGCAGCTTCCAGATCACCTCCGGAGCCCGGAGCTGCAGCGCGTCGCCGATGAGGGAATCGGCCCAGCGGATGGCGGCGGCGCGGTCGGTGAACGGGGCCTTCCCCACCAGGCTGTCGCGCGCCGTGATGAGTGTGGTGGGCATCACCCCGACCACCTGTCCCGAGATCGCCGCGGTGTTGAGCGCGATGGCGGGGGGCATCTTCGCCTTGCCGGTGGCGGGCTGCTGCGACGGCGACTGCGCGGCGAGGCGGGAGGGGCCGAACGCCCCCGTCCCCGCACCACCCAACACCAGGAATCCGAGCACCAGCGCCATGCGATGGCGATGCGACATGATCACCCTCCGGTCGGCTCGGGCAGCGGGGAGCCGCCCGGGCATCAACGTGGGTAAGTGACAGAAAGGCAAGATGTTAGACTTGGCCTCGGGCCGGCTGGCGGCCCGAATCCGTGCGCGGGAAAGCTAATCGGGTGGAGGGGGTGGGGCGAGGCCGACTACTCGAGGGA
>CAZNLY010000019.1:36234-39858 GCA_964574295.1 uncultured Gemmatimonadaceae bacterium
GCGCGGGAAAGCTAATCGGGTGGAGGGGGTGGGGCGAGGCCGACTACTCGAGGGAGAGGCCGCCATCCACGGCCAGGACCTGGCCGGTCACGTGCCGGGCGTCATCGGAACAGAGGAAGGCGATGACCTTGGCGACGTCGGCTGGCTCGGCCACGCGCCCCAGGACCGAGTGCTTCTTGGCGCGGTCCACCACGTCGGGCGGGAGCATCGCCATCCGCTCGGTGCGGATGAAGCCGGGGGCGACGGCGTTGACGTTGACGTTGGACGGGCCCAGCTCCACCGCCGCCGCCCGCGTGAGCCCGATGACTCCGGCCTTGCTCGCCGCGTAGTTGGCCACGCCGAACCCCGGCCGGTCGGCCTGGTGGGCGCTCACGTTGACGATCTTTCCGTACTGCTGTTCCCGGAAGACGGGGGACGCCGCGCGGATGCAGTGGAACGCGCCGGTCACGTTGGTCTCCAGCACCTCGCCCCAGGCGCGGTCGGACATCCGCCAGAGGGCGCCGTCCATCGCGATCCCGGCGTTGTTGACCAGGATGTGGAGCCCGCCCAGCTCGCGCCGCGCGTCGCCGATGAAGCGCTCCACCGCCTCCGCGTCCCGCACGTCGCACTTGGCGGCATAGACCTCGACGCCGGTGGCGCGGAGCGCGGTCTCGGTCAGGAGCGCCTGCTCCGTGACGTCCCGCCCCGGGAGGTCCACGAAGCAGAACGCCACCCGGCACCCCTGCCGCCCGAACTCGATCGCGATGGCGCGGCCGAGCCCCGTGGCGCCGCCGGTGACGACCGCCACCTTGCCGCGGAGCCCGGGCTCGGTCACGATTGGCGCCGGCTGCTCCAGCACCGCGCCGCCCCCCCGCCGGGACGCGGCCGCCTGCCAGTGCGTGCCCTTGTATTCTGGAGTCTGGGGCATAGGGAGTCGAACCTACGGCCCGAAAGGGGGGAGGGCAAGCACGCCCGCGCCCCGTATCTTACGCCGATGCAGACCCTCCTCTGGATCGCCACCTCGGCGCTTGGCGCCCTGGCCTGGGGCGTCCTGGCGCTCCACCGCGGCGAGACGATCAGCGCCGCATGGCTCGTCCTCGCCGCCGTCGGCACCTATCTCGTCGCGTACCGGTTCTACGCCCGCTTCCTGGCGACGCGGGTGCTGGGCGTGGACCCGCGCCGCGCGACTCCCGCCGAGCGGCTCGGCAACGGCCGGGACTTCGTCCCCACCACGCGCGGGGTGCTCTTCGGGCACCACTTCGCCGCCATCGCCGGGGCGGGGCCGCTGGTGGGGCCGGTGCTCGCCGCGCAGTTCGGCTACCTGCCCGGGATGCTCTGGATCGTCTTCGGCGTGGTGCTGGGGGGCGCGGTGCAGGACTTCGTGATCCTCTTTGCCTCGATGCGGCGCGACGGCAAGTCGCTGGGGCAGATGGCCAAGGAGGAGATCGGCCCGGCCACCGGCCTCGCCGCGATGGTGGCCATCCTGGCCATCATGATCATCCTCCTCGCGGTGCTGGCGCTCGTGGTGGTCAACGCCCTGCGGGACAGCCCGTGGGGAATGTTCACCATCGCCTGCACCATCCCGATCGCGCTGCTGATGGGCTTCTGGATGAAGGTGTGGCGGCCGGGGCGGACGCTGGAGGCCACCGCGGGCGGGGTGGCGCTCCTCCTCGTGGCGCTGGTGGGCGGGCGGTACGTGGCGGAGAGCGCCACCCTGGCGCCGCTCTTCACCGCCAACGCCACCACCATCGCCTGGCTCATCATCGGCTACGGCTTCGTGGCGAGCGTTCTGCCCGTGTGGATGCTCCTCTGTCCGCGGGACTACCTCTCCACCTTCATGAAGATCGGGACGATCCTCCTCCTGGCGGTGGGGATCCTGGTGGTGCTCCCACCGCTCCGGATGCCGGCACTCACGCCGTTCATCGACGGCAGCGGGCCGGTCTTTGCCGGCAAGCTCTTCCCCTTTGCCTTCATCACGATTGCCTGCGGCGCCATCAGCGGCTTCCACGCGCTGGTGGCGAGCGGCACCACCCCCAAGATGTTGAGGCAGGAGGGCGACGGGCCGCTCATCGGCTACGGCGGGATGCTGATGGAGTCGTTCGTGGCGGTCATGGCGCTCTGCGCCGCCACGGTGCTCGAGCCCGGCGTGTACTTCGCCATCAACGCCCCCCTCGGCGCGCTGGGAGGCACCCTCGAGTCGGCGGCCGAGACGATCCGCGGCTGGGGCTTTGCCGTGACGCCCGCCGAGATGCAGGCCCTCGCCGCCTCGGTGGGGGAGTCCACCCTCCTGGCGCGCACCGGCGGCGCGCCATCGCTGGCCGTCGGCATGGCCCACATCTTCTCCGGCGCCTTCGGCGCCCACCTCACCGCCCTCTGGTACCACTTTGCCATCATGTTCGAGGCGCTGTTCATCCTCACCACGGTGGACACCGGCACCCGCGTCGGCCGGTTCATGTTCCAGGAGCTGGCGGGGCATCTCTGGGAGCCGATGGGCCGCACCTCGTGGTACCCGAGCACCATCTTCGCCTCGGCGGCGGTGGTGGCGGGCTGGGGATGGTTCCTCATCCAGGGGGTGCAGGATCCCCTGGGCGGCATCAACACCCTCTGGCCCCTCTTCGGCATCAGCAACCAGCTGCTGGCCGCGGTGGCGCTCTCCCTCGGCACCACCGTCCTGATCCGCGCCGGCAAGGCCCGGTACGCGTGGGTGACCCTCCTGCCCCTCGCCTGGCTCCTGGCGGTGACGCTCACCGCCGGCTGGCAGAAGATCTTCAGCGCCGACCCGCGCCTCGGGTTCCTGTCGCACGCCGCCGCCACCGCGGCGCAGGTGGCCGCCGGCACGATGGACCCCGCGCGCGGGGCGCGGCTCATCTTCAACGACCGCCTGGATGCCGCCGTGGCCGCCCTGTTCATGGGGGTGGTGGTGCTCGTCATCGCGTCCTCGGCGCGGACCTGGCTCGGCGTGGTCCGCGGCCGCCTGCCGGCCCGGAGCACCGAGACGCCCTTTGTGGAGACGACGTATGCCACATGATCTTGCCGCCGCGCTCCGGCGGGCCCTCGCCGCGCTCCGGCGCCTGGCCGGGATGCCGGACTATCAGGCGTACCTGGCCCACCATCGGGACCACCACCCGCACCTCCCGCCCCAGTCGGAGCGGGAGCACTACGCCGCCTTCGTGGCGGCCCGCTACGGCAACGGCCCGACGAGGTGCTGCTGATGAACCGGCTCGCCCGCTATTTCCTCAACGGCCTGCTCGTCATCACGCCGACCGCCATCACCCTGTATGTCTGCTGGCGGGTGTTCAAGGCGGTGGACGGCTGGCTCCAGCTCCCATGGCATGGCGCGGGGTTCGTCGCCACGCTGGTGCTCATCACGCTGGCGGGGTGGCTGGCCACGACCTTCCTCTGGGACACCCTCTTCGGCTTCGTCGAGACCGCCATGGAGCGGGTGCCGCTGGTGCGGTTCCTCTACAACGCGCTCAAGGAGGTGCTGGGGGCGTTCGTGGGGGAAAAGAAGCGTTTCGACCGGCCGGTGGTGGTGCGGCTCATGCCCGGGGGCCACGCCCACGCGCTGGGGTTCCTGACGCGGGAGTCGCTCGATTCGCTGGGCCTGGAGGGGATGGTGGCGGTCTACCTGCCGCAGTCGTACAA
>CAZNLY010000020.1:0-25586 GCA_964574295.1 uncultured Gemmatimonadaceae bacterium
TGCTCGCCGCCAGGGCAATCCCGAAGTCCGCCACCAGCGCGGAGCCATCATGCAGGAGGATGTTCTCCGGCTTGATGTCGCGGTGGATCACGTTGTGCCGGTGGGCGTAGTCGAGCGCGCTCGCCACCTCCGAGGCGATCCGCACCGCGTCGGCCACCGGGAGCTGCTTCTCCCGGGTCAGCCGGTCCCGCACCGTCTCCCCCTCCACGTAGGGCATCACGTAGAAGAGGAAGCCGTCGGCCTCCCCCGAGTCGAAGAGCGGCAGGATGTGCGGATGCTGCAGGTTGGCGGTGGTCTTGATCTCACTCAGGAACCGCTCGGCCCCGATGACCGCCGCCAGCTCGGGCCGGAGCACCTTGACCGCCACCCGCCGGGCGTGCCGGAGGTCCTCGGCCAGGTACACCGTGGCCATCCCGCCCGCGCCAAGCTCGCGCTCGAGACGGTAGCGGTCGGCCAGGGCACCACTGAGGCGGGCGAGGGCGTCGGTCACGCTGCCGCCGGGGTGCGGATCGGTGCCCGCGCCGCGATCAACGTGACGTTGTCACTGCCGCCGCGCTCGAGCACCAGATCCAGCAGGGTCCGGCAGAGCTGTTCGGACGACTCCATCTGCTTCACGTGCATCGCGATCTCAGCGTCGGTGACGTGCTTGGTGAGCCCATCGGTGGCCAGCAGGATGACGCACCCGCGCGGGATCTCGATCCGGGAGACCACCGGCGAGGCCTCCTGGCCGCCGATGGCGCTCGAGAGCACGTGGCTGAACGGTGACTGGGCGGCGCGATCCGCCGGCATCAACCCCTGGTCCACCAGCCCCTGCGCGATCGTCTGGTCCCGCGTGACCTGCGTCAGGGTCCCGTCCCAATAGCGGTAGCAGCGGCTGTCGCCCACCTGGGTCACGTACATCCAGGGAAAGACGGCGACGGCCAGGGTCAGCGTCGTGGCCATCTTGGCCTCGGGAAACTGGACGGACTTTTCCCGCACCGCCGCGTGGGCCTCGAGCGCCGCCTGCGTCAGCGCCCGGTAGAACTCCGCGTCGGTCGCCGCGCCGGCGGCGTGGTAGGAGCGCATGGAGGAGGACACGTAGTGCATGATGGTGGCGAGGGCGAGGCGGCTCGCCTCGCCGCCGCCGGATCCGCTGCCCACCCCGTCGGCCACCAGCATGTAAGTGGCGATCCGCTCGCCCCGGAGCGGGAGGGACTCGGGCTCCGGCAGGCTCGTGCCGTGCACCACCACCTGCGGGTGCACGGTGCAGAGCATGAAGTGGTCCTGGTTCTCCTTCCGCACCCGGCCGATGTGCGTGAGGCCGAACATGTCCAGCTCGGTGTCGGCGGGACGGACCCACTGCAGGTCAGGCGTCATGCGTCACCCCGCGCGATCCCGGTCAGTCAATGCCCACCCGCCCCTTCGTGGCGGCGATGAGCTTCGGGGAGTCGTACCCCACGCCATCCTTGAACACGAGCACCACCTGCTGGATCACGGTTGGCGCGGTCCGGAGGTCGCCGTCGATCAGGACGAGGTCGGCCACCTTCCCGGGCTCGACGGAGCCGAACCGGTCGGCCACGCCCAGGATCCGCGCGCCGTTGAGGCTCACCACCTGCACCGCTTGCTCGGTGGTGAAGTTTCCCTCGATCAGCAACTCGTATCCGCGCTGGTCGCCGAGGCCGGGAAGCGCGCCGCCGTTGCCGGTCGGGTCCACGCCACTGCCGAGGATGCCCCCGGCGTCGAAGAACGCCTTGTCGAAGGCCAGCGCCCGCGCGAACCCCTCCGGCGTCAGGGGCCAGTTCGTGGTGGTGTCGATCTGGGCCCGCTCGGCCAGGTAGGCCTCGCGCACCGCGGGGGCCATGAGGTCGAGGGAGCGCGCCTCGGTGACGGGACGGTGCTGGTAGAAGAGCTCGTAGACCGCGGGGGTCGTGGTCATCGACGCCCCATTGGCGATCATGTACTGGATGAGCGGCGTGGCGATCGGCCCCGATGCCGCGACTTCCTTGTCGAGGGTCACCAGCGAGTTCCGCGGGCACTTGTCCAGCTCCTTGCCCGGCACGAAGTCGGTGGCCGTCATCCCGCCGTGCGCCAGGTCGTCGATGTCCAGCGCCACCGCCTCGCGAAAGGTGACGGAGCAGAGGTGCCCGGTGGCGCGCATCCCGCGCTGGTGCGCCTCGTCGATGGCCGCCGCCATCGCCGCCTGGCTGATGTTGGTGTAGAACTTGACCCAGGTGGCCCCCTCCTCCGCCCAGTAGGCGATGAACCGGCGCGCCTGCTCCGGCGTCTCCGCCACCGACATCGTCCCGCCGCCGCCGGGTCCGGTGAGGTACGGGGTGGTGACGAAGATCCGGGGGCCCGGCACCTGCCCCGCGTCGATGCGGCGCTTGAGGTTGATGTCGCCGTAGGGCGACTGGCTGCCGGTGGTGCGGATGGTGGTGACGCCGGAGCCGAGGTAGAGCCGGGGCCCGGTGAAGCTCATCTGGGCGTCGTAGCCGCCCGCCGCCGAGTAGTACATGTGGTCGTGCATCCCGACCATCCCGGGGATCAGCGTCTTGCCGGTCCCGTCCACCACGGCCGCGCCCGCCGGCACCTTCACCTTCTTCGTGGGCCCCACCTCGGCGATCAGGCCGTCACGCAGGATGACCGTCTGGCCCGGCCGGGCCGCCGCGCCGGTCCCGTCGATCACGAGGACGTTCGTGATGGCCACCACCGGGGAGTCCACGACCACGTATTCCTTCACCGGCGGCGCCAGCGCGGGGCGCTGGGCGGCGAGGATGGCGGGCGCGAGAACGGCGAGCGCGCCGGCGGCGAGCGCCCGGCGCAGGGAGGAGGACGTCATGGCTGCTCCACGAGGATGGTCGTCATCATCCCGGCCTGCAGGTGCTCCGCGATATGGCAGTGGAGCATCCAGGGGCCGGGGTTCGAGAACTCCACCAGAAGGTCCACCGCAAACCCCGCCGGCACAAGGACCGTGTCCTTCCAGGCGGGGTCGGTGTTGGGGACGCCGTTCACCGCCAGGATGAGGAACCGCTGGCCGTGGAGGTGCATCGGGTGCTGCATGGCGTGCAGCGTCTCGCGGACGTTCACCAGCCGGAGGCGGACGAGGTCGCCCACCCGGAACCGCCAGTCGATGTCGTGGTTCTCCTTGCCGGTGGCGGGGTCGCGCAGGGTCCACCGCGCCTGGGCGCCGACCGCGGCCCAGTTCATTCCGGGCATCGTGCCGGCCCACTCGACCGGGTTGTGGTAGAGGCTGTCCTTGCGCATGAGGCGCAGGGTGACGAACGGCAGGTCCACGAAGGTGGCGCGGAGCTCGAGCACCCGCTCGGGCGGGAGCCCCTGCTGGGCGCGGAGGAGCGCGCCCGCCTCCTCGGCCACCACTTGGTCGGTGCGCAGGGCCCCGAAGCTGGCGGCCAGGTCGGGGGAGGCGGGCTCGGGCGATACCGTGACGGTGCCGAGGGTGTCCACCACCGGGAAGAACCGGCCGTTCATGTGGTCCTGGCCCTGGACGGCATTGATCAGGGCGGCGGTTCCGGCCCGGGCAAACCGGACCTCCACGACATACCGCTCCGCCGGCCCGATCACCACGCTCTCCACCCACACCTCCCGCGCAAAGTTGCCGAGATCGGCGCCGACCACCTTCATCCGGACGTCGTTCCCGAACGAGAGGTTGAAGGTGCGGGTGTTGGAGGCGTTGGTCAGGAAGAAGCGGACGACCTCGCCGCGGCGCACGGCAAGCCGCCAGTCGGGCTCGCCGTTGACCAGCATCAGGTTGCCGAAGCGCCCCATCAGGGCGTGGGTCGGCGCCTCCCGTCCCCACGGCACGAGGCCGTCCTCCCCAACGAGGAGGTCGTCCAGCATCAGGAACTCCTCCCGATGCGCGGGGCCCCAGGCGTCGGGGCGCGCGGGCTGGACGAAGATGTTCCCGTAGAGGCCGAGGTCCTGCTGGAGGTCCTCCCGGACGTGGGGGTGATACCAGAAGATGCCCCCGTCGGGGAACCGGAGCTGGTAGGTGAAGCTACCGCCCGGCGCGACCGCCGGCTGGGAGAGGTCCGGCACGCCGTCGAACCGCGCATCGAGCCGGAGCCCATGCCAGTGCACGGTGGAGGGGAGGGGCAGCGCGTTGTGGAACCGGACGGTGATCCGGCCGCCCTGCGGCACGCGCAGCAGCGGGCCGGGATACTGGTTGTTGAAGCCGAACATCGTGTAGCCTCGCCCCGCCAGGGTGCGGCGGACGAGGCCGGCGGTGAGGTCGAGCGTGTCGCCGCTCTGGAGGGTCACGACCTCCCGCGGGCGCGCGGCGGGCGCGTCGGGCGTCTCGGGGGGGAGCCACGCGCGCACCAGCGGCCGGAGCAGCATTTCCGACGACAGCATCTCGAGCCCGGGGAACATCGGCACGCCGGTCCAGCCGAGGGAATCGGCCTCGCGCGCCATGTGCTCCACGTGCGCGTCGGCGCCGGGCGGGACGCCGATGGCCCCGAGGAAGAACTCGTAGTTGTCGGCGGGGCGGAGGCGGGTCCCCGCCGACTCGCCGCGGAGGACGAGCGGCCCGCGCCTGCTGCGGGTGGCGGTGTCCGGCTCCGCCGACACCTGGATGAGGAAGCGCTGGAGCGTGAAGGGCGGGAGCGGGGTGACGCCGTCCTTCACCACGCCGAGGCGGATGGTCGGCTCGAGCGACTGGGGCATGACCCAGGCGACGTAGCCCGGGGCGGGGCCCTTGGGGAGGGGTGGCAGATCGCGCAGGGTGAGCGTGGGAGCCCAGCGGTTGGTGCCGTCGGGCCCCACGTTGACCGTGAACGGCCCCGGGATCCAGTCGAGCTCCGCGGTGCCGGAGGCGTCGGACCCCGCCGCGGGGAAGAGGTGGATGCAGTAGAGGTCGGGGCTCGGGCCCCGGACCGGCCCGGGTGGGCTACAGGGGCGCTGGGCGGCGGCGAGGGCCGGCCAAAGCATTGTGCCAAGGAAGAGGATGGCACGCCTGCGCCGAGTCGTCGCTGAAGCGACGGCTCGGCAGATGTCGCTGAAGCGACGCAAGGCCGTTGCGCCGGGCACTTCAGTGCCTATCGCCGAGCCGCGGCTTCAGCCGCGAGCCGAGGGGGCTACTTGCCAAGCTTCGCCTTCAGCTCCTCGAACCAGTTCTCGACCAGGAGGAAGGTGCGCCGCTCCTCGCCGCCCGCGGTCACTCGGCGGGACATGAGGAATCGGCTGTCGTCCGGCGAGATGTCGAAGGGGGTGTACCACTCCCTCACGTCCAGGTAGACGTCGCTCCCGAGCGCAAAGAGCCGGACCCGCGCGCCGAGCTGGGAGGGGCCAGCCGGTGGCACCGCCACCGCCATCATGTTCCGCCCGGCGTCCACGTAGAACAGCTCGCGGCCGCTGTGGGCCCAGAGCGGCGCCTGGGCGCCGTTGGTGGACACCTGCCACTTGCCGCTCTCCACGTCGGGGAAGGGGCGGATGTACACCTCGTCCCGCCCGGTCTCATCCGAGACGTATGCCAGCCACTTCCCGTCGGGCGAGAGCGCCGGGGCCGATTCGTCTGCACGGGCGTTGGCCAGCAGCTCCACCGGCGCGCTGTCCACGCCGGGCCGGAGGGCGAGGATGTTCCGGATTTTGCTTGTGCCGGCGTTGCCGCCCACCCGGAGCAGGAGCCAGGTGCCGTCCCTCGAATACGAACCTTCGAGGAGCAGCAGGCCCGGCGTGTCGAGGACGACCTCCTCCGTGCCGGTGCCGTTGGCCGGGCGCCTCCGCAGCGAGCCCGCGCCATCCACGATGTAGGTGACCGATTGGCCGTCGGGGGTCCACCGGGGCCGCTCCTCCGACGCGCTGTCCTGCGTGACCTTCATCAGCGGACCGTCCGGCAGTTCCTTGATCCAGATGTCGTCGCCGGCGTCGGTGTTGAGCCCGATGGCGAGCCGCCTTCCGTCAGGAGAGAGCGACCAGCCGGCGTTGCCGTTGGACTGCGAATGGCGGAACTGCCAGCTCGAGTCCACCGGGGTCTCCCGCCCGGTACGATCCACCCACACCATCTCGTACATCGCCAGTTGCTCGCCGCCGGTACCCGACTGCATCACGAGGGTGCCATTGGCACTGAAGGCGAGGTTCGGGATGACCCCGAAGAGCAGCGCCACGCCATCCAGGATCGGCGTCGGTGCCCCGCGGATCGTCAGCGACTTCACGTCGAACGGCACGGCGAACATCCCGCCGTCGGTGCGGACGTAGGCGAGGTGCCCGGTGGGGAGGTACCAGCCCCGCTTGGCGTCGGGCACGAGTTCCCTGGCCTCGCCGGACTCGAGGTCGAGCACCCAGAGCGAGGAGGTGGCACAGAGGTTGGTGCAGCGGGTGAAGATGACCCCTCGCGTCCCGGGAAGCGGCGCCATGAACAGCGCGCCGTCTCGCTGGCCGTCAGGAGGCTTCCAGGCGATGGTGGCACTTCCCCCCGCGCCCGGCACCCGGCCCATCTGGAAGTCGAAGCGGGTGAAGAGCACGCTCCCGTCCTCCAGCCACGCTGCGCCGCCGAACGACGAGTCGGTCAGGGAAACGGCCGCGCCGCCGCCGATGGGGATCTTCTTGAGCACGCCATTCTGGGTGAACGCGATCCACTGGCCATCCGGCGACACCGCCGGGCCGTCCCCACCGATCGTGCCCGCCAGCGGCATCGCCGCGTACTGGCTCCGGTCCTTTAGCCAGAGCTGTTCCTGACCGTCGGCGGAGAGGCCCTCGTACACCAGCCGCGATCCGTCCGGGCTGAGCGCGAGGATTCCGTCGGGCAGCTGGCCGTCGGGGAATCCGAGCCCATAGCGCGAGACCGGCGCGGGTGGGTCGGGGCGGAACCATCCCCACGCGGCCACGAGCGCGGCCAGGATGGCCAGTGCCCCCCCAGCCAAGGCCGCTTGGCGCCAGCGGCGCGCCACTGGGCTCGCGGCGAGGGCGGCTACGCCGGTCATCGGGCGGGTGTACGCCGAACTGGTGAGCGCCTGCGCGAATTCCGCCGCGGTGGCAAAGCGATCGGCGGGGAGCTTCTCCAGCGCCTTCGCGACGGCATCCGCCACGTTGGGCGGCACCGACTTGCGCTGCGCGTTGACCGGGGCCACCTCCTCGGTCACGATCTTCATGATGATCTGCTGGGCCGAGGCACCCACATGCGGCGGGTTGCCGGTCAGCATCTCGTAGAGGACGCTCGCCAGCGAGTAGATGTCGGAGCGCGGCGTCAGCTCCTTCTCCGCGGTGGCCTGCTCGGGGCTCATGTAGTGCGGCGTGCCGAGGGAGAGGCCCGTCTCGGTCATCCGGCCGCCGGCGGCGGCGGAGAGCGCCAGTGCGATCCCGAAGTCGGCCACCATCGGGCGGCCGTCGTGGAGGAGGATGTTCTCCGGCTTGATATCGCGATGCACCACGCCGTGGCGGTGGGCGTGGTCGAGGGCGTCGGCCACCGCGGTGGTGATCCGGATGGCCTCGTCGATGCCGAACTGGGTCTCGCGGTCGAGCTTGGCGCGCAGCGTCTCCCCCTCGACGTACGGCATCACGTAGTAGAGGAAGCTGTCGGCGGCGCCGGAGTCGAAGAGCGGGAGGATGTGTGGGTGCTGGAGGGCGGCGGTGGTCTTGATCTCGACCACGAAGCGCTCCCCGCCCAGCACGGCGGCGAGCTCGGGCTTGAGCACCTTGATGGCCACCTTGCGGTCGTGCCTGAGGTCCTGCGCCAGGTACACGGTGGCCATGCCCCCGGCGCCGAGCTCCCGCTCGAGGCGGTAGCGGTCGGCCAGGGCGGCGGCGAGGCGGGACGGAATGTCAGCCATGGGCGGGGCTCCGTGGCACCAGGGTGCGCCGGCGGATCAGGTAGTAGAGTGCGGCGAGGGCGATGACCGCCGCCATCGCCAGCGACTCGCGGCGCGTCGAGTGCGCCACAAGCCAGAGCACCACGCCCGAGGCGAGCAGCGCCACGGTCGGCCCGCCCGGGGCGCGGAAGGTCCCCCGCACCGGCGGCCGGGTGTACCGAAGCTTCAGCGCCGCGAGGCACACCGCCAGGTACGTGAGGAGGAGCGCCAGGCTCGCCAGGACGGCCAGCGCGCGGAACCCGCCGGTCAGTGCGAGGGCCAGGATGAGCGCGCCGTAGACGGCGATAGCCACGTGCGGGGTGCGGAATCGCGGGTGCACGCGGCCGAGCGCCCGTGGCACGAGGCCGCTCTCCGCCGCCACCAGGAAGGAGCGCGGCGTGCAGGTCAGGTCGGCGGCCAGGAGGCCGAAGGTGGACACCGCGGTGCAAGCCAGGATGAGGGCGCGCCCCGGTGCGCCGGCCACCCGTTCGCCGAGGTCGGCGAGGGGGGTGTTGCCCCCGGTGGCCAGTTCACTCCCCAGGACCCCCTGGGCCACGAGCTGGATGGCGGCGTAGAGCAGGATGACGCCGACGATGGCGCCGAGGATCCCGCGCGGCACGGTGCGCGCCGGATCGCGGATCTCCCCGCTCGGCGTGAGCGCTGTCTCCGCGCCGCCGAAGGCAAAGAACAGCAGGAGCGCCGCCTCACCCATCCGGGCGCTGGTGGGCCAGTCGGTCCAGCGGAGGTTGTCCGGCTGGACGGCCAGGGCGCCGACCGCCACCAGGAAGAGGATCGGGAGGAGCTTCCCCACGGTCGTGACGACCGACAGCGTGGCGCCCTGGCGGACGCCGCGCACGTTGACCGCCACCAGCCCCGCGAAGAGCACGACGAAGGCGATCGCGCGCGCGGGCCCTTCGCGGAGGGCCGGCGCCCAGACGGCCGCGGCGTCCATGAAGACGTGGGCCACAGCGGCGTCGCTGGCGGTGGCGTAGGCCAGGGCGAACACCACCCAGGCGGTGAACCCGGCGAGCGGCCCGAACGCCTCCTCGATGTACGCCACGGCCCCGCCCGACCGTGTGACCCGCGTCCCCACCTCGGCGAAGCAGGCGAGCACGAGGAGCATCAGCGCCCCGCAGACGAGGTAGGCCATGATCGCGGCCGGCCCGAGGAGGGCCGCCACCAGGGCGGGGAGCGCGAAGATGCCGGCGCCCACGGTGAGGTTGACGGCGGTGGCGCCCAGCGCCCAGGGGCCGATGGCGCGGACCAGTGCCGAGTCGCTCCCGTGGCTGTCTGGCACTGCGATCTCCGCGGGCGCCACTACCGTCCTCCCAGCTTGGCGCGCAGTTCCTCGAACCAGTTGTCCACGAACACCATCCGGCCGGCGGCCGCCGCCGCGGAGTCGGCGTCGAGGCGCAGCAGGACGAAGCGCTGGCCGTCGGCCGCCGCGTCGTACGCGCGGTAGGAGAGCGCCCGGGCGTAGCCCTTGGTCGAGAAGAGCGGCTGCGCCGCGCCGACTGAGAAGGCCGGCGTCGTGGTGACCGGCACCGCCGTCATCACCTCCTCCGCGGAGCGGAAGAAGATCTCCCGGCCATCGCGGCTCCAGCGGGGCTCGCTGGCCCCCTGGGTGGAGACCTGCCAGCGCCCCGCCTCGACGTTTGGGAACGGGCGAACGTAGATCTCGTCCCGCCCCGACTCGTTCGACTCGTACGCCATCCACCTTCCGTCGGGCGACAGGGTGGGCGCCCGCTCGTCGTACCCCTGGTTGGCGAGGAGGGGGACCGCGGCGGTGTCCACGCCGGGCCGGAAGGTGCGGATGTCGCGACTCGGGATCGTGGTGCGCACCACCAGCATCTTGCCGTCGGGGGTCCAGAGCACCTCCGCAAAGAGGTGCCGGGAACCCGCAAGGGTATCGAGGCCGCCGCTGCCGTCGGCACGCCGGCTCACGATCAGCGCGTCGTTGTTTCCCGGGTCGGTCAGGTAGGTCACCGACGCGCCGTCCGGCGTCCAGACCGGGCGGTTCTTGAGGTACGGCTCGAAGCTCAGCCGGGTCAGTGGGCCGCGGTCCAGCTGCTTGACCCAGATGTCGGGCCACGGCTCCCCGGCGATCGCCACCGCCAGCCGGGTGCCGTCGGGCGAGAGACTCACCCCGCCGTTGAAGGGGCGCTCGAAGGTCCAGCCGGAATCCACCGGCGTCGCCTGGCCGCCGCGGGTGACCCACACCGGCTCCACCTTCTCGCGGACCCCGCGCGGCTCGCCGGCGTAGTACACCAGCGTGCCGTCGTCGGCCACGTCGAGGTCCACCGCGTAGCCGTTCCGGACCGCCACCCCGGTGGCCACCGGCACCGGCGCACCCGTCACCTCGAGCCGCCCGACGTCGAACGGCACCACCACCATCCCGCCGTCCGACCGCACCACGAGGAGGTGCCCCGTCGGGAGGTACTTGGCCCGCACGCCGCGGAGGAGGACCCGGTGCGCCCCGGTCGCCAGATCGGCGACGGCGATGTCGGCGTCGGTGGCGCGGGTCGGCCCGTACCAGATGGTGAAGACGAGCGCCTTGCCGCCGGGGAGGATCGCCGGGTTGAGATGGGCAAACTCGCGCCTGGAGGAGTCCATCGTCGTGAACTGCTCGGGCACGCCGCCCGCCACGGGCACCCGCACCAGCCCCGCCGGCCCGCCCACCCCGACGGCGCGTCCGATGCCGCTCGAGTACAGCATGCCGTTCGGGCCCCAGGCGGTGCCGCCGCCGTTGATGAGCGTGTCGGCCACCGTGACGGGGGCGGCGCCGTCGAGCGCGATCGTCTTGAGCTCCGCCGCGGAGGTGACGAAGGCGAGCTGGCGCCCGTCGGGCGACCAGGAGAGGTCGTGCGCGCCCGTGGTGCCCGGGAGCACCCGCCCGTTGAGCTCGCTCCGGTCGCGCACCCAGATCTGGAGCGCGTCGCCCGCGCCCTTGCCGACGTAGGCGAACATCTGCCCGTCGGGCCGGATGGCCATCGCGGCCCAGGAGTTGGCCGTGACGCCCACGTCGCTCCCGAGGTCGAGGCCGTAGCGGCGCACCGGCGGGGGCGGACGGTCCGCGACCCGCCGGGCGTACCACGCGCCCACGAGGAGGGTGAGGGCCCAGAGCGCCCACCCGGCGTACTCCACCGGTCCGCGCGCCGGCCGTGCCGGCGCCCGCGCGGTGCGGGTCGTGAGGCTCGGCGTGCGGGCGCCGCCCAGCGCCTGCGCGAACTCCGCGGCGGAGGCGAACCGGTCGGCCGGCAGCTTCTCCAGCGCCGTCAGCACCGCCTCCTCCACCTCCGGCGGCACCCGGTCCCGCCGGCCCACCAGGCTCGCCGGCTTCTCCGTCACCACCTTGGCCACGATGGCCTGGGCGGTGGGCCCCGTGAAGGGCGGCTCGCCGAGGAGCATCTCGTAGAGCACCGCGCCCAGCGCATACACGTCGCTCCGCGCGGTGATCTCCCGTTCGCCCATGGCCTGCTCGGGGCTCATGTAGTGCGGCGTCCCCAGGCTCATCCCGGTTTCGGTCATCCGGGTGCCGCCCGCCTTGCTGGCGGCCAGGGCGATGCCGAAGTCCGCCACGAGCGCACTGCCGTCGTGAAGGAGGATGTTCTCGGGCTTGATGTCGCGGTGGATCACGCCGTGGCGGTGGGCGTAGTCGAGCGCGCTGGCCACCTCGGTGGCGATCCGCACGGCGTCGGCCACCGGGAGCTGCTTCTCGCGCTCGAGGCGGTCGCGGACCGTCTCCCCCTGCACGTACGGCATCACATAATAGAGGAGGCCGTCGGCGTCGCCCGAGTCGATCAGGCCGAGGATGTGGGGGTGCTGGAGGTTGGCGGTGGTCTTGATCTCGCTGAGGAACCGTTCGGCGCCGATGACCGCCCCGAGCTCGGGCCGGAGCACCTTGACTGCCACCTTGCGGTCGTGCTTGAGGTCCTGGGCCAGGTAGACGGTGGCCATGCCGCCCGCGCCGAGCTCGCGCTCGATGGCGTAGCGGTCCGACAGGGCCTCGGTCAGCTTCAGCGGTGCGTCTGGCATCCGGGCTCCTCAGGAACTGCTTTCACGAAAACACGAAAGGACGAAAGCACGAAACCCTGCCCCCCCACCAGGAACGAGGGAGGGTCGGAGGTGAGGGAGCATCGGAGGAGGACTGAATGGGCGACGATGTCACCCTTTCTCGTTTCCCTTTCCGCCCCTCTTTTCTCTCTCCTCTTTTCTCGTTTCTCCGTCCCTTGCCAGCCCCATAGAGTGCGCTGCGAACTCGGTGAGTGCAAGACTGGGGTTTGGCGCTCTGGGCGCTCGGGCGCCAGATTGTCCTCTGTCCTGCCGTCCCCGTCCACCCCGGAGCCGCCCCATGGTCCGCCCCGCCCTCGCCTGGTGCATTGCCCTCTTCGCCGCCTCCCCGCTTGTGGCGCAGATCCCCGTCGCGGACTATGCCGCCCGGCGTGAGGCCCTCGCCGCCCGTCTGGGAGACGGCGTGGTCCTGGCCATGGGCGCCGGCGAGCCGCTGACCGATGAGGCGGACTTCCACCAGTACCCCGGCTTTGCCTACCTCACCGGCTACACCCGGATGAACGCCGCCTTCGTGATGGCGGTCCGGGGCGGCCAGGTGACCTACCAGATGCTCTTCGAGCCGCCCATCGACCCGCGGCGCGCCCTCTACGACGGCTTTGCCCCCGATTCCGCCGAACTCCAGCAGGCCATCGGCCTCGGGCTCCGCAACAGCGACGAACTCCGGCCGGTGCTCGACGCCCTGGCCGGCCGCGGCACCCTCTGGGTGGTGGCCGACGTGCACAGCAGGGACTTCCGGACGAGCGACACGCTGAGCGCCGGACGGCGGCTCGTCGAGGACTTCTGGGCCGCCCATCCCGGCGTGACCATCCGGGGCGCCGACGCCGCCCTCGACTCGATGCGCGTCATCAAGAGCCCCGCCGAGCTGGCCCTCCTCCGCCGGGCGGTCGCCATCACCGACAGCGGGCACCTGGCGGCCATGCGGTTCGTGCGGCCCGGCGTCAACGAGGGCCAGGTGCACGCCACCGCCGACTACACCTTCCGGATGGCCGGCGCCTCGGGGGAGTCGTACCGCGCCATCGTCGGTTCCGGGCCCAACTCCACCAGCTACCACTACCGCGCCAACGACCGCGTGATGCAGTCGGGCGAGGTGGTCGTGCTGGACATGGGCGCCCTCTACGACGGCTACGCCGCCGACGTGACCCGCACCCTGCCGGTGAGCGGGACCTTCACTTCCGACCAGGCGGCGGTCTATGCAATCGTGCGCGCCGCCCAGCGCGCCGCGGAGGCGGAGGCGCGGGCCGGCGCCCCGGTGGCGGCGGGCGACGCCGCCATCCGCGCCGTGCTCGACACCGCCCTGGCCCGGCTCGGCCTGACTGAGGGCCCCGGCGCCACCTTCGACCCGCCCTGGGCCGACGCCACCCGATGCCAACGTGTGCCGGTCGTGTGCACGCAGGCGTTCCTCTACATGGCGCACGGCCCCGGCCACGGCATCGGGCTCGAGGTGCACGACGTCGGCGGTTACTCGTACTCCGCCACCGGCAGCTTCCAGCGCGGAGAAGTCTTCACCATCGAGCCGGGGGTGTACGTGAGCACCGCCCTCCTCGACATGCTGGCCGACACGCCCCGGAACCGCGCGTTCATCGCGAAGGTGCGTGGCGCCGTGGAGCGCTACAACAACACCGGGATCCGGATCGAGGACGATTACCTGGTCACGGACAGCGGCGTCGAGCGGCTCTCGCTGGCGCCGAGGGAAGTGGCGGAGATCGAAGCAGTGATGCAGGCGGCGGCCAAAGTCCGCCGCCGGGGGAACTAGGGGCCGGTCCGCGCCCCGACCCAGGCCTGCCGGAACTTGTGGACGGCGTCGGGCACGGGGCGCCCCGCCTCCTCATAGGTGACCACCTCGAGCCGCGGGTCGGCGGCGAAGGTCAGGTGGGTCATCCCCTCGGCGCCGCGGCCGCGGTAGCGCGCCTCGATCACGTCGCCGGGGCGGTGCCGCCCGAGGAGGGCCCGCCAATCGGCATCGCTCCGGAGCGAGTCGCCGTCGACGGTGAGAAGGACGTCGCCCGCATCGAGGCCGGCCGCGTAGAGCGGCGAACCAATCAAGGTCGGCGCCGTGATTCGCGCCCCC
Source organism: uncultured Gemmatimonadaceae bacterium (assembly GCA_964574295.1). Classification (GTDB taxonomy): domain Bacteria; phylum Gemmatimonadota; class Gemmatimonadetes; order Gemmatimonadales; family GWC2-71-9; genus SPDF01. Next base: position 13,921 of record CAZNLY010000020.1, read on the forward strand.
GTGGAGTCATACGCCAGCTGGGCGGGACCGAGCCAGGCGCCCTCGGCGCTGCGAGGCCGGAGCAGGAGCCCCGCCTGCGCCAGCAGGGCGGCGAAGTCCGGCGCCTCCCGGCCCATCACGTAGTTCGCGAAGAACTCGTCGGCAAACGCCTGATCGGCCGCATACTCGACCAGCGTGGCCTGCAGGTCGGCCAGGGTGTAGGGCACCTCCGGCTGGCCGTACTTGGTCCAGAGCATGCGCATGTAGCCGTCGAGCGACTTGCCGGGGCGCTGCCGGAGCGAGAGGTCCAGCGCCAGGCCCAGCGCCGATCCCCACGTGTAGTACGAGATGAAGGTGTTGTCCTCGTTCGTCGGGTCGATCGAGGTGGCGGCGTCCACGAAGGCGGCGCGCTGGCTCATCTCGACCGGGCTCCCGAATTGCCGGCCGGGGTCGAAGAGGACGGCGTTGATCGGGAAGGCCAGCCGCCGCGCGTACTCGGCGGCCGAGATCAGGTCCGCCCGGCGCAGCAGCAGCGGCCCGTAGTAGCTGGTGAACCCCTCCGCGAGCCAGAGCTCCCCCGACATGTTGACGCGCGTGAAGTCGAACGGCTCCAGCGACCGGGGCCGGATCCGCTCCACGTTCCACGCATGGAAGAACTCGTGGGAGACGGTGCCGATGAGCGCCTGGGCGTTCCCGTCGAGGGGTCGCGACGAGGAAATGACGGTGGAGTTGCGGTGCTCCATCCCGTCGCCCGAGGCCCAGGGGAGATAGTCGAGGAGGAAGGTGTAGCGGCCCACGTCGTAGCGCGGGGTGGTGCCGAACACGGCGATGGCCTGCTGGACGACCTTCTGGATCATCCCGGCGTAGGCGTCGAAATCGGCATCGCTTCCCTGATGGTGCAGCGCCACCCGCACCGGGAAGTTTCCGGCGAGCGTGGAGACCGTCCACTCGCGGAGGGCGAAGTCGCTCAGCTCCACCGGGCTGTCCATGAAGTACTGCAGGTTAGGGGCGGTGAACCGCGCCGGGTCGGTGGTCGGGTAGAGCTGGGTGGCGGCTTTCCAGCGGGAGCCGTCCGGGAGCCGGAAGCTGACCGCCATCGGCCAGCTCTCGAGCCCCCGGATCCACACGAAGGTGGCCGGCATGTTGAGGTGGGCGTGGCTGGCGTCCACCTGCGAATAGGTGCCGTCGGCCCGGTCGGCATAGAGCGTGTACGAGAAGCGCACCGTGCCGGTGTGCCCCGCCACCGACCACGAGTACGGATCGGGCCGTGTGATGGGCAGCGGCGAGCCGCGCTCGTCCGTGGCGCGTACGGCGTAGACGTTTTTGGCGAATTCGTGCAGCGCGTACCGCCCCGGCGAGGAGCGGCTCATCTGGAACTGCACCGGGCGGCGGGGGAGCCCCGAGACGGAGAGGGTGACCTCCGCCTCGTGATGGAGGGCGTTGGGAAACACCACCTCGTACTGGAGCTCCTGGGCGGCGGCGGGCGCCGCCCACAGGAGCAGCGCCAGCCGCAGCGCGCAGCGGGCTACCGCCACGTGCCGGGTACCGCCTCGGGCTTGGTGGCCAGGATCGCGGCGCCCGCCTCGAGCTGGGCGGCGAGGCGGGCGCGGATGGCGCGGAGCTCCCGGAACCCGACGAGCTGCCTGGTGTCCTCGTCCCAGAGGGTGAGCCGGAGGGTGTGGAGTCCCTTCCAGAGCGAGAGACGCGTGACCTCACGAAGCTCGGGATGGTTGTCGAAGGCGCGCTGGAGGTTGTAGTTCGGGATCCGGCTCGCGATGTGGTGAATGTGGTGGAGCCCGATGTTGGCGGTGCACCACTGGAGGACCTTCGGCATCGTGAGGTGCGACGACCCCTCGAGCCCCGCCCGGTAGTAGTTCCACGCCTCGCGATAGCGCCAGTAGGTGTCTTCGTACTGGTGCTGGACGTAGAAGAGGTACACCCCGAACGACCCGGCGATCAGCGAGATCGGCAGCTGGACCATCAGGAAGGCCTTCCAGCCCAGGATCCAGCTCATCGCGACGACGACGCCCGCCAGCCCGAGGTTGGTGAGCTGGACGCCCAGCTGCTCCCGCTTCCAGCTGCGCGGCACGTCGAGCGGCAGGCGGTGCTTGAGGAAGAACTGCCAGATCGGGCCCACCATCAGCAACACCGCCGGGTGGCGGTAGAGGCGGTACATCACCCGCTTGGCGCGGGGGCGGCTCAGGTACTCGCGCACGGTGAGGGTGTCGATGTCGCCGAAGCTGCGGTGGTCGAGGTTCCCGCTGGTGGCGTGGTGGATGGCGTGGGTGCGGCGCCAGTAGGAGTAGGGCACCAGGGTGAAGACGCCGAGGATGCCGCCGATCAGGTTGTTGAGCTTCTGGGAGCGGAAGAACGCGCCGTGCCCGCAGTCGTGCTGGAGCATGAAGAGCCGGGCAATCATGAGCGCGGAGGGGACGGCCAGGATCAGGGTGAGCCAGTAGCCCACCCGGAGGCTCCAGGCCGCGGCGGCCCAGCAGGCGGTGAGCGCCAGGGCGGTGTTCACCAGCTGATAGGTGCTCTTCCACGCCACCGGCTGCCGGTAGGGGGCGAGCAGGGCGTTCCAATCGACGGCTTCGGTCGTCTCGGCCTGTGGGGTGGCCGGCGGCGGCGTGGCACTCATGCGAAGTCCTTGTGGGGACGGGGGTTGGGCTGGAAGGAATATAACGAAAAGGGCTGGATTCTGTCGCCTGCCGCGCCGGCCTCCCCCGTGGCTCCGGCTACCGCTTCAGCACCTCCCCGAAATTGGGCACCAAGTACACGTCGGGACGGGGGTCGGACTGGCGCTCCAGGGCACGGGATCCGTCCAGCGAGAACCGATAGGTGGCAGGGAAGTGGGGCGTCGGACCCAATCGCGTCACCGCACCCCCGGCGGCCGGCATCCGGAACCAGGTCATCGTCCAAGTGGATTCGAGGATGGGGAGCAGCACCGTCCCATCGGCAAGCCACCGCGGGGGGTCCAGGCCCTCGGCCCCGAACGAGGCGAGGCGCGTCGCGCTCCCATCGATAAACGACACCCGGTACGCGACCACGGAGTCATTCACCAGGTCCCAGCCGAGGGTCACCGCGGCGCGGCCGTCGGGTGAGGGGTCGAAGCTCTCGATCGATCCGGTGGTGTCCGGGAGTTGCCAGGTCGTATCGGGCACTCCGCGGATCCCGAAGGTGCGGAATGACGCCTGCCCGGTCTGGATCAGGATGCCACCGCCCACGACCGCCTCGAGCCGGACGAAGTCCCGGGCCGGGAGCGTGAGGAGCGCCGCGGATCGGGCCGAGGGAATCTCCATCCGGGAGACGACGACACTGTCGGCCCCACGGGGCGAGGCCATGACCAGGCTGCGCCCGTCCTGCGACGGATCGAAGTCCACCATCGGGATCGGCGGGCCCAGCGGCACCTCCGGCCCGCTGTCGAATGGCAGCAGGGAGAACTGGGTCCGCACCTCGGCGCCGCCGCCGTACCGATACAACAGGATTTGGGCACCGTCGCCGAAGAGTGAGGCGCCGACGAAGGTGGTGGACCGGAGGAGCTGGCTGCCGGTCCACTGAAATCCGCCGCCCTGGCGGAGCGCCCGCACGATGTACTCCGTGGGGCCGGAGCCGTAGACCAGCGCGCCGTTCCTTCCCACGCTGCCCCGGGCGGTCGCCGGCACCTGGCGCAGCACCGTATCGGGACGCTCCGCGATGCGGCCGGACCGGCTGACCCGGTACCGCACCAGATCGTGTTCACCGGGGCGGTCCCCCCGGGGCGACCAGAGGAGGAATCCCCTGCCGTCCGGCAGCGCCTCGATGTCGGCGTTGTTCTGCGAGCGGATCTGGATCGAATCCATGGGGTGGCCCTGGGCGTCGGTCAGCAGGATGACGACCGAGCGCCCCCGTTCCGCTGCAACGATGACGCGGCCCTCGTCGGCCTGCCCCACCGCCGCGAACTCGGTGCCGGGGGGCACGGCCACCGCGAAGCTGTCCCCGGCTGCCCCGTCCGTGAGCGACACCCGGCGCACCCAGCTCGCGGAGTCGCCGGGAAGGCCGGGCCGGCTGATGAGCACGCTGTCCCCAGAGCGGGTCAGCGACCCGAAGCAGCAGCCGAGCAGCCTCGGCTCCCCGCCGAGGACCGGTACGCTGAACGCACCCCAGGCATTGGGGCCGCGAGACGCCAGGACGAGCAGGTAGCGCCCGTCGCCGCTCCACTGCAGTCCCCACGCGGCCAGGAATCCTCGTGCCACGGTGGCTACGCCCCCGCCGTCCACGTCCTGGGCCACGACCTCCATGGTACAACGGCCGTCGGCGCCGCAATTCCGCACCAGGTAGGCGATGCGCCGGCCATCGGCCGAGATCGCGGGGTTGCCCGCGTTGCCGGTGGACGTGAGCTGAATCCGCTCGAGCGCCACGGGCGGCGCCTCGCGCCCTTGGAGGAGGTACCAGCCCGAGGCCGCCAGCAATACCGTGCCAGCCGCGGCAACGGCCAGCCAGCTGCGCCGGGGCCCGGCCGCGACCGTCACGGCGCTGACCGGCCGCGTCTGCGTCGGCGTCATCCCGCCGCTCGGCGTGGCCAGCGGCTCGAGCTGCTGCAGCAGCTCCTCGGCGCTCTGCCAGCGGTCCGCGGCGCGCTTGGCCAGGCAGCGCATGATGACCGCTTCCAGGCCGGGCGGGCAGGTGGGCCGGTGCCGGGAGACGGGATCCGGTGCCTGCGTGACGTGCGCGGCGAGGATCTGTTGGGAGGTCATCCCGGTGAACGGCGGCCGCCCGGTGAGCAGCTCGTACGCCATGGCGCCCACGGCGTAGATGTCCACCCGGTGGTCGAGGTTCGGGTCGGCCGCGGCCTGCTCCGGCGCCATGTAGGAGGGGGTGCCGAGGGCCACGCCGGCGGTGGTGAGCTGCTGGCGGCCGGTGGCCTCGCTCACCGCCTTGGCCACGCCGAAGTCGGTGACCAGCGCGTGGCGGCCCGAGAGCATCACGTTGTCGGGCTTGATGTCGCGATGCACCACGCCCTGCTGGTGGGCGTAGGCCAGCGCGTCCACCACCTCGACCAGGATCTTCACGGCGTCGTGGACCGGCAGCTCCCCCACCCGCGCCAGCCGCTCACGGAGTGACTCGCCCTCGACGTAGGGCATGACGAAGTAGAGGAAGCCGCCGGCCTCGCCGGAGTCGTGGAGCGGGAGGATGTGGGGGTGCTGCAGGCGGGCCGCCACCTGGATCTCGCGGAAGAAGCGCTCGCTCCCCAGCGTGGCCGCCAATTCCGGCCGCAGCACCTTGAGCGCCACGCGCCGGCCGTGGCGCAGGTCCTCCGCCAGGTAGACGGTGGCCATGCCGCCCGCGCCGAGCTCCCGCTCGAGGCGGTAGCGGCCGTCGAGGGCGGCGTTGAGGCGGGCGAGGACCTCCGTCAATTGACGGTGTAGCCCTTGCCCGTCAGGCAGGCCGTCATCGCCTTGGCGAATTCAGCGTCCTGCTGTTGCTGCTTCTGCTTGGCTGCCTGCGCGCCATAGATGGCCGCCTCCTGTTCCAGCTGCTTCCGCGCCCGGTGGGCCGCGAGCCCGCCGACGACGGCGCCGATCGCCGCGCCCTCGCCGGTGTTGCCGGCAATCGCGCCGATGGCGGTGCCCGCCGCGGCGCCCTTGGCGCCGCCCACCAGCGCGGCGCCCTGGGTCTCGGAGCTGGCCTTCGACATCCAGACCTTGGCCGCGGAATCGGCGTTGGGCGCGGGGCCCATCGGGTTCACGCCGGTCTGCTGCAACGCCCAGTTGTAGCAGGCCGCCTCGTCGGTGTTCTGCTGCTGCGTGTTCTGTCCCTTGGCCGGGAAGACATACAGCCCGAGTGACTGCGCCAGCGAGGCCGCGGACGTGGGAGTGGCCTGGGCCGGAGCGTCCTGGGCCGCCGCCGGGGCCAGGATGCCGGCGCCGAGCGCCAGGAAGGTCGTCAGGATCGTGGTGCGCATCTGTCGCCTCACTGCAGGTGTCAACGTTGGTCCGGTGAAGTTACCGCCGGCCGCCGCGGAAGCCCCCGCCCCCGAACCCGCCTCCGCCATATCCCCCGCCGTAGCCCCGGTTGTAGTTCCCGCTCGCCGCCGAGCGCGTGTCGCCCGAGCCCCGCATGGCGGCCTCGTTGTTCATCTGCTGCTTCTGGGCGTCGCTCATGTCGGAGTCCTGCCAGCCGCCATCCGAGCTCGGCTGCTTCCAGCCATCCGCCGTGCTGGAGTAGGTCTGCCCGTCCTTCTCGGCGTACACGTTGTTGCCCGCGTGGGCCACGTAGTTGCCGTCGGACCCCATCGCGCCCACCGATTCCGCCTGGCCGGTGGTGGGATTGTACGCCACGCCTTTCGTTGCCGAGTACTGCTGGCCGGTATAGGCGTTGCCCTGGGTCGTGTGGACTCCGGCGGCGGCGGCGCCGGTCTGGTTGTTGTAGGCCGCGCCGGCCCCGCTCTCGGCGTAGTTGCCGGTGTAGGCGTTGGCATACCCCGACCGCTCGGCGGCGGTCGAGGTGCCCGTCACCGAGTTGTACGACTGCTCCGCCTGGTGCCCGTAGGCGTTCCCGGTGTAGGCGTTGTAGCCCCCCGAGCTGCGGCTCACTGCGCTGGTGGCGCCGTACTGGTGGTACACGTTGCCGGTGGTGGCGGCGTACCCGCCCGGGCCCCACGCCGCCTGCCCGCCATACGCCCCGTAGGCATGCCCGTAGTACGGGTCGCCGTAGGGATGATAGGCGTAGCCGTAGTAGGGATACGGCGCGTAGCCGTAGTAGTAGTCGGAGTGGCCCACCGCGTAGCCGGCCGCGAACATGAACGCCCACCCCGCGTACGGGCTGTAGCTCATCGTGGCGCCGCTGCCGTAGGTGGCCGGCGCCGGGTAGTACACGTTGTTCACCACCGTCACCGGGTAGCTGTAGCCGGTGCCGTACACCACCGTGCCGTCGGAGTTGACCAGCACGCCGTAATAGCCCGGCGTGTACCCCACGTACACCACCGTCGGCGTGTAGCCGTACACCTGCACGTAGGTCACGTAGTGGATCGGCGAGCTGGTGGGGATGGAGTAGATCACCGCGGGCACGGCCAGCGCCACCTGCCACGGCCCCGTGACCGCCGGCGCGGTGAACCAGACCCCCGACTGCAGGGCGTACCACGAGTTGGCGCTCACCTGGATGACCGGGACCTGCACGTTCGTGACGTACGAGAGCGGCGTGCCGGGAATCGCGGCCAGCTGCGGCGCGCCGCCGCCGAAGGGCGGCGCGGTGAACGACGCCGAGTCCCGGTAGATCGTGGCCGTCTGCGGCACCTGGCTCTCGATGACCGCCTCCTCGGCCTCCTGCGTGCCCGGCACTGAGGCCAGCACGTTCTCCTTCGGGCTGTCGAGGGGGATCTGCCCGAACTCCGGCGGCAGCTGGCTCCCCGGCACGAAGGTCCACGGCCCCGACGGGGCCGGCGCGCTGAACCAGCGCCCCGAGAGGAGGACGTAGTAGAGGCCCGAGGTGGTGTCCTTGAAGACGTTCGCCCGGGTGTTCTGGACGTAGAGCAGCGTGGTGCCCGGAATCGCCGCCCACGACGGCGGCCCCTGCGTCACGATGAGCTCAGTCGGCGCCGTGGCCACGAAGATGGCTGGTGGGGTGGTGCCCTTGAGGGAGGGCTTGGGACCCGAATCGTTCGGCGCGTACCCGGTGAGCATGTCCACCTGGCCCGACTTGTCCGCAGACTGCGCCGCCTGCTGCACCGCGCCCGGCGGCTTGGTGCCGACGGTCCACGGACCGGTGAGCGCCGGGGCGGTCATGAAGCCGTCATACACATGGAGCCAGAGCCGCCCGGTGTTGTCGCGCGCCAGGAAGACCTGCGTGTTCACCACGCGCGCCACCGGCTGCCCCGTGACCGCCACGAACTGCGGGGCGCCGCTGATCAGCACCAGCAGGCTCTGCTGCGCCGACCAGACGATGGCGGGCGGGGTGTTCTGCACGGGCACGGCATTGGCGGCCTGCTGCTCCTGGCTCACGGAGAGGCTCAGCTCGAGGCGGTCGAGGGAGATGTTGCTGGCCGTCGTCGGCAGGGCCAGCGTCACCGCCGCCGCGAAGTTGGCGCTGTCCGCCCCCGCCGTCGGGAACCGGGCGCTCGTCAGGGCGATGTCGTACAGGTCCACCAAGCGGGTGTCCTTGTTGACCGCGGTGACGGCCTGGAGGTTCACCGCGCCGAAGGTCGGCGCCTGGATGTCGGGCGACTTCACCGCTAAGGCGGCGTGGAAGCGCAGCAGATTGCCCTGCCAGGAGTCCACCTGCGGCTGGTACATCGTGATGCTGTCGCCCGACTGGACGAACACCCGGGGCCAGCCGGGGTCGGCCGGGGTCGGGGCGGACTGCGCGGAGACGAGGACGGGCGGTGCCGCCGCGAGCGCCGCGAGGAGGGCGGCGAGGCGGAGGGGGGAACGGAACGAAAGCATGTCGACAACCCTCAGGGGATCATTCGGGTGACCCGCGAATAGTACGCGGCCCGAAAGCACCCCGCTACCATTCGGAGGTGTACGCCTGCTACGCGATCACCGCTCCCGGGCTCGAGGGGCTGACCGCCGCCGAGCTCGCCGCGCTGGGCGCCACCGTCGGGGCGTCGGAGCCCGGGGGCGTCGCGTTCGACGCGGCGCCCGGCATCCTCTACGCCGCCAACCTCCGCCTCCGCACGGCGAGCCGCCTCGTGGTGCGGGCCGCCACCTTCCACGCCGCGAACTTTGCTGAACTGGAGCGGCACGCCGCGCGGGTGGCGTGGGGGCGCTGGGTGCCGGAGGGCGGGGCGGTCCACTTCCGGGTGACGAGCCGGAAGTCGCGCCTCTACCACCAGGACGCGGTGGCCGAGCGCCTGGAAAAGGCGGTGCTCGCGGCGGTGCCCGGCGCGCGCGCGGTGCGGGCGCCGTCGGAGGCCGACGCCCTCGACGACGACGTGACCAGCCCGCCGGGTGTGCAGCGCTTCATCGTGCGCCTGGTGCACGACGAGCTCACCCTCAGCGCCGACAGTTCGGGCGCGTTGCTTCACCGGCGCGGGTACCGGCTGGCCACCGGCAAGGCGCCCCTCCGCGAGACGCTCGCCGCCGCCATGCTGCTGGCCGTGGGGTGGGACGGCAGCACGCCGCTGGTGGATCCGATGGCCGGCTCGGGGACGATCCCGATCGAGGCGGCGCTCCTGGCGCGGAGGATCCCGCCCGGATGGCGCCGCCGCTTTGCCTTCGAGGGGTGGCCCGAGTTCAAGGCCTCGGTCTGGGAGTTCGTGCGGAACGAGGCGGGGAAGGAGATGCTCGACCGGGCCTCGGGGCCGATCGTGGCCGCGGACCGCGACGCGGGCGCCGTCGAGGCGTGCGGGGCCAATGCCGCCCGGGCCGGAGTGGCGGAGGGCCTCGCCATCCGGTGTGCGCCACTCTCCGCCACCCTCGCCGACCCCGCCCTCGCTGCCTGGCCCGCGGGCGTCGTCGTCACCAACCCGCCCTTCGGCGTACGCGTCGGGGCCACGCGTCCGCTGCGTGACCTCTACGCCGCACTCGGCAACGCGATGCGGGGGCCGCTTGCCTCGTGGGGGCTCGCCTTCGTGACCTCAGAGCCGGCGCTGGCCGGTGCCACTGGCCTGCCGCTCGAGCCGCTGATCCAGACCACCACCGGCGGGCTCCCGATCCGGCTCTACGCGCGCCGGCCGTGAGGGGTCGTCAGGGGGTGTAGTTCATGATCAGGTAGAGCCGGAGGGCGTCACCCTCGCCGCCGAAGGGATCCTTGTTCCAGCCGTAAATGAGCTCGGTGCCGAGGTTGAGGCGCGGCGCCGGCTCATAGAAGACGTTCAGGGAGGTGTAGGCGCCGCGGAAGAGGTCCTCGTACGCGGGATCGATGTTGTTCTCGACCAGGATGCCGCCCACGACGGCGGTGCTGTACCAGAGCGGCGCCCAGAAGTGCTGGTACGCCAGGTAGCCGCCGACGACCGGCAGGGTGGAGAGTTCCCCGTTGTACACCAGCACGTCGGCGTCGGCCTGGCCGAGGCCCGTCACGTAGCGGCTGATCCCGCGTCCCGCGAGGCCCTGCAGGTAGAGTTCGTCGCGCCTTCCCACCTTGATCACCGCCGAGACCGCCCCGCCGTACCCCAGCTCCGTCTGGGCGGTGTCGCCCTCGGCGTAGCGAATGCCGAGGAGGAGCCCGGAGAACTGCACGTGGCCCCAGTCGCCTTCGAGGCGCGCGTTGCCGGCCAGGTTGGGGTACGGCTGCGACAGCAATTCGAAGGTCGTGTCGGCGTCCGTGCCGGCGTACCGGAGGTCCACCGAGGGATTCTCCAGCGACACCTGCGTGCTCCATCCCGGCGCGGTGCGCGGCGAGCGGTACTGGAGCATGGCCACCCGGACGTTTGCCCCGGTGGGAGGGCCGTCGAAATCGGCCACGGGCGGGAAGTTGGAGAGGTCGCTGAAGCTGCTCCACTCCTGCCCGACCAGGATGCGCCGCGCGGTCACGTAGGCGCGCCGGAGGCGGAAGACGGTGGTGCCGTCGGGGCCCCAGAAGTCGCCCTCGACGTAGGCGGTGACCGGCCCGATCGGGGTGCCGTTGTTGGTGTAGCCCAGGCGGAGGCGGGTCTGCCGGAGGTCGGCCCCGACGTGTGCCCCGTCGTCCCCGCTGCCGTCGGTGGGAATCGCGATCGGGCTGAACGTGGGGGCCCCCTGCAGGCCGTAGAAGTCCACGAAGCCGTTGAACCAGATCGTGAGGCTGGTGAAGGCGGTGTGCTTCGGCACGCCGTCCACCGAGTCCTTGCTCTGGTAGGTGATCCCCTGGGCGGCGAGCGGCGCCGCGGCTAGGGCGCCGGCGAGTGCGAGCGGGAGGATGCGCATGGGGCGCTATTGTGCCCCGGAGCGGAGCGATTGGCAAGCGCCGCACGGTGTCGCGGGAATCCCTCACGGCGGCGGCGGACTCGACACCGGCGGCTTCCGCGGCGGTGCAAGCGATTGCGGCGCGGCGCGGCAACCCATTGGAAGAAGGGCGCTTGGCGCCGAGCCGGGGGGTGGCACCACTCCTGCTCATCGGAAGGGTGCACCACTCGATTTCCCGGAGCCAGGAACCATGACGCTTCCCAGCTTGACTGCTTCGATTCCCTCGACATCGTCCGACGACCGCCGCGTGCAGGTGGCGTTTGCCCAGGCGTGGCAGGCACTCGTCGAGACCCACTGCGCCGAGGCCGCCGCCTTCGTCGAGGCGCTCGCGCCGCTGGTGACGGTGGACGAGGCGCTCGACGCCTACTTCCGCGAGGTGCCCGTCCCGCTCGGCATGCGCGACGCCGTGCGCACCGGCACCTTCCTCCGCCTCGACTTTGCCGTCCTCGACACCCCGCGCCCGGAGTCGGCGCCGCAGGGGTGGGCGCTGCTCCACCCCGCCACCTTCCTCGGCGTGACTCGCCGGATGGCGCTGACCACCCAGGAAGCGCGGCGTCGCATGACGCTCGCCACCGCCCGCGCGCTCGAAGGGCTCGCCGCCACGCACCGCCGCAACGCCGTGGCCGTGGCGGCCCACTTCGCGGGTGCCTCCGATGACGGGGTGCGCCACTACGTCCGGACGATGGACCTGCCGGCTCACGCCGCCCAGATGGTGTACCAGCAGGCGCTGGCGGAGCTTGCCGGTGCGGAGCTGGCCGAGGCCCCTGCGGCCCCGGCGCCGACAGTGCAGCCGGCCCCGACGCGGATTCCCTTCCTCAAGGTGTGGGC
>CAZNLY010000020.1:25686-39033 GCA_964574295.1 uncultured Gemmatimonadaceae bacterium
GGCCTCGGCGTCCCGTGGCCGAGGACCTTGCTCATGGCGTCGGCGTAGCGGGTCCACTCGGCCACGAGCCGGCGGAGTTCCTGCCGGCCGGCGCCGGTCAGCTGGTAGTAGCGCGCCTTCCGGTTCCGGTCGGAGCGTCCCCAGTCGGCGGTGATCCACCCCTGGCGCTCGAGCCGGTAGAGCGCGGGGTAGAGCGACCCCTCCTCGATCGTGAGCGCCCCCCCCGTCACCAGCCGGATCCAGTCGCCGACGCCGGTGCCGTGCGTCGGCTCCCACGCCAGCGCGCGCAGCACCAGCAGGTCGAGCGTGCCGGGCAACAACGGCATCGGTCCTCACCCCCTGCCCCCCTCTCCGGCAGGCGGAGAGGGGGAACGCATTGAGTGGGTGTTGTGGCGGACCCGAGTCCACAGCGGGAGCTGACGGGCACCTCGGGAGCCACCTTTTCTCCTTTCTCCTTCCGCCCCTCTTTTCTCCAAGTCCCCTTTCTCCTTCCTCTTGCCGTTTCTTCCCTAGACTGTCTAGGGAAAAAACCTACCCCCGGCCCGGCGCCTGCGCTATCCTCCCGCCGTTCGCCGCCCCGTTCCCAGGAACCGCCTGCATGAGGTAGCCCGTGACCGCCCAGACCGACCCGATCGACCGCGTGGACGCCATCTATGGCCAGGATGTCTTCTCCCGGCGCGTGATGCGCCAACGCCTCCCCAAGGAGGTGTACAAGAGCCTCATCCGGACCATCGACAACGGCGAGCCGCTCGACCCGCAGGTGGCCGACGTCGTGGCCGCCACGATGAAGGACTGGGCCATCGAGAACGGCGCCACGCACTTCACGCACTGGTTCCAGCCGCTCACCGGCCTCACCGCCGAGAAGCACGACTCGCTGGTCAGCCCCGACGGCACCGGCGGGGTCATCTTCAACTTCTCCGGCTCCGAGCTGGTGCAGGGCGAGCCCGACGCGTCGAGCTTCCCGTCGGGCGGGCTGCGCGCCACGTTCGAGGCCCGCGGCTACACCGCCTGGGACCCGACCAGCCCCGCCTTCCTGGTTCGCGGCGAGAACAACGTCACCCTCTGCATCCCCACCGCCTTCGTGTCGTGGACCGGCGAGGCGCTGGACACCAAGATCCCCCTCCTGCGCTCGATGGAGGCCCTCTCCCGCCAGGCGCTCCGGATCCTGCGCCTCTTCGGCACCGACGAGGGGGTGGCCCGGGTCGTCACCACGGTGGGCCCCGAGCAAGAGTACTTCCTCGTGGACCGCGAGCTCTACTTCCAGCGGCCCGACCTGGTGACCTGCGAGCGCACCCTCTTCGGCGCTCGCCCGCCCAAGGGCCAGCAGCTCGAGGACCACTACTTCGGCACCATCCCGAGCCGGGTGCTGAGCTTCATGTCCGACGCCGAAAAGGAGCTCTACCGCCTCGGCGTGCCGGTCAAGACCCGCCACAACGAGGTGGCGCCGGGCCAGTATGAAATCGCGCCGCTCTTCGAGACGAGCCACATCGCCAGCGACCACCAGATGCTGATGATGGAGACCCTCAAGCGCGTGGCCCAGCGCCACGGGCTGGCGGCGCTCCTGCACGAGAAGCCCTTTGCCGGCGTCAATGGCAGCGGCAAGCACAACAACTGGTCGATGGCCACCGACACCGGGGTCAACCTCCTCGACCCGCAGGACGAGACCCACACCAACCTGCAGTTCCTGGTGTTCCTGGTGGCGGTGATCCGCGCCGTGGACCTTCACGCCGACCTCCTCCGCGCCTGCATCGCCAGCGCCGCGAATGACCACCGCCTCGGCGCCAACGAGGCGCCGCCGGCCATCATCTCGGTGTTCCTCGGCGACATGCTGTCCGACATCCTGGCCCAGGTGGAGCAGGGCCTCCCCAAGCGCACCCTCAAGGGCGGCGTGATCGACCTGGGCGCGCGCTCGCTGCCGCAGCTGCCCCGCCACTCCGGCGACCGGAACCGCACCAGCCCCTTCGCCTTCACCGGAAACAAGTTCGAGTTCCGCGCGGTGGGCTCGAGCCAGAGCATCGCCTGGCCCAACACGGTGCTCAACACGATCGTGGCGGAGTCGCTCGACTTCGTGGCGGGGGAGCTCGAGAAGGCCGTGGGCGACAAGCCCACCGCCGCGAAGCTCGAGTCGGCCGCCCTCGGCCTGCTCAAGAAGCTGCTCAAGGCGCACAAGCGGGTCATCTTCGACGGCGACAACTACACCGAGGAGTGGCACGCGGAGGCGAAGAAGCGCGGCCTCCCGATGCTGCAGGACTCGGTGGCGTCGTTCCAGGCGCTGTCGGCCCGGAAGAACCACGACCTGTTCAAGAAGTACGGCGTGATGACGAAGGCGGAGTACGAGTCGCGCAGCCACATTGCCGTCGAGAAGTACGTCAAGCAGCTCACCATCGAGGCGGAGACGATGGTGGCCATGACCCGCAACCTGATCCTGCCCGCCGCGCTCGCGCACCAGACGCTGATGGCGGAGGCGGTGGCAGCCACCGACGCCGCCGGGGTGGAGGATGCCGACACCCGCGCCGCCCTCACCGGCTTCGTGGGCCTGGTGTCCCGGCTCCGCAAGGTGGCGGCGGCCTGCGAGAAGGCCGCGGCGGCGCACGCCGACGACCCGATGAAGCACGCCCAGCACATCCGGACCAAGGTCATCCCGGCGATGCAGGACCTCCGCGCCATCGCGGACGAGCTGCAGCTCCATGTGGCCGACGAGTTCTGGCCGATGCCGACCTACCGGGACCTGCTCTTCCTGAAATAGTCCGCAAGAACCGGATAGCCGGGGGGCGTCCCGCCCCCTAGCTTGTCCCGCATGACGACACTCGACGCCCTCCAGCCCCTCCCCGCCACCTCGGCCCGCTGGGCCGCCGTGGCGGGGCGCGACCCCGCCGCCGACGGCCGCTTCGTGTACGCCGTGCGCACCACCGGGGTCTACTGCCGACCCACCTGCCGGTCCCGGCGCCCCCGACCTGAAAACGTCCGGTACTACCCCACGCCTGCCGCCGCTACCGCCCACGGCTTCCGGCCCTGCCGCCGATGCCATCCGGAGGCCGCGGGATACGGCCCCTCGGGGCGTGCGGGCGCCGACGCCGTCCGCCGGGCCGTGGCCTATATTCAGGCTCAGGAGGCAGGGACCCCTCCCCTCGCGGACGTGGCCCGGGCGGCGGGCTTGAGTCCCGCCCATTTGCAGCGCACCTTTGCCCGGCTCGTGGGGGTGAGCCCCCGGGCCTACGCCCAGGCACTGCTCCGCGAACGGTGGAAGTCGGCGCTCCGGCGCGGCGACTCCGTGAGCCGGGCCGCCTGGGACGCCGGATACGGCTCGAGCCGCCAACTCTACGAACAGGGTGCCGACGCCCTCGGCATGCCGCCCGCCGCCTACCGGTCGGGGGCGGAGGGTGTCGCGTTGCGGTATACCGTGGTTGACACGCCGGTCGGCCGGATGCTCCTGGCCGCCACCGCCCGGGGGCTCTGCGCCGCGTGGTTCGGCGGTTCCGACGCGGCCCTCGAGCGGGAACTGGCCGCGGAGTTCCCGGGCGCACGCCGTGAGCGGGACGACCGGGCCCTAGCCGAGCTGGCCGGAGATGTCCGCCGGCACCTGACCGACGGGGCGCCGCTGGCCCGGCTGGCCTTGGACGTGAGCGGCACGCCGTTCGAGCGGAAGGTGTGGAACACCCTGCGGGACATCCCGTATGGAGAGACCCGCACCTACGCCGAGGTGGCCTCGCTGGCGGGACATCCCGGCGCCGCCCGGGCCGTGGGGGCCGCCTGCGCCGCCAATGCCGTCGCCATCGTCATCCCGTGCCACCGCGTGGTCCGGGCCGACGGGCAGCGGGGCGGGTATCGCTGGGGAGTGGACCGGAAGCGGGCGCTGCTGGCGCGCGAGGCGCGCGGGGCGGCGTCGTGAACCCCTCGAGGAGACGATCGCGACGATGCTGGTCGACCGGAAGTGGAGCCTCGCCGCCGTGCTGGCGGCGTTGCTGTCCGTGGGGGCGGCGGCGCTTGCCTGCACCCCCCTTGGCGGCTGGCTCTATTCCGATCCCTCCTTCACGTTGAGCGGCGTCACCACCCGCTATCGCGGCGCGCCCGCCGACACCCTCCAGCTCGTCCTGACCGGCTGCAACCTGAACGACTTCAAGGTGGAGGGCCTCACCGTCGAGGCCCGCCTCCTGGTGGACGAGGCGGCGGTGGGCACGGCGTGGATGGACCAGAGCTTCCCGATGCCGATGCGCGACTCGGTGGACGTGCTGGTCCGGCTCGAGATGCCGCGCGCCCAGGAGCCGCCGTTTCACGCCAAGGGAGACGGCCTGGAGACGGCCCAGTACGAGCTGAACGGGCGGGTGGAGGTGAACACCCCCATCGGCATCCGCCGGGTGCCGCTGCACCAGGTGGGCGAGCTCCGCTACGACGCGAACGGCCAGACCAGCGGCTGGACCGTCCGGAACTCCCGCCCCTGCAAGCCGGGCCAGTCCATCCTGCCCGGGCAGGGGCCGGCCCGCACCGTCACGCTGGACACGATGTTCCGCCCGCAGGAGCCGATCACGCCGACGCAACAGGGGAATCCCTTCTGAGCGACGCCCGTCCCGCCCTGACTTACGCCACCTACCTCAAGGTGGACGAGCTGCTGGCCCTCCAGCGTCCGCTCTCCGACGGCCCGGAACACGACGAGATGCTCTTCATCGTGATCCACCAGGTGTACGAGCTCTGGTTCAAGCAGCTCCTGCACGAGCTCGACCGCCTGCAGCGCCTCCTCGAGGCCGGCGACGGCCTCCAGGCCATGGGCACCTTCAAGCGCATCCTCACCATCCTCAAGGTGCTCGTCTCCCAGATCGACGTCCTCGAGACGATGACCCCCCTCGAGTTCCTCTCCTTCCGCGACCGGCTCGAGTCGGGCAGCGGCTTCCAGTCGTTCCAGTTCCGCGAGTTCGAGTTCGTGCTGGGGCACAAGCAGGCCGCGTCGCTGGAGCGCTACCCGTCGGGCTCCGCGCATCGCGTGCGGCTCGAGCGGCGCCTGGCGGCGCCGGCGCTCTGGGATTCGTTCCTGGCCTACCTGGCGGGAGCGGGGGTGCCGGTGCCGGCATCCGCGCGCTCGCGGGACGTGACCCGGCCGGTCGAGGCGTCGGAGGCGGTGCAGCGGGCGCTGGTTGGGGTGTACCGGGCGGGTGGCGTCGCGGCGCAACTGTGCGAGCGGCTGGTGGACCTCGATGAGGGGGTGCAGGAGTGGCGCTACCGTCACGTGAAGATGGTGCAGCGTACCATCGGCACGAAGCGGGGCACCGGCGGGTCGGACGGTGCGGCCTACCTGCTCCGCACCCTCAACCAGCCGGTGTTTCCCGACCTCTGGGCCATCCGCGCCGAACTCTAGCGGCCGGCGGTCAGTCGGCCGGCGCGCCCGGCTTGAGCCGCCCCGCCTTCACCAGCGCCTGCCGCAGCACGAACTCGATCTGGCCGTTGAGGCTCCGCAGGTCCTCCTCCGCCCACCGCTGGATGGCGGCGTGCACGGCCGGATCGAGCCGCAGCAGGAACGCCTTGCGCTCGGCCACGGCGCCCTAGGCGTACAGCGAGCCGGTGTTGACCACGGGCGTCGTGCCCCGCTCGGAGCAGAGCACCACCAGCAGGTTGCTCACCATGCTGGCCTTCCGCTCCGGGTCGAGCTCGAGGATGCGCTTGGTGGCCAGCTGCTCGAGCGCCATCTCCACCATCCCGACCGCGCCCTCGACGATCTTTTGCCGCGCCGCGATGATGGCGCTGGCCTGCTGCCGCTGGAGCATGGCGCTGGCGATCTCCGGCGAGTAGGCCAGGTGGCTGATCCGCGCCTCCGTGACCTGCACGCCCGCCTTGCCGAGCCGCTCCTGCACCTCCGTGAGCAGCCGCTTGGACACCTCGGCGGTGTGGGTGCTCAGCGCCTCCTCCCCGTGGTTGTGGGCGTCGTAGGGGTAGGCGGTGGCCAGCGAGCGGACCGCCGCCTCGCTCTGCACCTTCACGTAGTTCTCGTAGTCGTCCACCTCGAACATCGCCTCCGCGGTGTCCACCACCTTCCACACCACCACCGCGGCGATCTCGATCGGGTTGCTGTTCGCGTCGTTGACCTTCAACTTGGCGGTCTCGAAGTTCCGGACCCGGAGCGACACCGCCTTCTTGACCATGAAGGGGTTGACCCACCAGAGCCCCGGGTCCTTGACGGTGCCGCGGTAGTTGCCGAACAGGGTGAGTACCCGGCCCTCGTTCGGGTTCACCACGAAGAGGCCGCCGAAGCAGATGAGGGCCGTCAGGAAGAGGAGCACGCCGAGCACGGCGCGCACCGGCAGGCCATGGGAGGCGCCGTTGGCCACCAGGACCCCGCCGAGGATGGTCAGGGCGATGAAGAAGAGCAGGGCCAGGAGCCCGTTCGAGGCGCGGTACTGGAGTTCGCGGATCACGGTCATCCCTCACAGGGAAAGGTGATACCGATATGATATCATATTGCTATCTCCGTGTCAAGGGGGGTGCTCGTGCGTGCTGAGGAGCTCTTCCGGAGCCCCAATCCCCTCGCCCCCAGGTACCGCGCATTCCGGGTGGAGGAGCGGGTCCTCCTGAGCGGCCACTCGCACCAGGCCTGGCCCGACTGCGCCCGCGACGGCCAGCTGGAGGCGTGGGACGACGCCGCCCGGCTGGTGGACGGGAAATGGGAGCGGGCCTTCGCCAAGGCCGACCGCGTGCGCCGTGGCTACGCCGCCCTCCTCGACGACACCGACGGCGAGTACGCCCTGGCCGCCGGCACCCACGACCTGCTCGTCCGGCTCCTCTCGGCCCTGCCACTGCGCCGGCGCCCGCGCCTCGTGACCACCGACGGCGAGTTCCACAGCATCCGCCGCCAGCTCGACCGGCTGGCGGAGGAAGGGATCGCGGTGGTGAAGGTGAAGGCCGACCCGGCCGACTCGGTGGCCGAGCGGCTGGCCGCCGAGGTCACCGACCAGACCGCGGCCGTGCTCGTCTCGGCCGTCTTCTTCCACAACGCCCACCGCGTCCCGCATCTGGGTGGCCTGGCCGCACGTTGCGCGCGGCACGGCGTGGAGCTGGTGGTGGACGCCTACCACGCGGTGAACGTGGCGCCCTTCTCCGTCCGCGCGGAAGGGCTCGGTGACGCGTTCGTGACGGGTGGGGGCTACAAGTACTGCCAGCTGGGCGAGGGGAACGGCTTCCTGCGGATCCCGCCGGGCCGCTCCCTCCGGCCGGTCATCACCGGGTGGTTCAGCGAGTTCACCGCCCTCTCCGCCAAGCGGCACGACGGCGTCGCCTACGGGCAGGGGCCCGACCGGTTGGCGGGCGCCACCTACGATCCGGTGAGCCACTACCGGGCCGCGGCGGTCTTCGACTTCTTCGCGCGGGAAGGCCTCACGCCGGCGCTCCTGCGCGAGGTGAGCCAGCACCAGGTGGGCCGGCTCATGGCGCGCTTCGACGCGCTCGACCTCGACCCGGCGGTCATCCGGCGCGACCGCACCACGCCGCTCGAACGGGTGGCGGGCTTCCTGGCGCTCACCGCGCCGAGAGCCGGCGAGCTCTCCGCCGCGCTCCTGGCCCGGGGCGTCTACACCGACTACCGCGGGGAGGTGCTCCGCCTCGGTCCGGCGCCCTACCTCTCCGACGCGCAGCTGGATGTCGCCATCGCGCACCTCGGCGAGGTGGCCCGAGCTTGAAACTGCGAGGACGGGCCACTACGCTCCGGGCGGAGTCGCGCGGTTGCCGCGGGGCTCCCAGCCCTCCTCACCCCCTGAAGGAGTCCATGTACATGTCCCGCACCACCGCACTCCGTGCCGCCGCTGCCACCCTGGTCCTTGTCGCCACCGCCGCCGCCGCCCACGCCCAGAACCCGCAGGTGGCGGCCCTCAAGTCGGCCCTGGCGCAGAACGCCGCCGCCCAGCGGAACTACTCCTGGGTCCAGACCACCGAGCTCGCCCTCAACGGGTCGGTCAAGTCCACCACCACCGAGACTTGCCAGTACGTCCCCGGCCAGCAGAAGCCCGCCTGCACCCCCACCAGCGCCCCGACCCCGGAGGAGAAGAAGCGGGGGATCCGCGGCCACGTGGTCGAGAAGAAGACCGACGAGTACACCACCTATATGGACAGCGTGAAGGCGCTGATCGGGCAGTACGTGCCGCCCCAGCAGCAGCTGATCGCGCAGGCGGAGGGGAAGGGCGGGGTGTCGGTGGCCCCGAACCAGCCCGGGGGAGCGGTCAAGGTGACGATCGCCAACTACCTGCAGCAGGGCGACAACATCGGGATCTCCTTCACCCCGTCGAACAACGCCCTCACGAACGTGGCGGTCAACACCTGGCTCAACGACCCCAAGGCCACCGTCACGCTGGCGGTGACCTTCACGACGCTGCCCAACGGGGTGACCTTCCCCTCGACGAAGGTGCTGACCGCCACCGCCAAGGGCATCGTGATCACCATCACCAACTCGGACTTTGCCCAGGCGGTGTCCCAATGAGACTCGGACGGTGTCGGGCCGCCGCCGTCGCGGCGGCCGTGTTGCTCCTCCCGGGCGCGGCGGCCGCGCAGGGACTGCAGGAGCAGGTGGCCGCGCTCAAGAACGCGCTCGCCGAGAACGCGGCGGCGCAGCGCGGGTACAGCTGGATCGAGGTGACCCAGCTCTCCCTGAAGGGGGAGGTCAAGGCGACGGAATCGAACAGCTGCCAGTACCAGGCGGGGCAGGAGAAGCCGGTGTGCACCCTGATCGGGGCGCCACCCGAGGGACCGAAGGTGCGGGGTCCGCTGCGGAAGAAGATCGCCGCGGGGAAGATCGCGGATCTCAAGGCCTACATGGACAGCGTGAAGGCGCTGGTGGTCCGGTACGTGCCGCTCGAGCCGGCGCGGATCCAGGCGGCGCTGCAACGCGGGGACGTGGCCCTGGCGCCCAACCCCTCGAACCACACCGTGCGGATGACGGCGAGCAACTACCTCCAGCAGGGCGACGCGGTGTCCGTCACCTTCCGGCAGGGCACCCACCAGTTGATGGACGCCTCCATCGCCACCTGGCTCAACGACCCGAGCGCCACCGTGACCCTGTCGGTCAAGTACGCCACGCTGCCGACCGGGGTGACGTTTGCGGTGTCGAAGGTGCTCAACGCCACCGCCAAGGAGGTCGTGGTCAGCATCGGGAGCAGCAACTTTGCCCAGCCGGTGATGCAGTAGCGCCGGTCATCTCCCATCGAGCGCCGCCAGCACCGCGGCGTCCCTCCCGTAGAGGTCGGGGCGGAACTGCACCGCCCCGGCCGCATCGGCCCAGGCCGTCCAGTACAGCATCAGCACCGGCACCGGATCGGGGAGCGCAATGGCGCGCTCCTCGCCGGTGGCCATTGCGCTGTCCAGCGCCGCCGGGGTCCACGGCGACCCGGCGAGGAGCGCCTCGGCGAGGGTCACCGGCCGTTCGATCCGGATGCAGCCGTGGCTCAGCGCGCGGGTGGGCCGGCGGAAGGCGGCGCGATCGGGCGTGTCGTGCAGGTACACGGTGTACGGGTTGGGCAGGACGAACTTGATCCGGCCGAGGGGGTTGGTGCCGCCGGGTGCCTGCACGATCCGGTAGGGCAGGGTGCGGCCGTCGTATCGGCTCCAGTCCACGGTGGCGGGATTGACGGTGTCGCCGTCGGCCGCCACCACCCGCATCGCATGGGCCGCGAGGTAGTCCGGGTCCCGGCGGACCTCGGGCAGGATCTCGTCGGTCAGGATCTGCGGCGGGATCGTCCAGCTCGGATTGAGCACGATGGTGGTCAGCTCCGCCGTGAACTCGGGCGTCTCCTTGATCGGCTGGCCCACCACCGCCCTCCCCATCCAGCGCACCGTGTCGCCCACCACCGCCACCGCGGCGTAGCCCGCCACGTTGACGGCCACGTACTCCGGCGGCAGGCCGGGCAGCACCCAGCGCGCCCGCTCGAGGTTGACCCGCAGCGTGGCGATGCGCGCGGCGGGCACCACGTTGAGCTCCGCCAGCGTGCGCACCCCGACCACCCCATCGGCCGCGAGGCCCAGGCGCCGTTGGTAGCGGCGGACCGCCGCTGCGGTCGCGGCGTCGTAGCGGGTGCTGGTCGAGCGTGCCTTCGAGGGGGCCAGGTCGCCGGTGGCGGCCAGGCGGCGGCGCAGCGCGGGTAGGCGTGCGTCACGCGCGCCGGGCCGGAGCTCCGGCCCCGGCGGGATGGCCCGCCAGGTTCCCGCGGCCAGCCGACGGTAGCG
Source organism: uncultured Gemmatimonadaceae bacterium (assembly GCA_964574295.1). GTDB lineage: Bacteria > Gemmatimonadota > Gemmatimonadetes > Gemmatimonadales > GWC2-71-9 > SPDF01. Next base: position 35,878 of record CAZNLY010000020.1, read on the forward strand.
CGCCAGCTCGGCGCGGAGCGCGGCGTACTCGGGGCGGGCCGGGGCGAGCGCGGCCACCGCCCTGGCGAGGCTGTCGGAGACCACGATCCCCTCGAGCACCTCCGCCGGCTGGCCGGGCCACTCCGCGGGCGGAAGGTTCCAGGCGGAGTCGAGCCGCTCGGGATCCACCGCTCCCTCGTGAAGTGCGGTGGCGAGACGCGCCAGCGCCTCGGTGGCGAGGAGATCGAACTCGGCCCGGAGCGCGGCCGAGGCCCCCGGCACGCCGGTCAGGAGCGAGAGGGAGTCGAGCTCGGCGAGGAGGTAGTCGGCGGGGCGGAGGCCGTCGTCGCTGGCGCGATGGATGGCGTCGAGGAGCCCCGACACCCGGCCCGGCTCCCGCCACGCCGGCAGCCAGGAACGCGCGTGGTAGAACTCCGCCACCAGGGCGCCCTCGTGGATCGCCACGCCGCCCACGGCGGGGGTGCTGTCCCACCGGAGCGCCTCGACCCGAGCCCGGATGAGCTCCGCCACCGTGACCCGCTCCTGCGCGCGCGCGGCCGCCGGCACGGTGGCCAGGAGGGCGAGGAGGACGGCGGTGGCGCTCCGCTGCATCGGGCAGGGCTCGGCTGGGGAGTCACCCGGCAAGCTAGTCGTCCCCTACCCGGGTGTCACGCGGTGCGTATCTTCCACCCATGAACGCCTCTCGCGATGTCCTCACGTTCGCGCGTTCGGTGGCGGCGGGTGCCCTCCTGGCCGGCTGTGGCGGAAAGTCGTTCGAGGCGCCCCCACCCGCGGTCGTCACGGGCGCCGTGGTCGAGTCCCTCCCGACGATCCCTCCCTCGCGCCTCGAGCTCCCGGTCCGGTACGACCTCAAGCCGGCGCTCGAGTGGCTGCAGGCCGAGGTGCCGAAGACGATCGGTGACATCGACAAGAAGCTGCCCCTCGCCGGCAACAGCCGGGTGCACCTGGCCTACCAGATCGAGCGGGAGCCGTTCCGGTTCGGCTTTGCGCCCCGGACCGTCCGGATCTCGTCTGTCCTCCACTACCAGGGGCGGGGCTGGTACAACCCGCCGGTCCTGCCCGAGATGAGCGGATCGTGCGGCACCGGCGACCTCCAGCCGCGCGCGCGCGTCACCCTGAGCGTGACGGGGCGCATCACCGACGGGTGGATGCTCTGGTCGAAGTCCACCGTCACGGCGGAGCCGCTCACCGACACCGAACGCGACCAGTGCGAGGTCACCGCGGCGCGCATCAACGTGACCGAGAAGGTGCTGGGGGCGGCGGCGGGGGCGCTGCAAGGGGAGCTCAAGAAGGTGGACCGCAAGCTGGCGGCGTATCCGCTCCGGACGGCGGTCGAGGGGGTCTGGGCCAGCATGCAGCAGCCCCTCCGGCTCACGGACAGCCTCTGGCTGCTCATCAATCCGGTGTCACTGCGGTTCCTCCCGCCGTCGCTCTCGGGCGACACCCTCCTCTGGCAGGCGGGGCTCGAGGCCAACCCGAGGATCGTGGGCGGCGCGAAGCCCGCCCCGTCCGCCAACCCGCTCTTGCCTCCCGACCGAAGCGAGCCGCCCCCGGCCGAGCTGCTCATCCTGAGCGAGGGCACGCTGCCCTATGATGTGGCGGAGGAGATCCTGAGCAAGGCCACCGCCAAGACGAAGATCAAGGTGGGGAACCACGTGATCCGGATCCGGCACCTCAAGCCGACGCCCCTGGGCGACGGCCGGGTGGTGGTGGCGCTCACGGTGTCTGGAGCGGCCAACGGGACGCTGTACGCCATCGGGCGGCCGCAGATCGACTCCACGGGCAAGCTCACGATGCCCGACCTCACGGTGGATGCCGGCACGACCGACGCGCTCACGGGGGCGCTGGCCTGGCTGGCCTCGAGCGACCGGGTCACCGAGTTCCTGCGGGAGGCGGTGACGGTCAACCTGGCGCCGACCATCGAGAAGGCGCGGGTGTTGGCGGAGAAGAACATGAACCGTGAGCTGGCGCCGGGGTTGGTGCTCCGGACCACGCTGACGAGTGCCACCCCGGTAGGGGTCTGGGCGGGGCCCACGGCACTGGTGGCGCGGGTCGTCGTGAAGGGGCAGGGCGCCATCGACATCCACCTGTACCCGCCCGGCGCAGAGACGGGAGACTCCACCCCCGCGCCTTAGCCTACTTGGCGGCGGGGAGCTTTGCGAAGAGCTTGTCCACCGCCTCCTGCACCGCCTCCTGCGTCGGCACCTTGCCGGTGGCTTCCTTGGCGTAGATACCGCGCCAGGCGAGCGTGCCGGTCCTCCGGTCCACCAGGTCCACCACGACGCCCGATTGCCGCTGCATCGCGTCCGTGGTCTGGCCGCCGTCCCACCCGTAGTCCCATCCCGACCAGCAGGAGGCGCCGCCGCAGACGTTCGAGCTGGCGACCCCGGCGGCGGTGGCGGACTGGCTGTTGACCTCCGTCACGTTCATCCGGGAGCCCACGGCAAACCGCACCATGAAGGCGGCCTGGGTCGAATCCACCAGGCGGTAGCCCTTGTCGCGGAGCTCGTTGTCGATGGCGGTCCTGACCCGCTGCTGGATGACGGGCGACTGCTCCACCACCCCCTGCTGATTGGGCACATTCTGGGGCGGGGGGCCCCACGCGTAGGTGGCGGCGCCGGGGAGCGGGACCGACGGATCCTGCGTGACGGTGATGGCTGGGCCGCAGGCGGCGAGGGCCAGGGCGGTGGCGGGGACAAGAACCAGGCGCATCGGGGGCTCGGGGGTGATGGAGGAGGGAATATATCACGAGGACGGGGCGGCCACCGTGGCCGCCCCGTCGTGGTGCACCGCGTTCGTGGCGAAACCTAGTACCGGTAGTGCTCCGGCTTGTACGGCCCCTCGGGCTGCACGCCGAGGTAGGCCGCCTGGTCCGGGGTGAGCGCGGTCAGCCTGACGCCGAGCTTGGCGAGGTGAAGCCGCGCCACCTTCTCGTCGAGGTGCTTGGGCAGCGTGTAGACCGCCTTCTTGTACTTCGACGCGTTGGAGTGCAGTTCGATCTGCGCCATCACCTGGTTGGTGAAGCTGGCCGACATTACGAAGCTCGGGTGCCCCGTGGCGCACCCCAGGTTGAGGAGCCGCCCCTCCGCCAGCACCAGCACGCTGTGCCCGTCGGGGAACACCCACTCGTCGAACTGCGGCTTGATGTTGACGTGC
>CAZNLY010000021.1:0-26174 GCA_964574295.1 uncultured Gemmatimonadaceae bacterium
GGTACCAGGCCCGATGACCTACGCCGTGAAGGAGATCTACTACACCCTGCAGGGGGAGGGGGCGCAGGCTGGCCGCGCGGCGGTGTTCTGCCGCTTTGCCGGCTGCAACCTCTGGACGGGCCGCGAGGCCGACCGGGCCACCGCCACCTGCAATTTCTGCGACACCGAGTTTGTCGGCACCGACGGGCCCGGCGGCGGAAAGTTTTCGACGGCGGCGGAGCTCGCGGCCGCGGTGCGCGCGGCGTGGCCCGCCGGGTCGGGCGGCACGCCGTACGTGGTCTGCACCGGCGGGGAGCCGCTGCTCCAGCTCGACGGCCCGGCCGTGGAGGCGCTGCATGCGGCCGGGTTCGAGGTGGCGGTGGAGACCAACGGCACCCAGGCGCCGCCGCCCGGAATCGACTGGACCTGCGTGAGCCCCAAGGCGGGGGCGCCGCTGGTGCTCACCACCGGCGACGAGCTCAAGCTGGTCTATCCGCAGCCGGGCGCGGAGCCGGAGCGGTTCGAAGGCCTGGCCTTTCGGCATCGGTTCCTGCAGCCGATGGACGGCCCCGCCCGCACGGCCAACACCGAGGCCGCCGCCGCCTACTGCCTGGGGCACCCCGGCTGGCGGCTCAGCCTCCAGACCCACAAGTTGATCGGCCTCCCGTGAGCACCGGCGGCCCGATGCACGGCTATTCCGACCGGATCAACCATGCGCTGGCCTTCGCCGCCAAGCATTACGGTGTCGCGGAGGGCCCCGCGCGGACGCTCGCCTACCTGGCGCATCCCGCCAACATTGCCATCATCCTGGCTCGGTACGGCTGCGAGGACCTCACCATCGTGGCCGGCATTCTCCACCGGGTGCTCGAGGAGGCGGTGCCCGCCGAGCGCGCGGAGTTCGAGGCCAAGGTACTGGAAAAGTTCGGCCCGGTGGTGCTCGCCACCGCCATGGAGGTGCTGGAACCGCGGCACGACGCGCTTGGGCGGCTCCGGGCGTGGCGCACCTGCAAGCGGGAGTTCCTCCTCCAGCTGGGCGACGCCGAGCCCCGCGGGCTCGACATCGTGGCCGCCGACGAGATCCACAACTGCGGCGCCGCGATCCGGGTGGTACGCCGCCTGGGGGTCGAGTACCTCCACGCCGACCCGGAGGCCTCGCCCGCCGACACCCTCTGGTGGCTCGACGCCATCGGGACCCACCTGGCGGGGCGGCGCGAGTGGCGGAACCGCGGCATGCTCGAGGAACTGCAGGGCATGACGCGGGAGCTGGCCGTCCTCCTCCAGCTCGAATGAGAGTGACCCGCAGCGCGTTGCCGCGCCGCGCGCCTCCCCCATATACTTCAGCATGAATCTCCCCGCCGCCGCCGCGCTCGGCAGCGTCCCCAGCGCCTTCGCGGCCGCCTGTCGGCTCTCGCGCACCGATGCCGAGCTGCTGGATCGCTGCCGGGAGGCGCTGGTCTCGCGGTATCAATCCCGGGCCATCTGGTTCGAGATTTCCACGCCCGAGGGGATGCTCCCTCGGGTGGGTCCCGCCGATGGCCATGAGACGGCGCAGGAGGTGGGACGGCTCCGGACCGGCGAGACGCAGGTCGTCATCCTGGCCGGGCCCGAGGTGGCCGGCACCATCCGCCCGATGGCCCTCTCGCTGGCGCACGGGCTCTCGGTGGTGGTGGAGCTCCGGAGCATCCTCCTCGAGCGACAGGCCGCGCTCGACGACGCCGCCTTCCAGCTCCGCGCCCTCCGCCAGGTGGCCCGGCTCCTGAGCTCGGTGCACTCCTCCGCCGAGACCGAGCAGCTCATCCTCGACTTCATGGCCGAGGTGTTCTTCACCTGGTGGGCCTGCCTGCTGCGGCCGGCGGGCGACAACTACGAACCGAAGATCTTCCGCTCGCTGGACGACCGGATCCGCCCCGCGCCGGTGGCACGGGCGCTCCTCGACGCCGTCCTGCCGCCCGGCACGGGGGCCACGCCGGGGCGGGACGTCGGCGTGGCGGCGCTGGCACCGGTCACGACCGAGGTGGTGGTGCCCCTCGACGCCGGGGCCGAGCGCCTGGCCATCCTCCTCCTGGGGCCGCGGATCAACGACCAAACGTACGGACCCGCCGAACTCGACCTGGCGGGCACCCTCTCCTTTGCGGCGTCGATCGCGCTCAAGAACGCCCACCTCGTCGAGCAGCTGCAGACCGCCGCCAACACCGACGAGCTCACGGGCCTCCTCAACCGGCGCGCCCTCGAGGAGCGGCTCGGGGCGGAGCTGGCGCGCTCCTCCCGCCACGCCCTCGAGACCGCCATCCTCCTCTTCGACCTCGACAACTTCAAGCTCGTCAATGACAGCGGTGGCCACGCCGCGGGCGACGAGCTGCTGCGCGGGATGGCGCGGCTCCTCAAGGAGCAGAGCCGCCAGCCCGACGTGGTGGGCCGGCTCGGCGGCGACGAGTTCCTGGTGCTGCTGCCAATGACCTCCCCCCGCGAGGCGATGGTGCTGGTGGGCCGCCTGCAGGCGAGCCTCCCGACGCTGGCGCCGCTCGGGCAGGGGCACGCCGTCACCGTCAGCATGGGCATCGCCGCCGCGCCCCGGCACGGCACCACCGTCAGCAGCCTGATGGCGGCGGCCGACGCCGCGATGTACAAGGCCAAGCGCTCCGGCGGCAACCGCGCCGAGGTGGCCGGCGAGTTCTGACCCCGCGGAGGCGCGCGTGCCGGACCCCGAATTCATCCTCCTCGGCGACGCCGTCTGGGTCGATTTCATCAACACCGCGCGCGGGCGCACCGCCGACCCGCCGGACGGGCTCCCCGATCCCGCCGCCTACCATCGCTGGACCAAGGCCTCGAAGCTCCCCTCCGACGCCCTCGCGCACCCGTGGGACGAGATCCTCGGGTTCCGCGCGCTCCTGCTGAGCGTGGCCGAGGCCGTCGCGGAGGACCACCAGCCCCCCTCCTCGGCCATCCACGAGATCAACCGCCGGCTGGTGCAGGCGGAGGGGCACCACCAGCTCACGCGGGTGAGCGGGGCCTGGCAGCTGGCCTTCACCCCGCACCGCCCCGCCACCGCGCTGGAGGCGATCGCCACCAGCGCCGCCCGCACCCTGGCCGACGCCGGCGCCCGGGTGCGCGTCTGCCGCGCCGAGCCCTGCTCGCTCTTCTTCGTGGACCGGACCCCGGGCCACGGCCGCACCTGGTGCAGCGCCGATGCGGCGGATCATTCGGGCCGCGTCGAACGCCGGCGCGCCACCAGGTAGGCGGACCCCTCCATGGCGGTCACCGATCCCGGCCTCTACGCCGAGCGCACCGAGGCCGCGCTGGGCCACCGCTACCGCATCGAGCGGACGGTGGCGGCCAGCCGCGAGCGCGTCCTCTTCCAGGCGCTCGACCTCACGCTCAAGCGCCGGGTCAGCCTGCGCGTCAACTTCTATCCCGACAGCCTGCTCCGCGGCTGGTTCCTCCGCGAGGCGGAGGCGCTCGCGCAGCTCGACCATCCCGCCATCCGGCACGTCTATGACGCCGGCGTCGTGGGCGACATCGCGTTCCGCGCCGGCAGCTGGATCGAGGGGGAGAGCGCCGGCGAGGCGGTGCAGCGCGGCCCCAGGCCGATCCCGACGGTGCACGCGCTGGCGCGCGACATCCTGACCGCGCTCGACCACGCCCACAGCCGCGGCATCCTGGTGCGCCGGATCGTCCCCGCCTCGCTCCTCCTCGGCCCCACGGGGCGCGGCACGGTCACCGACCTCCGCTTCTGCAGCTACACCCTCGAGTCGATTCCCCCGGGCCACGACCCGAGCGGCACCGCCTTCATGGCGCCGGAGGTGCGGGGCGGCGCCCCCGGCGACCCGGCGAGCGATGTGTTCACCGCCGGGGCCATCCTCTACTACGCCGTGACCGGCCGCGAGCCGCCGGCCGACCCGCGGCAGGTGGAGCGCCCCTCGCTCCTCCGGCCCACCACGCCCAAGGCCATCGACCGGATCCTCCTCCGCGCCCTGCAGGCCGCGCCCGACGACCGGTTCCTGACCCCGGCCGAAATGCTGGAGGACTTCGCCTCCGACGCCGGCACCTTCGAGAGCCCCGCCGCCGCGCCGATCGGCGTCGTTGGCAAGCAGGACACCGAGCACTGGGAAAAGCGGCTCCGGCGCGCGCTGGGCGACGACTACGAGCTGTTCGAGGCGCTGGGCGCCGGCGGCTTCGGCCGCGTCTACCGGGTGCGCGACCTCCACCTCGAGCGCGAGGTGGCGCTCAAGGTGCTCCACCCCTACCTCACGACGGAGCCACCGGTGGTGGAGCGCTTCCGGCGCGAGGCGCAGCTGGCCGCGCGGCTCCACCACCCGAACATCGTGGAGATCTACGACATCGCCGGGCGGGCGGGGCTGCTCTGGTACACGATGGAGTACGTGCAGGGGTACAACCTGGCCCAGATGGTGGATCGCGAGGGGCCGCTGCCGCTCGACATGGTGCTGCGGATCCTGCACCAGGCGCTGGCCGCGCTGGCCCACGCGCATGTGGCCGGGCTGGTGCACCGCGACATCAAGCCCGAGAACCTCCTCCTCGCGCCCGACGGCTCGCTCCGGATCACCGACTTCGGCCTGGCGCTGGCGCTCCGCGGCGAGGGCCGCTTCGGCGGCGCCACGAGCCAGAGCGGCACGCCGCAGTTCGCGAGCCCCGAGCAACTCCTCGGCGAGCGGGTGGACCAGCGCAGCGACTTCTACAGCCTCGCGGCGGTGGCCTACTTCGTCCTCCTCGGCGAAACCCCCTTCCCGGGCGGCACCCCCGAGCAGATCCTCGCGCGCCAGACCGCCGACCGCATTCCGGCGCTGCACGAGCGCCGCCCGGAGGTGTCCGAGGCGCTGGAGGCGGTGCTCCAGCGGGCGCTGCGCAACGAGGTGGAGGCGCGCTTCCCCTCGGCGGCGGAGTTCCTGCAGGCGCTGCAACGGGCCACCGGCCGCAAGGTGCGCGACCGCAGCGGCGAATGGGCCCGCGCGGCGGTGCGCTGGTGGCGCGGGGGTGAGGGCGGGACCGGCACGGGCGGGGGCCCCGCCTCCACTTGACTTGCCCCGGCCGCGGCGGGAGATTGTCCCCCGCCACAGCGGCAACCCGTCTGGCGCCCCTGGCTGGACGGCACGACACACCACACTGGAGTAGGGACCAATGGCACGCACGACCGGCACCGTGAAGTGGTTCAACGACGCGAAGGGCTTCGGCTTCATCACTCCCGATGGTGGGCAGAAGGACTGCTTCGTCCATCACACCTCCATCACCGCCGAGGGCTTCCGCAGCCTCGCCGAGGGCGACAAGGTCGAGTTCGACATTGTCCAGGGCGCCAAGGGTCCCGCCGCCGAGAAGGTCACCAAGCTCTAGCCCCGATCTCGGGGCGGAACGCGAACGGGCCGCTCCCACTGGGAGCGGCCCGTTTCGTTTTCCTGAGGTTGAGCGGCTACTTGTGGCGGTAGGTCACGCGGCCGCGCGTCAGGTCGTAGGGGGAGAGGACCACGCTCACGCGGTCGCCCTCGAGCACCCGGATCTTGAACTTGCTCATCTTCCCGGCGGCGTAGGCCAGGATCGAGTGGCCGTTTTCCAGCAGCACCCGGTAGTTGCGGTCGGGCAGGACTTCCGTCACCACCCCTTCCATCTCGATGCCTTCTTCCTTGGCCATCCAGCCCGCTCCACGGTTGGGTCAGGCGCCGTCCGGGGGAGGGCCGGCGCTTGCGACGCGGGGGAATCTTGCCCGGCGCCCCCGATTAAGCAACCGGCGTCCTAGGCGGTCCGGAGGGCCTCGAGTTCCTCCTCCACCATGCGCACCAGCTCGCCGATGAGGGCGCGGTCGGCCCCGAACCGGGCGCCGGCGCGGGCGTAGATGGCGGGGAGCGAGACCGTGCTCCCGAGTGCCAGGGCCTCGCGGTAGTCGCGCACCGCCCCCGCCTGGTCGGAGCGGCTCCGCCGCCACACCTGCAGCGCGCCGAGCTGCGCCAGCCCGTACTCGATGTAGTAGAACGGGTAGAGGAAGATGTGCAGCTGCCGGTACCACCGGGACACCTGCTGGTCCTCCAGCCCCGCCCAGTCCACGCCGGCCTGGAAGCGCCCGCGGATCCGGAGCCAGGCCCGGTCGCGGGCGCGGGCGTCCCCCCCCTCGCCGCTGGTGTAGATCCAGCGCTGGAAGGCGTCCACCGACGCGATGTGCGCCAGCGTCACGAGCACGTCCTCCAGGTGCTCGATGCGTGCGGGACGGAGTTCCTCCGTCCGGGCGAAGCCGCCCGGCTCGGACAGATAGGGGGAGGCCAGCAGCTCCATCGACATCGAGGCCAGCTCCGCCGCCTCCGACCCGACGTGTCGCTGCCAGATGGCCGGCTGTCGGTGCGCCGCGAAGGCGTGGAAGCAGTGCCCCGCCTCGTGCAGGAGGGTGTTCACGTCGTCGAGGAGGCCGACGGCGTTCATGTGCACGTAGGCGCGCCCGCGGAAGTGCAGCGTCTCGCAGTAGCCGCCGGGCGCCTTCCCTGGGCGGCTCTCGAGGTCGAGCAACCGCTCCGCCCGCATCACGTCGAACTCGGCGCCGAGCTCGGGGGCCACCGCGTGGAAGACGCGCGAGGCCTTCTCGCCCAGCTCCGCCGCCGTCGCGAAGGGGCGGAGCGGGGGGCGGCCCGCCGGGTCCACATCGAGGTCCCAGGGCCGGAGTCGGTCGAGACCCAGCTGGCGCCGGCGGCGCTCCATGATCCGCGCCACCGCCGGCACCACCTCCGCCTCCACCGCCTCGTGGAAGCGGGTGCAGTCGTCGGGCGTGTAGTCGAAGCGGCACTTGGCCACGAAGCTGTACGCCTGGAAGTCGGCGAACCCCGCCTGGGTCGCCACCTTCTGCCGCAGCTCGTACATCGTGTCGAAGAGCGCCGCGAGTTCGCCGCGGCTGGCCAGGTAGGGATCGCTGATGGCCCGGAACGCCCGCTCCCGCACCGCGCGGTCGGGTTCCTTGAGGAAGGGCAGCAGCTGCGGGAGGGTGCGGGACTGGCCGTCCCACTCGACGCTCATCCCGCCGGTGATCCGCTGGTAGCGCGCCGCCAGCTCCTCCAGCTCCGAGAAGAGGGGGATGCTCTCCTCGCGGAAGATGTCGATCTGGGTGCGGAAGCGGCGCAGCACCACCGCCAGGTCGGGCCGGCTATATCCGGTGGCCAGGAGCTTCCGCGCCAGCGCCACCCCCTGCTCCTCGAGCCGCGGGAAGACCTCGGCCGAGAACCGGAGGTGCGCCGCCTCCCGCTCGGTGTCGCGGGTGTCGGCGGTGTAGGCGATCATCGCCTGCGCCGCCGCCTCGGTCACCAGTTCCTCGAGCCGCGACCACGCCGCCAGCCAGGGCCCCACGGTGCTCCGGTCGAGCGGCACCGCCGCCAGCGCTTCGTACCAGGGGAGGATCTCCTCCCAGCGCGCCTCCGCAAAGGCCGCGGGAGACTCGGGCAGGAGGGGAAGGCCGTCGAGGGTCGGGGTCATGCGGGGCCCGTGCGAGTGGGATGCGCCACCGGCCCGAGCCGGAAGGCGAGGATGCTCACGAGTGCCACGGTGGCGGCGGCCATGTAGAAGGGCCAGTCGTGGCCCCAGTCCTGGAACGCACGCGTGGCCAGGATCGGCGCCACGACGCGGGCCACCCCGGCAAAGGTCTGGGCGGACCCCATCACGGTGCCGAGGTCGGCCTTGTCGGCCGCGTGCGACATGAGCGCCGTGGTGGAGGGGAAGAGGAGCGCCGTCCCGACCGGCACGAACGGAATGACGAACGCGAGCGCCCAAAGGTGGCTCACCGCGGGGTAGAGGAGCAACCCCACAATGAGGCAGGCGCACCCGGCGCGCATGGCCCACGCCTCGCCGATCCGGTCCACGATCGGACCGAGGAAGAGCGAACGCATGAGGAGCGAGAGGGCGCCGACGTAGAGGAAGAAGTACCCGATCGTCTTCTCGGTGACGCCGTACTCCGCGCCGAGGAAGAGCGGCAGCACGGCGGTGAGGCAGGTGAAGGCCAGCATCCCCACCGCGTAGATCCAGATGAGCCGGGCCACCGGCGTGCCGGGCCGGCGGAGCACCTGCCAGGCCGCGTGCCACACCGGCTTGCGCGCGGGGTGGTGCTCGCCGGGCCGGCGCGACTCCGGCAGGTAGCGCCAGGCAAAGGCCACGTTGGCCAGGCAGAGGCCGGCGGCCACGAAGCCGGGCACGGCGCGGCCCCAGTGCGCCGCCAGCGAGCCGATGACCGGTCCGATCATCACCCCGAGCGAGGTGGCCGCCGACAGCCAGCCGAGGGCCCGCGCCCGGCCGCCCGGCTCGATGGTGTCGGCCACGTAGGCCTGGGCCACGCCGGTGGTGCCGCCGCCCGCGCCCTGCACGATCCGCGAGAGGAAGAGCAGCGCCACCGAGTGCGCCAACCCGAAGACGATGTACGCCACCGCCGAGGCGCTGAGCCCGATGAGCAGCGCGGGCCGGCGGCCGTAGCGATCGCTCACGCGGCCCCAGAGCGGCGCCGAGAGGAGCTGCGCAATCGAGAACGAGGCGATGATCCACCCGATCGTCTTCGGCGTGGCCTGGAGCTCGGTGGCGTAGAACGGCAAGAGCGGGAGCACCATCGCGAAGCCGATCATGTCCACGCAGCTGGCGGCGATCAGCACCGACAGCCGCTGGCGCGCCGCGCGGTCGCCCGGGAGGGGCGCCTGGGTCGGGGCGGTCACGCGCGCGCCTCGGCGCGGCTCCCGAGCGCAAAGACCGCCGCGCTCGCGAGCATGAGGAGCACGCCGTACGCCGCGGCCACGCCGACGTCGCCCTGCCGGAGGCTGCCGAGAATCTCGAGGGAGATGGGACGGGTGTCGTAGGTGTAGAGGATCACGGAGGTCACGAAATCGCCCAGGGCGGTGACGAAGGCAAGGGTGGCGCCGGCCAGGAGGGCCGGGGCCAGCCCGGGGAGGATGACCCGGCGCAGGGTGCGGAGCCGGCCGGCGCCCAGGGAGGCGGCCGCCTCCTCCAGCGTCGGGTCGAGCTGGCGGAAGCCGGCCAGCACCGCGCGGCCAACCACGGGGAGGTTCCGGATCAGGTACGCCAGCGGGAGGATCCAGAGCGTCCCCACCAGGATCCAGCGCAGCGCGGCGGGCGCGTGCACGCTGAAGAGCGCCGCGAGCGCAATGGCGAACACGGTGCCGGGCACCGCCCAGGGAAGGCCGAGGAGCGCCTCGATCGCGCCGCGCGCGCGCACCCGCGCCCGCACCACCAGGAGCCCCGCCGCCAGCGCCAGGCCGACCGCGGCGGCGGTCGAGGCGGCGGCCATCCAGAGGCTGTTCACCAGCGGCCGGAAGCGCTCCGGCTCCGAGACGAGCGCCGCGTAGTTGACCGGCGAGAGCACCGGCGGGAACGGCTCCGTCGTCCAGGTGCCCACCGGCACGAGGGAGACGAGCAGGAGCGTGAGGTGCGGCAGGAGGAGGACCACCGCGAGGAGGACCGCCGCCGCCGCGATCGCGGCCCGCGCGCGCGGGCTCCCCGCGCGGGCGAGCGACGGCGCCGCCCCCTTCCCCACCCCGGCCAGCGACCCGCCGGGGTCGGCGCGCCGGAAAAGAAACAGCGCCCCGAGCGCGAGGAGGGTGAGCGCCGTCGTCTCCACCATGGCCAGCCGATCGTCGCCATTGAGGCGGGTGAAGATGATCTGGGTGGTCATGACCCGGTAGCCGCCGCCGAAGATGTACGGCGCGCTGAACGAGGCGAGCGAGGTCATGAAGGTCAGCAACGCGGCGCCCGCGATGGCGGGACGCAGGTGCGGCAGGATGACGTGCGTGAGCGTGCGCCAGCGGCCGGCGCCAAGGGCGGAGGCGGCCTCGAGCATGGCGCCGTCGAGCCGGGAGAGCCCCGCGCGGCAGAAGAGGTAGAAGTACACGTACATCGAGTAGGCATGCACCAGCAGGATGGCGCCGGGCCCCGCCAGGCGCCACGGCGGATCGTCGAGCCGAAGGAGCCACTGCACGAACCGGCCGGCAAAGCCCGTCTCGCCGTAGAGGAAGAGGAAGGCCACGACGCCCACGAGCGGGGGGAGCACCGCCGGCAGCGCCACCAGCGCGCCGAGGAGCCGGCGACCCGGAAAGTCCACGCGCTCGAAGAGGAACGCCAGGGGAATCCCGAGCAGTCCCGCCAGCACCACGCTGGCGCTCGAGAGCCAGAGGCTTCCCCAGAGCGCCTGCCACTCGGTGGGCCGGTCGAGGAACCGCCGCACCTCCGTGAGGGTCCATCCCGCCGGCGACCGGAACCCCTCCACCAGCACCAGCGCCAGCGGGTACGCCACCAGCCAGGCGAGCAACGCCGCGAGCGCCCAGCCCCAGAGATTGGACCGCGCGCGCATCACCCGTCCGCCGGAAAGAGGTGGAGCCCCGTCCCCGCCGGGAGCAGGCCGACGGCATCCCCCTCGGCCGCCGCGCCCGCCGGCGCCGCCACCTCCACCTCGAGCCCCGACGCCGTCTGGACGGTGAAGTACGCCAGCGCGCCGGTAAACCGCCGGTTGGTGACCGCGCCTGCCAGCGCGCCCGCCGCGCCTGGCGCCACGAGCCGGAGCCCCTCGGGCCGGGCCAGGAGCCGGGCCGACGTGCCCGGCGCCGCGGCACCGGGGCCCCGCCAGCGGGCGGGCCACACCAGCCCCTCGACCCGCGCCTCGCCCTCACCCAGCACCACCGCCGGCAGCTCGCTCGCCCGGCCGATGAAGCCCGCCACGAACGCGCTGGCCGGCGCCGCGTAGAGCTCGTCGGCGGTGCCCAGCTGTTCCAGCCGCCCCCGCCTGAGCAGGGCGATCCGGTCGCCCAGGTCGAAGGCGTCCTCCTGCTCGTGCGTCACCACCACGGCGGTGATGCCGAGGCGGTGCACCAGCGCGCGGAGCTCACGGCGGGTGCGCTCGCGGAGGGCGGGATCGAGGTTGGAGAGCGGCTCGTCGAGGAGGAGCACGGCAGGCTCCGGCGCCAGCGCGCGGGCCAGCGCCACCCGCTGCTGCTGCCCGCCGGAGAGGCTGGTCACCGGGCGGCGCTCGTAGCCGGCCAGATCCACCAGCGCCAAGGCCTCCGCCACCCGGCGGGTCAGGTCGGGGCCCTGCACCCCACGGCTCTCGAGCCCGAACGCGACGTTGGCCCCCACGTCGAGGTGCGGAAAGAGGGCGTAGTGCTGGAAGACCATCCCGAAACGGCGGTCCACCGGCGCCAGCGCCGTGACGTCGCGCCCGTCGAGGAGGACGCGACCGGCGTCGGGCGCCTCGAACCCGGCGAGGAGCCGGAGGGTCGTCGTCTTGCCGCTCCCGCTCGGCCCAAGCAGCGCCAGCACCTCGCCGCGCTCGAGCGCGAGCGAGAGCCCGTCCACGGCGGCGGCGCCGCCGAACCGCTTTTGGAGCCCGTCAAGCTCGAGAAATGCCAAGCCCTACCTCCCGGCGCTCGACCGAACTGCATCCACGAAATCACGAAAGTTCGAAATCACGAGCCCCACCCTTTCTCCTTTCTCCTTTCTCCTTTCTCCTTTCTCCTTTCTCCTTCCGCCCCTCTTTTCTCCCATCTCTTTCGTCTTTTCTCCCCTTGTTGTCCCAGGTCCTCACCTCCCCTGCTTCCCCGTCCCCCGCACATGCTGGTCCCAGTACGCCATCCACGCCGCGCCCTCGCGCGCCAGGAGCGCCCAGTCCATCGGCACCACGGTCAGCGTCCGCTCCACCTCGGCCATCCACGCCGGGAGCGAGTCGGGCGGCAGGTCGCGCCGGGCCGGCAGGCGGAAGACGCCGCGCGCCGCGAGGAGGAGCCCCTCCTGCTCGCCGACGTAGTCGATGAACGCCTGCGCCGCCTCCGGGTGCTTGGCCCCGCGCACCAGGCCGATCGCGTCGTCGATGACCACCGTCCCGCTCCGGGGGAAGAGATACCCGAAGGGCATCCCCTTCCCGCGGCTGATCAGGATGTCGGGCAGATCCCAGAGGGTCACGACCCCCTCCTGCCGCGCGAGCTTCTGGTCGAGGATCGCCGGGTTGAGGGCGTACGTCTTGGTGTTGGCGTCGAGCGCGCGCAGCCAGCGCATGCCGGCGGCAGTGTCGCCGGTCTCCCGGAGGCTCCGCTCGATGATGTAGCCCCAGATGGCCCGCATTGTCCCGCTCGCCATCGGGTCGCGGATGAGCACCTTGTCACGCCACTGGGCATCGAGGATGTCGTCCCAGTCCTGCGGCGCCTCGGGCCCCCGTACCGCGCGGTCGTTGAAGGCGATGACGACCGGCGTCCGGTACACAGGCCAGTAGAGCGCGCCGGGACCCACCCCCTCGGGGCCCACCGACCCCGCCCACGCAGGGCGGTACGGGACGAGCAGCGAGTCGGCGATGCCGCGATCGAAGATGGTGGTGGGCCCGCCGAACCAGACGTCGGCCTGCGGGTTCACCCGCTCGAACCGGAGCCGGTCGAGGATTTCCTGGCTCCCCATGTCGAGCCAGCGGACGTCGATGTCGGGACGCCACCGCTCGAACGCCGCCTCGAGGAGCTTGAGCTGGTCGCGGCCGTGCGGGGAGTAGACCACCACCGGCGTGCGAGGGTCACGGCCGCACCCCCACGCCACCAGCGCCAGCGCCGCCACCCGACGCCAGCGCGCGGACCTCACGGCTGCGCGGCCACCGGCCGGAGCGCCAGCAGGTTCATGAAGAGCCGGTAGGCCCCCGGGGTGCCCGCCGGCAGCTGCCGGTGGAAGCTGAGGCCAGTATAGACGTACGTCCCGTGCCCCACCGGGGCCACGAGCAGCCCGCCCTCGAGCGGCGGCTCGCCGGGGTCGTGCATCTCGAGGACGGGCCGGTATTCCGGCGACCAACTCCGCGCAAAATAGAGCCCCCGCTCCTGCACCCACCCCGTCCAGTCGGCCACCCCGATCGGGTTCGGCGCCTGGACCACGGGGCTCCCCGGCGCGATGATGCGCACCGGGGCGCCTTCGTCGGCCACCCGGTCGTGGGAATCGGGCCGCACGGCGCCATCAGGCGGCGCGGTGCCGGCCCGCGTAAGGAGCGCGTTGAGCGACACGCCGCCGACCTCGAGCGGGTACGGGGCAAAGGCACCGCGGAAGAAGTCGTACTGCTGGTACTGCACGAGGAGGAGGCCGCCACCCTGCGCATAGGCCAGGAGGCGCGCGTTGAACTCCACCAGCGCCGGCACCGTCTCGTAGGCGCGGCTTCCGATGATGATCGCGTCGAAGCGGGCGAGGTCACCCCGCGCCAGCGAGTCGGGGGTCAGGTCCACCACCGGCACGCCCAGCCCGGCGAGCGCCTCGGGGACGCCGTCGGCGGGACCCCTTACATAGCCCACCGCGGTCAGGGCCGGCACCGCGATGTCCATGACCACCACGCTGCCGGTGGCCGGATGCAGCAGCCCGCGGCGGGCGATGTGCGGGTAGTCCACCACCTGGAGCCACTCGGAGTAGCGGGGGCCCCGCGCGTCCACCGCCACCGCGTGTAGCTCATAGCGGCCCGGCTTCGCGGTGGCGGGTGCGGCGAGCCGGAAGGTGACCGACGCCTCCTCCCCCTTCCGCGTGAGCACGAACGGCTGCGCTGGCGGCGCCGTCCACCCGGCCGGCACCTCGAGCCGCACCTCCCCCATGGTCGTGTCAACGGCCCCGTGCGTGA
Source organism: uncultured Gemmatimonadaceae bacterium (assembly GCA_964574295.1). Classification (GTDB taxonomy): domain Bacteria; phylum Gemmatimonadota; class Gemmatimonadetes; order Gemmatimonadales; family GWC2-71-9; genus SPDF01. Next base: position 13,574 of record CAZNLY010000021.1, read on the forward strand.
GCAGGACAGTCACCGTCCGCTCGGCGCGGTCGCCCACCGGCCACACCACCACCGGCCGGTCGAGCCGGACGCCGACCCGGGGCACTACGAGGAGGCGCTCGCGCTCCTCGCCGCGCGCCTGGTCGCGCCAGCGGTAGGCCACCTCCCGCTCGAGGCGGCCACCACCCGGGAGCACCGCCACGGCGGTCAGGAGCGGCGGCGACGCCGGGCGGCTCGCATCGGGCGACGCGCCCCAGCGGTACATCGCGCCGTCGCGGGGCACGCGGAGGTAGTACGGCTCGGTCGTGGCGTCGCGGGGCACGCGCACGGTGTCGACAACGGTCCGGATCTCCCCCGGCGCCACCGTCACCCGCACGGGCGCCGGCAGGCCCGCCATGCCGGTGAGCCCGAGCTCGGCGGTGACCGGCGCCGCCCCCGCGTTCCACAGCGAGGTCGACACCTCCACCATCTGCCCCGGCACCAGGTCGGCGGCCGCGGCCACTGCGTCGAGTATCAGGCCCTGGGAAATGGCACCCGCGATGGTGGTGAACCGGCGCTGCGCCGCCTGCCACGCCGAATCGGCGGCGCCAGGCGGCAGCGTGTCGATCCCTGCCCAGAGGGCGTCCCCGGCGCCGGCGCGGTCCTCGACCAGCGCGATCCGGGTGGAGGCGGGGCCCGGCGTCTGGAGCGCGCCCATGTCCTGCGACCGGTGGCGGCTCCGGCTCTCCATGGCCACCTGGTGGTAGGACTTGCCCACCGCGGGGTCGAGGAGCCCAGTGGGGATCACGATCATGCTGGGCGCCGGGGTGAAGCGAGCCGAACGGTAGAACTTGGACGGCGTCCAGGGCGCGAGCCCCTCCTCGCGCGACAGCTCGGGGAAGCGCGCCGGGTCGCCCGCCACGCGGAACGCCTCCAGCGCGGCCCACCCCGCCGCCTGGTGCTGGCCGTGCCCGTCATTGGGGGTGCCCGAGAAGACCGAGACGATCACCTGGGGGCGGAAGGCGCGGACGACCCGAACCACGTCCTTGAGGATCGAGTCGCGGGGCCAGTGGGCCCAGGTGTCGGTGAGCGACTTGGAGTAGCCGAAGTCGTATGCCCGCGTGAAGAATTGCCGTCCCCCGTCGAGCTGGCGCGCGCTCAGCAGCTCCTCGGTGCGCAGCACTCCCAGCGCCTCGCCCAGTTCCGGTCCGATGAGGTTCTGCCCCCCCTCCCCCCGGTTGAGCGAGAGGTAGGCGGCCTCGGCGCCCTCGCCGCGGACCAGCAGCGTGATGAGGTCGGTGTCCTCGTCGTCGGGGTGGGCGCCAATGACGAGCACCCGCTTGGCGTGGCCCAGCATCCGCCGCGCGTGCTCCAGCGCCGCGGCGCCGCCGGTGGAGGGCGGTTCAAGCTGGGCGGCGGCGGGGCGCGCGCAGAGGACGAGAACGGCGGCGAGGAGCGTCGTGCGGGAGGGACGGCGGATCATGTGTTCCTGGAGGAGGCGACCGGAAAAGAATAACCCCGGCCGGGCCGGGGCGTGAGGTGCGCTAGGGCACCCGGGTGGGTCCGCGTGGGGGGCGACCCACCCGGAAGGCCGCGATGAAGAGCGCCAGCGCCACCGTCACGCAGGCGCCCCCGAGCACCACCGAGCCGCCCTGCAGGATGACCAGCGCGCCCGCGGAGATGCAGATGGTGGCGATGGCACGGAGGACCTCATCGAGGTTTCGTCCCGCCGTGCGCCGCCCCCAGTAGGCCGCAGCCGCGAGGCCGAAGAGCCCGGCGAGCAGGAAGCCGTACCAGATCAGGATCCAGTATCGCCGTCCCGCAATGTCGATCTCTCCCGCCCAGGCGACGCTCACCCGCGATCGTGGTTGGCGTGCAGGCCGAGGGGATCGCGGTGCACGGCGCGGCGGAGCGCCGGGTGGTGGCGCCAGAGGTAATAGGCCATCGCCGAGAGGGCGAGCAGGTTGGCCAGGAGCACCAGCGTGAGCGGGAAGAGGGCCTGCGTCGCCTCGAAGTACATGTAGGCGATGCCCGAGAAGAAGAACTCGAAGAAGATGAACAGCATGACCACCGCAAACCGGAACGCCGGCTGGGCGGTGGCGGTCCGGGCGGCGCCGGCCAGCAGCATGCCGAAGAGGATGAACAGGAGGAAGTGCACCGCCGTGTAGCCGGCCACGGCGCCGGGCAGCGCCCGGTCGGTCACCGGCACGGTGGCCCCCTGCAGCACCACCTGGCCCAGGACGCTGGGCGTGAGGAGCGGCACGCCCAGCAGCAGGTCGCGAATCAGGAAGAGGGCCGCCACGGCCAGCGCCCCCAGCACGCCGGCCACGACCCCTTCCCGCGGGCTCGAATGATGGTGACGGGTCATCGGATCCCTCCTGGCGGTGGACGACGCTCCCTCGCCCGACATTACAGCACGGCGCGCCGCCGCGCCATCCCCCAGCTTCCCCCTATTAGCTTTCCCGCATGCCCCCCTCGATCCCGAATCCCTTTGGCGCCCGCGGCACCCTCGCCCTCGGCGGGCACTCGGTGGCCGTGTACCGGCTCCCCGAGCTGGCACGGCAGGGCCTCGGCGCGCTCGACCGCCTTCCCTTCTCGGTCCGCGTCCTCCTCGAAAACGCGCTGCGCTGGTGCGGCCACGGCGTCGTCACCGAGGCGCACGTCCGGAGCCTGGCCGCGTGGCCGGCCCGGGCCGCGGAGCGGCCCGAGGTGCCATTCATGCCGGCCCGCGTGGTGCTGCAGGACTTCACCGGCGTGCCCTGCGTGGTGGACCTCGCCGCCATGCGCGACGCGATGGCCGCCATGGCGGGCAACCCGGACCGGATCAACCCCGTCGTCCCCTGCGACCTGGTCATCGACCACTCGGTGCAGGTGGACCACTACGGGACTCCCGACGCCTTCCGCCTCAACGTGAGCCTCGAGTTCGAGCGCAACGCCGAGCGGTACCAGCTGCTCAAGTTTGCCCAGCGGGCCTTCCGCAACTTCCGGGTGGTTCCCCCGGGCATGGGCATCGTGCACCAGGTGAACCTCGAGCACCTCGCGCCCGCGGTGCAGCTCCGCGAGCAGCACGGCGCCCTCACCGCCTACCCCGACACCCTCGTCGGCACCGACTCGCACACCACGATGATCAACGGCCTCGGCGTGGTGGGGTGGGGGGTCGGCGGCATCGAGGCCGAGGCCGTCATGCTCGGCCAGCCGTACTTCATGCTGGTGCCCGACGTGGTGGGGATGAAGCTCACCGGCGCCCTCCCCGCCGGCACCACCGCCACGGACCTCGTGCTGCGGGTCACGCAGATGCTCCGCAAGCAGGGCGTGGTGGACAAGTTCGTGGAGTTCCACGGGCCGGGGCTCTCCGGCCTTGGGCTGGCCGACCGCGCCACCATTGCCAACATGGCGCCGGAGTACGGCGCCACCGTCGGGTTCTTCCCCGTGGACCAGGAGACCCTGTCGTACCTCGAGCGCACCGGCCGCGACCGCGCCACCGTGGAGCGGGTGGAGCGCTACTGCAAGGAGCAGGGGCTCTTCCGCACCGACGCCACGCCCGACCCCGAGTTCACCGCCACGCTCGAGCTCGACCTCTCCACCATCGAGCCGAGCCTGGCCGGGCCCAAGCGGCCACAGGACCTGGTGCCGCTGCGGGAGCTCCGGAAGAACTTCGCCGTGAGCCTCCCGACCCTGATGCAGCCGGCGGTGGCCGCCGACCGGCGGGCCTTCGCCTCGGTCGAGGCGGAGCGCTGGGCGGGCGAGGGGGGCGCCTCGGCCGCGGCCACCGCCGCCCCAGCCGTCCGCTGCCACATCAACGGCGAGGAGCACGAGCTCCACGACGGGGCGGTGGTGATCGCCGCCATCACCTCCTGCACCAACACCTCGAACCCGTCGGTGATGATCGGCGCCGGCCTCCTGGCCCGAAACGCCGTCGCCAAGGGGCTCCGCACCCGGCCGTGGGTCAAGACGAGCCTCGCCCCCGGGTCGCGCGTCGTCACCGACTACCTCCGGGATGCCGGCCTGACCCCCTACCTCGACCAGCTCGGCTTCCAGACCGTCGGCTACGGCTGCACCACCTGCATCGGCAACAGCGGGCCGCTGCCGGAGCCGGTGGCCCGCGCCGTGGAAGAGCACCACCTGGTGGTGGCCGCCGTCCTCTCCGGCAACCGGAACTTCGAGGCGCGGGTGCACCCGCTGGTGCGCGCCAATTACCTCGCCTCCCCGATGCTCGTGGTGGCCTTTGCCCTCCTGGGCCGCGTGGACGCCGACCTGACCAGGGAGCCGCTGGGCATCTCCGACAAGGGCGAGCCGGTGTTCCTCCGGGACATCTGGCCCTCCTCGGCGGAGATCTCCGGCGCGATGGCCCGCGCCGTGGCGCCCCGGCTCTTCGAGCAGCAGTACGCCGCGGTCTTCGACGGCGACGCGGAATGGAAGGCGCTCGCGGTGCCCGAGGGCAGCCGCTACGCGTGGGACGCCTCCAGCACCTACGTGCAGCACCCGCCCTTCTTCCAGGAACTGCCCCCGACGCCAGCCCCCCTGGCCGACATCCGGGGCGCGCGCGCCCTGGCCGTCCTCGGCGACTCGGTGACCACCGACCACATCTCCCCGGCCGGTGCCATCCCCAAGAGCGGGCCGGCCGCGCGCTACCTCAAGGACCACGGCGTCGAGCAGCCCGACTGGAACACCTTCGGCGCCCGCCGCGGCAACCACGAGGTGATGATGCGGGGCACCTTCGGGAACGTGCGGATCAAGAACGCACTCGTCCCCGACAAGGAAGGCAACTGGACCGTCCACTTCCCGAGCGGCGAGGTCACCTCGATCTACGACACCGCCATGCGGTACGTGGCGGAGGGGACGCCGCTCGTGGTGCTCACCGGCAAGGAGTACGGCACCGGCTCGAGCCGGGACTGGGCCGCCAAGGGCACCATGCTGCTCGGGGTCAAGGCGGTGCTGGCGGAGAGCTACGAGCGGATCCACCGGAGCAACCTGGTGGGGATGGGCGTGCTTCCGCTCTCCTACCTCCCCGGCCAGACGCGCGACTCCCTCGGCCTCACCGGGCGGGAGGCCTTCACCATCACCGGCATCGCCCAGGGCCTGACCCCGGGGGGGCGGGTGCAGGTGGAGGCGCGGCGGGAGGACGGCTCGAGCGTGCGCTTCGAGGCGGTGGCGCGCCTCAACAGCGAGGTGGAGGTGGACTACTACCGGCACGGCGGGATCCTGCCGCGGGTGCTGCGGAAGTTTGCCGCCGAAGGATGAGATGACCGAGGTGCGGACCGGAAACAAGACGACCCCCCGGGATTTCCGGGGGGTCGTCTTGCATCGAGGCGCCGCGGCTCAGGCCACCAGGTCGCGCAGCCGCTCGCCCGTCTCCCCCTCGCGCAGCTTGAGGAGGGCGCGGTCCCGCAGCTGGCGGATTCGCTCGCGGGTGACGCCCATCATCCGGCCGATTTCCTCGAGCGTGCGGCTGTTGCCGTCGTCGAGGCCGAAGTAGAGGCGCAGCACCTTGGCGTCCCGAGGGGGGAGCACCGCCAGCGCCGACTCGATGTCGCTCGTCTGGCTGTTGGTCATCGTGGCGGAGTCGGTGCCCTCCTGCTCCGCCATGGCAAACCGCTCCATCCGCTCATTGCCGTCGCCGTCGCGCGTGGGATGGTCGAGCCGGACCGCCTCGGTGTTGAGGGCGCTCAGGCTGCGCACCGCCTCGGGGGTGAGCCCCGTGGCCCGCGCCAGTTCCTCGGTGGTGGGCATGCGGCCCAGCCGCTCCTTGAGGAGCGTCGTGGTGCGGCCCAGGCGGCTGAGGTCGGCGGTGCGGTTGAGCGGCACCCGCACCGGGCGCCCGTGCCGCGCGATGGCGGCCTGGACGGCCTGGCGGATCCACCACACCGCGTACGAGATGAACTTGACCCCGCGGTCCGGATCGAACTTCCGGGCGGCGGTCATCAGGCCGAGGTTGCCCTCGCCGATGAGGTCCACCAAGGGGACCCCGCGGTTCTGGAACTTCTTGGCCACCGACACCACGAAGCGGACGTTGTGGCGCGCCAGCTTTTCCTGGGCGGCCACGTTGCCGCGGAAGGCCTTCCGGGCCAGTTCCATTTCCTCGTCGCGCGTGAGGAGCGGCACGCGGCTGATTTCATCGAGGTACAGGTCGAGCGACTCGCGTCCCTCATCAACCGCCTTGGCGATCTGCGCCGGACGAACGGCGCGACGCTTGGCGCGCGGCTTGACAGTCACCGATCCTCCTCCGGAAACCCGGCACTCTATATCCAGCTGCGGCCGGCGTGGCCGCCCTCAAAACAGTCGCGAAACCTAACAGCTAAGGCGCGAAAAATCAACAGGTTAGCTAACTTCCGCGCCGGGAAGGGGTTGCGGCTCCGCAAGGGGGGTGACCCCCCGAAAGCCCACCCCGCCATCCGCAGGATGCCCCCTCTCCCGGCAACGTCGCATCCCACAAGGAGTTGACCACTCGACCCCGCAGGCAGTCGCTTGCCCCTCCGTAGACCACCGGAGGCGCCATTTGGTTCCCGGCCACGATGGGGTGCGCCAGAGAGACGCGGCAGCCGGCGTCGCTTGCACGGAGGCGCGTGGCCGGTGCCCCGGTCCCGGCCTAGATTGCGGCATGCTCACCAACGACGCCTACGAGCTCCTCCGCCAGCTCGCCTCGCCGATCGTGGCCGTGACCTCGGCCCACGCCGGCCGGACCAACGGGATGATCCTCGACAGCGCGGTGCGTGCCACCATCTCGCCGGAGCACCCCCGGCTCTCGGTGTACGTCCACAAGTGGCACCTGACCCACGACCTCATCTGGGCGAGCGGCCGGTTCGTGGCCCACCTCCTCCACCGCGACCAGTTCGACCTGGTCCACCGCCTCGGCTTTCGGAGCGGGCGGAAGGTGGCCGACAAGCTGGAGGGCATTCCGCACCGCCTCGGCCGCGGGGGCGTGCCGATCCTGGCGGACTGCCACGCCGCGTTCGAGTGCGAGGTCCTCAACACGATGGACGCCGGGCCGGCCACCCTGCTCCTCGGCGAGATCGTGGCGACCCACGCGGGCACGGCGGGCCCGCTGCTGACGGCCGAGTACTTCCGGGCGCACCTGCCCGAGGCGTGGCGGGAGGAGTTCCTGCAAAACTACCGCGAGGCCCAGGAGCGGATCCGGGGCCTCGCGGCGGTGACGGACGTGCGGCGGTGGGGCGGGACTACACCGCCTTGACCTCCGACACGAGCTTGAGGAGGGACTGCTTGGCGTCGCCGAAGAGCATGGAGGTCTTCGGGAGGTAGAAGAGCTCGTTCTCGATCCCCGCGAATCCCGGGTTCATCGACCGCTTCATCACGATCACGCTCCGCGCCTTGTCGGCGTCGAGGATCGGCATCCCGAAGATCGGGCTCGCCTTGTCGTTCCGCGCCGCCGGGTTCACCACGTCGTTCGCCCCGATGACCAGCGCCACGTCGCAGTTCGGGAACTCGGCGTTGATCTCCTCCATCTCCTTGAGCTTCTCGTAGGGGATGTTCGCCTCGGCGAGCAGCACGTTCATGTGCCCCGGCATCCGGCCCGCCACGGGGTGGATGGCGTACTTGACCTCGCCGCCGTGCTTCTCGATCAGCTCCGCCAGCTCGCGCACCTGGTGCTGGGCCTGCGCCACCGCGAGCCCGTAGCCGGGCACCACCACCACCGACCGCGCATACGCCAGCCGCAGCGCCGCGTCCTCCACCGAGATCGGCTGCACCGTGAGTCCCTCGGACGACTTGGCGCTCCCGCCCGCCGCCACGCTCCCGAACGCCCCGAAGAGCACGTTGCCGAAGGAGCGGTTCATCGCCTTGCTCATCACGATGGACAGGATGAAGCCCGAGGCGCCGTCGAGCGCCCCCGCGATGATCAGGACGTTGTTCCCGATGGCGAAGCCGGTGGCCGAGCTCGCGAGCCCCGCGTAGGAGTTCATGAGCGAGATGACCACCGGCATGTCGGCCCCGCCGATGGGCAGGACCAGGAGGAAGCCGAAGAGGAAGGCGAGGCCGAGCATCACGTAGAACACCGTCTGGCTCTCCGGGTGCACGATCAGCCACCCGAAGCTGGCCACCGCGGCGGCGAAGATGCCGAGGTTGATCCAGTTCTGCCCGGGGTAGGTGACGGGGCGCCCGGTGATGAACTCCTGCAGCTTGCCGAACGCCATGAAGCTGCCCGAGACGGTGAGCGCGCCGAAGAGCACCTCGAACCCCAGCGCGGCCATGATGGCCGGCTCGATGGCGATGCCGTCGCGCAAGTGCGTGTAGTACTCCGCCACGCCGACCAGGGTGGCGGCGAGCGCGCCGAAGACGTGCGAGATGGCGATCCGCTGCGGCATGGCCGTCATTGGCACGTAGACGCCGAGCGGATACCCGATCAGCGAGCCCAGCACGAGGCCCGCGATGATGAACTCGTACCGCACGATGTCGTGGTGGAGCAGCGTGCCCACCACCGCCACCAGCATGCCAAGCGCCGCCTGCTGCATGCCGCGCCGGGCGGTGTCTGCCTTGGTCAGGCTCCGGAGCCCGAGGATGAAGAGGACCGAGGCCGCCAGGTAGGTGGCCTGGATGAGGAGGTCCCGGGTCACTTGGGGGTCTCCTCGGGCTTGGGGGCGTGCCGGAACATCTTGAGCATCCGGTCGGTGATGATGAACCCGCCGACGGCGTTGATCGTGGCGGAGGTGACCGCGATGAAGCCGAGCCAGGTGCTGACCGCGTTCCGATCGGCCCCCGCCGCCACGAGGGAGCCGACCAGCGAGATGGCCGAAATGGCGTTCGTGGCCGACATCAGCGGGGTGTGCAGCAACGGCGGCACCCGGGTGATGACGAGGAACCCGACGAACCCCGCCAGCACGAAGACGTAGAGCTCGATGATGGACGTGACGGTCATGGACGCCTCACCTCCCCCTGGTGGACCACGATCATGGCGCCGGTGACCTCCTCGGCGAGGTCGAGCCGGACCGCGCCCTCCTTGATGCCGAGGTGTTCCAGCAGCGTGAGCAGGTTCCGGCTGTACATCTGGCTGGCGTTGAGCGGCAGGCTGGCGGCCAGGTTGAGGGGGCCGAGGATCGTCACCCCGGCCACCACGACCGTCTCCCCGGGCTTGGTGCACTCGCAGTTGCCGCCCGTCTCCGCCGAGAGGTCGACGATCACCGAGCCCGGGCGCATGGTGCGCACCATCGCCTCGGTGATGAGGCGCGGCGCCGCCTTGCCCGGGATGGCCGCGGTGCTCACCACGAGGTCCTGGTCCTTGAGGTGCTTTCCGATGGCCTCGAGCACCCGGGCCTGCTGGTCGTCGGCGAGTTCCTTGGCGTAGCCGCCGGCGCCCTCGCCGCTCACCGGCTCCGCCGCCACGAAACTGGCTCCCAGCGACTGGACCTGCTCCTTCACCACCGCCCGCACGTCGAACGCCGACACCATCGCGCCGAGGCGGCGCGCGGTGGCGATGGCCTGGAGGCCTGCGACGCCCGCCCCGAGCACGAAGGCGCGGGCCGGCGCGATGGTCCCGGCGGCGGTGGTCATCATCGGGAGGATCTTGGGCAGGTGGCCGGCCCCGAGGAGCACCGCCTGGTAGCCGGCAAGGTTGGCCTGGCTCGAGAGGGCGTCCATCGACTGCGCGCGCGTGATCCGGGGCACCCGCTCCATGGCGAACGCCGTCACCCGGCGCCGGGCCAGCGCGTCGAGGAGCTCCCCCGAGGCGGCCGGCGCGAGGAAGCTCACGAGGATGGCGCCCTCGCGGAGCCGCCCCACTTCCTCGAGGGTCGGTCGCTGCACCTTGAGGACGACGTCGGCGCCGAGCGCCTCCTCGGCGCCCGGCACGAGCGTGGCGCCGGCGGCGGCGTACGCCTCATCCGTCAGGAAGGCGGCGGCGCCCGCGCCGCGCTGCACCAGCACCTCCGAGCCCGCTGCCTTGAGCTTCCCCACCGTGTCCGGCACGAGCGCCACGCGGCGCTCGCCGGGGTGGATTTCCGCGGGGACACCAATGCGCATGGGAACCGATCCGGGGTGGAAGGGGGAAGGGCACGCCGAGGGAAATCTACCCTCGCCGGGAGCCCGCGCGAGCCCCGTTCCCTCGGAAACGGGAGGGGCGGGGCCGGGTTTCCGCGGGGACTGGCGGGGCGTTTCCGAGGGAAATCCTATTGTTGCCAGAGGGAAAAGGCACTACATTGGAGCCGCAGTCCGACGGTGTCCCCTGCGGTGTGCCCGTGTCCACCCTCGATCGGAGACCTCTGATGGCAACCAAGAAGAAGGCCAAGAAGGCCGCGAAGAAGAAGACCTCCAAGCGGAAGCCGTCCGCCGCATTCATGAAGCCGATGAAGATCTCGGCCGCCCTGGCCGCGGTCATCGGCGCCGGCCCGTATCCCCGCACGGAAGTCACCAAGAAGCTCTGGGCCTACATCAAGCGGAAGGGCCTCCAGGACAAGAAGGAGCGCCGCAACATCAACGCCGACGCCGCGCTCAAGGCGGTGTTCGGTGGCCGGTCGAAGGTCAACATGTTCGAGATGACCAAGCTGGTCAGCAAGCACCTCAAGTAGTTCCCGATTCCCCGCAGGGACCGGACGAAGGGCACGCCCGCTGGCGTGCCCTTTCGCCTTTCCGGCCCCTACCCGCGCGCGGGGGGCCGCCGCTATGTTCCCGCCCCATGGCGAACCCCCAGTACATCTACACGATGGTGAACCTCGGCAAGGTCGTCCCGCCCAAGCGGGAGGTCCTCAAGGGGATCTACCTCTCGTTCTTCCCCGGCGCCAAGATCGGCGTGCTCGGCGCCAACGGCGCCGGCAAGAGCTCCCTCCTGCGCATCATGGCCGGGGTGGACCACGATTTCATCGGCGAGGCCCGCCCCGCCGACGGCACCCGGATCGGCTACCTCCCCCAGGAGCCCGCCCTCGACCCCGCCAAGGACGTGCGCGGCAACGTCGAGGAGGCGGTGCGCGCCCAGCGCGCCCTCCTCACCGAGTTCGAGGCGGTCTCGGCGCGCTTTGCCGAGCCGATGTCCGACGACGCCATGAACGCCCTCCTCGAGCGCCAGGGCGCGCTCCAGGAGCGGATCGAGACCCTCGGCCTCTGGGACCTCGACCGCCACATCGACATCGCGATGGACGCGCTGCGGCTCCCCCCGGGCGACGCCGACGTCTCCACTCTTTCCGGCGGCGAGAAGCGGCGCGTGGCGCTCTGTCGCGTCCTCCTCGAGCAGCCCGACCTCCTCCTCCTCGACGAGCCGACCAACCACCTCGACGCCGAGTCGGTGGCCTGGCTCGAGCGGCACCTGGCGGAGTTCCCCGGCACGGTGGTGGCCGTCACCCACGACCGCTACTTCCTCGACAACGTGGCGGGGTGGATCCTCGAGCTCGACCGCGGACAGGGGATCCCGTGGAAGGGCAACTACTCCTCCTGGCTCGAGCAGAAGCAGGCGCGGCTCGCCACTGAGGAAAGGCAGGCCTCCGCCCGCCAGCGCACGCTGGAGCGCGAGCTCGAGTGGGTGCGCATGGCCCCCCGCGCCCGCCAGGCCAAGAGCAAGGCGCGCGTCGCGCGCTACGAGGAACTCCTCGCCGAGGGCGACCGCGCCCGCGAGGGCACCGCCGAGATCCTCATCCCGCGGCCGCCCCGCCTCGGCGACGAGGTGGTCATTGCCCGCGGGCTGGCCAAGGGCTACGGCGACCGGCTCCTCTTCGAGAAGCTCGATTTCGCCCTGCCGCGTGGCGGGATCGTGGGGGTCATCGGCCCCAACGGCGCGGGCAAGACCACGCTCTTCCGGATGATCGTGGGGCAGGAGGCGCCCGACGCCGGCACCCTCACCGTCGGGTCCACCGTGCAGGTGTCCTACGTGGACCAGGGGCGCGAGGCGCTCGACGCCGGCAAGACGGTCTACGAGGAGATCAGCGGCGGGCAGGACACGCTGGACTTCGGCGGGCGCGAGGTGAATGCCCGTGCCTACTGCGCCGGCTTCAACTTCCGGGGCGCCGACCAGCAGAAGAAGGTCGGCACCCTCTCGGGCGGGGAGCGGAACCGGCTGCACCTGGCCAAGCTCCTCAAGTCGGGCGGCAACCTGCTGCTGCTGGACGAGCCGACCAACGACCTCGACGTGGACACCCTGCGCGCCCTCGAGGATGCCCTCGTGGCGTTCCCGGGGTGCGCCGTGGTCATCAGCCACGACCGGTGGTTCCTCGACCGGATCGCCACGCACATCCTGGCGTTCGAGGGGGAGAGCGAGGTGGTCTGGTTCGAGGGGAACTACCAGGAGTATTCCGCGGACTTCCACCGGCGGAAGGGCACCTCCGCCGACCAGCCGCACCGGATCCGGTACAAGAAGCTGGTGCACTAGCCGGGGACGCCGGGTGCCCGATCACGACCTGCTCCTCTTCCACGCCTCGACCACCCTCGTGCTGGCCGGGACGATGTGGGCCCTCCAGCTCGGGCTCGTCCCGCTGCTCCGGCAGGCCACGGCGGAGCACTGGCCCCGCCACGCCGCCGCCTACCGGACCACGCTGGTCCTGCTGTTCTGGCCGCTCGTGACGCTCGAGGCCGGTACCGGCATCCTGCTCGCCATGGGCCGCCCGCTGGGCATCCCGGCGGGTCTCCATGCCGCCAACCTCGCGCTGATGGGAATGGGCTGGTCGGTCACCCTGGTGATCCGGCTCGCGCTCGGCCACGCGCTCCTCTCCCG
>CAZNLY010000021.1:26274-37518 GCA_964574295.1 uncultured Gemmatimonadaceae bacterium
GCCCGGAGGGCACGGGGGCGGTCTTGCGCAAGGAGCGCGAGCCGCCCCTCGTCGTACAGGGCGCCGGCCAGGGTGACCGGGCCGTAGGTGGCATCGAGCGGCCGGCGTGAGAGCGCCTGCAGGGCGCCACGCCGGTCGCCCAGGGCCTCGTGGCAGCGCGCCAGGACGGGCGGCAGGGCGGCCACCGCGGAGGCTCCCGTGACCTCGTTCATCACGGAATCGGCGCGCCGGAGGCGAAGCGCGGCGTCGCCCTCCCCGAGCCGCGCGGCAAGGAGGCAGGTGTACGCCGAGTACCACGCGTCCCCCCGCCGGTCCAGGTCCGCGAGGTACCGCCGCGCCTCGGCCGAGTCGAACGGCTCCCCGCTCCAGAGGCGCACGAACATCACCTCCCGACGGGCAAGGTCGCCAGCGATGCGCCCCTCGGCGACCGCGGCGGCGAGCGCCGCCTCCTCGGCCGCGGTGCCGGGGCTGGCCGCGAAGAGCACCGCGGTGGAGCCGAACTGGTCGTGGCCCGCCGCGGCGTACAGCGCCCTCGAGGCCGCCGGGCGGCCCGCATTTGACTCGTAGGCCGTCCCCATGGCGAGCAATCGGGCGGTTTCCTCGCCGGTGCGCGGCTGGAGCCGGAGCGCCGCCAGGGCCAGGCCCGCATCCTCGACCCCGGCCCCGTCGAGCTGCGCCCACCCGGCAATGCGATAGAGTGCCAGCGGGCTCAGCGTATCCAACGCGGCGAGCACCGCCTGTCGGGCGGCGGAATCCCCGAGGGCCAGCGCGATGCGCCAACGGAGGAACTGCGCCGCGTCGCCCGGCACCGTGGGGCCCTCGGCCCGCGGGGCGAGCCGCCGAATGGTGGGCAGGTCCCCCTCGCGCGCCGCCATCTCGATGCGATGCAGCAGCGCTGGCGCCGAAGCCGAGTCGAGCATCAGCGCGCGGTCGAAGGCGGCGCGTGCCCGCCCCTGCGCATCCGGGATTCCCGCGACGTCCCCCAGGTGGAAGAGCACATCACCCAGCCCGAACCAGGCACGGGCGCGGTCGGGTGCCAGCCGCAACGCGATTTCCCAGTCCTCCACCCGCTCGCGCACGGGGGTGAGGGCCGGGAACCGGCGCCCGGCCAGCGCCACGAGCAGGGCGTGATCCCGCGCCCCGAGTCCCGACCGGAGCGCCCAGGCACGCTGCATGGCTTGGGCATCGGGATCACTGCCCGCCCAGTCGAGCGCCTCCGCGTAGTCCCTGGCGGCGAGTGCGAAGGTCGAGTCGAGCTCCAGCGCCAGCCCGAACGCGCCGATGGCCTCCTCGACCCGTCCCTGCCGCATCGCCTCCCGGCCCCGCAGGTAGGCGCGGAGTGCCGGGAGCGGAATGGCGGAGAGGGTGGGCGCATCGAGGCTGTCGGTGGCGGACACGGTGGCCAGGAGGGCGGACGCCACGCGATCGACCAGCCAGGGGAGGCTGTCCGGGGATGCGCTGAGGACCGCGAGCGAGGTGGCCTCCCCCGTGGCGGCATCCACCAGCAGAGGCGCCGCGATGAGGCGGCCACCCTGGCGCATCAGGGTTCCGGTCAGGATGACCCCCGCCCCGGTCCGGCGCGCCGCCAGCCGGAGCCGCTCCGACTCACTCCCCTCCCCGCTCCCGTCGGATTCGGCGACGGCCCGGAGCCCGACATCGGGGTCCACGGGCTGGAACGGGAGGTCGCCGGAGAGGCGTGCGGCGGTGAGGTCCACGAGCCCGATGGCGAGGGCGGCAAGGCCAGAGTCGCCGGCGGGGCTCCGGAAGGGCGCGATCAGCAGGGTGGCGGCCGCAGATCCGCTCGCCGATGCGCGGCGCCCGAGCCAGACGCCGGTGACGCCGAGGACAGCCACGACGGCGAGCGCGAGGGACAGCCAGCGCCACCTGGCCGCGGCACCGCGCGGCGCGCCGCCGGACGCAGCGGCGGCGACGGGAGGTGCCGCCGGCGGCACAGCGGCGGGAGTGGCCGCCACCGGCGCCGGCACGACCGCGCCCGCGTGCGGAATCAGGTGGCGGAGCGCCTGGGTTTCCGGAGAAGGAGCGGTGTCATAGTCCCGGCGCAACCGCTCCTCGAGGCTGGCGTAGGCCTGGGCGGCTCCGCCGCTGTCCCCGGCAGCCATCAGCAGCCTGATCAACCGGCGCACCGCCACCTCGTTCTCCGGCTCGAACTCCACCGCCCGCCGAGCCCACCCCGCCGCCACCGCCGGGTGGCCCGCCGCCTCGGCCTCCGCCACCAGCGCCCAGGCGCCCTCCTCGGCGCGCCGGCGGATCGCCTGACGCCTGCCTTCGAGCCACTCCTCGAAGGGGCCGGCGTCGCCCACGAAGAGCGCCGGGGCAAACTCCCCGTGCACCAGCTCGAGGGCGTCCCTCCACCGGCCGGCCGCGGCCGCGGCCTCGAAGTCCATGACGTCGGCCCGGATGCGCGCCGGGTCGAGGCCGATCTCGTCGTCGCCCCGATTCACGAGGACCCCCTCGCCCAGCTCCTTCCGCAGGTGGAAAAGGGCCTGCCGGAGGGCATTCCGGGCTCCGGCCATGTCCAGCTCCGGCCAGAACATCGCGAGGAGGGTATCGCGGCGGAGGAAGCTACCGGGGAGCTCCGCCGCCAGGCGCACCAGAAGCCCCAGCCGCTTCGGCTGGGTCAGGACCGATCGGAGCTCGCCCCGGGGGCCACGGAGGTCGAGGGTGCCGAAGGTCTGGAGCCGGATCATGGCCGCCGAGGGTGGAAAGTGGGGGCGTTACGGGACAGATAACGGTCAAATAACCGGCCGGGGCGAGGTTCGTCAATCGCCCGGCCGTAGGTTCGGCCGACCAAGCCTGTTGTCCTGTTGTCCACCCCTCATGCCCCAGGAGTACCCCATGCAACGGACGCCCGTTCGATTCCGCGACCGCCGGCTGGTCGCGGCAGCCCTGCTCGCCATCGTCGCGACCAGCGCCGCCTGCAGCGACGACGACAACGGCAACAACAACACCGGGCTTCCGGCCTCGACCACCTACGCCGGGTACGTGTCGAGCACCACCGGCGGCTTCGGCCCGCTCAACATCACCTTCGCCAGCGCGGTCAAGGCTCCGCCGATCCAGACCATGGGCAGCACCGGCCCGTCCTTCTCGAGTGGCGCGCCGGTCAACGCCACCGGCACCGTCAGCATCAATGGCGGCGCCCCGGTCGACCTCACCGGCACCGTGGACGGCGGGACGCTGCACCTCGAAGGCGGCGGGTGGGTGTTGGACGGGACACTACAGAACGGCATGATCACCGGCACCTTCACCGGTCCGGGCCCGATTTCCGGCTCGCTGTCCGCGCTGAGCTACGCCGCGGGTGATCCGGCCCAGATGTACTGCGGCTGGTACGAGGGGACGGACCTGACGAACAGCGGCTCCGTATACGGCAGTTTCAGCATGGTCATCTCCGGCACCGTCCTGCTCGGGACGGCCGTGGACGAGGCCAACGAGGACCCCATCGATTTCGCGGGAACGGCCAAGCCAAGCACCGGAGAACTGTCGATCGACATGAGTGACGGCTCCGGCGGCCGTCTGGTGGTCGATGGCACCTACGACGAGTTGGGGGCCTCCGGCACGTTCGACACGTACCTCGGCACCACGCACATCCAGACCGGCGACTTCGGTTCCTATCTGGGGTGCGAGCCGCTCTAGCCTGACACCCACGCACAACGACGCCCCCCGGCGGGTCTCCGCCGGGGGGCGTCTCGTTTCCGGTGCCCCGGCTCAGGGCGTCGGCGTGCCCTTCGGCTCCAGCTTGAGGATCCAGAGCCCGGTGTTGATGTCCGGTACGTAGATGATGCCGTCCTTCACCACCGCCCCCCACGCGAAGGTGGCGCGGGGCTTGGCGCCCTTGGCGTCGGCGGTGTAGGTCCACGCCATCTCGCGCCCCTGCCGGAGCAGGTCGCCCTGCAGCTCGCCCGAGATGTCCACCGCCCGCGCCCCGCCCTGGTAGTTGCCCATGTAGAGCGTGTCGCCCGCCACCCAGATGTTGTGCACCCCGCCGTCGGTCGGCTCGTACCAGGCCACCAGCCTGGGCTGCTCCAGGTTCGACACGTCCAGCACCTGCAGCCGGCCAAAGGTCAGGTCGTTCCCCTCCTCGAGCCCGCGCGAGGCGCGGCTGGCGTACACCTCGTCGCCGATGAACACGTACTTGCCCGCCCGCCACGCGGTGTGGGTCCCCCGCGCGCTCAGCCCCCAGTACTCGTCCACCCGCGCGTAGAGGGCGTCGAGGTCGTACTTGAACTGGGAGACGAACCGCGGGTTCTCCGGGCTCCCGCCCTTCACGCCGTTCCCCACGTCGAGCACCACGAGACCGTCGTCCCAGTAGCTCAGGTACGCGATCCCGTCGGTCACCGCGATGTCGTGGAGGTACCGGCCCTCCGGCGCCTGCTCCGTCTGCCACCGGGCCACCTCGCGCGGGTGGTAGGGATCCTGGATGTCGATGACCCGCATCGACCCGGTCGCGTCGTCGGTCAGGTACACATGCCCCTGGTACACGTAGCTGCTGTGCACGCCCCCCGACACCGTCTCGGTGTATTGCGCGATCGGCTTGGGGTGGCAGGCGTCGCTCGCGTCGAAGATGACGATCCCGTCCTTCCGGTTGGACGACCCCTCCCGCGAAAAGACCCCGTACTTGCCATCCTCGGTGGTCATCACGTCGTTCACCAGCCGCGCGTCGGTCATCATCGAGTCCACCACCACCGGCGCCCGCGGGTTGCTCACGTCGATGGCGTACACCCGGTCGGCGATGGTCGAGAGGTAGGCGCACTTCCCGTTGGGGTGCACCCACACCTCGGCGCTCCGCTCGGGCACCGGGACCCGGCCCAGCACCTCGAACCCGCGTCCGGCCTTCCGCTGGGACACGGTCACCAGCGCGTCGGCGGTCCGGCCGCCGACCTCGGCCGTGACGGTGTACGTCCCCGGCGTCTCGGCCACGAATGAGCCCTCGGGCGCGATCTGCGCCACCCCCTGCCCGCCGGCCACGCTCCAGCGGACCGCCACGCCGCTGAACGGCTTGCCGCCGGCGCCCTTGGCCGCCGCCTGGAAGCGCACCACGTCGCCGGTGCGGACGGTGGTCCTGGCGGGCGACACCGCCAGTGACGCCACGGGACCCGCCAGGACCTCGATGGGGATCGTGGCCGTGGCGCTGCCCGCCTGCCCGGTGATCGTGGCGCGGCCGGGCGCCACGGCGCTCAGGCGGCCGTCGGGGGTGACGCTCGCCACCCGCGCATTGCTGGAGGTGAAGGCGACGGCATCCGGCCGCCGGTCGCCCTGGGCGCTGTACGCCGAGGCGAGGAGGGTGACCCGCGTGCCGGCCACGAGCCGGGTCGGCGCGTCGTCGATGCGGACGCTCGCCGCCGGGGCCGGCACCACCCGCAGGTCGGCGGTCCCGACGGCGTTGCGCGCGCCGGTCACCATCGCCACGGCCGTCACCTTGCCCGAGCCGAGGAAGCCGCCCCTGACGAGGCCAGTGGAGTCCACCGATCCGCCGTTGCCGTTGACGAACCAGCGGATCCTCGCCGCCGCCACCGGCTGTCCGTCGGCGCCGAGGGCGCGGGCCTCGAATTGGAGGGTCTGGCCCACCTGCAGCTCGGCGCTGGCGGGGGTCACCACCACCTTGGCGACGGGAGACGGCGCCGGCGCCGCCGGCTGCTGCTGTTGGACGAGCGCGAAGAGGAGCGGGAGGAGCATCGGACGGATCCTCGTGCGGAAGTCGGTGCGTCGGGGCGTTTCCCTCGGGCAGAGCGCCGCGGGGGAATGTTGCAGCGGGTGATTATACCCCTATCTTCCCCGCATGCCTACACCCGCGTCCCGCTCCGTGTCCGTCGGGCTCGTCCAGATGCACTGCACCGCCGACGCGGCCGGCAACCTGGCCCGCGCCGTGGCCGGGGTGCGGACCGCCGCCGCCCGGGGCGCCCGGATCGTCTGCCTCCAGGAACTCTTCCGCTCGGAGTACTTCTGCCAGACGGAGGACCACGCCCACTTTGCCCTGGCGGAGGCCATTCCCGGGCCGAGCACGGAGGCGCTGGCGGCGGTGGCCAGGGAACTGGGCGTGGTGCTCGTGGCGTCGCTCTTCGAGAAGCGCGCGGAGGGGCTCTACCACAACACCGCCGCGGTGCTCGACGCCGACGGGACGTACCTGGGGAAGTACCGCAAGATGCACATTCCCGACGACCCCCAGTATTACGAGAAGTTCTATTTTGCCCCGGGCGACACCGGCTTCCGCACCTTCGACACCGCCGTGGGCCGGATCGGCGTGCTCATCTGCTGGGACCAGTGGTACCCCGAGGGGGCGCGGCTCACGGCGCTTCGCGGCGCCCAGATCCTCTTCTACCCCACCGCCATCGGCTGGCTCCCGGCCGAGAAGGCGGAGTACGGCGCCGCGCAGAAGGACGCCTGGACCACCATGCAGCGCAGCCACGCGATCGCCAACGGCGTGTTCGTGGTGGCGGTCAACCGGGTGGGGCACGAGGGGCAGCCGGCGCCGAACGGCATCGACTTCTGGGGCGGCAGCTTCGTGAGCGACCCCTACGGCAAGGTCCTGGCCCGCGCCGGCGAGGGCGACGAGGTGCTCGTGGTCGAATGCGACCTCGCGCTCACCGACGTGGCGCGGACCCACTGGCCCTTCCTGCGGGACCGCCGCATCGACGCCTACGGACAGCTCACCCAGCGGTTCATCGACGAGTGAGCGGCGCCTCCGCGCGGCCCACTCCCGCGGCGCTGGGATACCGGATGCCCGCGGAGTGGGCACCCCACCGCGGCACCTGGCTCTCCTGGCCGCACAAGGAGGCGTCGTGGCCCGGCAAGTTCGGGCCCGTCCCCGGCGTCTTCGTCGAGATGGTGCGCCACCTCGCGCCCCACGAGGAGGTGCACATCAACGTGACCGGCGCGCCGATGGCCGAGGAGGTCACCCGCCTCCTGGCCCCGCTCCGCCTCCCCGAGGGCCGCGTCACCGTGCACCAGCATCCCACCAACGACGCCTGGTGCCGCGACCACGGCCCCTGCTTCGTGCAGCGCACCCACGAGGGCCGCCGCGAGGAGGCCATCGTGGATTGGGGCTACAACGCCTGGGGCGGCAAGTATCCGCCGTACGACCTCGACGACATCATCCCCACCCGCATCGCCGCGGAGTATGGGATTCCCGTGTTCCACCCGGGGATCGTGATGGAGGGCGGGGCCATCGACGTGAACGGCGCGGGCACCCTCCTCACCACCGAGGCCTGTCTCCTCCACCCCAACCGGAACCCGCACCTCTCCCGGGAGCAGATCGAGGGCTACCTCCGGGACTACCTCGGCGCCACCCACATCCTCTGGCTGGGCGACGGCATCGTCGGCGACGACACCGACGGGCACGTGGACGACCTCACCCGGTTCACGGATGCGCGCACGGTGGTGACGGTGGTGGAGGAGGATCCGGTGGACGAGAACTACGAACTCCTGCAGGACAACCTGGCGCGCCTGGGTGCGATGACCGACCAGGACGGCCGGCCGCTCCACGTGGTGCCGCTGCCGATGCCACGGCCCCTCTACCAGGACGGCCAGCGGCTGCCGGCCAGCTACGCCAACTTCTACATCGGGAACGGCGTGGTGCTGCTCCCGGCGTATGACCCCGAGCGCGACGAGCAGGCCCGCGCCATCCTCCAGCCGCTCTTCCCCACCCGGCGCGTGGTGCTCCTCGACGCCGTGGACCTGGTCTGGGGACTCGGCGCCTTCCACTGCGTGTCGCAGCAGTGGCCGGCGCTGGGCTGACCTACCCCTTCCGCTCCGACAACCCCTTCAGCACCTGCCACACCGTCGCGGCGGCCAGCCGCGCGGCGGCGTTGTCGCGGTCGTACACCGGGTTCATCTCGACCACATCGCAGGAGCGGACCGCGGGCGACTTCCCCGCCAGGTACGCCGCGTGGAGCCAGAGGTCCGCGGGAATCCCGCCCACCGAGGGGGAACTCGCCCCCGGTGCCGCCGCCTGCTCCACCGCGTCGAGATCGAAGCTCACGAAGCTCGGCCCCTCGAGCCCCTTGTAGAGCTCGGCCACCCGCGGCACCGTGAGGTCACGGCGCCACTCGAACCGCGCCCCGTGTGCCGCCAGGAACTCGAGGTGCGCCCGCGCCACCACGTGGGGGAGCAGCCCCGCCGCGATGAACTGCCGGCAGGCCCCCGACGGGTCGAGGATGGCCTGCCGGAACGGCGACCCCGCGTGGCCCAACCCGTCCTTGAGCTCACGGACATCGGGATGCGCATCCCAGTTGAGGATGCCCACCTGCTGGCCCGTCGCGGCGTACGCCAGGAAATGCCCGAACGAGGTCTCGTGCCCGCCCCCCAGCACGATCACGAACGACCCCGCCATCAGCAGCGGCGTGAGCGCGTCGGCCAGCAGCGCCTGGTCGCGCTCCACGTCGTCGGTAAGGGCCAGGTTGCCGAGGTCGAGGGTGTGCTCCAGCAGGTCCACCGACTCCTCGAATCGCTCGGCGTCGGGGGTGAGCCGGAAGAGCATCCGCCGGATCTCGTCCGGCGCGCCCGCCGCGCCCACCCGCCCACCGTTGCGGTGCACCCCTTCGTCCGACGGAAACCCGACCAGCACCGCCCGGGGCGCGCGGCCGCCGGACAACGCCGTGCCGAGGAGGTGGCCCACGCGCGGGTCGTCGGCGCCGGTGGCGGGGAGGGTGATGTCGGGGGCGGTGAGGTTCGGCATGGGGGTCCCTGAGGGGGTCAGGAGTCGGCCTGCCAGCAGGTGCGCCCGCCGATGATCGTGGTGACGCAGGCGTTCGGCCGGTAGTGGTAGAGCCAGTGGTTCACGTCGGGGGCGTCGATGATGGCCAGGTCCGCGCGCCGGCCGGGCAGGACCTCTCCCGCCTCCCCGGCGAGCCCCACCGCCCGCGCCGCCACGCTGGTGGCGCCCTTGAGCGCCTCCGCCGGCGTCATCCGCTGGAGCTGGCAGGCCAGCCAGAGGGCGAGCGGGAGGTCCCAGCTCGGCGCCGAGCCGGGGTTGAAATCGGTGGCCACCGCCACCGGCACCCCCGCCGCGAGGAACTTCCGCGCCGGCATCGGCTGCTGGTGGAGGTACATCGTGGCAATCGGGAGGCTCACCGCCACCACGCCCGCGCGCGCCATCGCCGCGATCCCGGCGTCGGAGGCGCACTCGAGGTGATCGGCGCTTACCGCCCCCACCTCGGCCGCCAGTTCGGCGCCCCCGCCGGCGGTCAGCTGGTCGGCGTGCAGCTTGGGGAGGAGCCCCGCCGCCTTCCCCGCCAGCAGGATGCGGCGCGCCTCCGCCACGGAGAACGCCGTCTCCTCGACGAACACGTCGCAGCAGCGGGCCAGCCCCTCGCGCGCCACCGCAGGGAGCATCTCGTCGAGCAGGAGCCGAAGGTAGGCGGCGCGGTCGTCGCGGTGCTCGGCGGGCACCAGGTGCGCGCCGAGGAAGGTGGGCACCAGCCGGGTCGGCTGCTCCGCGGCCAGCGCGCGGTAGACCCGCAGCAGCCGCAGTTCGGTCTCGAGATCGAGCCCGTAGCCGCTCTTGCACTCGACGGTGGTGACCCCGAGCCGCCGCATGCCGTCCAGTGCGGCCGCGGCGCGGGCACGGAGCTCGGCATCACCGGCCGCGCGGGTGGCCCGCACGGTGGACATGATGCCCCCGCCGGCTCGCGCGATCTCGAGGTAGGTGGCCCCCTGCAGCCGCCGCTCGAACTCGTCGGCGCGCCACCCGCCGAAGGCCAGGTGGGTGTGGCAGTCCACCAGCCCCGGAATCGCCAGCCGGCCACCGGCATCGAGCTGCTCGCCCCCGCGCCACTCAGTGGGCAGCTCCGCCTCGGGGCCCACCCAGCGGATCGTCTCCCCCTCCCACGCCACCGCCGCCCGCGAAATCGCGTGCAGCTCCCCCTGGCTCCCCTCGGCACGACAGGTGGCCACGAGGCCGATGTTGCGGAGGACCGTCACGCCGGCGTCACTCGCGGTTGAGCATCGGGAGGTCAATGCCCCGCTCGCGCGCGGTGTCGATGGCCAGCTCGTACCCGGCATCCGCATGGCGCATGACGCCGGTGCCGGGGTCGGCGGTCAGGACCCGCTGGAGACGGCGGTCGGCCATCTCGGTGCCGTCCGCCACCGCCACCATCCCGGAGTGCAACGAATACCCGATGCCGACGCCGCCGCCGTGGTGCAGCGACACCCAGCTGGCCCCGCAGGCGGTGTTCAGCATCGCGTTGAGGAGCGGCCAGTCGGCGATGGCGTCCGAGCCGTCCCGCATCGCCTCCGTCTCCCGGTTGGGCGACGCCACCGAGCCGGTGTCGAGGTGGTCCCGCCCGATGACGATCGGCGCCTCCACCTTTCCCTTCTTCACCAGCCAATTGAAGCGGAGCCCCATCTCGGCGCGCTCGCCGTACTCGAGCCAGCAGATCCGCGCCGGCAACCCCTGGAAGTGCACCTTTTCCCGCGCCTGACGGATCCAGCGGGCAAGCGCCTCCTTCTTCGGGAAGGTCTCCAGCACCGCGTCGTCGGTCACGGCGATGTCCCGCGGGTTGCCCGACAGGGCGGCCCAGCGGAAGGGGCCGGCGCCGCGGCAGAAGAGCGGCCGGATGAACGCCGGCACGAACCCCGGGAAGTCAAACGCCTCGCGCATCGCGCGGTGGTCCGCCACCTGGCCCCGCAGGTTGTTGCCGTAGTCAAAGACGACGGCCCCGCGCTTCTGGAGCTCGAGCATCGCCTCGACATGCACCACCATCGAGTCGAGGACGCGCGCCTCGTAGCCCTTGGGGTCGGCCTCGCGCAGGATGGCCGCTTCCTCGAGGCCGAGCCCCAGGGGGATGTAGCCGAGGCGGAGGTCGTGCGCAGATGTCTGGTCGGTGACGACGTCGGGGCGGATGCCACGGCGGACCAGCTCCGGCAGCACGTGGGCAATGTTCCCCACCAAACCCACCGAGTAGCCCCGCCGCTCGGCGCGCGCCTTTTCCACCTGCCGGAGCGCCTCGTCGAGGTCGGTGGCGAGGGCGTCGCAGTAGCCGGTGTCCACCCGGCGCTGGATGCGGGTGGCGTCCACGTCGACGCCCAGGAAGGCGGCGTCGTTCATGGTGGCCGCAAGCGGTTGGGCGCCGCCCATCCCGCCGAGCCCGCCGGTCACCACCAGCCGGCCGGCCAGCGTCCCGCCGAAGTGCTGGCGCGCGCACTCGGCAAATGTCTCGTAGGTGCCCTGGAGAATTCCCTGGGTGCCGATGTAGATCCACGACCCGGCGGTCATCTGGCCGTACATCGTGA
>CAZNLY010000022.1:0-36369 GCA_964574295.1 uncultured Gemmatimonadaceae bacterium
TCCGGTGAAGGACGTGGCGGCGGCGGGCGGCTGGAAAACGGAGCGCGTGTTGCTCACGTCATACCAGCAGAGTGATGCCGCGACGATCAAGACGGTGGTGTTGGAGCCGTCCCACAGGCTGGAAGGGGCGTTACTCACAACAAACACACAACACGCCGTTCTGGATGCAGAAATGCCCCACCGCGAAAGTCGCAGTGAGGCATCGAGTTAGCGAGTGGAGCGGACCGGGATCGAACCGGTGACCCCCTGCTTGCAAAGCAGGTGCTCTCCCAACTGAGCTACCGCCCCCAACCGCCTGTAAGATAGCGGGTTGGGGGCGGTTGCCAATCAGGGGACCCCTTGGGCGGGGCCCCGCCCCGTCCTAGTGCCCGCGGTCGTGGGGAACGGCCACGGTCGCGGTGGCCTCCGTCGCGTTCCCCGAGGCGTCCGTGACCCGGTACACAAAGGTGTAAATGCGCCCGCTCCCGGTGCCGGCACGCTCCGCGCGCACCTGCAAGCTCCGGTCGTCGGTGCCGAGGCTGGCGCTGCCGATGTCCGGCGCGGTGTCCCCGTCGCCGGTGCCGTTCACCGGCTCGTTGCTCGTGACCGACACCAGCTCGACCACGGGGTTGGGGTCGCAGTCCTGGATGTTCAGGATGGCATTGATCGTCTTCATCTTGTGGTTCGGCGGCCAGAGCGAGGTCGGGCTCATCCGGAGCGACACCACCGGCGGCACCGTGTCGATCACCGTGACCACCGTGCTGTCGAGGTTGCTGGCGCCAACGGCGTCGGTCACCCTGAGCCGGACGACGTTGATGCCCACCGGGAACCGCGCCTCCGTCACCTCGCCCTCGGCGACGAGGCTGTCACCCAGGAACCACTCGAAGGCGGTGATGTCGTCGTTCGTCCCGGTCGTCGAATTGGGATCGGTGGACGCCGAGCCATCGAGCGTGGCGGGCGCGGGGCAGGCGATGGTCTGGTCTTCCCCCGCGTTCGCTGTCGGGGCGATGTCCACGAGCACGTCGATCGACTTGGTGTAGGTACCGGACACCGCCGTCACCGTGACGATCCGGGGGCCGACGGAGTCCACTACGAGCGTGGCGGTGGCGATCCCTGCGGTGTCGGTGTTGACCGGCGTGGTCGGCGCGATGACCCCCGCGCTCGTGGTGAACGTGACGCCAACCGCCGCGACGGCCTTGAGGCTCGAGTCGAGCACGAGGGCGGAGATCGTCACCGTGTCGATGAGCACGTGGGTGACAGGATCGCGCTGGGCGGCGGGATCGTTCGGGTCGAGGATGACGGTGTCGGGCGCCGCGGAAAGGTTGACGCCGGGCTCGGGCACGCGGAACAGGCTCGAGTTGCCCAGCACCTGGTCGGCGCCGCCGCCGTCGCATGCCGAGAGGGCGAACGCGAGCGAGGCGAGGATGCCGAAGCGAGTCACAGCGGAAGGGGTGCGCATGGAAGCCTCCTGAAGACCTGAAATCTGGCGCGCACCCGCGCCCGCGCCAGAGGGGAAATCTTCACAATTCCCGCGGCTTCGGTCGGAGGGGACGCGGCTGCAACCGCTTGCACGATAAGCGTTCCTTCATCGTCGGGTCACACCCGATTCAGCCCGTCTCCCTAGCGTTGGGGCAGAACCGTGCCGGCTCCAGTGGCCGGCCCCCACACTCCGGAGGCGCGTGTGTCTACCCTGCTCCAGGTCATCGCCACCCCCCATCGCGACGCCGATTCGCAGACCCGCCGCCTGGCGACGGCCTTCCTCGACGCCTGGTCGACGGTGAATCCGCGGGGCGTGGTCGAGACCGTGGACCTGTCCCGCCTCGACCTGCCCCCGATGGACGAGGCGATGATCTCCGTGCTCTTCGACATGCCGTCGTCGGCTCCTGCCGAACTGCTGGAGCGCCGCCGCCGGGCGCTGGACCGGCTGGTGGCGCAGTTCACCGCCGCCGATGCCTACCTCTTCGTGACACCAATGTGGAACTTCGGGCTCCCCTACACCCTGAAGCACTACTTCGACCTCGTCATCCGCCCCGGCTGGACCTTTGCCATGGGCCCCAGCGGCGCCACCGGGCTCCTCGAGGGCCGGACCGCCTACGCCGTCATCACCCGCGGCTTCGATTACGGCCCGACCTCCGCCCACCCGGAGCAGAACCACCTCGAGCCCCACCTCAAGACCCTCCTCGGGTTCATGGGCATTCACGACCTCCACGTCGTGGCCGCCGAGGGGATGTTGCTGCCAGGCGCGCCGGAGCGCCTGCAGGAGGGGCTGCGGGCGGCGAGTGCGATGGGGCTGGGGCTGGTCGCAGCCTAGGTTCCCCCTCTCCACATGGTGGAGAGGGGGACAGGGGGTGAGGTAGAAGCAGGAGGAAGGAGAAAGGGACTTGGCGTCCCCCCTCTCCGTCTTACGGAGAGGGGGGCAGGGGGTGAGGTGGAACCGACGAGGACAGCCTGATCGGCAGCCTCCGCACCCGCACCCCCGTCAGCGCCGCGACGGCATTGGTCACCGCCGGCGCGATCGGCGGCACCCCCAGCTCCCCCACCCCGCCCGGCGGCTCGGCGCTCGGCACCAGGTGGACCTCCACCACCGGCATCTCGTTGATCCGCAGCACCGGATAGTCGTAGAAGTTCTGCTGCACCGGCCGCCCCTTGGCGATCGTCACCTCGCCCAGGAGCGCCGCCGAGAGCCCGAAGACGATCCCGCCCTCGAGCTGCGCCTCGACGAGGCCGGGATTGATGACCGTGCCGCAGTCGGCCACGCAGGTCACGCGATGCACCCGCACCCGGTCCTTCCCCTCGAGCGACACCTCCGCCACCTGGGCCACGACGCTGTCGTAGCCGCGGAAGAGCGCCACCCCCCGCGCCCGCCCTGCGGGCGGCGGCGTGCCCCACCCGGACCGCTCCGCCACGAGCTCCAGGACGGCGCGCAGTCGGGAATCCTCCTTCACAAGAGCCTGGCGGTACTCCAGTGGGTCGCGGCCGGCAGCGAGTGCCAGCTCGTCCACGAACGACTCCACCGCAAAGACGGTGTGTGAGTGCCCCACCGAGCGCCAATAGCCGACCCGGACCGGGACCCGAAGTTCCCGCCAGTCGAGGAGGCGGTTCGGGATGGCATACGGGAGCTCCAGCGCCCCCTCGAGCGCAAACGCGTCCGCCCCGTGCTCATAGATGCCTCCCAACTCCAGCGCGAAGGCCGGAATCCAGGGCACCCAGTGCCGGGCCACCGAAGGGGTGGCCACCCGCTGGCGCCACGCCGCCGGACGCCCCTCGGCATCGAGGGCGGCAGCCAGGTCGTGCGCCGCCACCGGCCGGAAGTAATCGTGCTGGACGTCGTCCTCGCGCGACCACACGACCTGCACCGGTCGGTCCACCTCCCGCGCGATCCGCGCCGCCTCCCCCACGTAGTCCACCTCGAGGCGCCGCCCGAATCCTCCGCCCAGGAAGGTGGTGTGCAGGATCACGTCTGAGGTAGAGACGCCTGCACCCTTCGCCGCGACGCCGCGCGCGCCCCCCTCGGCGGCGTAGAACGGCCCGGACTGGAACTGCGTCGGCGCCCACACCTCGACTCCGCCGTCGTGGACCCAGGCGGTGCAATTCTGCGGCTCCATGGTGGCGTGGGCCAGGTACGGAAGGTCGTAGCGTGCCGTGACGGTGCGGTAGGCGGTGCGGAGCACTCCCTCGGCGTCGCCCTCCCGGCGGGCCACCTTCCCGTCCCCGTCCGCGAGGAGCGCGTCGAGGCGGGCGGTGACCTCAGCGCTCTCCAGGTCCGGCTCCTCGCCGCCCTCCCAGGTGACGCCGAGCGCGCGCCGCGCCGCCGCCGCCTGCCAGTAGTGCTCCGCCACCACCGCCACCCGGTCGTCGAGCCGCACCACGGTCACCACGCCCGGCATGGCGCTGGCAGCGGCCTCGCCGGGCACCGCGGCCACCCGCCCGCCCACGACCGGGCAGCGCTCCACGCTGGCATAGGCCAGGTTCGGCAGGCGCACGTCGAGTCCGAAGGTCGCGCTGCCCCGGACCTTGGCCTCGGTATCGAGCCGGGCCACCGGCCGCCCGATGAGCCGGAACTCCGCCGGCTCCTTGAGCCGGGCCCGCCGCGGCACCGGGAGCCCCGCCGCCTCCGCCGCGAGCGCCCCGTAGGCGAGGGAGCGTCCGCTCCCGTCGTGATGGACCGCACCCGCCTCAGTCCGGCAGGACTCCACCTCCACACCCCAGCGTGCTGCGGCCGCGGCCACCAGCATCGCGCGGGCCCGCGCGCCCGCCTCGCGCATCGGGCGCCACCCGTCGCGGATGCTGGTGCTGATGCCGGTCACCTGCAGGTTCCAGAACATCGCGTTGCGGTAGGCGCGCCCGATCGGCGCCACCTCGACCCGCACCCGGCTCCAGTCGGCGTCGAGCTCCTCGGCCAGGATCATCGCGAGGCCGGTGGTGGGGCCCTGCCCCATCTCGGAGCGGCCGACGAGCACGGTGACCGTCCCGTCCGGCGCCAGGCGGAGGAAGGCGTTGGGGGCGAGGGTGCCGTCCCCCGCCTCCGGGGCGCCGTCGCCGCACCCCTGGAAGTACACCGCGAGCGACAGCCCCGCCCCGGCGGCCGCGGCGGCCCTCACGAAGTCGCGACGGGAAACGCTCACGCCCGCTCCGAGGCGGCGGCATGGATGGCGCGCCGGATGCGCTGGTAGGTGCCGCAGCGGCAGAGATTGCCCGCCATGGCGGCATCGATGTCGGCGTCGGAGGGATGGGGTGTGGCCGCGAGGAGCGCCGCCGCCGCCATGATCTGGCCGGGCTGGCAGTACCCGCACTGGGGCACCTGTTCCCGTATCCAGGCGCGCTGGACCGGGTGCAGCGCCTCGGCGGCGAGCCCCTCGATGGTGGTGATGGCGCGCGTTCCCACGTCCTTCACCGCCCACTGGCAGGCGCGCGTGGCCTGGCCGTCGAGGTGTACGGTGCAGGCGCCGCACTGGCCCACGCCGCAGCCGAACTTGGTGCCGGTCAGGTTGAGGGTGTCGCGCAGGACCCAGAGGAGCGGGGTGTCGGGCGCGACGTCCACCGGGGTGGGGACGCCGTTGACAAGGAGGGTGGTCTGCACGCGGCCGGCCCGGTGAGGAGTGCCTGAATGAACGGCACTCCCCCGGGCGGCGTCAAGCGGATGAGGCTACTGCTGGAGCGACAGGCTGTACCCGCCCACCGGACGCTGGGCATAGGTCTCGGACGACACCTGCTGCACCAGGAGCGAATAGCTGGAGGACTTGGCGACGTCGGGCACGTGCAGCGTCAGGAGAGTGCTGCCCGAGGCCAGGTTTCCGGAGACGATGACGCGGAGGACGTTGGAGCCGGCGTCGTTCTGCCAGCTGTTGAGGCCCGCGGGCACTTCCACCGAGTCCACCACGCCGACCACCTGGAACATCACGGCGCCGTCGTCGCTGTTGGGGCTGCTGAGCACCACGTCGAGCGTGCCGGGCACGGGCCCGGACGGGGAATCGCTGCCGCTGCAGGCCAACGCGGAAAGCGACAGGAGCAGGGCGGTGCCCCGGAGCATGCGGCGGTTCATGGGGTCACTCCCTTGGGCGCGTCGGCCGCGGCCAGCAGCCGGGCCATGAGTTCCGGCGCCACGCCCTGGCCGGAGAGGGTCACCCAGGCGAGGAAGTCGCCAAGGTCATAGGTGCCGTTGTTGTTGCCCTGCTGGTCGAGCAGGGTGCGCTGCGCCGACGAGAGCGAGGGGACGCCGAGCAGGTCGCTGGCGGCCGCCGCCGTCGAGAAGGGCGCGGTGTAGCTGAACTGGGCGCTGAGGACCCAGTTCCGGTTCATGGTGAGCACCAGCGAGGAGTCGGTGGAGGTGGTGTCGCCGGTCCAGCCCACGAAGCGATGGCCGGTGGCCGCCGGGACGGCGGTCAGGGTGACCACGGTGCCCGGGGTGACGCCGACGCCCTGCTGCAGGTTGCCGGTCACGGTGGACGTGATGTTGCCGCTGCCGGTGCCGAACTTCACGACCTTGAGCAGGCGCTCGAGGCGGAAGCGGAAGAGGACGTTCTGGCTCCCGTCGATCCGGATCGAGTCCACCCGGCCCGGCACGACAAGGCCCGAGTTGGTCCGGAGCGCCGGCGCGGTGTAGGCGTCCAGGGCGGTGTTGTTCGTGGAACCCGGGTAGGAGTCGCCCTGGTCGCCGCGGTCGTTGTGGCCCGTGGTGAGCTCGTTCAGCCCGTCGGCCTGGACCACCGCAATGCCGTGGACGCTGCCGCTGTTGATGGTGTTGGTGAAGGACCCGGCGCTGATCCGGCTCTGGTCGATGTGCCAGACCACCATCCCGGGCTGCTTCGCGAAGAAGTACGCCGGGTTCATCTGGGCCGAGTCGCTCTCGACCGCCGCGCGGTTCTCGAAGAGGAAGTACTCGCCGGTGGTCGGCGTCGGGAGCACGAGCACGGTGTCGGAGGTGGCCACCGGCCGGAGGGTGATGGTGCCGGTGGTCTTGAGCGTGTCGGCCTTGACCCAGCCGAGCTCGAGGAGCGACCAGGCGTCCATCCGGGCCGGGCTCTCCGAGGTGGTGTAGTTGCCGGAGCCCATGAGGCTCCACTCCCCGACGCCCTCGGAGCCGCCCTGGGTATCGTAGAGGTCGGGGAGGCCGAAGGCGTGGCCGGTCTCGTGCGCGATCGTGCCGATGGCCATGATCTGCCCGGCGGTGCACCCCGACTTGCCGCCCTGCCCGCTCTGGATCGTGTAGTCGCTGACGCGGATGAAGCCGCCGCCGGTCCGCACCGTCTTGGTGACGTACGGCGAGCCGCCGTTCAGCCCCTCGACGAAGAATCGGTGCGCCCAGATGTTGGAGGTGTTGCAGGCGCCGTCGATTTCGGGCTGGAGGAAGGTGACGAAGTCCACGTACCCGTCGTCATCGCCGGAATTCGGGATGCCGTCGGGGCCGTCGTTGTCGTACTGGGCCCAGACGGTGGCCGAGTCGGCGCGGTTGGTGATGGCGTTGAGCGCCGTCAGGATCATCGTGGCGAACCGGTCGACGCCGGTGGCGCCGCCGTTGGGGCAGGGCCCGGTCACGCCGACACCGTTGCACCCGTCCTCGTAATAGGTGTCGGTGTTGGCCATGGTGACCCAGGGGAAGACCGTCCCCGACATCGTGATCAGCCCGTTCGAGAGCTGCTCATAGTAGGTCTTGACGCTGTACGGCCGGCCCGAGGGGGTCGGCGAGAAGAGCACGTCGGCGTACTGGGCCGGCGCGTAGACGGTCAGGGTATCGGTGTTGGAGTAGCGGATCGGGATGACCGGCACCTTGAAGCTGCCGGTGACGACCGAACCCGCGAGGCTCGGCCCCGAGGCGTTGAGGAGGGCGAGGTTTCCCGACAGGAGGAGCGCCTGCCGCTGCGCCCGGATGTTGGCCACGCGCTGGCGCCAGGCGCCGCGGGGCCGGAAGTCCAGGCCGTTGACCTCGAATTGTCCCCGGCGAGCCCGAGGGTACTGCGCGTGCGCCGGCTCGACCGCCGAGAGCGCCAGGATCGCCGCCCCGACCAGGGACAGGCGAAGGATGTGTGACCGCAATGGACCAGCTCCCAACAAGAGGGGCTCAGGGGTAGCCAAGAAAGTTAGCAGGGCCGCCGACCGGATCCAACTGGCGCCCTGCCCGCAACTTGGCGCGCTGGAGACGAACACCCCCCCGGGAATCACACACCGGGCCCCTGGGGGCCCTGCCCCGGCCCGCTTGTGGCCCGGCGAACCCGTTGCTAAGTTTATGCCGTTCTGTTGCATAGCGATTCGGGGGCACCCCTCGAGACCGACCCGCCACCCCGAGGCATCGTGGCCACCCAGACCGTTCCGCACGTCGCGCTGTTCGACAAGTGCCGCGAGTACAGCAGGGCCGACGACCTCAAGGCCGTCGGGCTGTATCCGTACTTCAAGCCCATCTCGGAGTCCGAGGACACCGTGGTGGTCGTCGAAGGCGAGAAGCGGATCATGCTCGGGTCGAACAACTACCTCGGCCTGACCCACCACCCCAAGGTCCTCGAGGCCGCTGCCCGCGCCCTCCATCGCTACGGCTCCGGCTGCACCGGCTCCCGCTTCCTCAACGGCACCCTCGACCTCCACGGCCAGCTCGAGGCCGCCCTCGCCGACTTCGTGGGCAAGGAGGAGTGCCTCGTCTTCTCCACCGGGTACAACGCCAACCTCGGCCTGATCTCCTCGCTGGTGGGCAAGGACGACGTCGTCTACCTGGACAAGCTCGACCATGCTTCCATCGTGGACGGCGCCAAGATGTCCTACGGCACCACCACGCGCTTCAACCACGGCAACCTGGCCCAGCTCGAGCGCAAGATGGCGCCCGATGCCGCCGCCGGCCGCGGGATGATGATCATCGTGGACGGTGTCTTCTCGATGGAAGGCGACATCGCCGACATCCCGGGCCTGGTGCAGGTGGCCAAGAAGCACGGCGCCGCCCTGGCCATCGACGACGCGCATGCCCTCGGCGTCATCGGCCCCCGGGGCGACGGCACCGCGGCCCACTTCGGCCTGACGGATGACGTCGACCTCATCGCCGGCACCTTCTCGAAGTCGCTCGCCTCGATCGGCGGCTTCGTGGCCGGCAACCGCACCGTCATCAACTACCTCCGCCACACCTGCCGCCCGCTCATCTTCACCGCCTCGCTGCCCCCGGCCAACACCGCCGGCGTGCTGGCGGCGCTTGAGGTGCTCAAGCAGGAGCCGGAGCGCCGCGAGTCGCTCTGGGCCAACACCCGGCGGCTGCACGAGGGCTTCCGGCAGCTCGGCTTCGACATCGGCCCCACCGAGACGCCGATCGTCCCGGTCCTCATCGGCCCGATGGACACCACCTTCCTCTTCTGGCGCAAGCTGTACGACGCCGGCGTGTTCACCAACCCCGTGGCGCCCCCCGCCGTGCCTCCGGCCCAGTGCCGGCTGCGCACGAGCCTGATGGCCACCCACACCTTCGACCAGATCGACTTTGCCCTGGAGGCGTTCGGCAGGATCGGTCGCGAGCTCGGCGTCATCTGAACGGCTCCCTCCAGGTCCAGCCGGTCCGGACCGGCAAGGACCTCCAGCGCTTCATCGCCCTTCCGTATCGCCTGCACGCGGCGGATCCCTGCTGGGTTCCGCCGCTTCGCATGGATGTCCACACCCTCCTCGACCGGAAGAAGAACCCCTTCTTCGAGCACGGCGAGGCGGAGTACTTCCTGGCCACGCGCGCCGGGGCGGTCGTGGGCCGCATCGCGGCCGCCAGCAACACCCTCCACAACCAGATCCACGGCGACCGGGTCGGCTTCTTCGGCTTCTTCGAGTGCGAGAACGACCAGGCCGTGGCCGATGCCCTCTTCGAGGCCGCCGCCGGCTGGCTCCGCGCCCGCGGCTTCGACACCATGCGCGGCCCCGCCTCCTTCTCGGTCAACGAGGAGTGCGGCCTCCTGGTGGACGGGTTCGACACCCCGCCCACGCTGATGATGCCGCACAACCCGCCCTACTACGTGGCGCTGCTGGAGCACGCCGGGTTCGGGAAGGCCAAGGACCTGCTGGTGTACCAGGGCGGCGACCTCAAGATGCAGGCGTACAAGCCGGTCCATGAGCGGCTGACGCGCGCGGTCGAGCTGATGAAGACGCGGATGGGCGTCACCCTCCGCCCGCTCGACATGAAGCGGTTCCACGAGGAGATCGAGCTGGTCAAGTCGCTCTACAACAAGGCCTGGGAAAAGAACTGGGGCTTCGTCCCGATGACGGAGCACGAGATCGACCACCTGGCCAAGCAGTTCAAGCCGGTCATCGTCCCCGACCTCCTGGCCTTTGCCGAGAAGGACGGGAAACCGGTGGGCTTCGCGCTGGCAATCCCCGACTTCAACGTCGTCTTCCGGACCAACCGCCAGGGTCGGCTCACCCCCTGGGTGGTGCTGCGGCTCCTCTGGGCGCTCAAGCGCGAGACCATCCGCCGCGCCCGCATTCCCCTGCTGGGGGTGGTGCCGGAGTTCCGCGGCAAGGGCCTCGACTCGGTGCTCTACCACTGGATCTGGACCAAGGCGGCGGAGCACGGGATCTACTGGGGCGAGGGGGGCTGGATCCTCGAGGACAACCCCGCCATGAACCTGGGGCTCTCCAAGATGGGCTTCACCGTCTACAAGACGCTCCGGATGTACGACCGCCCGCTGTGAGGGCCCTGGTCACCGGCGGGACTGGCTTCGTCGGCAGCCACCTGATCGAGGCCCTCCGCCGCCGCGGTGACGCCGTCACCGCCCTCGTCCGCTCCCCCGCCAAGGCCGCCGCGCTCGAAGCCCAGGGCGTCCGGCTCGTCCCCGGCGACCTCCACTCGCCCGATGCCCTGCGCGCCGCGCTCGAGGGGGCCGAGGTGGTCTACCACCTGGCCGGCCTGGTGGCGGCGCGCGACGACGCGGAGTTCCTCCGTGCCAACCAGGAGGGCACCGCCAACGTCGTGGCCGCCGCCACGGCGGCCGGCGGGCCGCGGTTCGTGCTGGTTTCCAGCATGGCGGCCGGGGGCCCGACCGACCGGGGGCGGCCGCTCACCGGGTCGGAGCCGCCGAGGCCAGTCACCCCCTACGGGCGGAGCAAGCTGGCCGGCGAGGCGGCGGTGCGCGCCTCCGGCCTCCCCTGGGTCATCCTCCGCCCGCCGATGGTCTACGGCCCCCGCGACACCGAGGTCCTCAAGCTCTTCAAGCTCGCGCGCCTCGGTGTGGCGCCCGTCTTCGGCCGGGGCGACCAGGAGCTGAGCGCCGTCTACGGCCCCGACCTCGCCACCGCCATCGTGGCCGCCGGCATCGGCACGCACGCCGTCGGCAAGACCTACCTCCCCTGCCATCCCGAGGTCTTCACCTCCGGGGCACTGGCGCGCGCCATCGGCACCGCCCTGGGACGCGACGTGCTGGTCCTCGGCGTGCCGGAGCCGATCGCGCGGGGGCTACTGGCAGCCATCGGCGGCGCCGCCAAGCTCACGGGCACCGCGAGCGTCCTCTCGTCGGAGAAGGCGGCGGAGTTCTTCGAGCCGGCATGGACCGGGAGCCCGGCGGCGCTCATCGCCGACACCGGCTGGACGCCGGAGGCGGACCTGAGCCGGGGGCTCGCCGCCACCGCCGAGTGGTACCGGAAGGAGGGGTGGCTCTGATGCGGCTCCTCGACCGCATCATCCTCGGCTACGTTGCCATCGTCTCGGTGGTGGCCGCCCTCCGGATTCCCGGGAATCCCGCCTGCTGGTGGATCCTCGGCGCGCACCTGCTCACGGTGGCGCTGATCCTCCTGCTGCAACGGCCCGGCCTGGGCCCGGTGGGGCGGGTCATCCGTGAGGTGTATCCCGTCGTGCTGCTGATCCTGTTCTACAGCGAGCTCGACATCCTCAACGGGGTCCAGGTGGTGACGCACGACCCGACCGTGCAGCGGTGGGAGATGGCGCTGTTCGGGGAGCAGGTGAGCCGCACGCTCTGGTGGCGCTACCCCAGCCGGGCAGCCTCCGCCCTGTTCCACGCGGTGTATTGGAGCTACTACCTGCTGCTGCTGACCCCGGTGGTGTATTTCGCCGCGCGGCGGGACTGGCTCTCGCTCCGGCGCACGATCTTCGTGGTGATCGTCACCCTCCTGGCCTGCTACCTCGTCTTCCTCGGCTTCCCGGTGGCGGGGCCCTATTACGAGTTCGCCTGGCCGGAGCCCTGGTTCCTCGACAACGCGCCGGCGCGCCTGGTGTACGCCACCCTCGCCTCGGGCAGCTCCTTCGGGGCGGCGTTCCCTTCCTCGCACGTGGCCGCCACGATCGCGGCCACCTCGGGGGCCTGGCGGGGCGACCGCCGTCTGGGGCTGGTCATGCTCCCCCTGGCGGCGGCGCTGGCCTTCTCGGTGGTCTACTGCCAGATGCACTACGGGGTGGACGCACTCACCGGCGTGGCGGTGGGTGCGGCGGCGTGGTGGCTCGGGGGGAAGTACCGGGAGTGACCGGAGGGGAAGGGCCGGAGAAACGACACGGGGCGGGAGCGCAATCTGTGCGCCCCCGCCCCGTTGGCCCGTGCGCCTGATGGCGCGGGCTTACTGCGTGACGGTCAGGGTGCCCCGCATCCCCATCGCCAGGTGCGGCAGGCAGTAGAACTGATAGGTGCCCGCCGGCGCGCCGGTGAAGTTGATGGTGTAGACCGCATCCTGATCCACGAGCATGCTGCCGACGAGCGGCTGCATCTGGTTCGGCATGGCCGCGCCGAGCACCGCCGCCGC
Organism: uncultured Gemmatimonadaceae bacterium; assembly: GCA_964574295.1. Taxonomy (GTDB): domain Bacteria; phylum Gemmatimonadota; class Gemmatimonadetes; order Gemmatimonadales; family GWC2-71-9; genus SPDF01. Next base: position 12,175 of record CAZNLY010000022.1, read on the forward strand.
GCCGGCCGGGATGCTGTCGGCCCAGAAGCCGACGTTGTGCGGGCCGCCGCTGACGTTGTGGAAGTTCACCACGTCGCCGGCCTTGATGGTCAGGGTGTTCGGGATGTAGTGGTAGACCTTGCCGTCGAACTCCATCCGGACATCGTACGTGGTGCCGGTGGTCGCGGGCGCCGCCGGGGCCGCCGCCGCGGGCGCCGCCTCCGGAGCCTGCTCCTCGGCCTTCTTCTCCCCACCGCACGCCACGGCGAGGATCGCAAGCCCCGCCACCAGGGTCATCTTCTGCATCGCTGCCTAGCCTCCGAGAACCGATAGGATGTGTCGCCCGCCCGGAACCGCGTTGCTTCTGTCCACAAGTGGCGGACCCCCCTTGTGAACGAAGGTACAAACATAAGCACCCGCCCCCCCAGCCGCGAGGGCCGACCCCGGGGGTCGGTATATTCCGCCACCCCGACCCCGGACCCCTCGACCGATGCCGATGCCTCCCCCCTGCACCCGACTCGGACCCCAGTGCCGGTGGCTCGACGTGACGCTGCGCATCGGGGAGCTGGAGGAGGGGGAGGAGTCCCTCGACCATGAGGCAACCTGGCTCCTCGGCCACACCGAGCGGCTCGACTTCGGGCCCCTCCGGAAGCGGCGGGGGGAGCTGCTGGTGGACGCCCGGCTCCACGTTCCCTGCAAGCACCTCCGGGAGGACGGGACGCGCGCCTCCTGCGCTGCCCTCGGGTACCAAGGACCCTCGCCACGGCGGGCCCGGCGGCCCGCCCAGCCCCGGCAGCTCGGTGGAAACCGATTCATGCTGGTGGACGGGGAGCGGCTCCGGGCGCGCCCGGCGGTGGACGTTCGCGCCGGCCTCCCCGTGCTCGGCAGCAATCCCTGCCTCGGCGCCCCCTGCCGGACCGCCGACCACACCCGCGGCGCCGCCTGCTGCCGCGACCTCCAGGTCGAGATCCTCTGCCCCGAGGAGGACGTCCGGCTCGAGGCGCTCATCCTGGCCCGGCAGGCGCCCTACCTCTGCAAGACGGAGCGGAACGAGCCCGATTCGGTGGAGGCGGAGCTGATCTCGGCCTGCGCCTACCTGGGGGAGGACGGGGTGGCCTGCAGCCTCCACGGACGGCGGCGGGAGGACGGCCGGCCGGCCAAGCCCGACCTCTGTTCCGTCTGGCCCGAGCGGGGCGACCTCATGCACCCCGGCTGTGTGTTCCGGCGGTAGCCTGGATCGTCTCCTTGCCGGGTGCCAATCAGGCCGCCAGGCGCCATATTTCACAGGAACTTGCGGGTGGTTGACCGGGACCGGAAAGGGCGCCTGTGCGCGACGAGCTGGAAACCCTCTACCTGACGACCTACTCCGCCGTGGTCCGCTTCCTCTACCGCAAGGTGTGGGATGCCGACCGCGCCGAGGACCTGGCGCAGGAGGTGTTCGTCCGCGCCATGAAGCACCGGCCGGAAAAGCCCCGGGCGTGGGTGTTTGCCGTGGCGGCCAACCTGGCGCGGGACGAGGCCCGGGCGGCCATCCGGCGCAAGAAGCACCTGACGCTCCTGACCCACGAGCCGACGCATCGCCACCAGGTCGAGCCGGATGGCGACGAGCACCTCGACCACGACGAGAAAATGGAGCACGTGCGCCGGGCGCTCGACCTGCTGACGGCGCGGGACCGTGAGGTGCTGCTCCTGTGGGACGCGGGGCTCAGCTATCCCGAGATTGCCCAGCAGACGGGGCTGGCGGTGGGCGCGGTCGGCACCACGTTGGCCCGCGCACGGAAGCGCCTGATCGAGGCGCACGACCGGATGGACCTGGAGACGAAAAAGCCGAATGCCGCTGGATATTGAGCCCGCCTACCACGTTCCGGACACGGAACTCCATGCCTACCTCGACCAGGCGCTGAGCCGGTCGCAGTGCGTGGAGATCGAGCGCCACCTGGCCGAGTGCCCGGTGTGCCGCGCGGAGCGTGACGGCATCGCGGCACTGCGCGACCGGACGACCGCCCTGCTCGCGGCGGCGGCGCCCCGGATGCTCCGGCCCCGGCCCTACGCCCAGCTCGCGGCGGAGCACCTCCAGCGCGCCACGGCCAGCCATCGGCGGGTGCGGAACCTGGCGTGGGCCGCGAGCCTTGTGGCCGCGGTGGGTCTTGGCTGGGGATTGAGCCACTGGAGCCGCGGGCTCCCGCAGGGCGGCACGCCCGATCTCGCCGCCACCGGCGCCGCGCCGCGTCTCAACCCCTGGACCGGCACCATCCCCGGTGCCGTCACCGGGCGTCCCGTGGCGCCGGTCCGCCTGGCCACCGCCGCACGCGGCACCCGCCCCGGCGCCGCGCCGGCGGCTCCGGCCGTCGCGTCCGCTCCTGGCACCGTCGCGCCGCCCCGCCCGAGCGCTTCCGAGCTCGCCGCCGTGGGCGGCACGGCGGCCGCCAGCGAGCCGGTGCTCGACGGCGTCTGGCGCACCGTTACCTACGCGCCGGGGGCGGAGGGGCAGTCGGACTGGATGCCGCGGGTGGACGGCGTGCCGGTGGTGCAGGTCAAGGTCCGCCAGGCCCCGCAGGGCGGCCGGCCGATCACGCTGGTCACCCAGCAGCTGGCGAGCGGGGAGATGATCAGCACGGTGGAGGGCCCCTCGGTGGAGGTGGCGGCGCTCCTCTCGCGCCAGTCGGGGCAGAGCGCCAGCGCCGAACTGCAGGACATGGAGCTCAAGCCCGCCGCCGGCGACTCCGCCGCGGCGCGGCGCGCCGCCCCGACGGGCGGGCCGCGGACGCTGGCGGTGTTCGGCAGCGCGCCGTCCGACTCGCTCAAGGCCTTCATGCTCCGGGTCAAGTAGGGCGGCCCGCCGCCCCTCCCAAACGCGAACGGGCGCCCCGCGAGGGGCGCCCGTTTGCGTTCCGGCCTGGCGCCGGAGGGGCCGCGGCTAGTGCGCCTCTTCCGGGTCGGCCAGGAAGTCGCCGGCGCGCTCGTCGTGGTCGAAGTGATCCTCGATGGCGTGGTGCCGCTCGGCCACGATGGTGATCTCCGCCAGCCGGGGCGACACCATCGGGAAGCGGCGGGCAAAGAGCCCGTACGCCAGGAAGTAAAGCCCGCCCATCAACAGCGTCGGGCCAAGCTCCACGAGCCCGAAGGCCGGCCCGGGAAGGGTGGTGACCGAGGGCATGACCAGCAGGTACCGCTCCAGCCAGAGCGCCGTGAGCGACACCAGGGCGAAGAACGCCATCGTGCCGGGGAACTTCTTGGGCGCCACGCCCAGGAGCCCGATGAACGGCACCACGAACACGCCGATGAAGACCGCCTTCCCCACCGGCAGCCACTCGCCCCAGAGCCGGGCAAAGACGAAGCCCGTTTCCTCGGGGAGGTTGCCGTACCAGATGACCAGGAACTGGGCGTAGAGGAGGTAGGTCCAGAACACGGTGAAGCCGAAGCAGAGCTTGCCGAGGTCGTGGCGCTGCTTGGGCGACACGAGGTGCCAGACGCCGGTCTCGTGGCCGGCGTACATGACCATGATGGCCAGGAGCATGTGGGCGCCGAGGAAGGAGCCCATGAAGTAGAAGCCGCCGAGGAGGTTCGAGAACCAGTGCGGCTGGAGCGCCATGATCCCGTCGAATGCCACCAGCGTGAAGACCATCGCGTAGGTGGCCACGTAGAGCGGGCCGAGGCGGGCCAGGCGCTCCTCGTTGGCGGCGCGGCCGGCGGCCGAGTTGTCGAATCCGGCAAGCATGGCGTCGTACCGCTGCCGCCGGGCCCCCTCCGCCTGGGGCGCCACATCGGCCACGTCGGGCAGGAGGTCGGCCTTCACCAGCCGCCAGCCGAGGTAGTAGAGGGCGGAGAGGCCCACGAGGAGCCGGCCGAACATCCACGGCTTCGAGAGCCAGAGCGCCTTGCCGTGCGCCAGCGAGTGGAGCTGCTCCTGCATCGGGCCGTAGACGTGCTCGTACCCGAGCGTGAAGATCAGCACCAGCCCCAGCAGCGACACCGGGAAGAACGCGACCGCCGCCTCGGCAAAGCGCAGCACCACGCCCGACCACTTGGCCTTGACCACCTTGTGCACCGCCGCAATGGCCACGGAGCCGCCGGCCATGCCGGTGAAGTAGAGCCAGTTGACGTGGAAGAGCTGCCAGGCCCGGTCGGCCTCGTCGCCGCGGAGGGACCGGAGGAAGAGGGCGGCGCCCGCGAGCGCCAGGAGCCCGCCGCCGGTGACGAGGAGCCGGAACCGCCCGCCCTGGGCGTGGCCGGCGAGGGTGCCGCGCAGTGTCGTGTCGCTCATCACTGGCCTCCCGCCGGCAGCGGGGACGCCGCCTGCAACTGCCGCACGTAGTTCACCACCTGCCAGCGGTCCTGGATGTCGGTGACCTTGTCGCCGTACTGGCCCATGATGCCGCGGCCATACCGGAGGATGCTGTAGAGGTAGCCGTCGGTGTAGCCGCGCGCCTGCGCGGTGAGGAGCGAGCGGGCCGCGAGCCGCGGACCCACCGGCCCGTCGGCCGCCCCGCCCGCGCCGTGGCAGACGGCGCAGAAGGTCTGGTACAGGGTGTCGGCCCGCGCCGAGGGCGCCTGGCCCGCCAGCGGGTTGACCAGCCGGTCTGCGGTGGTGGTGTTGGCCACCAGCCATTCGGCCGACCAGTCGGCCTCGCCGCCGGTGACCGGCACCGTGCCCGGCGGGGTGGTACGCGGGACGGCGGCGGTCCGGTAGGGCCAGACCGAGGGCTGGGAAATCATGTGGTCGAACCACGGCACCGCCTCGACCAGCTGGTCGGGCGAGGGCACGTCGTTGTACCAGGTGTCGCACCCGGCCAGGGCCAGGAGCAGCGCGAGGGCCGCGGCCGGACGGAGGCTACGCCGCATGCGACACCTCCACGGACCCGGCGCGCTGGAGGAGCCCCTCGACCGCCGCGGCCTGGTCGGCCCGGCAGGGGACGAACACGCCGATCTGGTCGTCGCTGAACCGCTCGCGGTACGGCGCCTTCCGGCCGCCGAAGAACGACAACAGGATCACGCCGGCCACGGTGCTGAGCGCGCCCAGGAGGATGGTGAGCTCGAACCCGATGACCACGTAAGGAGGAATTGAGGCGAACGGCTTGCCGCCCACGAGAAGCGGCCAGTTGTTGGACATCCAGATGGTCATCGCGAACCCGGCCGCGCAGCCGGTGGCGCCGCCGATGAGCGTGAAGAGGCGGACCGGGCTCACCGGGTGGTCGAGCGCCTCCTCGATCTCGTGGTTCGGCGCGGGGCTGTACACCGTCAGGTCGGTGTGGCCCTGGGCCTTGAGGGCGCGGATCGCGTCGACGGCGGCGTCCACGTGGACGAAGCTGCCGAGCACGCCGGTGGTGGGGGCAGCCATCAGTGGCCTCCTCCCCGCTTCCGCGGCATCGGGATCGTCTCCTTGATTTCCTGGATGGCGATGATGGGGAAGGTCCGCGCGAAGAGGATGAAGTACATCCCGAACCAGCCGAAGGAGCCGGCGAGGATGCCCCAGTCGGCCCAGGTCGGGTTCATCTGGCCCCAGGCCCACGGCTCGTAGTCGTTGCTGAGCGACGACACGATGATGACGTAGCGCTCGAACCACATCCCGATGTTGATGAAGATCGAGATGATGAAGAGCGACGTCAGGTTGGCGCGGATCTTCCGGAACCAGAGCAGCTGCGACACGAAGGCGTTGCAGATGATCATGGCCCAGCCGGCCCACCACATCGGGCCGAACGCCCGCCGCCAGAAGGTGGCCTGCTCGAAGGGGCTCCCGCTGTACCACGCCACGAAGTACTCCATCGCGTAGGCGTAGAAGAGGATGGACCCCGTGAAGAGCGTCAGCTTGGCCAGGTTGTCGAAGTGGTAGTCCACGATCATGTGCTCCACCCGCAGGATCTTGCGGAGCGGGATCAGGAGCGTGAGCACCATGCCGATGCCGGAGTAGATGGCGCCCGCCACGAAGTAGGGCGCGAAGATCGTCCCGTGCCAGCCGGGGATGATCGACATCGCGAAGTCCCACGACACCACCGAGTGCACCGAGAGCACCAGAGGCGTGGCGAGCGCCGCAAGGTAGAGGTACCCCCGCGTGTAGTGCCGCCACTGGTTGTCGCTGCCGGTCCACCCCAGCGCCAGCATCCCGTACACCTTCTTCCGCCACCCAGACACCTTGTCGCGCACCGCCGCCACGTCGGGCACCAGCCCGACGACGAGGAAGGTGGCCGACACCGTGAAGTACGTGGAGATGGCGAAGACGTCCCAGAGGAGCGGCGACTTGAAGTTGGGCCAGAGGTAGCGCTGGTTCGGGTAGGGCAGCAGCCAGTAGAACACCCACTGCCGCCCGATGTGGATGATCGGGAAGAGCGCCGCCGTCATGACCGCGAAGACGGTCATTGCCTCGGTGGCGCGGTACACCGCCGTGCGCCACTGCGAACGGAAGAGGAACAGGATGGCCGAGATCAGGGTGCCGGCGTGGCCGATGCCCACCCAGAAGACGAAGGTGGTGATGTACACCGACCACATGATCGGCGGGTTGTAGCCCGCCAGCCCCAGCCCGTCCTTGAGCAGCATCGTGAAGGTGAAGAGGCCGACCAGGAAGAGGCCGACGGCCCCCCCCAGCATCATCACGTAGCCGCGGCTCGGCGCGCCGAGGGTGGCCACGACGTCGCGGGTGACCTCGGCGTGGGTCTGGGTCGGGGCGTGGGTGACGGCCGCCATGGTCAGGCCTCCGCCCGGTTGAGGACCTTGGCCAGGTAGGTCACGGACGGCCGCACGTTGGTCTCCTCGAAGACGTGGTAGCCGCGGGGACCCGCCGCGCTGACCGCCACCCGGCTGGCCGGGTCGGCCTTGTTGCCGAAGATGATGGCGTCGCTCGGGCAGGACTGCGCGCACGCGGTCACGACGTCGCCGTCGGCGAGCGTGCGGTCGTGCAGCCGGGCGTCATTCTGCGCGCCCCGGATCCGCTGCACGCAGAAGGTGCACTTTTCCATGACGCCGCGGGCGCGGACCGTCACGTCGGGGTTGAGCTGCAGGTTGAGCGGCTCGGGGAACGCCCGCTTGTTGTAGGCGTACCAGTTGAAGTACCGCACCTTGTACGGGCAGTTGTTGCTGCAGTAGCGGGTGCCGACGCAGCGGTTGTACACCTGCCCGTTGAGCCCGTCCGGCGTGTGGTAGGCCGCGTACACGGGGCAGACCGGCTCGCAGGGGGCGTTGGCGCAGTGCTGGCAGAGCATCGGCACGAACCGCGTCTCCAGCGGCTCGCCGTCCTCGCCCCCCTCGTAGTACCGCTCGATGCGCATCCAGCTCATCTCGCGGCCCTTGAGCACGTCGGCCTCGCCGACGGTGGGGATGTTGTTCTCCGCGTAGCAGGCGGTGACGCACGCCGAGCAGCCCGTGCAGCGCGAGAGGTCGATGGTCATTCCCCACTGCGGATGCTCGCCGACGTAGTTGCCCTTGGTGGCCGCCACCTTCTGCGCCGCCGCGAAGCCGGCGATCGCCTCGAGCTCGCGCGGGGTGTTGATCTCGTGCGGCGCGCCGCCCGCCTCCTCGTGGTGCGCCTCCTCGGGCGTCAGCCCCTTCCGCGCGGCGGCCAGCGATATCGCCTCCGCCACCCCGCGGCCCAGCTGGCGGTCGTTGCCGCTGGTCTTGGCCACCTTCTGGTAGCGGCGGGTCTTTTCCAGCGACACGCGCGTGGACAGGTAGGCCACGAACCCCGCGTCGCCCGGCGCCGGGAGGAGGTCGAGGGCGTTGGCGCCGCGGCCGGTGGCATACTCGCCGAAGCTCGTATGGCCGTAGCCGAGCGGGGCGGAGACCACGTCACGGCGGATGCCGGGGTAGAGGAAGGCCGGCGCCTCGAGGCTCCCCGCCGCCGACACCAGCCGCACGATCTCGCCCTCGCGGATGTCGAGCTCGCGCGCCGTCTCGGGGTGGAGCTCCACCCACGACTGCCAGGTGACCTTGGTGACGGGATCGGGGTTCTCGAGGAGCCACGGCTTGTCGGTGCCCCGCCCGTCGTAGAGCATCGAGGTGGGGGCGGGCGCGAAGAGGAACTCCCCCTCGCCGGCAATGCCGGGCGCCTTGCCCGACACCTGCGCGGCGCCCGGCGCCAGCCGGACCGCCGCCGCAGCCGGCGCGGCATCGAACACGCCGCCGTTGGCCAGCGCCGACACCCAGAAGGCGCTCGGATTGGCGGCGCCGCGCTGCTTCGCGAACGCCTGCCATTGCTCCTTGACGTACGCCTCCCACGACGCGGCCTGCAGGGCGACGGCCCCGCCCGCCTTGGCCACCTGGAGGAGGATGTCGCCCGCGGGGAGGGTGTCGTAGACCGGCATCATGACCGGCTGGAGCAGCGAGCGGACGCCGGCGCGGGGCCGGAGGTCATCCCACCGCTCGAGGCCGTGCGACTCCGCCAGGACCACGTCGCAGAGGGCGGCGGTCTCGTTGGCCACCGTCGTGATGGCCACCTTGTACGGCACCTTGGCCATGGCCGCGGCAAACCCGCTCGACTTGGGGAGGGCGTACACCGGGTTGGCGTCGTGCACCACCAGCACCGCCACCTGCCCCGCCTCCATGTCCCGCTGCAGCGCGGCCAGGGCGGCGTAGCCGTCGCCGGAGTCGAGGTCGGCGCCGAAGCGGACGGTGCGGCCGACGTTGCCGGCCACGTAGTTGAGGATGTTGACCGCGGCGCAGAGGGCGTCGGCGCCGGGGTGCTGGCTGCCGATGCCGCCCGCCACCGCCAGGCTCGGCGTGGCGGTGGCAAACTCCCGCGCCAGGAGCTGGATCTGCTCGACGGTGAGCCCCGACTGCTGGGCCACCGCGTCGGGAGTGTAGGCCGAGAGCATGCCGCGGAGCGCCGCGGCATCGGCCGGGGCAGTGGTCCGCTCGGCCAGGATGACCTGCGCCATGGCCAGGGCGATGGACGCCTCGGAGCCGGGGACGATGGCAAACCACTCATCGGCGTTCATGCCGGTGAGGCTCATCCGGGGGGAGAGCGCCACGTGCCGGGCCATCTGGCCGTCGCGGTAGCCGTGCGCCGTCGCGAAGCCGCGCTGGTTCTCGACCGGGGCGAGCCAGGTCTCGAGGAAGTCGGCGCCGAAGGAGACGATGAACCGGGCGGAGGCGAAGTCGTGCGCCGGGAGGCCGTCCACCCCGAACACCTGACGGTTGGCGGCCCGCATCGGCTCGTGGTCGAAGGGCTGGTAACGCACCACCCGGCCGCCCATCCCGGCCATCGACGCCGTGAGCAGGTCGGTAAAGCTCCCCCGCCCCGCGCCGGTAATCACCGCCACCTTGCCGTCCGCCGCGCCGACCTTGGCCGCCACCTCGGCCACGGCGTCGGCCCAGGGAAGGGCGGCGGTGGTGCCGTCGGGAAGCCGCCGCATCGGGCCGCGCACGCGGTTCGGGTTGTAGAGCGACTGGAGCCCCGCCTGGCCCCGCGCGCAGAGCTTGCCGGCGTTCACCGGGTGCGCCGGGTTCCCCTCGAGCTTGATGGCGCGGGCCTCGCGCGTCTTGACGTGGAGCCCGCACCCCGCCGCACACTCGGTGCAGGTGCTGGCGTAGATGGTGGGGACGCCCGGCACCTGGTCCTCGGACTGCACCAGGTAGGGCACCAGCTTCTGCACGCGGTCGGTGGAGCAGCCGCTGAGCGCCGCCGTACCCGCCCCCGTCACGCCCAGCACGGTCAGGAAGCGCCGCCGGTCCATTGCCGTTCCCGTGGTCTCGTCCATGGTCCGGGGCCTCAGTAGTGGCAAACGGAACAGTCGCGCGACACGTTCCGCTCGAGGTGGCAGCTGATGCAGAAGCCCATGTTGTTCACGTTGTTCACCTTGTACACCTGCGGCATGCGCTTGACGTCGCCGTGGCAGGTGGCGCAGGCGGTGCCGCCCATGGCCTTGATGTGGCGCGAGTGCGGGAAGTGCGCGTACCGGGCCAGGAAGTGCACCCGGACCCACTCGACGGGCTGCTTGGTGTTGTAGGACTCGCGGACCTTGGCGATCTCGGCCTGCGCGGTGGAGTCGGTCCCGCCGATGACGAGGTGGCAGTTCATGCAGGTGCCCATGCTCGGGATGCCCGGCTCGGAGGAGACGGGGGCCGAGTAGTGGCAGTACTGACAGGGGATCTTGAACTGGCCGGCGTGGATGTCGTGGCGGAAGAAGATCGGCTGGCGGGGCCCCTGGAGGGCGGCGCTGTCGGCCGCGGTCAGGACCGGGGCGAGCAGCGAGTCATTGGCCGCCGGGGCCGCCTGGCGGGCGGCGGTCGCGTCGCGGGCGAGCAGGACCACGGCCACCGTCAGGGCCAGGGCGCCGCCGAGGATCGAGGCCAGCTTGCGCATGCGCCGTCACCATATCCAGGAGGGAAACCGGACCTGCCCGAGTGTGCCTCGGCGGGACGTAATTATACGTAGGACAGCACGATTGACAACCCTTTCACCCCGCCGCGCGACGCACCGAACCCGGCGGCGCCTCCGCCCGCATCCACTCCCCCTTCTTCCGCGCGAATCCGAGGAAGGCGGTGGCCAGCTTCTGGTCGGTCAGGTCGAGCCAGCACCACCGCACCGGACCGGTCCGCTGCGCCTGCTTGATGGCCTGGGTCACCGCCGCCGGCAGCCGCGCCCCCTGCGCCCGCCGCTCCTCGCCGTCGGCGATCGTGAAGGTGGCGCTGAGGCCGTCCTTCATGACGTGGATCCAGCAGAGTTTCCGGGTGCCGAGGGTGTATTCCCACGCCCAGAGCCACTGGGGCCCCAGGAACTTCACGTGCTCGACGACACCCTCAATTTCGCGGAGCCCGTCACGGATCAGCTTGAAACGCGCGCCGGCAGCCGCGGGAAGGTCCTTGATCGGCGCCCTCGGCGAGGGCTCCGTGGAGGGGTGGGGATAGAGATTGCCCTGCCAGTACGAGCTCGATCGCCCCAAGGGACGGCTCCAGGCGGAGGAGGGAGGCGGAAATCTAGGCGGGAACGCCGGGTGCAGGGAAGCGGAGCTGTGCGGATCGACCGGGAGGCTTCGTCACCAAGGAGAACTCGCCCCGGCCGGCCGCGAGCAACGCGACTGTGGACGGACGTGCCCGGATCAGCGAGCCAGAACCGTGGTGCGGCGGCCCCGTATCACGGTTCGCCCGCGTGCCCGGCGGGGGGCTCGGCGGCCGGCGCCACGCCCTTGCGTTCCAGGTAGCGCCGCATCTCGATGCCCATCGCCCGCACCAGCGCCGCCTCCCGCCCGTCGAGCCCCGCCCGATAGATGATCTCGCGGAACGACCGCAGGACGTGGTCGCTCTGCCGAGTCTTGAAGAAGTCGATGGCCCAGAGCGCCCGGGCCCAGTCGGCAAAGAGCCACTCGAGCTGGTCGGACTCCGCCGGCGCCGCCCTGCGGCGGGGCGGCTTGGTCGGGATGTCGGCCCCAATCCGCACCCGCCAGGTCTCGTAGCTCATGATCCCGACCGCCTGGGCCAGGTTGAGCGACGAGTAGTCCTTGCTCGTGGGGATCGACACCAGCGCCCGGCAGAAGTCGAGCTCGTCGTTCGAGAGCCCCTTGTCCTCCCGCCCGAACACCATCGCCACCGGCCCCTGCCCCGCCTGCTCCACAAGCTCGGCCGCCGCCTCGCGCGGCTCGAGCACGGTGCGCTTGGCGGCGCGGCCCCGGGCCGTCAGCGCCACGCTGTACACGGTGTCGCGGAGCGCCTCGGCGAGCGAGGTGCAGATCTGGATCCGCGCCACCACCTCCGCGGTGTTGTGCGCGATCCCCTCGATCCGCCACGGGTCGAAGACCTCGGGATTGACCAGCCGGATCCCGCCCAGCGCAAAGTTCCGGGCCAGCCGGACGGCGCTCGCGATGTTCACGATGTCCTGCGGCGCCACCAGGACCAGGATGGGGGCGCCGGGGGCAGGCGCCCCGGGGTCGGTCACTCGTGGAGCTCCACCCCGGCCTCCTGCTCCACCAGCCGGATCGGCTCGAGGTAGTCGGCCTCCTCGCCCAGCGCCTTGCGGGCGGCGGCCAGGAGGTCGGAGGTCAGGTGGAGGACGGGGCCGGAGATGCCCTGCGCACCGAGGAACTCCGCGGCGATCCGGGCGTCCTTGTCGAGGAGCGCCAGGCGAAAGGTGAGCGGCCACATGCGCGTCAGCACCCGCTGCGGCACGAGGTATTCACTCACGAAGCTCCGGCCGCTCGAGGCATTGAGCACCTCCACCGCCTTGCGGGCCTCAATGCCGCTCTTGACCAGAGCGGTGAGCCCCTCGCCGACGGCCAAAACGTTGACAGCCAGCAGGGCGTTGTTGACCGCCTTCATGGCGTGCCCCGCGCCGAGGGGGCCCATGTGCTCCACCCGGCGCCCGAAGCACTCGAGGATCGGGCGGGCGCGGGCAAAGACCGCCTCCGTGGCCCCGACCATCACCGTGAGGGTGCCGGCCTCGGCGCCGTTGGTGCCGCCGCTCACCGGGGCATCGGCGAACTCGATCCCCAGGGGAGCGAGCCGGGCCCCGATCTGCCGGGTGGCCTCGGGGTCGCCCGAGGTGCAGTCGAGGAAGAGCGATCCCCTGGCCAGGCCGGCCAGGAGCCCGTCGGGACCGTCGAGGAGGGAGGCGACATCGGAGGAAGTCGGGAGGCAGGTGATGACCACCTCGGCGGCGGCCGCGGCCTCGCGCGGGGAGGAGGCCACGGTCGCGCCGTGCCGCTCGGCGAATTCGGCGGCGCGGGCAGCGGTGCGGTTCCAGACGATGAGCTGGTGCTGCTTGGCCACGTGCGTGGCCATCGGGGTGCCGATGGCGCCGAGGCCGAGGAAGGCGACGCGCATCACCCCACCTGGCCGCGGCGGCCGAGCTCGCGGTCGAACATGAAGAGCCCGGAGCTGTTCGACCCGATCTGGCGGAGGGTGTCCACGATCTGCCGCGAGGTCTTTTCCTCCTCCACCTGCTCCGTGATGAACCATTGCAGCAGCGCCTGCGCCGCGTAGTCCTTCTCCTTGGCGGAGAGTTCATAGAGCCGGTTGATGCTGGCCGACACCTTGGCCTCGTGCTTGGCGGCCGCCTCGAAGGCGGCGAGCGGCGAGGTGAAAGTGGCGGGCGGGGCGCCCATCGCCTGGTACACCACGGTGCCGCCCCGATCCTCGACGAAATCCGCAAACTTCATGGCGTGCAGCACCTCTTCGCGCGCCTGGATCCGCATCCAGGAGGCGGCCCCGGGATGGTTGGTGCCGCTGAAATAGGCCGACATCCCGAGGTAGAGGTAGGCCGACTCCAGCTCCTTCTGGATCTGGGCGTTCATCGCCGCGGTCACTGCCTTGCCGATCTGCATGCGCTCCCTCCGGGAAGATTCCGGCGCGGCACGTTGACGCCGGAGGGGGTCCGGCGTACGCTACGCGCGTCCGATGACCGCCAAACATACCACCCCATCCCGAGCGCCGACATCGGCGGCCCCGGGCCCCCCGCGGGCCCGGATCGCGCTGGCGCTTCTCGGGGCGGTGCTGGTGCTGTTCATCGTGGGGCCCCTGCTCCGCCTCCTGATGCTCGCCACGCCGGCCAGCCTGTCGGAGGCGCTGGCCGACCGGGAGCTCCAGGCCTCCCTCCTGCTCACCCTCTCCGCCGCCACCGCCGCCACGGCGCTGGGGCTGCTGTTCGGCGTGCCGCTCGCCTACTTCCTGGCTCGGAAGGCGTTCCGCGGCCGCCGCGTGGTGGAGGCCATCATCGACCTGCCGGTGGTCATTCCCCACCCGGTGGCCGGCATCGCCCTCCTCCTCTTCCTCGGGCGCCACTCCCCCGTGGGGAGCGCGTTCGCGCGGATCGGCATCGAGTTCGTGAGCCACGTCCCCGGCATCGTGGCGGGGATGCTCTTCGTGTCGGTCCCCATCCTGGTGAGCGGCGCCCGCGAGGCCTTCCGCGGCGTGGACCCCCGGCTCGAGCGGGTGGCCCGCACCCTCGGCGATTCCCCCGCCCTGGCCTTCCGGCGGGTCACGCTGCCGCTCGCGGGCCGGGGCATCGGGGCCGCCGCGGTGCTGGCCTGGGCGCGCGCGGTGAGCGAGTTCGGCGCCATCGTCATCCTGACCTACAATCCGCAGGTGGCGAGCGTGCTCATCTACGACCGCTTCACCACCATCGGCCTGCCGGCGGCGGTGCCGGCGGCGGTGGTCCTGCTGGCGGTGGCGCTGGTGGTCTTCACCGCCGTGCGGTTCCTCCAGCCGGCGGAGCGGCGATGATCCGCCTCGACGGCCTGGCCGCGCGGGTGGGCGACTTCCGCCTCGAGAACGTCTCGCTCGAGGTGCCGGCCGGCGGGTACGGCCTCGTCATCGGGCCGTCGGGGAGCGGCAAGACGACGCTCCTCGAGGCGGTGGCGGGGCACCTGCCGCTGGCCGCGGGCCGGGTGGGCCTCCACGGCGACGACGTGACCGACCTCCCGCCGGAGCGGCGCGGCGTCGGGTTCGTCTACCAGCGTTACCACCTCTTTCCGCACCTGAGCGTGGCCGGCAACATCGGCTACGGGCTCGCGCGGGGGCCGCTCTCCCCCGCGGCGCGCCAGGCGCGGGTCCGGGAGCTGGCCGAATTGCTCGGCATCGATGCGCTCCTCGACCGCGGCATCGGGTCCTTGAGCGGCGGGGAGACCCAGCGCGTGGCCCTTGCCCGGGCGCTGGCCCCCAGGCCGAGCATCCTCCTCCTCGACGAGCCGTTCTCCGCCGTGGATCCCGCCACCCGGCACACCCTGCGGCGCGAGCTCCGCGCCCTGCACGCGCGGGAGCGGGTCACCATCCTGCAGGTGACCCACGACTTCGACGAGGCGCTCCGGCTCGGTGACGTGGTGGCGGTCCTCGCGGAGGGGCGCGTGGCGCAGTCGGGGCGCCCCGACGAGGTGTTCCGCTACCCCAATTCGGCCTTCGTGGCGAGGTTCATCGGTACCGGCACCGTGCTCGCGGGCGCGGTGACGCGGCAGGAGCCGGGCAGCGACAGTCCCTTCGCCGCCTGGTTCGACGCGCCCCCCTTCCGGCTCGAGGTGGTGGCCGAGCGCGAGGGGCCGGCCCACGCGGTGCTCCGGCCGGAGGATCTCCTCCTGAGCCGGGAGCCGATGCCGGGCTCGGCCCGCAACCGGCTCGACGCCGTCGTCCAGCGGCTCGAGCGCGTGGGGCCCGTCTGCCATGTCCAGCTCGACGCCGGGCGGCCGCTCGTGGCCGCCGTCACCACCGCCAGCGCCGAGGCGCTCGGTCTCGGTCCCGGCGTCTCCGTTGTGGTGACCATCAAGGCCACCGCCATCCATCTCGTCTAAGGAGAAGTCCCGATGCGCCGCGCCGTTCCCTTCCTTGCCCTCCTCCTCCTTGCGGTCGGATGCGCCAAGCCGAAGCCGGCGCCGCCCCTCCCTCCGGTGGCGCTGTCGGTCCTGGCCACCGTGGGCGACAGCGCCTCCACCATCGAGGGCGTCGCCACCTACGCCGGCAAGCTGTATGTGTGCGACTGGAAGGACGGGACCATCTATCGGGTGGACCCGGCGAACCCTGTCCCCGAGGCGGTGGGCGCCTTGCCGATCGCGCCCGGTACCGCCGTGCTCGGCCTGGCCACCGACCAGGACGGCAACCTCTACCTGGCGGTGCCGGACTCCGGAATCGTCTATCGGGTCAAGGCGGGGCGACTCGGCGCCGCCAACTTCAGCCGCACGCGCGACGCCACCCGCTTTGCCACCGGGGCCGCCGGCGCCAACGCGCTGGTGTTCGACCAGGCGGCGGGGCACCTCTGGATTTCGGGCGGGAGCACCGGCGCCATCTACCACGTCGGCCCCGAGGGCGGCGCCGTCACCACCTTCGCCACCAATGTCTCGCCGGAGTCCGCCGACACCACGGTGCCGGTGCGGGTGTACACCTCCAACGGCCTGGCCATCGACCGGAAGGGCGTCCTCTACTCGCTCAACACGGGCACCGGGCAGGTCACGCAGCTCGTGGTGGGGGCCGGGTACACGCTGGCCGTGTCGAACCCGTGGGTGCGCGATGCCCGGCTCGTCGGCGCCGACGGCGCCGCCTTCGACACCGATGGCAACCTGTGGGTCACCGCCAACTTCCGGAACACCCTCGCCCGGGTGAGCCCTGACGGCACCGTGACCCTCGTGGCGGCGAGCACGCCGTCGGGGGAGTTCACCGACTCGACGATGATTCCCGCGTATCCGCAGACCGGCGCGGGAAACGCCCTCCGCTTCCCGGCGGAGTTCAAGCTCCTCGGCGACACGGCGTACATCGCAAACCTCAACTTCCCCATCGGCGCCAACACCGGGCAGTCGTTCAAGGGCGCCTCGATCGCGGCGGTGGCGCTGCCGTGAGGCCGTGAGCACCCGCATCCTCCACGTGGACCTCGACGCCTTCTTCGTCGAGGTGGCCCGGCAGCAGGTGCCGGAGCTCCGGAACGTGGACCTCCTCATCGTGGGGGGCCGCGCCGACGGGCGGGGTGTGGTGCAGTCGGCGTCGTATGGTGCGCGGGCCTTCGGCGTGCGCGCCGGGATGCCGTCGGCGGAGGCGGCGCGCCGCTGTCCGGGCGCCACCTTCGTGTCCCGCCCCTTCGACGACTACCGCAAGGCCTCCCGCGCCGTGCGTGGGGTGCTCGAGGAGTTCTCCCCGGTGGTGGTGATGGGATCGCTCGACGAGGGGTACCTGGACTTCAGCGGCACCGACCGGCTCTACCCGGTCTCGCTCCTGCCGGTGGCGGAGCGGCTGCGGGACCGGGTGAAGGCCGCGACGGGGCTCGACTGCAGCATCGGGGTCGGGTGCAACCGAATGGTGGCCAAGCTGGCCTCGGACGCCGCCAAGCCGCGGGGGCTGATGGAGGTGCGCGAGGGGTGGGAGGAGGGATTCCTGGCGGGGCTGCCGCTCCGGGCGCTGCCGGGCATCGGTCCCCGCACCGCCCAGCGGCTCGAGGCCGCCGGGCTGGTGGACGTGGCGCAGGTGCAGGCGAAGAGCCTCGACGACCTCGAGAGACTGGTCGGCGACGGCGCCAAGGCGCTCAAGCGGCGCGCCCACGGCCACGGGGGACGGGTGCTCCGGGGCGGTCGGCTCACCAAGTCGGTGAGCCGCGAGACGACCCTGCGGCAGGACTCCTCAGACCTGGCCCACCTCGAGCGGATCCTCCTCGGCCTCTCGGCCCACGTGGCGAGCCAGCTTCGGGGCGAGGCGCTGGCGGCGCGCACCGTGACACTCAAGCTCCGCCACGGCGACTTCGTCACGATCACCCGGAGCCACACCCTCCCGGCCCCGACCGACCTCGACGATGAAATTTCCGATGCCGCGCGAACGCTCCTGCGGTCGGCGTTCGACGAGGTGGTGCGGCGGCGGAAGGGCGTCCGGCTGCTGGGGGTGGCGGCCACCAGCCTATTGGACGCGCCGACCCCCGACCTCTTCGAGCCCCCGGAGCGGGTCCGGCGGCGGGAGCTCACGGCGGCGGTGGACCGGGTGCGGGAGCGATTCGGGTTCGATGCCGCCAAGCCCGCCGCCCTGATTCGTAAGCCAAAGCAGGGTTGATACTTCCGCTTCGTCACAGACCGCGGATCGGCGGATTGCTCCAGAGGGATCTCACCGCCGACACCGCCTCCATCCCTTGCGCCCAGAGCCCGATTCACCCAACTTGCTATACGTCAAGCAAGTGAGGCTGGGCCGGCATGTCCGCACTCCCAAATCCGATCTTCGAGGCCGAGCGCGCCGGCTCCCGCACCACGCGGGAGGCGGTGCTCGATGCCGCCGAACGGCTCTTTGCCGAACGGGGGTTCGAGGCCACTTCCCTCAATGATGTGGGGGCGGCGGCGGGGGTCTCCCGCGGGACGCCGGGCTACTTCTTCGGGTCGAAGGCGGAGCTCTACCGGGCGGTGCTCGAGCGGTGCTTTGCCGACGTGCGGGCGGCGGTGCGGAGTGGCCGCGAGCGCGCCCTCGCCAGCGGCGAGTCGGCCGACACCGTCCTGGCCGGCGTCGTCTCCGAGTACTTCGACTTCATCACCGCCAACCCGAACTTCGTGCGCCTCATCGAGTGGGAGGCGCTGACCGGCGGCCGCAACCTCGACGCCGTCCCGCCGCACGTCGAGGCGGCCCGCGAGGCGCTGGCGGCCCTCTCCGACGAGCTGCGGCTCGACCCGCGGCACCCCGCCGACGCGGCCCAACTCCTCCTCAGCGTGATCGGCCTCTGCTGGTTCCCGCTGGTGCACTCCGGCACGATGCTCCGCGCCCTGGGCATCGACGCCACCACCCCCGAATTCCTCCAGGCGCGCAAGCGCCACGTGGTCGACCTCGTGCTCTCGGGCACGCTCGGCCGGTCACCCATCCCGTCCTCCACGGACTCGTGAGCGTCATATGACCACCGCCGTCCTGCCTCCCAAGCCCTCCGATCACGCGCCCCAGCCGAGCGAGCAGGAAGCTCGCGAGGTGGCCGAGGCGGCGCGCGAGAAGGAGTGGCAGTCGCGCAGCTTCGTACGCGAACTCTTCGAGGGGAGCTACGACCTCGGCCTCATCCACCCCTTCCCGGAGCCCGACCCCGCCGACCTAGCCCGGGCCAAGCCGCTCATGGAGCGCCTCGAGCGATTCATGCGCGAGAAGGTGGACAGCGACAAGATCGACCGCGAGGGGAAGATCGGCCCCGAGCTGGTGGAGGAACTCCGCCAGATGGGCGCCTTCGGCCTGAAGATCGACCCGCAGTACGGCGGCCTCGGGCTCAGCCAGTACAGCTACACCAAGGCCATCAGCCTGGTCACGAGCCAGGACGGCAGCATGACGGCCCTCCTCTCCGCCGCCCAGTCCATCGGCGTGCCCGTGCCGCTCAAGCTCTTCGGCACCGAGGCGCAGAAGAAGAAGTACCTCCCCCGCCTGGCCAAGGGGACCATCTCCGCCTTTGCCCTGACGGAGAACGGCGTCGGCTCCGACCCCGCCGGCGTCTCCACCACCGCGGAGCTCTCCGCCGACGGGACCCACTACGTCCTCAACGGCGAGAAGCTCTGGTGCACCAACGGCACCATCGCCGAGCTGATGGTGGTGATGGCGCGGACGGGCAAGAAGATCAGCGCCTTCATCGTCGAGACCGACTGGCCGGGCGTCGAGGTGGCCAACCGCCTGCACTTCATGGGGCTCAAGGCCATCGAGAACGGCGTGATCCGCTTCACCAACGTCAAGGTGCCGGTGGAGAACATCATCTGGGGCGAGGGGAAGGGGCTCAAGCTCGCGCTGGTGACGCTCAACACCGGCCGCCTCACCCTGCCCGCCTCCTGCGCCGCCGGCGCCAAGCGCTCGCTCGAGATCGCCCGCCAGTGGGCGGCGGAGCGGGTCCAGTGGGGCGCGCCGATCGCCAAGCACGACGCCGTGGCGCAGCGCCTCGGCCGGATGGCGGCGGACACCTTCGCCATGGAGGCGGTGAGCGACCTGGCCTCCCTCATGGCCGACCGCGGGGTGGACATTCGCCTCGAGGCGGCGATGGCTAAGATGTGGAACTCGGAGGTGGGGTGGCGGATCGTGGACGACCTGCTCCAGATCAAGGGCGGCCGCGGCTACGAAACCGCGGACAGCCTCCGGAGCCGGGGCGAGCGCCCCGACCCGGTGGAGCGGATGATGCGCGACTACCGGATCAACCTGATCTTCGAGGGCTCCAGCGAGATCATGCGGCTGTTCATTGCCCGCGAGGCGGTGGACACCCACCTCGACGTGGCCGGGGCGCTGATCGACCCCAAGTCCTCGGCCGGCACCAAGGTGAAGGCGCTCCTCAAGGCCGCCGGGTTCTACGCCCTCTGGTACCCCAAGCTCTGGATCGGCTTCAAGGGGCGGTTCGGCTATGGGGAGTTCGGCCCGCTGGCCACCCACCTCCGCTTTGCCGAGCGCCGCTCGCGCAAGCTGGCGCGGACGCTCTTCCACGCGATGGTGCGGTTCGGGCCCAAGCTGGAGAAGCGGCAGGCGGTGCTGGGCCGGCTGGTGGAGATCGGCGCCGAGCTCTTTGCCATCTCGGCGGCAGCCACCCGCGCCCAGGCGCTGGTGCGGAAGAACCCCGCCGACCGGACGCCGGTGGAGCTGGCCGACGCCTTTGCGCGGAACAGTCGGCGGAAGGTGGACGACCGGTTCGCCGCCGTCTTCGACAATGAGGACGTGGTCAACTACCGGATTGCGCAGTCGGCCGCGGCGGGACGCTACGCCTGGGTCGAAGCCGGCATGGTGCGGGAGCGGGCCGATGGCTAGCCCCGAGGGCCGCTCCCTGCCGTTCGTGGGCCCCGAGCACGTCGACGTCGACGTGCTCGAGGTCTTTCCGTACGACGGGCCCGAGCAGGAGATCGTGACCACCACGGAGGAGTTCAGCGCCGTCTGCCCCTACAGCGGGCTGCCGGACTACGCCACGCTCACGCTCCGCTATGTGCCGGGGGTGTCCTGTATCGAGCTCAAGAGCCTCAAGTACTACGTGATCAGCTACCGCAACGTCGGCATCTTCCAGGAACACGCCACCGCGAAGATCGCCGAGGACCTCTTCAAGGCACTCGCCCCGAGACGCCTGACCGTCGAGACGGTCTACAACGTCCGGGGCGGGTTCCTCACCACCTGCAGCGTGACACTCCCCACCGGGGCCAGGTAGGCCCCACCATGGCCTAGCGCGAGGCGAGCCCCGGACTCGGCGGCAGCACCGTCCGCGGCGTGACCGGGGTGACCGGGCCCCGCGGCAGCAGCGCCGGGAGGTTGGCCAGCTCGAACGCCGTCACCGCCATCACCGCCGACGCCTGGCGGAGGTCACCGGGGACGGCGTGATCGTAGGTGTCGATCTGCGAGTGGTGGGTGTGGTTGTAGCCGCGTGACTCCTGGTCGTAGTTCCACCCAGGCACGCCATAGGGAATGAACGAGAGGTGGTCGGTGCCGCCCTTGTTCCCCTCGCGCACCTTCCCCGCGCCGAGTGAGGCCACCGGGGCCAGCAGGTCGGTCCAGAGCTGCGCGTCCTGGTTGCGCCCCTGCAGCGCCATCCCGGTGATCATCCCCGTCCCGTTGTCGAGCACCAGCACCGCCTGGATGTTGTTGGCCTCGCCGGCGTGCTTGGCGGCGTAGGCGGCGGAACCGAGGAGCCCCTGCTCCTCGCCGCTGAACAGGATGAAGCGGATGGTGCGCTTGGGCTTGAGGCCGCTCGCCTGGATGACCCGCGCTGCCTCCATCACCACCATCGAGCCGGTGGCGTTGTCGGTAGTGCCGGTGCCCAGGTCCCAGCTGTCGAGATGGGCGCCCAGGATGACCACCTGGTCGGGCCACTGGGTGCCCTTGATCTCGGCCACGGTGTTCCACTGCGACACCGGCTTCTTGCCCATCGTGTTCGTGATGGTGCCGGCCAGCCGCGGGACGACCCCCTGGTCAATGAGCCGCTGGAAGAAGGTGTACTCCTCGTGCGCCACGACCACATTGGGGAGCGGCGAGACGCTGTACGGCGAGCCGCTCATCGTCATCAGGCCGAATTCCTTCGAGCCGTCGGTGATAAGGCCGAGGGCGCCGTACTGCTTGAGGAGGTAGGGGCGGTCGATGGCGAACTGCCGGCGCGCCTTGCGGGCCGCCTCGGAGGTGTCGGTGTTGCCGGCGCGGAAGGCAGCCTGCCGCGCCTCGTTCTCGGCCCGGAGGGCGGCGGAGTCGGCGGCGGTCATCGGCGGGCCGTCGGGGTTCCAGATGGTGGTCGGCGGGCGGAGCATGAGCCAGGCGCCCTTCACCCGGTCCTTGTACACCGCCAGGCTTTCGGGCGTGGACACATCCACCCGCACCACCGGGCCGGTCAGGGTCTTGCCGCCGGTGCCGTCGGTCCAGGCCCAGCTGTGGGCGGTCAGGTTTCGCACGAATGGCGACTCGACCGTGAAGGCGATCGGCCCCCGCTCCCACGTCACCCCAAAGCTCCACTCCTCCTGCCAGGCTGACAGGCCGTAGGCCTTGAACTGGGTCTCGGTCCAGTCGTTGGCGCGCTTCATGGCGGCGGAGCCGGTGAGCCGCGGCCCGATCACGTCGGTCAGGTACTCGAGGCGCGCCATGACCTGCGACTGGTTGAGCGCCTGGTCGATGAGCGCGCCGGCCCCGGTGGTGTCTACGCCGGTCTGCGCGGCGAGGGGAGTGGCAACAAGGGACAGGGCAAGGAGAAAGCGTCGGCTGGGCATCGTGGCCTTCCGGGATGGGTCAGGGGTCGGGGGAGATATAGCGACACCGGACGGCGTGCGCGAGCGCCGGGTTTCTAGCCCGGCTCGCCCACCAGCCGGCCCGCGATCCGTCGCAGGCGGTCCAGCTCGGGGAGGGCTTCCAGCCATCGCGCGGGGATGGCGCCCTCGCCGTCACGGGCGCCGAGGAGGCCGCCGGCCACGGCGGCGTTGGTATCGGTGTCGCCCCCGGCGTTGGCCAGCCAGATGAGCGCCGCCTCGAGGCCGGGCTCGTGCCAGGCGGCCCAGAGCGCCACCTCGACACAGGTCACCGCGTCCCAGGCCCGGTCCCCCACGATCGGCAGTTCCTCACGGCGCTCGAGCGGCACCCGCCGGACGGCCGCCAGCAGCTCCGCCGGCGCCTCGTTGACGCGCAGCACCTCGATCACGTCGGCGAGGAAGTCCCGCCGGCCGGCCAGGAGCTCCGCGGCGGCCACATTCACGGCCACGGCGCCCCAGGTGCACCGCTCGTCGGGGTGGGTCAGCGCGGCGGTGTGCCAGCTCCCCGCCACGAGGTTCCGCGGCGAGCCCCGCGCCGCCAGCGCCACCGGCAGCGCCCGCATGATGGCGCCGTTCGGCGCGCGCCCTCCGGCGATCGCGGCCGGCGGCGACCCGTGGGTCCGAAGATGGTCCAGCGCCTTCCGGGTCCAGTTCCCCGCCCCGCGCCCGTCCTGGTCGAGCCACCCGATCCACCGGCGGGCCAGCCGCTCGAGGTCCACGTCGCCCTCCAGCAGCTCCTCGGCCAGGTGGAGCGCCATGGCCACGTCATCGTCGAAGGGGGAGTCGGGGGTGTCCTGCCGGTGGATGTCGCGCACGCCGCCGGGAAACTGCGCGGCGATGGCCTCGGGGCGGTCGAGGAACTCGGTGGGGACGCCGAGGGCGTTGCCGGCGGCGTGGGCCAGGAGGGCACCGCGGGCGCGCGCGCCGATCGTGAGGGGCGGACGGGGCATCGCGGCGGAAGGTAACCGGCTTGGATGCCGTCCGCCGCCCGGCTAAGTTCCCGCGGCTCGCGAACCGCACCACCCCCACGAGGACCCGGCAGTGGCCACCAACTCCCTGAGTATCACCGACAACCGCACGGGCAAGCAGTACGAGGTGCCGATTTCCGACGGCACCGTCCGCGCGATGGACCTCCGCCAGATCAAGACGGCCGACGACGACTTCGGCCTCATGACCTACGACCCGGCGTTCACCAACACCGCCGCCTGCCGCAGCGCCATCACGTACATCGACGGGGACAGGGGCATCCTGCGCTACCGCGGGTACCCGATCGAGGAGCTCGCCGACCGGGCCAGCTTCCTCGAGGTGGCCTACCTCCTGTGCGAGGGAGAGCTCCCCACCCAGGCGCAGCTCGACCGGTGGACGCACGACATCATGTACCACACGTACGTCCACACCAACATCATCAAGTTCCTCGAGGGCTTCCGCTACGACGCCCACCCGATGGGGATGCTCCTCGGCGTGGTCGGCGCGCTGTCGACCTTCTACCCCGACGCCAAGAATATCCACGACCCGAGCAACCGCTACATCCAGCGGGTCCGCCTGATGGCCAAGATGCCGACGCTGGCGGCGTTCGCCTTCCGGCACTCGCGCGGGCTCCCGTACGAGTTCCCGCGGAACGACCTCGACTACATCGGGAACTACGTCAACATGACCTTCAGCATCGGGGGGCAGCACAAGCCCAACCCGGTGCTGCAGCGCGCCCTCGAGATCCTCCTCATCCTCCACGCCGACCACGAACAGAACTGCTCCACCAGCGCCGTCCGCGGCGTCGGCTCCTCCGGCGTGGACCCCTTCTCCGCCGTCTCGGCGGGCATCGCCGCCCTCTACGGCCCGCTCCACGGCGGGGCCAACGAGGCGGTGCTGCGGATGCTGGACGAGATCGGCGAGAAGAAGCACATCCCGGCGTTCATCGAGCGGGTGAAGGCGGGCGAGGGCCGGCTCATGGGCTTCGGGCACCGGGTGTACAAGTCGTACGACCCGCGCGCCAAGCTGATCAAGCGGGTGGCCGACGAGGTCTTTGCCCAGACGGGGCTCAACCCGAAGCTCGAGATCGCCGTGGAGCTGGAGCGGATCGCCCTCTCCGACGAGTACTTCATCAAGCGGAAGCTCTACCCCAACGTGGACTTCTACTCCGGGC
>CAZNLY010000023.1:0-3860 GCA_964574295.1 uncultured Gemmatimonadaceae bacterium
GCCTGCCGCGCGCGGAAGAGCTGCCCCAGGTCAGGCAGCGAGGACTCCGCCCCGTAGCCGAGGAGGCGACGGGCGGCGGGATTGGCGGTCACGATTCGACCGCGCGCATCCGCGGCGACGACGCCCTCGACCATCGAGGCCACGAGCGCCGCCGACTCCGCCTGCTCGCGGCGGAGCGCCTCGAACCGGACCGCCAGGTCGTGGTGCATCTGGCGGAGGGACTGGACCAGGGCGTCGATGTCCCGGATGCCGGAGTGCGGGAAGCGGGGCGGCTCGCCCGCGGCGATGGCCCGGGCCGCCTCGCCGATGGCGGTCAGAGGACGGGTGACCGAGCTGGCCGCGACCCAGGCCACGATCGCGCCGATGAGCAGGGCCACCAGCGCCGCGACGCCGACGGCCACCTGCGCTCGGTGCACGATGCCGTCCACCTGCGACAGGTCGGCGGCGACGCGTACCACCCCGGGGCCCCCCGGTACCGCCACGTAGAGGAGCTCCCGGCCCACGGTCTCGCTTCGGCGCCGGGCGACGCCGAGTGAGTCGGACAGGGCGGCGCGCACCTCGGCCCGGGACGCGTGATTCTCGATCGGAGGAAGCGGAAGCGCGGCGTAATCGCTCTCGCCGACCACCGTGCCGTCGGCTGCCATGAGCGTGATCCGGTACCCCGTCTCCTGGGCCACCTTGTAGATCCAGCGCTGGGCGTCGTCCGGCCCCGCCGGGAGGCCCTCGCGGACCACCACGGCTTCCCGGCGCAGCTGGCTGGCCACCTCGGATTCCAGATCCCGGCGCAACGCCACGTCCGCCGTCCAGAGCAGGACGGTGACGCTGAGCACGAGGACGAGGAGAATGCCGCCGACCACGCGGCCGGTGAAGGTCACGCCGGCCGTCCCGCCCGGTCGGCGCCGCGGAAGCGGTACCCGAAGCCCCGCACCGTCTCGATCATCCTGCCGGCCTCGCCAAGCTTGGTGCGGAGCCGCTGCACGTGCATGTCCACCGTGCGGGTCTGGATGTCGGGCTGCGCCTCCCAGACGGTCTCGAGGAGCTGGGGCCGCGTCTGGACCCGTCCGCGCCGCTCGAGCAGCGTCAACAGGAGCTTGAACTCGGTGGCGGTGAGGTCCAGCTCGCGCCCCTTGTAGGTGGCCCGCAGCGCCGACCGGTCGATCACGAGGTCGCCGGCGGTGAGCGTGTCGCCTCCCGCGACGGCCGGCGCGGAGAGGCGCCGCAGCACCGCGCCGACGCGAAGGGTGAGCTCCGCGGGGGAGAAGGGCTTCGTGAGGTAGTCGTCGGCGCCCAGCGTCAGGCCGCGGATGCGGTCCGCCTCCTCCTTCCGCGCCGTCAGCAGGATGACGCCGACGTCGCGCGTCTCCGGGCGCGCCCGCAGCTCGGTCAGCACATCGTAGCCGGACATCCCGGGCAGCATGAGGTCGAGCACCACCACATCGGGCCGCTCCTCGGCCGCCGCCTTGAGCGCCTCGGGGCCGCGGACGGCGGTGGAGACCCGGTAGCCGGCCTTGGCCAGGTGGTAGGCCACCAGCGCGGTGATGTCGGGCTCGTCATCCACGACCAGGATGCGATGGGTCATGCGACGGTCTCCGGAACGGGTGACACGCGGACCCTTGGGTTGGCGCGGCTCCGCTCCCCCGCCTGCAACCGCTCGACGCGCATCTGCTCCTCGTGGCCCAGGGCCTCGAGCACGGCGGCGGTAAGGCGGCCGGCCGTCCCCCCCTCTCGCCGCAAGCGATAGAGCACGAACTGCGCGATCGGGGTGTCCCGGACCAGGCCCGCCTCCTTGAGCACCCGAAGGTGGCGGGACACGGTGGGCTGCGGGACGCCGAGAATGGTCTGGAGGTCCGAGACGAACAGGGGCGCCGCCGCGAGGCAGTTGAGGATCCGGAGCCGCGTGGGCTCCGCGAGCGCGAGCAGGAGGTCGGCGGTGGAAATGGGCGGATTCATATGCGCGTAAACGAATATCCGGGCGCGCCCATCGGCGCAAGGGAGGCCCCGGCCTCGGGCTCGATGGGCCGGCTCTTCGTATATTTAGTGATGCTCCTGCCCCTCCTGCTGCTGGCCGCGCCGGCCCCCGTCGTCCAGGACACCGCCCACCTCGTCATCGTCGCGACCACCGACGTGCACGGGCGCGCCACGGCATGGGACTACGTCCGGGACCGGCCCTTTGCCGGCGGATTGGTGCGGGCCGCGCGGCCGATCGATTCGCTCCGGGCGCTCTATCCCGACCAGGTGGTGGTGGTGGATGCCGGCGACCTCCTCCAGGGCGACCCCTTTGCCGCGTACTACGCCCAGGTGGCGCCCCGCGACCCGAACCCGATCGTGGACGTGATGAACCAGCTCGGGTACGACGCGGCGACGCCGGGCAACCACGACTTCAACTTCGGCGTCCCCTTCCTCCAGGAGTCGATGCGGCGCGCCACCTTCCGCGTGGTGAGCGCCAACGTGCTGGCGCAGCCGTCCGGGGCCCCCCTCTTCTCCTCGCAGGCGGTGTTCGTGCGGGGCGGGGTGCGGGTCGGCGTGACCGGCTTCACCACCCCGGGGACGATGCTCTGGGACCGGAACAACGTCCGCGGCCGCGCGGAGGTGCGCCGGATCGGGGCGACGGCTCCCGGCGAACTGGCCCGGCTCCGCCGCCAGGCCGACGTGGTGATCGCGCTGGTCCACAGCGGGATGGACGGCGCCAGCTCCTACGACACGACCGGCGTCGGTCCGGAGAACGTCGCCGCCACGCTGGCGGACGTTCCCGTGCGCCCCGACCTGGTGGTGGTGGGCCACTCCCACCGGCAGATGGCGGATTCGGTGCTCAACGGGGTGCACTTCATCCAGCCCAAGCCGTGGGCGCAGACGCTGGCGATTGCGCACGTGGACCTGATCCGTTCGGGCACCGGGTGGCGTGTCACCCGGATCCGCGGCGAGCAGGTGGACCTGGCGGGCGTGGACCCGGCGCCGGATCGCTTCCGGCGCGCGGCCGAGGCGCAGGATGAGGTCCGGCTGTGGGCGGCCACGCCGATCGCGATCGCGACCGCGGCGATGCCCGCCACCGACGGGCGGATCGAGGCGGTGCCGCTCACCACCTGGATCAATGAGGTGCAGCGGCGCCAGGCAGGCGCCGACCTGGCCTCGACGGCCATCTTCGACACCCGCTCCGGCCTCCCCGCGGGCGAGGTGCGGCTGGCGGACGTGGCCGGGGTGTATCCGTACGAGAACACGCTGCGCGCCATCCGGATCACGGGGGCGCAGCTCAAGGACTATCTGGAACAGAGCGCGCAGTACTACCTGCTGGACTCGGCCGGCGTGGTCCGGCCCAACGCCGCCATCCCGGGCTACAACTTCGACGTCGTGACCGGCGCGGAGTACCAGATCGACCTGAGCCAGCCCTTCGGCAACCGGATCGTCGGGCTCAAGGTCAACGGCCAGGACATGGTCCCCTCCGCCCTCTACACGCTGGCGCTCAACAGCTACCGGCAGGAGGGTGGAGGCGGGTTCGAGGCGCTGCGCGGGGCCCCGGTGGTGTACGACCGGGGCGAGGGCATCCGCGACCTGCTGGTGGCCGACCTCAAGCGCCGCGGCCAGATCGACCCGTCCCAGTTCGCGGCGCAGAACTGGCGCCTGGCGCCCCCGGCGCTCTTCGCGTCCGCCGCCAGGCTCACGCGCCCCCCGGCACGAGACACCCTGCAGCT
This sequence comes from uncultured Gemmatimonadaceae bacterium, assembly GCA_964574295.1. Classification (GTDB taxonomy): domain Bacteria; phylum Gemmatimonadota; class Gemmatimonadetes; order Gemmatimonadales; family GWC2-71-9; genus SPDF01. The sequence goes on from CAZNLY010000023.1 coordinate 3,687, forward strand.
GCGGATCCTCACGATCAACGACTTCCACGGGGCGCTGGAGGGCCGGACGTACTCGTGGTCCGAGGGGAGGACGGTGGGCGGGGCGGCGGTCGTCGACGCCTGGATGGACACGCTGGCGGTGCGCTGCCGGTGCACCACGCTCCGGCTCGACGCCGGCGACGAGATGCAGGGCAC
>CAZNLY010000023.1:3960-25964 GCA_964574295.1 uncultured Gemmatimonadaceae bacterium
CGGGGTGCCCATCGTCCAGGCCCGCAGCAGCGGCACCGCCGTCGGCGTGGTGGACCTGATCCGGACCGCGGCCGGGGGCCGCCGCGTCGAGGTGGACGTGCGCACCACCTGGGCCGACCAGGTGACCCCCGACAGCGCGCTCAGCGCGCTGGTCGCGCGGGCGGTGCGGTCGAGCGACAGCCTGGCTCGGGTGGTGGTCACCGACGTGGCGCTGCCGATGAATCGCTCCGGGCGCCAGTATTCGCTTGGCAACCTGATCGCCGACGGCCTGCGCAACGTGCTCCGGACCGACGTGGCCCTGGTCAACAATGGCGGCATCCGGGCCGACGTGGCGGCGGGGCCGCTCACCTACGGCCAGCTCTTCACCGTCATGCCGTTCCAGAACCAGGCGGTGCGGGTCACCCTCAATGGGCGGCAGCTGCGGGAGGTGGCGGAGGCGTCCATTGCCTCGGAGGGGCCGGACGCGCACGTGTCGGGGATGATCGTCACGTACGACGCCTCGAAGCCGGCCGGCAAGCGGGTCCGCGACCTTCGCCTGGCCAGCGGCAAGCGGGTCAGAGACAACGAGCGGTACACGCTGGCCACCAACTCCTTCCTCGCGGCGGGCCAGAGCGGCTATACGATGCTGCGCGGCCTGCCCCAGTCCCCATCGGGCATGGACGACATCGACGTGATGGTGACCTACCTGCGCCGCCTGCCCCGACCCGTCCGGCCGCCGGAGGACGCGCGGTTCATCCCGGCGGGCCGATGAGCAGCACCATTCCCGTGTTCGTGAACGCCTCCCGGCTGGAAGTGGCCCCCGGGACCACGGCGGGCCAGGCCGCCGCACTCGCCGACCCTGGGCTTGCGGGGCGCCCGGGGGTGGGCATCACCGACGCGCGCGGGCTCCCCGTGGCACCGGAGACGGTGCTGGCAGGCGGGGCGATCCTGCGCGTGGCCGCGACGGCGCGGCAGGCTGGTGGGGCGGATGCTGACGGCTGAGCTCTTGCGCCGCCTCCCCAAGGCGGAACTGCACGTCCACCTCGATGGGTCCCTCCGGCCGGAAACGATGATCGCCCTGGCGGGCCTCGCGCGGGTCGAGCTGCCGAGCCGGGACCCTGAAACCCTCCGTCGGCACATGCTGGTGGACGACGCCTCCGACCTCGAGGGCTACCTCGCACGGTTCGAGGTGACGATCGCCCTCCTGCAGGCGCCCGAGGCGATCGAGCGAGTGGCCTACGAGATGGTGGAGGACGCCGCGCGCGACCACGTGCGCCTGCTCGAGGTGCGGTACTGCCCGGAGCTCAGCACCCGGCACGGGCTGTCGGTGGACGAGGCCATCGCGGCGGAATGGCGCGGCCTTTCGCGCGGGGCGCGGGACTTCGGCGTGCGCGTCGGCATCATCAACTGCTCGCTCCGCCACTATGAGCCCGCCGTCTCGCTCCGGCTCGCCGAACGCTCGGTGGCGTGCCGGGGGCACGGGGTCGTGGGATTCGACCTGGCCGGAGGCGAGCGGGGGCGCATGCCGGGCCTCCACCGCGCGGCGTTCGACGTCGCCCAGGCCGGGGGACTCGGCATCACGGTGCACGCTGGCGAGGCGGCGGGGGCGCAGTCGGTGGCGGAGGCGGTCCAGCTCTGCCACGCCAACCGCCTGGGGCACGGCACCCGGCTCCGGGAGGATCCGGGACTCCAGAACTACGTGCGTGACCGCCGGATCCTGGTGGAGACCAACCTGTCCTCCAACGCCCAGACCCGCGCCGTCCCGCGGATCGCCGATCACCCGGTCCGCGGCTACTTCGACGCCGGGCTCAACGTGACGCTCTGCACCGACAGCTGGCTCATGAGCGGCACCACGCTGTCGCGGGAATACTGGCTGGCGCACACGGAGCTGGGCTTTTCCCGGCCGGAGATCGACCGGATGATCCTCAACGGGTTCGAGTCGTCGTTCCTCCCGTGGCCCGACCGGCTGGCGCTGCTCGCGGAGGTGACGGCAGAACTCGAGGCGCTGCGGTGAGCGCCGCGGTCGCCAGGGCGAGCGAGGCACTCCGCGCCCGCCTGCAGGGCCGGACTCCTGCGGTGGCCGTCGTCCTCGGCTCCGGGCTGGGCGGGCTGGCCGACCGGATCGCCGATCCGATCCGCATCGGGTACCAGGACATTCCCGGCTTTCACGTGCCGACGGTCGAGGGGCACCGCGGGGAGCTGGTGGTGGGGACGCTCGCCGGGAAGTCCGTCGTGGCGCAGAGCGGGCGGTTTCACCTGTACGAGGGGCACGACGCCGCCACCGCCGCCCTCCCCGCGCGCATCTTCGCGGAGGTCGGGGTCACGACCTTCATCGCCACCAACGCCGCCGGTGGGATCCGTCCCTCGTTCCGGCCGGGCACCTTGATGCTGATCACCGACCACCTCAACCTCACCGGGCGCAACCCGCTCATCGGGCCGGTCCTGCCGGGCGAGGCCAGATTCCCCGACATGTCCGCCGCCTACGACCCCGGCCTCCGCGCCGTGGCGCGAGCGGTGGCGGGGGAGCGCGGGATCGGGCTCGAGGAAGGGGTGTATGCCTGGCTGCTGGGGCCGAGCTACGAGACGCCGGCCGAAATCCGGATGCTGGCCGGGCTCGGCGCCGATGCGGTGGGGATGAGCACGGTGCCCGAGGTGATCGCCGCCCGCGCGCGCGGGCTCCGCTGTCTCGGGATCTCGACGATCACGAACGCGGCGGCGGGGGTGACCGGCGCCACGCTGAGCCACGCCGAGGTGATGGAGACGGCCGCGCGGGTCGGCCGCCAGTTGGGAGACTTGATCGAAGGGGTCGTGGCGCGCCTCTAGGGGCGCGCGAGTACGCCGTGATTGAGGGGCCCGTGCCCCCCGCCCAGGCCCGGCGCCGAGGCGATGGCGCGGTGGACGTAGTCGAGGGCGTCCTCCACCGCGGCCTCGAGCGGCCGGCCCAGGGCCAGCCCGGCGGTGATCGCGGCGGAGAGCGTGCACCCGGTGCCGTGGGTGGAGGTGGTGGCGATGCGCTGACGGGCAAACCGCCGCGTTCCGGATGCCGTCACGAGCACGTCCACCACCGTGTCGCCCGGCAGGTGCCCGCCCTTGACGAGGACGGCGCCGGCGCCGCTGGCGAGGAGCTGGCGGCCGGCGCGATCCATCGCGGCGGGATCGGCGACCTCCTCCCCGGTGAGGAGGGCCGCCTCGTCGAGGTTCGGCGTCACGACGGCGGCGAGTGGCATCAACCGCTCTCGCATGGCCTGCACCGCGTCCGGGGCCAGGAGCCGGTCTCCCGAGGTGGCCACCATGACCGGGTCCACCACCAGGCGCGTCCAGCCGTAGCCGCGAATCGCGTCCGCGACCTGCTGCACCAGCGGGGCAGTGGCCAGCATCCCCGTCTTGAGGGCGGCGGGAGGCAGGTCCTCGGCCAGGGCGGCGAGCTGGTCGCGCACCATGTCCGCCGGCACCGGATGGATCGAGCGCACGCCGCGGGTGTTCTGGGCGGTGACCGCCACGACGACGGATGTGCCGAAGACCCCGAACTGGTGGAAGGTCTTGAGGTCGGCCTGAATCCCGGCGCCGCCGCCGGAGTCCGATCCCGCAATCGTCAGCGCGATCTGCATTCGCATTCCGTGAGGGGGCCTGCCGTGGCCGGTGTGGAGACGCTCATCCGGGACCTCCGGCTTCGGAGGGGGCGCGAACGGCGCGGGCTTGCCCTCGCCGAGGGCGTCCGCCTGGTGGAGGAGGCGGTGGCCACCCGCGTGAAGATCCGCCAGGTGGTGGTGTCGCCCGCGCTGGAAGGTACTCCCCGCGGCACCGCCCTCAAGGCCGCGCTTTCAGCGGCGGGCGTGCCGCTCGCGGAATTCGACGACCGCACCCTCGCGGAGCTGGCCGACACGGAGCATCCGCAGGGCGTGATCGCGGTGGTCGAGCCGCCGCGGTGGTCGATCGAGAGTCTTCACCCCAAGGCCGGTGAGGTCGTGGTGGTGCTCGACGGCGTGCAGGACCCCGGCAACGTGGGCGCCATTGCACGCGCGGCCCTTGGCCTCGGGGCCGCAGGGCTCCTCGCGCTCAAGGGGACGGCCGAGTTGACCAACCCGAAGGTGATGCGCGGGGCCATGGGTGCGCTCTTCCGCCTGCCGGCGCTCGCCACCGACGACGCGACGTTCCTCGCGTGGGCGGGCCGGGTCGGCGCGTCGATCTGGGTTACCGACAGCACCGGCGAGGCGCCGGGCGGGCGGCGGCTGACCGCCCCGGTGGCGCTCGTCCTCGGCAACGAGGGCGCGGGGGTCCGCCCGGAGCTGGAGCGCGTGGCCACTCGGCGCCTCGCCATTCCGCTCCACGGCGGCGTGGAGTCGCTCAACGTGGCCGTGGCGGCGGGAATCCTCCTCCATGAGGTGCGGCGTGACGCCTGAGACGCTGGCGACGGTCTTCGCGGGGATCTTCGGGCTCCTGGTCGGGAGCTTCCTGAACGTCTGCATCGTGCGGCTGCCGGCGGACCAGTCGGTGGTGCGCCCGCGCTCCCGGTGCCCTCGCTGCGAGCGCCCGATCGCCTGGTACGACAACATCCCGGTCGTCTCGTGGCTGCTCCTCCGCGGCAAGTGCCGCGGCTGCGCCCTCCCCATCTCGCCGATGTACCCCGCCGTGGAATTGGTGACCGGCGCCCTCTGGGCGTGGATGATGTGGCGGACCCCGCTCGAGCTGGAGGCGGTGCGGGGGGCCGTCTTCTTCACCCTCCTGCTCGGCATCGCCGTCACCGACGCGCGCACCTACATCATCCCGGACGAGTTCACCCTGGGCGGCCTGGTGGCCGGCGTGCTCTTCGCGCTGGCGGGCGGCCTGACCACGCTGGTGCCGTCGCTCCTCGGCGCCGCGGTGGGCTTTGCCCTCCTGTGGACCATCGGCTTCCTCGGCCACCTCATCCTCAAGGAAGAGGCCATGGGGGGCGGCGACGTGAAGATGATGGCAATGGTCGGGGCGTTCCTCGGATGGCAGGGGGTCCTCCTCACCGTGTTCCTCGGCGCCTTTCTCGGCACACTGATCTTCCTTCCGCTGAGCCTGATCGGCCGGAAGAAGCTGGTGCCCTTCGGCGTGTTCCTCGCCGCCGGCGCCGCCGCCACCTGGATCGCCGGGCCCGCCATCATCGCATGGTACCGCGCGTACATCGGGCTGTAGCCGCCGCCCTCGCGGCGGCGGCGCTGGCCTCCGGGTGCCGCGGCGAGGCGCCGGGGAGCGGGGGCGACCCGATCGCCCGCCTGGTCGACAGCCTCACGCCCATCGTGGAGCGGACGGTCGGGGTGCCGTTCAAGGCGCCGCCGCGCTTCGCGGTCCGCTCCCGCGCCCAGGTCAACACGTACCTGGCGGCCAAGCTTGCGGAAGAGCTTCCCCCCGAGCGCGTCGCCGCGCTGCACGATGTCTATCGCCTCCTCGGGCAGGTCCCGGACTCCCTTGACATTCCCTCGCTCCTCACGGCGCTCTATCAGGAGCAGGTGGCGGGGTTCTTCGACCCGGACAGCGGGACGCTGTTCGTGTTCGAGGGGAGTGATCCCCGCTCCACCCAATTCAAGTTCGTGCTGGCCCACGAGCTGGTCCACGCCCTCCAGGCCGACTACATGCCGCTCGATTCCGTCATGGGACAGCGGCTCGACTCGGATCGCCTGAGCGCGGCGCAGGCGGTGCTCGAGGGGCAGGCCACGCTCGCGTCGATGCAGATGATGGCGCCCAACCAGGACTTCCTCGGGGACGACGCCATCTGGGAGACCTTCCGCGAGCAACTGGTCACCGCCCGCGCCTCGATGAAGGTGTTCGCCACGACGCCGCGCGTCCTGCAGGAAGGGCTGATCTTCCCCTACCTGGCGGGGTCGATGTTCATGCGGTGGTACGAGCGCGCCGAGGCGGAGGGCGGCGAGCCCTACGGGGCCCGCATGCCGGTTTCCACCGAGCAGGTGCTGCATCCCGACCGCTATGCAGCGGGCCAGCTCCCGGTGCCGGTCGAGGCGGACACCGTCGGGGCGCTCGAGGGGGAGTCGGACGTGCTCGGGGAGATGGGGCTCGCCATCCTGGCGGCGGACCTGTCGGGCGCCGAGGTGGTGAGCACGACGATTCCGGTCGGATGGGCGGGGGATCGGTACCGGCTCTACCGGACGCCGAAGGGCCCGGCCCTGGTCTGGCGGATCGCGTGGGATGATGAGCGATCCGCAACTCGCTTCCTCGAGGGCAGCGGACACCGCCTCCAGGCGCTGCAGCGCCCCGAGTACCGGACGGAGGTGACCCCGGGTGCGGTGAGCGGCTACCCCGGGACGGTGGTGCGCATCGCCCCCACCGGTTGGTCGGGGTGGTCGTCGATTCCTGCGATGCCCACCAGCCCCTGAGGCGCCCCTAGTTGAGCCGGGCGGTACGCGCCGCCCGCTGCCGCTCGCGGCCGACATCGGCCAGCGCGCGCGACGACATCGAGGCGATCTCGATGACGCGCGCCAGGAAGGCGAGCCCGAGCGTCAGCTCCTCGTCGGACAGCCGGCGCGCCGCCGCCGTGGCGTGACGCGGCCCCCGTCCCACCGCCTCCGCCATGCCGTCGGCCACCCTCGCCGCCTTCTCGACGTCCGCGTCCATTTCCAGCGACTCCGGCACCATGCCCATGCGGCCTCCCCTGAAGTGAGGCGGGCGGCTCGCGCCCGCTGCCCAATCCTGTCGGGAGGGGCCGGGGGCGCCGTCATCGCCCGAGCGCACGCGGGCGCGGGAGGACGCTAGCGGAAGAGGAGGTTGATCCCGAAGGCCATGATCCCCACCACCGCCCCCAGCACGTAGCCGAGCTGGACGATGAGAGTCAGCTCGCGCTGGGTGACGGTGCGGATGATCTCCTCCATCCGCGCCGTCGAGAAGCCGAGCACCTTCTGCTCGACCATTTCCTGCACGTTGAACTGCGCCACGACGCCGGGCACCTGCTGCTCGGTCCAGCTCCACGCGGCGTCGAGGATGCCGGCCCGGATCCGCGCCGTCGCCTCGGGCCCGAGCCACGCCGCCGGGCGGCCGAGTGGCCGCTGGAGCAGCGCCCGCAGGGTGCCGCGCACCGCCTCCGCCACCCAGCGGCGCCCCTCCTCCCCGCCCGCCGCCTCGGCCGCAAATGCGGCCACCCGGGCCGCGGGCACCGCCGAGAGCAATTCGTTCCAGGTGCGGCGTTCGGTGGTGTCGAGCAGCCGCTCGACCGCCCGCTCCGCCACGCGGCGCGTGGTGTCGTCGCGGGCCACGCGCACCAGCCAGTCGCCGAGCGTGCCGGCCAGCGCGGCGCGCTTCTCGGCGCCCATCGCGGCCAGCCGGTCCCGCAGCGGAATGCGGAGGAAGCTGGCGAGTCCCTCGTTCACGGCCCGCGTCAGCTGCTGGCGCATCTCGGGCGCCGCGAGGGTCTCGGCAAAGCGCTCGAACCCGTCGCGCTCGAGGCCGTCCAGCAGGCGCTTGAAGGTCTGGTCGGTCACCACCAGCTTGGCCACGAGCCGCTCGTGGAGCAGCAGGTCCCGCACCGCGCGGTCGAAGGCGGTGCGGAGCGCTTGGTGGATGCGTCCCTTGGCATCGGGGTCCGAGAGCACCGCGCCGATCCGTTCGATGGCCACGGGCAGGTAGTCGCTGATGGACGATTCCACGGTCCCGACCAGGCCGGGAGGGAGCCGGTCCATCAGGGGCTGGTCGTCCTGGCCCAGCCGGTCGAGCTGCACTTCGACGAAGTGCCGGAGCGCCCCCTCGAGGTCCGGCCCGCCCGTGAACTGCTCGAGCCACCGCCCCACCTTGCCCTGCAGCTCCTCCCGGCGGTCGGGGGTCAGGAGGCCGGAGAGTGGCCGCTCGCCGTACTCCGCGCGGAGCTGCGCCAGCCATCCCTCGACCTGCGAGGCAAAGGCGGGCGTCGCGAGGTGTTCGGCAAGGGTGTCCGCGGCGTGCCGGGCCGCCCGGTCCACCCACGTCTCCAGTTCCGCCGCCACCGCCAGCGGCACGAGCTCCGCGACCGGGCCCCGCTCCCGCTCGAGCAGGTCCTCGAGGAAGCCGGAGAGGGCCGCGTCGAAGGCGGCCCGCACCTCCGGCGCCGAGAGCCGGCGGGAGAGGTCGGCCGGGGTGAGGAGCTTCTCGCCGACCGTGCGGCCGATGCTCTTGGCCAGCCGGGCCTTGTTCTTCGGGATGGCTCCCTGGAGTCGGAAGGGCCCGACCCCCCGCTCCTCGTAGGGGTGGAAGAGCATCCAGATCGCCACGGCGTTCGTGATGCCCCCGGAAATCGCGCCGACGGCGACGGTCACGAGCCCGCTGACGAGGGTCTGGGAATCCATGCCGGAGTATAGGGGGGCCGGGCACGAAATTGGCAGGTTCCGGGCTCCATGGCCGTGACCCCCTACCCGACCTCCTCGACCCCGACGCACCGGGACCCCCTGCCCCCGGTGGGGCCGGTCACGGCGCTGGTCGCCCTGTACGGGCTGGGGTACCTCGTCTGGGAACGGGCGGGCCTCGGGAGCGAGGGGCTCCGCGACCTCATCGGCAACGTCGCCTTCATGCCGCTGAATGCCGTGCTCGGGGCGCTCTGCCTCCTGGCCTCGGGCCGCCGCATCCTCGACCCCGGCGTCCGGCGGGCCCTCCGCCTCCTCGGCATCGGCTCGCTCGCCGTCCTGGCCGGCAACGCGATCTCGACCTACTACGTCCTGGCCTGGCAGGAGAGCCCGGCGGTCAGCTGGGCCGATCCGTTCTACCTGGCCGACAGCGCGCTGCTCCTTGCCGCGCTCCTGGCCTTCCCGCTGGCCCGGCGGATCCACCTCGAGTGGTGGAAGTTCATCCTCGATGCCGCGATGGTGGCGGCCGGCGGCGGCGCCCTCATCTGGTACTTCACCGCGCGGGCCGGCGCCGCCGGCGGCACCCCACACGACGGCCTCGGCGCGCTGGTGCTCACGATCACCTATCCGATCGCGAGCCTCGTCGTCCTCCTCGGGATCATCACCGTCCTGCTGCGCGGCCCGATCGACCGGAACCGCTGGGCGTTCGGGCTGCTCGTGGCGGGGGTCTTCACCAGCGTCGTGGCCGACCTCACCTTCGGCCTCGTGCAGATCCAGACCGGCGTGCGCGGCGTGAGCCTCGTGGACGCGGCCTACCTCATCGTGTACCTCCTGATGATCGCCAGCGCCGAGCTCTACTACCGACGACCCCTCCCGCGGGTGGAGGAGCCGGAGGAGCACCAGCCCCGGCTGCAGCCGCTGAGCGCGCTGCCGTACGTCGCCGTCGTCGTCACCTTCGGCCTGCTGCTGGTCGAGGCGTTCCGCCCCGGGCGGGGGCCGGTGGCGGTGCTCGCGGTCCTGGCGCTGGCCATCACGGCGCTCGTGGTGGTGCGGCAGCTCCTGGCGGTGCGGCAGAATGTGCGCCTTCTCGCGGACACGGCGCAGCGGCAGAATGAGGCCCGCTTCCGCTCGCTCGTCCAGCATTCGTCCGACGTCATCCTGGTCGTGGATCCCGACGGCACCATCCGGTACGTGAGTCCGTCCGCCTCCCGCGTCCTCCGCTACGACCCGGACCGCCTCCTCGGCCTTCCGCTGCCGTCGCTGCTTGTGGCGGAGGAGCGGGACCGGGTGAGCCAGGTGCTTCGCGAGGCCGGACAGCCGGGGGCCCTCCCCGCACCGGTGACCCTTGGCTTCCGGCAGCCCGATGGCTCCTCCCTCCAGACCGAGGCGGTGGCCACCGACCTGATGGGCGACCCGACGGTGCGGGGCATCGTGCTCAACATCCGCGACGTGAGCGAACGCCACCGCCTGGAGCACGACCTTCGGCATCAGGCACTGCACGACTCGCTGACCGGACTCGCCAATCGGGCCCTCTTCCGAGACCGCGTGAGCCACGCCCTGGCCCTGGCCCGGCGCCAGGGCCGCGACATCACCGTCATCTACCTCGACCTCGACGACTTCAAGAAGGTGAACGACAGCCTGGGCCATGCCGAGGGGGACCGCCTCCTCGCCGCGGTGGCGGAACGCTTCAAGGGCTGCGCGCGGGTCACGGACACAGTGGCGCGGCTGGGCGGTGACGAGTTCGCCGTGCTGGTGGAAGACGGCCGGGGGAACGAGGGCGCCGCGGCGCTCGTCGAGCGGCTGCGTGACGCGCTCCAGCTGCCCTTCCGCCTCACCCCCACGGAGGTGAACGTCTCGGCCAGCTTCGGCGTCGCGACCTCGGGCGGCGAGGACTCGGCCGACGACGTGCTCCGAAACGCCGACCTCGCGATGTACACCGCCAAGCGCCAGGGCAAGGGGCGTCACGCCACCTATGAATCGCAGATGGCGGCCGACTCGCGGCGACGCCTCGAGCTCGAGGCGGCGCTCCGGACCGCCATCGAGCGCCACCAGCTCGAGCTGCACTACCAACCTGTCGTCCACCTGGAGACGGGGGCGGTGTTCGGCTTCGAGGCCCTGGTGCGGTGGGACGACCCGCGCTACGGTCTCCTGACGCCGGAGCAGTTCATCCCCCTCGCGGAGGAGACCGGCCTGATCGTGCGCCTGGGGGGATGGGTGTTCCGCGAGGCATGCGCCCAGCTGCAGCGGTGGCGGGCGGCGTACCCGGGCAGTGCGTGGACCGTCAGCGTAAACCTCTCCGGCCGCCAGCTCCAGGAGCCGGGGCTCCTGCATGAAATGCGGACCGCCCTGGCCCACACGGCGGCGCCCCCCTCGGCGCTGGTCCTCGAGATCACCGAGAGCGTCCTGATGGAGCAGGCCGACGCCGCACTCAGGCAACTCCAGGCGATGAAGAGCCTGGGTGTCGGCCTGGCCATCGACGACTTTGGCACCGGATATTCCTCGCTCAGCTACCTGCAGCGCTTCCCGATCGACATCCTGAAGATCGCCAAGCCCTTCGTGGACGATGTGGGCGCCGGCGCGGACCGCGCCGCGCTGGCCCGGGCCATCGTCGGCCTCGGTGACACGCTCAAGCTCACCACCATCGCCGAGGGGGTGGAGATGGAGGAGCAGCGGGCGGCGCTCCTGGCACTCGGGTGTACCCTGGGGCAGGGCCACCTCTTTGCCCGGGCCATGCCGGCCTCCGAGGTCGATGCCTTCCTCGCGCAGGGAAGCTGGGTCGGCCGGCCCGCCGACACCGCGGCCTAAGGGGCTCTCGCTCAACAGTTTACCTGCCGGCACCAACAACCTCTCTTTCCTGCCGGCCGCGACCCTCCGGCGGCGCCCGGCCAGACCTGCTCCACTCCCTCCCGCCGAAACTGCCTCCGGTATTCCCATTCGGGCCCCACCGGCAGGCGTCTCGACCACCCCTCGCCATTGCCCCAAGCCCCTGAATCGCTTACGTTTGAGGGCTTATGTTCGACCAGCTCTCCGCCAGGCTTTCCGACACGCTCCGGCGGCTTGCCGGCCGGGGGGTCCTGACGGAGGAGGCGGTCCGGGAAGGCCTCCGCGAGGTCCGGCGGGTGCTGCTCGAGGCCGACGTCAGCTTCGACCTGACGCGGGAGTTTCTCGAGCGGGTGCAGGCGCAGGCGGTCGGCACCGAGGCGCTCAAGTCGGTGCGGCCGGGCCAGCAGATCGTCAAGATCGTCCACGACGAACTGGTCCGGCTCCTTGGTGAACGGCAGGCGCCGCTGGCCTTTGCCTCGGTGCCGCCGACCGTCATCCTGCTCGTGGGCCTGCAGGGCTCGGGCAAGACGACCACCGCGGGCAAGCTGGCGCGGCGCCTGAAGCTGGAGCAGAAGGCGCCCTTCCTCGTGGCGGCCGACGTCTACCGCCCGGCGGCGGTGGATCAGCTGGTGGTGGTGGCGGGGCAGGCGGGGGTCGGGGTGCACGCCGAGCCGGGTGTCACCGACGTGGTGGGCATCGTCCGGCGGGGCATCGAGGCGGCGGGCAAGGCCCGCGCGCGCACGGTCCTGGTGGACACCGCCGGCCGCCTGCAGGTGGACGCCGACATGATGGCGGAACTCGGCCGCCTCAAGGAGGCGGTGCGGCCCCACGAGATCCTCCTGGTGGCCGACGGCATGACCGGCCAGGACGCGGTGCGGATCGCCGCGGGGTTCCACGAGGCGCTCGGCCTGACCGGCGTGATCCTCACCAAGATGGACGGCGACGCCCGGGGTGGCGCTGCGCTCTCGATCTACGGGGTCACCAAGGCGCCGATCAAGTACATCGGCGTGGGCGAACAGCTCGACGCGCTCGAGCCGTTCGTGCCCGAGCGGATGGCGGGCCGGATCCTCCAGCAGGGCGACGTCCTGACCCTGGTCGAGAAGGCGCAGGCCTCGCTCGACGAGGACGAGGCGGCCCGGCTCGCGAAGAAGGCCACGTCGAAGAAGGGCATGGACCTGCAGGACTTCCTGTCGGCCATGCGGCAAATGCAGAAGCTGGGGCCGCTCAAGAACGTCCTGGGCCTGCTGCCCGGGGTGGACGCGAAGGCGCTCAAGCAGGCGGACGTCGGCGAGGAGCGGCTGCGGCACGCCGAGGCCATCGTGCTCTCGATGACGCCGAAGGAGCGCCGCGATCCCGACCTGCTCAACGGGTCGCGGCGCGCGCGGATCGCCCGCGGCAGCGGACGGCCGGTGCAGGAAGTCAACCAGTTGCTGGCGCAGTTCAAGCAGATGCAGAAGTTCATGAAGGGCGCAGGCAAGCCCGGCGCCCGGCTGCCGTTCGGCCGGGGTTTTCCCGGCTGAACTCGTCACCGAGGATCGAGGGTCATGGCAACTCGCATTCGTCTCCGCCGCGTCGGGCGGAAGAAGCTCCCGCTGTACCGGATCGTCGTGGCCGAGAAGACGGCCCCGCGCGACGGCGCCTTCATTGACGTGATCGGCACCTACTCGCCGAAGGCCAAGGCCGCGGCCGACCAGGTGACGCTCGACGCCGCCAAGGCGCGCGCGTGGCTGGCCAAGGGCGCCACGGCGTCCGAGACGGTCCACTCGCTGCTCCGCAAGGCGGGGCTCTTCAGGCAGCCCGCGGCCTGATGGCGGACGACGCCCGCCACCTCGTGGTCGGGCGGTTCCGCAGGCCGCACGGACTGAAGGGCGAGAGCACGATCTTCCCGCTGACGGACGACCCGGCCCGGGTCTTCGCGGTGGGGCAGGTGCTGCAGCCGGTGGACCTCGGGGGCCGGCCGATCGGCCCGCCGCTGGTGGTCGAGCGGAGCCGGATGTACCACCGGGAGTGGCTGGTCAAGTTTGCGGGCATCGAGGGGCGTGAGGGGCTGGAGCCGTTCCGGCTGGGGTTCCTCGCGGTCGAGGCGGCGGAGGCCGCGCCCCTCGGTCCCGGCGAGGTGTACCTCCACGAGCTGGCGGGTTTTGCCGTGGCGCTCGCGGACGGGACGCCGGTGGGGCTGGTGACGGCCCACTACGAGCTGCCGTCGGGACTGGTGCTGGAGGTGCAGGGCCCCAAGCGGGAGTTCCTGCTGCCGTACCGGAAGGAGTTCGTGGTGGAGGTGGACCGCGCCGGTCGCCGCCTCGTCATCACGCCGCCCGAGGGGCTGCTCGATGGCTGAGCCGCTGCGGATCAACGTGGTGACGCTCTTCCCCGAGGCGTTCGGGCCCTGGCTCGACGCGTCGATTCTCGGGCGGGCGCGGGCGGCGGGGCTGGTGGAGGTGCGGCTGGTCCAGCTGCGGGACTTTGCCCACGACCGCCACCAGACGGTGGATGACTATCCCTTCGGTGGCGGCGCGGGGATGGTGCTCAAGCCGGAGCCGTTCTTCGAGGCGGTGGAGTCGCTGGGGCCGCCAGCCGGGCCGGTGGTGCTCCTCTCGGCGCGGGGCAGGCGGTTTGCCCACGCCGACGCCGTCCGGTGGTCGCTCGAGCGGGAGGTCACCCTCCTCTGCGGGCACTACAAGGACGTGGACCAGCGGGTGGCCGATCACCTGGCCACCGACGAGGTCTCCCTCGGGGACTTCGTCCTGACGGGAGGCGAGCCCGCCGCGCTCTGCGTGCTCGACGCGGTGGTCCGGCTCCTCCCGGGCGCCATGGGCGACCACGAGTCGGCCAGCGGCGACTCGCACTACGACGGGCTCCTGAGCCCGCCGAGCTACACCCGGCCGCCGGAGTTCCGCGGCCACGCCGTGCCGGAGGTGCTCCGGTCCGGCGACCACGCCCGGATCGCGGCGTGGCGGCAGGACCAGGCTGAACGACTGACTCGCGAGCGGCGGCCGGATCTCTGGCAGGCCCACCTCGCGTCACACGACTGACGGCACGAAGCCGGACGGGACCCACGGGGTCCGCACCAAGGAGAGTGACATGGAACGCCTCGACGCCATTGCCCGCGGCAGCGCCCGCGCCGACCTTCCGGCCTTCGACGCCGGCGACACCGTGCGCGTGATGGTGCGCGTCCGCGAGGGCGACAAGGAGCGCCTGCAGGCCTTCGAGGGGATCGTGGTGTCCCGGCGGGGCGGCGGGGCCAGCGAGAACTTCACCGTCCGGAAGGTGTCGGCGGGCGTCGGGGTGGAGCGCATCTTCCCGGTGCAGAGCCCGATCATCGCCTCGATCGAGATGGTGCGCCGCGGCCGCGTCCGCCGCGCCAAGCTCTACTACCTGCGCGCGCTGAGCGGCAAGGCCGCGCGCATCCAGGAGAAGCGCGAGGGCTGAGCGCGGTGCCGCCCCTCCGGCCCACCCTCGATCGCGAAGTCGCGGTCTGGGCCGAGGGGCGCCTCCTCGTCGGCGTCGACGAGGCCGGCCGCGGCCCACTGGCAGGTCCAGTGGTGGCCGCGGCCGTCGTGTTTCCGGCGCACGTCGGGGCCGTCCCAGGCGTGCGCGACAGCAAGACCCTTTCCGAATCACGGCGCGACGCGCTCGCCGCCTCGATCCGCGGAGCCGCCCTCGGACTGGCCGTCGGGGCGGCCTCGGTCCGCGAAATCGACCGCTACAACGTCCGTGCCGCCACCGCCCTCGCGATGCGGCGCGCGGTGGCCCGCCTCCTGGCCCGGCTCCCGCGCGGCGCCGCTCCCCTCGTCCTCCTCGACGGCCACCCGATGCCCGACCTCGGCCTGGCGCACGAGGCGCTGGTCGACGGCGACGCCCGCTGCCACACGGTGGCCGCGGCCGGCATCGTGGCCAAGACGGTACGCGACCTGCTGATGGTGCGCCTTGCGGGCCGGCACGACGGCTATGGCTGGGAACGGAATCGCGGGTATGGCAGCGCCGAGCATATCGCGGCGCTCCGAGACCGGGGTCCCACGCGGCACCACCGCCGGAGCTTTGCCCCGCTGCGCGAGTGGGGCCTGCCTACTTAGCCTCCCAGAATTCCTTGTCCTCGTCGGCAAAGTCCTTGGGCACGTAGCTGATCTGCGGGCTGATCGTCAGGACCTGCGTCTCCATCCGCTCGACCGACGCCGAGGTCTTCGCGATGAGGTCGGCCGGCGAGGGGAACTGCTTGCCGACGGTCACCATGTTCTGCAGGTCCTGGTCGATGCCGGCGTACGATTCCATCGGCACGAAGAGGTAGAAGGCGGGCTGGTCGCCGCCGGCCATCAGCTGGTAGGTCACCCACGGCATGGCGATCTGCGCCGCGTCGTACGCGCGCACGTACTCGCCCATGACGGCGTTGAAGGCCTCGTCCTGCCCCGGCCGGACGTGGAAGATCGTCACCCAGAAGTGCCTGGTTTCCGGCGCGATGAACAGCGGACGGTGGCTCAGGTCGGCGCGATAGGCCAGGAGCGTCGTCTGCACGTCCAGGACAAACTTGGCCTCCCGCGCCATCAGCGTGTCGAGCTGCTTCATCAGGGATTGGTTGCCCTGATACAGGCCGTCGAGGCTGCCCAGCGCGGCAAAGCTGGCTGCGCCCCCGATGAACCAGAACTGCGGTGCCCCCGACGCGGCCACCGTGCCGACGTAACTGATCGGCACCTTCTTCGAGCGGAGGGTGTTGACCCACGCCCGCTCGTTGGCCAGGTGCGCGGCCGCGGTGCCGAACTGCGCCGTCTCGCGCACGATGCGGATGGCAGGCGGTGGTGTGGGGCTGAGCCAGGCGCTCTGGGCCGGAAGGGAAGGGGCGATGGTGGCCGCCGCGAGGGCGGCGAGGAGGGCGGGCAGGCCGGCGCGCACGGGAGACTCCGGGCTCGGGGTGCCTGCCAACCTATGCCACGTCCCGGGAGGGGCAAGGCCTTGTCTGGCCCGGGGCCGGGCGCCAGCTTTCGGGCGGCCGGGGGCGTAGCTCAATTGGTAGAGCAACGGGCTTTTAACCCGTAGGTTCTGGGTTCGAGACCCAGCGCCCTCATTCCCCGCCCGCTTCGCTGTTCCCCTCCCGCGCCCGGACCCGATGAGCGCCTTGGCCTGGCCCTCGCTGTACCTTGTCCTCGACGCGACCGAGTGGGCCATCCGGCTCGTCATGCTCGTGTACGTGCCGCAGCGCCGGAGCGCCGCGGCGGCGCGGACCTGGCTCCTCCTGATCTTCCTCCTGCCGATCCCGGGGCTGCTGATCTACGCCGCCATCGGGCGCATCCGCATGCCGGCCGAGCGCCTGGCGCGCCAGCGCCGGGTCTCCGGCATGATCCGCGACTGGCAGCGCGACCACCCCGTGGCGCCGCCGGCCGACCCCCGCACCGCGCATCTGGCCCAGCTGGTGCACTCCCTCGGCGACTTCCGCGCGCTCGAGGGGAACGCGGTGGAGCTGCTCCCCGACTACGCGGCGTCGATTGACCGGCTCGCCGCCGACATCGACGCCGCCACCAGAAGCGTCCACCTGCTGTTCTACATCTTTGCCGACGACGACCACGGCGGCCGGGTGGTGGCGGCGCTGCTCCGGGCGCGGGCCCGCGGCGTCGAGTGCCGCGTGCTGGTGGACGCCGTGGGCTCCCGGAAGTTCCGGCTTGGCCAGCTCCTCGCCCGCCTCCAGGCGGCGGGGATCCCGGCGCGCGAGGCCCTCCCCGCCGGGCTCTTCCGGCGCGGCGCGGCCCGGTTCGACCTCCGGAACCACCGGAAGATCGCCGTCATCGACGATCGCGTGGCCTACACCGGCTCGCAGAACCTCGTGAACCCGGTGTTCGTGCCCGGATTCCCCAATGCCGAGCTGGTGGCCCGGGTGGCGGGGCCGGTGGTGCTGCAGATGCAGGCGGTCTTCCTGGAGGACTGGTACTTCGAGACCGGCGAGCTCCCGCCGGCGCCGGAGGAGATCGCGATGCCGGCCCGGGCTGGCACCATGCGCGCGCAGCTCCTCCCGAGCGGGCCGGGCTACGAGCGGGAGAACGCGCAGGAGCTGCTGGTGCACCTCTTCCACCGCGCCGAGCGGCAGATCGTCATCACGACGCCCTACTTCGTGCCGGACGAGCCGTTCCTGCAGGCGCTGCGCACGGCGGTGCGGCGGGGGGTGGAGGTGCGGCTCATCGTGGCGAACCCGGTGGACCGGTGGCTGATGGGGCTGGCCCAGCGGTCGTATTTCGACGAGCTGCTCGAGGCCGGGGTCCGGATCCACCTCTATCGGCCGCACTTCCTGCACGCCAAGCACGTGTCGATCGACGACGACCTGGCCATCGTCGGCTCCGTGAACATGGACATCCGCTCCTTTGCGCTCAACGCCGAGGTGGCGCTGCTGGTGTACGACGCGGCGGTGGTGCGGGCCCTGGAGGCGGTCCAGGCGCGCTACCTGGCCGACGCCATCGCGCTCACCCCCGAGGAGTGGGCGCGCCGGCCGTGGTGGGTGCGGGTGGCCCAGAACACCGCGCGGCTCGCCGACTCGCTCCTCTGAGCGGGGCAATACCCCCGGGTCGGGGTTACCTTTCGCCGTCTCCCTTCTCCCTTCGAGGTCCGGACCGCCGATGAGCCTCATCTGGATCAACGGACAGTGGCATGACCGTGACACCGCCACGGTCTCGGTGTTCGACCACGGACTGCTCTACGGCGACGGCGTGTTCGAGGGGATGCGCGTGTACGGCGGGAAGACCTTCCGGCTCCAGGAGCACCTCGACCGGCTCTACGACTCGGCGCAGGCCATCTGGATCACCGTGCCGATGCCGAAGGACGAGATGCGGCGCATCACCGAGGAGGGCGTGGCGCGCGGCAGGATCCAGGAGGGATACCTGCGCCACGTCGTGACCCGTGGCGTCGGCGACCTGGGCCTCGATCCGCGGAGCTGCCCCCGCCCGACCGTCTTCATCATCTTCGACGCCATCCGGATCTGGCCCGCCGAGCGGTACGAGCGCGGCCTCACGATGATGAGCGCGGCCACCCCGATGCCCGACCGCGAGACCCTCTCCCCGCGGGTCAAGTCGCTCAACTACCTGCCGCACATCATGGCCAAGCTCGAGGGGATCCACGCGCAGATGGACGAGGTGCTCATGCTCGACCGCGGCGGCTACGTGGCCGAGGCCTCGGGGATGAACCTGTTCGTGGTGACGCGCGGCGTGGTACGCACGCCGCCGGCGTGGACCGGGCTCCTCCGCGGCGTGACCCGGGACGTGGTGCTGGAACTGGCGGCGACGGCGGGTTACCCGGTGCGCGAGGAACCGCTCAATCGCTACGACGTGTACACGGCGGACGAGGCCTTCCTCACCGGGACCGCCGCCGAGATCGCCCCCATTCGCTCCCTCGATGGTCGGCAGGTGGGGGCCGGCCCCGTGGGGCCGGTGACGCGGGCGCTGATGGACCGCTTCCGCGCGCTCACGCGGGGCTGATCCGCCGCCCTTGACCGCGCTCTCCGGCGCGAACCATATTCGCCGGAGCAGCCTCCGGAGCCCGCATGGCCTGGCGCGTCGTTGAGCATGGCGACACCACGTGGAACGTCTCGTTCGCGGCCGAACGGACGCAGCACACCGCGTGCTGGCGCCTGGTGCTCTCCTTCCGCGCCGCCGGCCCAGGGGCTCGCGCCTTCTGGGCGCCCTATCCGCTCGAGTCCACTTCCCGTTCGGCGCTCTACAGCCAGGCGGATCGCATCACGCCGGAGCGCCTCACTGCCATCCTGAGCGAACACCTCCGGTAAGGGGACACCCCATGACCCAGGTACCCTTTCCGGAACTCCGTCGGATCGCCGACGCGCTGGCCTCCCTGCGCGGCAAGGCGCTGGCCGAGGCGGTCATGCGTTCGGACCTCCGCCAGCTGCGGCTCGAGACCGACGACGGCCTGATGATGGTGCTGACGGTGGAGTCGGACGAGGCCGGCCGGCCGCGCCTGGAGGTGGACGTGGTGCGCCCGGCGGTGGAGCCCGGCCGCCAGCTCGAGGTGCGCTTCGACGCGGTCTAGGGCGCGGCGCCGATGCCGCCCCACACCTGGCGCGACACCTCGGCCATCCACGCCTCCGCGGCGGCGGGGGTCGGGAATCCCCGCGTGAGCAGCACCAGGACGTAGGGTGCACGGCCGGGCGGGAAGATGACCGCCGCGTCGTGGTTGATGCCCGTGATGTTGCCCGTCTTGCTGGCCACGCGGGTGCCCGGTGGCACCCCGGCGGGAATGCCGGCCCGGAACGCCTGGTGGGTCAGGATGTCGAGCATCACGGTCGTGGAGGAGTCCGACGCCGCGCGGCCCTGGGCGATCGCCGCGAGGAGCACCGCGAGGTCCCGGGCGGTGGTCGAGTTGATGAGGCCGGCGTCGAACGCCTTCTGGTCCTCCACGCCGCGGAGCACCACGATCGAATCGGCGCCGAGGGCGCGGGCGGTGGCCTGGATGGCGGGCGCCCCGAGCTGGCCCACCAGGAGGTTGGTGGCCAGGTTGCTGCTCCAGTCGATCATGAGCGTGGCGAGTTCCCGCGCCGAGACCGTCTGGCCCTCACGCGCGTAGAGCGTGGTGTCGGAGTCGTCGGCGGGGTTGAGGTGGTACGGGCTGCCGTCCACGATCGAGCGGAACTCGTTCCGGACCAGCACCGGCCAGTCCCAGCCATAGCGGCCGGCGTCCACCCGGCGGGCCAGCTCGATGAGGACGGGCACCTTCATGGTGCTGGCGGCGTGCACCCGCCAGGCGGCGTTGCGCCAGAGCGAGTCGCCGCTGCCAAGGTCCAACACCGCCACGCCCGCTTCGACCCCGGCGGGAAAGGGCGCGGTGGAAAGCGAATGGCGGAGGGGGGCGGGGATCTGGGCCCGCGCCGCCGACGCGGCCAGTGAGGCCGCCAATACCAGCACGGTCAGTCGATTCATGCCGGTGAGGTTACCGCCTCCCGGGCACACCCTCAAGAGCGCCGATGCCCGATACCCACCCGCGCCTCCGATTCGCCGAGTTCCGCATCGAGCGGCTCCCCAGCGGCCGCTGCAGTGCGTCGGTCCTGCTGACCGGGCCCACCGGTGCCCGCTATGCCGGCACCGCCGAGGGGCTCTCCTCGCAGGCCGGAGAGTTGCGCTGCGCCGCGCAGGCGTGCATCAGCGCCCTCACCCAGTCGGTGCAGGGGGAACTCAGCTTCGAGTGTCTGGGGGTCAAGGCGATCCGCGCCTTCGACGCGACGGTGGTGATCGTTTCCCTCGCCACGCGGGGGGAGGGCGCTCCCAGGCGCGTCGTCGGGTCGGTCCTGACCGAGGCGGATCCGACGCGGGCCGCCGCCGTCGCGGTGCTCAACGCCACCAACCGTCTCCTCGGCAACCGCTACTTCGTCGACTGACCCCGCGACCGGCTCCCGCCGTTGCGCATCCTTCCGTCGTCGATTCGTCTCCCTCCCCGGTGCCCTGCACGGGGGCATCGGCTCCTGCGCCGGCACCCGAGGGGTTCCGCCGGGCGGGCAAACCAGCTAAGATATTGATATTACATAATTTGCAATGATCCGATTGCCGGGGTCCCCCGGGCGGCATAGGTTTGGCTCTGCTGTCAGGGCGTCCCCGTACGTTTCACTTTGAGTCTTCCGCGAGCGACGTCCCGTTCGTGCGGTTCGAGGAGCGACACCGAGTGCATCGTTCGCCGGTCCCGGTCTTCCTCATCGCCTTCCTTGCGGCCTGCGCCTCGCACCAGGCCGGGCCCACCCAGGCCCCGGCTCCCGTGGCGGTGGCGCCGACGCAGGCCAGCGCGCCGTCCACCGAGGCCGCGCCTGCCGTCCTCGCGCAGGCACTTGCGCCGCCGGTGGAGGCGCCGCCCCCTCCCGTAGTGCTTGTCAGCGCCGACAGCCTGGCGCTCGACCTCGAGGCGGCCGATTCGGCCGCCGACGCCGCGGCCCTCGACGCGCTCGAGGGCGCCACGCCCGGGGCCGCCATCGAGCCCTCGGCGGCCCACACGAGCGGCGGCGCCGACGAGCTGGATGTCGTGACCTCGTGGGACATCGACGTCGCGACCTACGCCACCCACGAGCGGGTCCAGTACTACCTCGACTACTTCCAGGGGCCGGGCCGCGAGCGGATGGCCATCTGGCTGGCGCGCCTCCCGCGGTACGAGGCGATGATCCGCGCCCAGATGGCGGCCAACGGCGTCCCCGAGGACATGGTGTACCTGGCGCTCATCGAGAGCGGGTACTCCAACTCGGCGGTGAGCCGGGCGCGCGCCACCGGCATGTGGCAGTTCATGAAGGGGACGGGCCGGATGTACGGCCTGCAGGTCAACACCTACGTGGACGAGCGGCGGGACCCGGTGGCCTCGACGGCGGCCGCGGCGCAGCACCTGGCCGACCTGCAGGAGCGCTTCGGGTCGATCTACCTGGCCGCCGCGGCGTACAACGCCGGCGCCGGCAAGGTGTCGCGCGGGCTGCGCGGACTGCCCGCAGGCGGGCCCGACGCCGCCGACGCGCTCGACGACCCGGCCGACGAGGACAGCGTCAACAACGACGCCGAGTTCTTCCGCCTCTACGACACCCGCTACATCCGGCGGGAAACGAAGGACTACGTCCCCAAGCTGATCGCCGCGGCGCTGATCGCCAAGGAGCCGGGCCGCTACGGCTTCACCATCCCGCCGGCCGCGCCGTTCGCCTACGACTCGATCCTCGTCCCGTCGCAGACCGGGCTGGACGTGATCGCGCGCCTCTCGGGCGCCTCGTTTGCCGAGATCCGCGAGCTCAACCCGCAGTACATCCGCTACTCGACCCCGCCCGGCAAGGCGGCGGTGGTCCGGGTGCCGGTGGGTGCCGGCGAGGCGACCCGCGCCGCCTACGCGGAGCTGCCGGCGTCCAAGCGCATCTCCTACCAGGTGCACGTGGTGCGGAGCGGCGAGACGCTCTCCGGCATCGCCAAGCGGTACCGGGTC
>CAZNLY010000023.1:26064-36194 GCA_964574295.1 uncultured Gemmatimonadaceae bacterium
GCACGTGGTGCGGAGCGGCGAGACGCTCTCCGGCATCGCCAAGCGGTACCGGGTCTCCACCCAGGACATCCGCGACGCCAACCCGAAGATCCCGAAGTCGGCCAAGCTTCGCATCGGCCAGCAGCTGATCATCCCGACCAATGGGTACTCCCCCGAGGTGCGGGCCGCCGTGGCCGCCACGCAGGGCTCCACGCGCGGACCGGCCCGGGGCGCCACCACGTATACCGTCCGCCGCGGCGACACCCTCTCCGGCATTGCGCAGCGGTACGGGACGACTCCCTCCACCCTCCGGAAGCTGAACGGCCTCCCGAACGACACCATCCGTGCCGGGCAGAAGCTCCGGCTCAAGCCGGCCGGCAGCAACGCCTGAGCGCGTGGCAAGCCAACGTCAGACGGCCGGGGCAAGGTGCCCCGGCCGTCTTGTTGTTCAGGGGAGGGATCCGGTCAGAGGGCGCGGAGAGCGGCGGTCAGCGCGGCCGTCCCGCCCGGCAGCACATAGGTCAGTCGTCCCTCGGGGGACACCACGTAGACGACCGCCGGGTGCGACAGGTCGCCGGTGGCTTCGTTCCGGGCCCGGGGAATCCTCCAGGCGCTGAGGACGCGCTCCACTGCCGACACCTCCCCGGAGAGCACGTGGGCGTCGCCCCCGAGGGACCAGCCCGCCGCAATCGCGGGGAGCCGGGCGGGGGTGTCCCGCCAGGGGTCCAGGGTCACGACGAGGAGGGCCGGGCGCCGGTCGGCGGCGGCGCGCTGGGCCTCGAGCGCCTCGTGCACCACGACCGGACAGACGGTCTGGCAGTGGGCAAAGGCGAAGGTGACGAGCACCGGCCGGCCGGCGAAGCGATCCAGCGAGATCGAGTCCCCGGCCTGATCCACCAGCCCGAGCGCGGGTGCGGGGTCGTTGATGCGGGTGCGCACCGCATAACCGCCGACGGGATCGAATGGCTCGGCGTCGGCGGTGCGGACACGCGCGGCGGCGAGGGTGGCGCCCGCCAGCAGCGCGATGGCGGTGACGCCGAGGAGGAGGCGCCCGGCCGCGTGGGCCCGCAGCCGGGTCAGGGCGGTGCGCACTTCGCCGCCCCAGACCACCAGGAGGACGGCGGTCATGCCGAGTGGTTGCCCGAGGAGCAGCAACCACCCGCCGGCGTTCGGCAGCCCCCCAGGTGCCGCCCCGAAGCAGAGCGCACGGGTGCGCGCCAGCCACGCCGGCGCCTCGGCAACCGGCCAGAGGGCCAGCGCCCACCACGCGGCGGTGATGACCAGCAGTGCGTAGAGGGCCAGAAGGGCGATGCCCCCCCGGCCCTCCTCCCGGGGCCCCGTCAGCCGACCTTCCACACGAAGGAGAGCACCTTCCAGTTCACGAAGAAGTACACAATGAAGGCCGCCAGGAAGATGAACACCAGCACCATCGTGCCGGGGGCGGGACCGAGGACTCCGCGGCCGGGCGCGTGAAGCTCCTCGTTCCGGCGGTCCACGTCGGGTGCGTGCACCGGCGGATGGGTGATGCCCTGCGGCAGGCCCGCCACCGCCACCCCGCGCTGGATCGTCCCGATCGGCTCGCCGAAGAAGACCGACTTGACGGCGATGGCGATGAAGATGAACGCGCCGGTGGCCGCGATCAGCCCGCCCAGCGCCACGAAGGCGAGCAGGATGTCCACCGCGGGGTTGAAGGCCACGTCGAAGGGGGCCTGGCTGAAGCTGATGTCCCAGTGCCGGCGCGGCACGCCGAAGGTCCCGGCAAAGGTCATCGCCATCACGAAGATGAACATCCCGCCGGCGAAGAGGTACGGCTGGATGCGCGCCAGCGTCCAGAAGGCCACCTTCCGCTGGAACACCAGGGGGATCAGGTAGTAGGTGGCCCCCATGAAGGCCAGCGCGGTCCCGCTCACGACGGTGGCGTGGAAGTGCCCCGGAATCCGGAGCGTGTTGTGGGCGATGATGTTGATCTGCTCCGTGCCGATCGTCACGCCGGTGATCCCGCCGACGAACCCGAAGACCACGACCGAGAAGACCAGCGCGCTGAAGCCCGGGTCGCCCCACGGCGCGTTGGTGAGCCACCCGAACAGCCCGGTGCCCACGCCGCGGAGGCGCTGGCCCAGTTCCATCCCGGCGGGGACGGTGAAGCCGTGGATCATGCTCGCCAGCACCGCCATGTACATGAAGTAGCTGGTGTTGACGATCTTCCACGCCGAGCCCATGCCCGGGTCGACCAGGAGGTGGTGGGCCGACGCCATCGAGATGAAGAGGATGTACAGCACGAAGGCGGAGCGGCTGATCTTCTCGTTGAGCACCACAGCCCCGATGGTGAGCGCCCCGAGCATGTACCAGATGGCCACCATCGCCGCCACGTTGATCTGCTGGGACGAATGGCCAAGCCCCCACCAGATCATCCGGTAGATCTGCGGGTCCACGTTCATCAGGCCGAGCGACCACAGGAAGGTGGGAATGTAGATGGCGGCCCCGTGCAGGAGCGTGATGACCGCAATGATCGCGGCGGTCACCGCCCCGTAGACCACGAGGGGCAGGGAGCCCTCATAGGTGCGCTCCCGCCGGGCCACGGTCAGGTTGGCGAAGAAGATGCCGCAGACCAACAGGGCGCCCACGGCGAAGAGGATGACGCCGAGGTAGTACAGCGGATGGGCCTTGAGCGGCACGTACGAAGTGAAGAGCACGTCCGCGCGCCCGCTCCACATGATGTATTCGACCAGCAGCGCGCCGCCCAGCATCAGGGCGAACGCGGCCCAGCCGAGCCGCGGGGCCACGATCCGGGCGTTGAGGAGGGCCGTGCTCGTGAAATGGAGCACCGCCATCTCGTAGAAGATGATGAAGAAGATCAGCATGCTCATCCCGTGGACGCCGAGGATGCGGTAGAACCACTCGGCCGGGAGCAGGTGCACCGCCTGCCAGCGGGTGAGGACGAGCAGCACGGCGGCGACCGCCCCGATCAGCAGCGCCACCACGGAGGCGACGGCGTTGACCTTGACCAGCGCCTCGGCGGGGAGGTGGATCCGGCGGCCGGTCACCTGGCAGTCGCGGAATTCGGCGGCGTGCATCACTGGCCTCCTGTCTGGGCCGGGGAGGTCCCGGCCCCGTCGGTCACGATCACCCGGCCGACCATCGTGTGGTGGCCGATGCCGCAGAACTCGTTGCAGATGATCCGGAAGTCTCCCGCCTCGGTGGGGGTCACGCGCAGGCCGTAGTCATAGCCCGGCACCACCTGGAAGTTCACGTTGATCGGGTAGAGGCTGAAGCCGTGGTTGACGTCGAGCGAGGAGAGGTGGAGGATGTATTCCTTGCCCCTCTCGAGCTGGAGGATCGGCGTCCACTGGAAGGACATCGCCGTCAGGTACACGTCGCTCCCCGGCGGGGGCGCGACGATCGGCATGCCGCGGTCCTCGCCGATCTTGTACTGGGTGATGAACTCCTGGGTGCGCGTGAAGTAGGCCGCGGGGTCGGTCTTGCGGCGGATGCCGGTGGGATTCTGGCCGCCCTTCACCTGCCAGAGCGGCATCATCGCGAACAACACCATGCACCAGCCGAAGGCGATCGCCACCCAGGTCCGTTCCGACTTGTGGGCCGGCTTCCACCAGGTTCCCTTCGGGGAGTCGAGGCCGGTGTGCGTCTCGGTATGCATCGGGTCGCCTCAGGGCAGGGTGGCAGGGGGCAGGGTGAGGATTTCCCACAGGCCCCACCCCGTATAGATCGCCGCCATGATCACGATTCCCGCGACGAGCAGGAGGTACACATTGTCGTACAGGCGCTGGAACAGGGGTGGTTCCTGGTCGCGGTGGGCGGACGGTTCCGGCATGGCTGGCTCCCGTCGGGCTGGGGTGGGGGCGGCAGGGGGACTTTCTATTCATCATACTGATATGATAATTTGCGTTCCGCAAGCCCCCCAGCCGGTCCACCCCGCCGCCCCGAGGCGACGTGCCCGCTGTCGGTGACCTGATCGCCCGCCCCGCGCGCCGGGCCCTCGCCTGGGCCGATGCCCTGGCCAACCGGTGGTACTCCTGGCGATTCAATCCGCTCTATCAGAGCGGCACGCTGGTCGTGGCGATGTTCCTCGTCCTGATCGTCACCGGGCTCTGGCTGCTGCTCTTCTACCGCGTGGGCGACCCGTGGGGCTCCGTGGCCCGCCTGACCGCCAATCCCTGGGTCGGGAACTGGGTTCGGGGAGTCCATCGGTACGCCTCGGACGTGGCGGTCGTGGCCACGGCGGCGCATGCCCTGCGCATGTTCGTCCAGCACCGCTCCTGGGGACCGCGCACCCTCGCCTGGCTCACCGGATGCATCCTGCTCGGACTGGTGTTCGTGCTCGGGTGGACCGGGTACGTGATGGTCTGGGACACCTTCGGGGAGCGGCTCGCCATCGAGGGGGCCCGCTTCCTGGATGCGCTGCCCGTGCTCTCCGAGCCGGTGAGCCGGGCATTCACCGGCGAGCGCCCGCTCCCCGGCGCCTTCTTCTTCCTCAACCTCTTTGCGCACGTGGCGCTGCCCCTGGCCCTGGGGCTGGCCCTCTGGCTCCACCTGTCCCGGCTCGCGCGGCCGACGCTGCTCCCGCCCCGCCGGCTCACCTGGGCCGTCACGGCGCTGCTGGTGGCCGTCTCCCTGCTCTGGCCGCTCGAGATCGCCCCGCAGGCGGATCCCTTTGCCCGCCCCGCCCTCGTCCCCGCGGACTATTTCTTCGCGTTCTGGCTCCCCGCCACGCGGGCGCTCCCGGCCGGCCTCGCGTGGGCGGGGGCGCTCGGCGCCACGCTGCTGGTGGCCTTGGTGCCCTGGTGGCGCCGGGAACGGCGGGCGGCGCGGCCCCCCTCCCACGTGGACGAGGAGATCTGTACGGGGTGCTGGCAGTGCTACGAGGACTGCCCCTATGACGCCATCCGGATGCTGCCCCGGACCGACGGGCGGGCTGAGCACGTGGCGCGGGTGACGGACGATCTCTGCGTGAGTTGCGGGATCTGCGCCGGTTCCTGCGCCCCGATGGGAGTGGGGCCCGCCCGCCGAACCGGGCGCGACCAACTCGAGGCGGTGCGGGCCTTCCTGGCCGACCCGGCCCGGGTGCCGGGAGAAGTCGTGGCCATCACCTGCGAATACGGCGCCCTCGCCGCTCGGCCGGACATCGAGCGGGCGGGCGCGGTGCCTTACGCGGTGGACTGCGCCGGCAACCTCCACACCTCGGTGATCGAGCTGGTGCTGCGCGGCGGAGCGGGGGGCGTGGTGGTGCTGGCCTGCCCGCCGCGCGATTGCCGGAACCGCGA
The DNA here is from genome assembly GCA_964574295.1 of uncultured Gemmatimonadaceae bacterium. GTDB lineage: Bacteria > Gemmatimonadota > Gemmatimonadetes > Gemmatimonadales > GWC2-71-9 > SPDF01. Next base: position 31,323 of record CAZNLY010000023.1, read on the forward strand.
GGGCCCGAAGTGGATCGGCGAACGGATCTACCGCGATCGCGAGGCCGAGCTGCAGGAGCGGGTCGATCGCCGCCGCGTGGCGCTGGCCTACGCCGGGCCCGCCGAGGCGGAGGAGGCGGTCGAGGCCGTCCGGCGGATGCGCGCGGTGGTCGAGTCGCTCGCGCCGGTTCCGGTGGACGAGCGCCTCGAGGTGGACGCCGTGTGCGATCCCGCCGCCATCGGGGAGGCGACATGACCCGCGCACCCGGACGACTCCTCGCCGCGCTGGGGGCCCTCGGCGCCACCGGCCTCGTGGCGGCGGGTTCCCGCGCCCCGATGGGAGCGTATCCCGACCCCACCCCCATCGTGCGGCTCGCGTGGAGCGTGCGCCCGGAACGGATCGAGGCGTGCCGCACCTTGACGGACGCAGAGCTCGCGGACGTGCCAGCGCACATGCGGCAACGGGTGCAATGCGAGGGGCGGTCGGCGCGCTATCGGCTCACCGTGCGGGTGGACGTCACCCCACGGGTGGACACCACGGTCACCGGCGGCGGCGCGCGCAGCGACCGCCCCGTGTACGTCTTCCGGGAGGTTTCGGTGCCGGAAGGAGCGCACCGTCTGGAGGTGCGCTTCGAGCGCGAGGCGCTGCCCCGGGACTCGGCGGGCCCGGAGGCGGAGGAGTCGGGGCCGGACTCGCTGCTGGCCGGCCGGGCGCAGCGCGAGGCGCAGGAGCGCCTGCGCCGGCGCGAGGAAGCGGTCCCCGCGACGATAGATTTGACCACCCCCATCACCGCCGAGGCCCGCACGGTGCTGCTCGTCACCTACGACATCGATCGCCGGACACTCGTCCTCCGCACCCGGCCGCCCCGTCCGTGACCGCGGGCGGCCACCTGGAAGCCGCCCGTCGCCGCGTGGGCCTCTGGCTGGCCCTGTGGGCGGGGATGGTCGTCGTGCTCATCGCCATCGGCGGTGCCACCCGCCTCACCGAGTCCGGGCTCTCCATCACCGAGTGGAAACCGGTCACCGGCGTCGTCCCTCCACTCAGCCGGGCGGCGTGGGAGGCCGAGTTCTCCCGGTACCAGCAGATCCCGGAATACCAGCAACTCAACCGGGGGATGACCCTCGAGCAGTTCAAGGTCATCTACCTCTGGGAATTCACCCACCGGCTCTGGGCGCGGCTGGTGGGGTTGGCGTTCGCCCTGCCCCTGGTGGTGTTCCTCCTCCGCCGCGAGGTGCAGGGGGCGCTGGCCCGCCGCCTCGGCGCCCTGCTCCTGCTGCTCGGGCTCCAGGGGGCGATGGGCTGGTACATGGTCCAGAGCGGGCTCACCGTGCGGACCGACGTGAGCCAGTACCGGCTGGCGGCCCACCTGGCCCTGGCGCTCGTGATCTACGCGGTGGCGGTGTGGGCGGCGGCGGGATTGCTGGGCGTGGGCGCGGAGAAAGGCTCGCCGGGAGCGCCGGAGGCGCTGGCACGGCTCGGCCGCCGGGTTCGGTGGTACACGGGCTTCGTGTTCGTGACCATCGTCTCCGGCGCCTTCGTGGCCGGGCTCAACGCCGGCTTCTCGTGGAACACCTTTCCGCTGATGGGCGGGCAGGTGGTGCCGCCCGGATATGGCGCGCTGGCGCCGTGGTACCGCAATGCCTTCGAGAACGCCGCCGCGGTGCAGTTCCACCACCGGATCCTGGCGCTCGCGGCGCTCCTCTTGGCGGTCCTCCTCTGGCGCGGGAGCAGGGCGGTGGAGCTGCCCCGGGCCACCCGCCGCTTCGTGGCCGCGGTGCCGTGGCTGGCCCTGGTGCAGGCGGGGCTCGGCGTGGCCACGCTGCTGCTCGCCGTGCCGGTGCCGCTCGGGGTCCTGCACCAGCTCGGAGCCGTGGCCCTCTTCACTGCGTCCCTCCTCGCCACCGCCAGCCTCCAAACGCACGACGGCCGGCGCTGAGCGCGCCGGCCGTCGGGTCCTGCCCACTGCGCGTGCCAGCTAGTTGAGCACCACCGGGACGTTCGAGGCCCGCGCATCGCGACTCAGCACCTTGGCGGCGTAGCCGTTCGCGGGATTGCCACCCTCGGCGATGATGCTCGTCACCCTGGTCGGCCCGCGGTTGTACGCCAGGAGCGCGTGCTCGACGTTGCCGTCGAACTGCTCCAGCAGATCCCGCAGGTAGCGGAATCCCAGGCGGAGGTTGGTGTCCCGCTCGTAGAGCTGGGCCTCGGTCAGGCCCGGCAGGTACTGCCGTGCGGTGGCCAACTGCACCTGGGTGAGCCCGATGGCATCCTTCGGGCTCCGAGCGGTGGCCTTGAACTGGCTCTCCACCCAGACCAGGCGGAAGGCCATGGCCGGGTCGATCAGCTCGCTCAGCGCGATGTCGTAGATGGCGGCGCTGAGGTCGGCCGGGATCCGGTACCGGGTCGAGTACTCCTGGATGGTCGTGACCCGCTCGAGCTGCAGCTTGAGCAGCTCGTTTTCATTCTGGACGGTGCCGAGACGGCCGGCCACGTCGCGGATGGCCCGGGTGACGAAGTCGGCCTTGAGCGGAGGCGCCACATCATCGGCGCCGGCGCGCTTGGGCCACCCCGCCAGCATACTCACGAACACGGCGGCGCCCAGCAGCACGCCACCCCGGAACCACAGCCGGGGCGATCGCGGGCTCGGATCGTCGTAGTAGTTCGTTCGCGTCGTCAAATGCGTATTCCTCCTCAGGGGTCGCCGACGGGTCGGTCAATCGGGGCGCCTACGCGCGCCGCCAGTCGCCGCGGGTCCCGCCGGTCTTGTCCAGCAACTGCACACCTTCGATCGTCATGCTGCGGTCGACCGCCTTCACCATGTCGTACACGGTGAGGCAGGCCACCGCGGCCGCGGTCAGCGCCTCCATTTCCACTCCCGTCCGCCCCTCGCACCGCACCCGGGCCGTGACCCGGACGCCGGGGAGGGTCTCGTCGAGCGCCGCCTTCACCTCAATCGCGTCGAGCGGCAGCGGGTGACAGAGGGGGATCAGCTCCCCGGTCCGCTTGGCCGCCATCGTACCGGCCACTTCCGCCACGGTCAGCACGTCTCCCTTGGCGATGGCGTTCGTGGCCACGAGGTCGTACGCCTCGCGCGACATCCGCACCCGCCCCTCGGCGGTGGCGGTCCGGACCGTCACCGGCTTGCCCCCCACGTCCACCATCCGGGCCCGCCCCTCCTCGTCCACGTGCGAGAGGCTCACAGGACCTCCGCGAGGTCGGCGCCCAGCACGGCCAGCAGCAACTGCGGATTCACGTTGCCCTGGGCCGCGTCGCGCGCCTTGCCGACGAGGGACTGCGCCTCCGCCAAGGCCGCGGCGGCCCGGCCCTGCAACGGCTTCGGGACGGGCCGGATCGGCTCCGCTCCCGCGGCCTCCCGGGCCGCGTCGCCCAGCGCATCGGCCACCGCCTCGAGCAGGTCGGTGAAGTCGCCCCGCGCCTGCCATGGTGCCTGGGCCAGCGCCCGCTCGGCCGCGGCGCCCGTGCCCTCCATCACCGCTTCCAGCCAGGTGCCGGCGGCCCGGCGGGCCTCGGCGCCGCTTCCCGACTCATGCAGCGCGGCCCCGATCGAGCCCCCGGCCTGCCGCACGAGACGGTCGAGCTCGCCGCCGGCCGGGGCCGGATCCAGCTCGCGGGCCAGGAAGCTTCGCACCTCCGCATCGGTCAGGCGCCCGAGCCGCAGCGGCACCGCGCGGGACCGGATGGTCGGGAGCAGCTTGCCCGGCTCCGCGGCGGTCAGCAGGAAGTAGGTCTCCGCCGGCGGCTCCTCCAGGAGCTTGAGCAGCGCGTTGGCCGCCTCGGGACTCGACTCCTGCACCACCAGTCGTTCCGCCTCGCCCAGGATGAACACCCGGCGCTTCCCTTCCACCGGCTTGAGGGCGGCCCGCTGGGCGATCAGCCGCGCCGTGGCCATCCCGTGACCCGCCATCCCATCCACCGGCCCGTAGAGCGGTGCCTTGCGGCGCTCCTCCATGGCCTCGGCCAGGCTTTCGGCCGCCTCCTCCACCTGCTTGTCCGGCTCCCCGGCCTTGGGGCGGGGGATCGGCACCACCCAGTGGAGGTCGGCGTGGGCCAGGCCGAGCACCAGCCGGCAGGCCCGGCAGGTCCCGCAGGGCTCCTCGCCGGGGGCCTCGCAGAGGAGGAACTGGGCCGCCCAGAGTGCCAGACGTTGCTTGCCTACCCCCTCCGGCCCGCTCAGGAGGATGACCTGAGGGAGCCGGTCGGACCGGATGGCCTGCGCCAACCGGCGTCGGGCCACGGCGTGGCCGGCCAGGGGCTTGAGTGTCATGGACGCAAGGTAAGTGCGCGGGGCCAGGATGGTAGCTCCGCTCATGTAACATCTTTTTCAACAACAACTTACGCGTGGATAAGTGCACCAGAAACGCGGGTTTTTTGACCGTTTCTGCCACCCAAATAATTGTGAGTGCTTGCTATTATTTTCGAATTTGCGAGCAAATGCTCACATGATTTGTAACGACTGAAATCCGAAGGGGTTCCGGACCAGTCGCTCCGTGCATCGGACTGCACCGGCATTCCTGGCATCGGCCATCAGTGGCGCTTGAATGGCGTGATAATGTCTCGATGCTGTTGACATCGCATCGCTGTGGACAGGAGGATTGGGTGGGGATAATTGCGTGGACGATGGGGAAAGGGGGGATTGTGCGGCAGGTTTCGTGGGCGCGGCCGAGGCCGCGGCTCGGCGGGTGTCGCTGAAGCGACTCGCGGCGCCATCACGGCCGGAACGCTACCGGGAAGGTGCCCGCGCGATTAGACTTGCCTCCGCGCGGCGCCGGGTGGCGCCGAGCCGATCCCGAGTAGCTCAGTTGGTTAGAGCAGCTGACTGTTAATCAGCGGGTCGGGGGTTCGAGTCCCTCCTCGGGAGCTCCGGAGCCGCA
>CAZNLY010000024.1:0-31611 GCA_964574295.1 uncultured Gemmatimonadaceae bacterium
CTCGCGCGCCGAGCGGCCCCGCCGGGCTTCTGGATCGGCGCGTCGGTGGGGTCGAAGGCGGAGGTGGCCGCCGGGGCGGGCGCGGATTATTGGGGGGTGGGTCCGCTCCGGGGCACGGCCACCAAGACGGACGCCGGCCATGCCATCGGCATCGAGGGATTCGCGGCGATCGTGGCGCTCGCGCCGGCGGGGTTGCCCTGTGTGGCGATCGGGGGGGTGACGCCGCCGGACGTGGTGGCGGCCCGCGGCGCCGGCGGGGCGGGGGTGGCGGTGGTGCGCGGGATCCTGGCTTCCGACGATGTCGAACGCGCCGCGCGTTCGTACGCGGCGGCGTCCTGAAACTGCCTCCTCAGTTGATCTGGGGCGCCGGCGGGATCTTCGTCCGCACCTGCCGGATGGCCACGAGGTGCTCCCGGTAGGTGCGTGAGAAGACGTGGCGGCCGTCGGGCCCCGCCACGAAGAACAGGTACGGCACGCTCGCCGGGTCGAGCACCGCGTCGATGCTCGCCGTCCCCGGCGAATTGATCGGCCCCGGGGGCAGGCCCGGCGCCAGGTAGGTGTTGTAGGGCGAGGGGAACTTGTAGTCCTTCGTGTAGAGCCGTGGCTTCCGCTCTCCGCGCGCCAGCTCGATGCCGTACTGCACCGTCGGATCCGCCTGCAGCGGCATCCCGAGGCGCAGGCGGTTGAGGTACACCCCCGCGATCACCGCCCGCTCGTCGTCCACCAGCGCCTCGCCCTCCACAATCGACGCCAGCGTCAGCACCTGCAGGCGGCTGAGCTTCATCGCCTCCCGCCTCGCGTCGCGCTCGGGTGTCCAGAGCGCCACCGCCTGGCGCACCATCAGGTCCACGAGGTCCTCGGGGACGATGGTGAGCGGCACCAGGTAGGTGTCGGGATGGAGCCACCCCTCGTAGCTCGGCCCCTCGGCGCCGGCGGCCCGGAGCCGTGCCGTGTCCGACGTGGCGACGAGGAAGCTGTCCGCGGCAATGCCGAGCTCCGCCTGGGCCACCTCGGCGACGCCCCGGAGCGTCTCCCCCTCCGGCACCGTGAACCGCACCAGCTTGCCCCGGCCCTCGCTCAGGATGCGGAGCAGGGTCGTCGAGCGCTCCCCGCGGCGGAGTTCGTAGATCCCCGCCTGGGCCTCGCGCTCGCGCCGGGTCACCCTGGCCACCACGCGGAACCAGGTGGGATGCTCGAGCACCTGGTGCGCCACCAGGGAGTCGGCGATGTCCCTCAGGGTGGCGCCGGGTGGGATCGTGACCTGCTCGAGCGGGGCGTCGGGGGCGGGGCCGCCGCAGGCCGAGGCGGCGAGCAGCAGGAGCGCGAGGTGGCGGCGGGTCATGTGTCCCGGGTGCGCCGGTGGTCGAGGTACTGCTGGAGGAGCACCGTGGCCGCTAGCGCATCCACGTCCTCCTTCCGGCCGCGCGTCCGGCCGCCCATCTCGCGGACGGCGTCGAGGGCAATCGCGGTGGTGAACCGCTCGTCGCTCAACTCGACCGGGAGCCCGGTCCGCCGGGCGACCTCCGACGCGAGGGCCCGCGCCGCCTCGCTCGAGGGCGTCTCCCCTCCGTCGAGGGAGAGCGGGAGCCCGACCACGATTCCGGCCACCGGCTCCTCGGCAAGGAGGGCCAGGAGCCCGGGCATCGGGAACCGCTTGCCGGGGCGTCGGGTGAGGGTTGTGAGGGGGGAGGCTAGGATCTGGCCCTCGTCGGAGCGGGCGACCCCGAAGCGGACCTCGCCCCAGTCGAGGGCGAGGATGCGGCCGGCGCGGGGGATGGTCATGCGTCGCCGGCCGCGATGGCGCGATGGGCCCCGATGGCGCAGTAGGGGCGCACCGCCGTGCGCCCCTACTGCGCCATCGTGGCGAAGAATTCCTTGTTGGTCTTGGTGCGCTTCATCCGCTCGAGCAGGAACTCCAGCGCCTCCACCGGGGGCATGTCGGCCAGGAAGTTCCGGAGGAGGTACACCCGGTTGAGCTCGTCCTTGTCCATGAGGAGCTCTTCCTTGCGGGTGCTGGTCTTCTGGATGTCGATGGCGGGGTAGATGCGGCGGTCGGCCAGGCGGCGGTCGAGCACCAGCTCCATGTTGCCGGTGCCCTTGAACTCCTCGAAGATCACTTCGTCCATTCGGCTGCCGGTGTCCACCAGCGCGGTCGCGATGATGGTCAGCGACCCGCCGCCGTCGATGTTGCGCGCCGCCCCGAAGAAGCGCTTTGGCTTCTGGAGGGCGTTGGCGTCCACGCCGCCCGAGAGGATCTTGCCGGAGTGCGGCACCACCACGTTGTGGGCGCGCGCCAGGCGGGTGATCGAGTCGAGCAGGATGACGACATCCCGGCCATGCTCCACCAGCCGCTTCGACTTCTCGATGACCATGTCGGCCACCTGGACGTGCCGGTCGGCCGGCTCGTCGAAGGTGGACGAGATGACCTCCGCCTTGACGTTCTCCTCCATGTCCGTCACTTCCTCGGGCCGCTCGTCGATGAGCAGCACGATGAGGACCACCTCGGGGTGGTTCTCGCTGATCGCGTTGGCGAGCTTCTGGAGGAGGATGGTCTTGCCGGCCTTGGGCGGCGCCACGATGAGGCCGCGCTGGCCCTTGCCGATCGGGGAGAGGAGGTCCACCACGCGCATCGCGAGGTCGCCGGTGCTCTGCTCCAGGCGGATGCGGTGGTCGGGGTAGCGGGGGCGGAGGTTGTCGAAGGCAATCCGGTGCTTGGTCTTTTCCGGCTCCTCGAAGTTGACGGACTCCACCTTGAGGAGGGCCAGGTAGCGCTCCCCCTCCTTCGGGGGGCGGACCTGCCCCATGACCGTGTCGCCCGTCCGCAGGTCGAAGCGCTTGATCTGGCTCGGCGAGACGTAGATGTCGTCCGGCCCGTAGAGGTAGTTCCAGTCCTGGCTCCGCAGGAAGCCGTAGCCCTCGGGCAGGATCTCCAGCACCCCCTCCCCGCGGATGACCGTGTCCGAGTCGAGCAGCGACTGCTCGATGCGGAAGATCAGGTCCTGCTTCCGGAGGCCGGAGTAGTTGGTGAGGTTGAGCTGCTCGGCGAGGGTGTGCAGCTCGGCGACGGACTTCTGCTTCAGTTCGGCGATGTCCACGGACATGGCTCCAGGATGAGACGCCCGGCCCAGGGCGGGGCGGGAATGCAGGTGCGGCGAGAGGGGAGAGTCAGAGCGCTGATCGGGTGTCGGGACCGTCTATGGAACGCGCTCCGCGGAGGCGGAGCCGGCGTGGTCGTGTGCTGGGGAGTGAGTCTGCGACGGGTACGTGTAGAGGTGCCCCAAGCTACGACTGGCCCCCCCATCCGTCAAGCGGCAGGCCGGACCGCCCCCGCCGGGGGAGGCTCCAATGCGCTACGAAAGCACTTACACCCTATTGCGTAATTCCCGTAATGCCATATCTTTAGCGGAGCAGTTCCTGACGGTAGGCCGCTTGCCGGCGGCTTCTGGGGAGGTTCCGCCATGCCAGCCCAAACCCTCCGTAGCGTCCTTGCCCGCGACTCCCGCGAGCCCGTCCTTCTCGACCTGCCCCCCCTGACCTATGCCGGCCACCCCCTCGCGATCCGCCTGATCCTCCGCCTCGACGAGCAGCGTGTCTGGCGCGGCCGCCTGCAGTTCCAGGAGGCCGGCGTGGATGTGCCGAGGGAAACGGCCGAGATCTTCCGCAGCACGCACGAACAGGAGTTGTGGGAGTCGGTGCGGTCCCTCCGGGAGCACCACTTCCGCGACCTCTACCGGTCGCTCGAGTAGTGGGCGGATGAACGACACCGACGGCATCCAGAAACTCCGGCACGACCTCGCGAATCCCCTCTCCGCGCTCCTCGCGGAGGCCCAGCTGCTGCTGCTCAACGAATCGAAGCTCGATCCAGACACGCTTGCCAGCGTGCGCGAAATCGAGGCGCTCGCCGTCCGGATGCGGACCTTGCTCCGGGAGCGCTGACCGATGTGCCGCCGTCCGGTGACACGGCGGCCCCGTGCCGCCGTGCCGGCCCGCGTGTCCCCCCGCGCCTGGTCCACCCCCCGGTGGATCTGGCCCGGCCGCCGGCGCCGCCTGCCCGGCCTGCTTCCCCCGCGCTGAAACCCGCCGCGCCCCCCGCCGTACCATTCGGCATCCGACGCACCTAGCTTTCCACGGCTCGGAACCCCCAGCGAACGCCCATCAGCCACGAGTGCCTTCATGCGCGCCCTGCCGCTTGTCCTTGTCGCCCTGACCGCCGCCGGTCCCCTCGCCGCCCAGTATCCGGAGCGGGCCGTCCGCCGCACCATCCCGATCACGCGCGCCTTCGAGCGCGGGCTGGCCGCGGGCACCCGCGACTCGAGCGGCCTGCCGACGGCCAAGTACTGGCAGCTCCGGACCGACTACGCCATCCAGACCCGGCTCGACGTGGCCACCGGCACGCTGACCGGCACCGAGACGGTGCGGGTCACCAACACCAGCCCGACCGAGCTCCGGGAATTCGCGATCCGGCTCGACCAGAACCTCTTTGCGCCGAACACCGCGCGGCTCAGCCCGAGCGTGGCGATCACCGGGGGCGTCACCGTCTCCCGTCTGGTGGCCAATGGGCGCGAGGTCAACGTGGACAGCCTCCGCGACCGGTGGTCCACCACCACGCTGGTGCGCGTCCGGCTCGGCACCCCGATTCCCCCCGGCGGCACCGGCACCCTCGAGGCGAGCTGGTCGTTCAAGGTGCCGGTGGTGCCCGAGAACCAGCGGGGCGACCGCATGGGCGCCTGGGGCACGCGGCTCTACCAGCTGGCGCAGTGGTACCCGCGCATCGCCGCCTACGATGACCTCCGCGGCTGGGACACCAACGAGTATCTCGGCAATTCCGAGTTCTACAACAACTTCGGATCGTTCGACGTGCAGGTGGACGTGCCCGCCGGCTGGCTGGTGGGCGCCACCGGGCAGCTCGTCAACGCGGGCGAGGTCCTCACCCCGACCGTCCGCGGCCGACTCGACCGCGCCACGCAGTCCGACAGCCAGATCGTGATCGTCGGCGCCGACGAGCGCGGGGCGGGGAAGGCCACCGTCGCCGGCGACCGGATCGTCTGGCACTTCCTGGCCGACAGCGTGGCCGACTTCGCCTGGGCCACCTCGAACGAATTCGTGTGGGACGCCACGCGCGCCACCATCCCCGGCCGCGGGCCCATCCCGATCTACCTCCTCTACCTCCCCGAACACACCGAATACCAGCAGACCGGCGCGCGCGCACGGCACGCGCTCGAGTTCTATTCGAAGCTGTGGATGCCCTACGCCTGGCCGCTCTTCACGCAGGTGGACGGCCCGGAGGGGGGCATGGAATACCCGATGCTCACCATGAGCGGCCCCGGCTTCGGCGTGACCGACCACGAGATCGGCCACCAGTGGTGGCCGATGATGGTGGGGAACAACGAGACCTGGTACGGCTGGATGGACGAGGGGTTCAACAGCTACATGAACATCCTCTCCGGCGCCGCGTTCCAGCTGAAGCCGGCCGAGCTCAACGGCGTCGCGCAGCGGTACGGCAGCGTCTCGGGCAACGAGTACGAGAACCTGATGATGCAGGACGCCAACTTCGACGGCCCGCTCTACGCCTTCACGACGTACGGCAAGGCGCCGCAGATGCTGGCCATGCTCGGCGCCATCGTCGGCGACTCGAACGTCACGCGGGCGATGTCGCTCTACGCCAAGGCGTGGCGCTTCAAGCACCCGTCGCCGTGGGACTTCATGTTCAAGCTCGACTACGAGTTCCAGCAGGTGGACCTGGGCTGGTTCTGGTACTACTGGCTCTTCACCACCGAGTCGGTGGACGGCCGGATCGCCGGGGTGGAGACCAGGGGCGGGAAGACCATGGTGACGGTGCGCCAGGACGGCGAGATGCCGTCGCCGGTGGTGCTCAAGGTGGACTTTGCCGCCGACGGCCCGCCCATCAAGGCGATGCCGAACGCGGTCGTCACCGGCAACAGCGCGATCGTGACCTGGCCGGTGGATGTCTGGTTCAGCGGGAAGCGGAGCTTCGTGGCGACGCTCGACTTCGGGAAGCGGCCGATCGAGAAGGTGACCCTCGACCCGAACGGGCGCTTCCCCGACCGGAACCCGGCCGACAACGTCTGGCCCGCCCAGGCGCCGGCCGCCGCCCCCGCCGCGCCCCCGAGGCAATAGAGGCGCGGGGGCCGTGCGTCCCCCTCCCGCCGGGACGCCGGCGCGCCACTTCGCCAGCGACAACGCCGCCGGCGTGCACCCGGAGGTGCTGGCGGCCATCGCCGCCGCCAACACCGGGCACGCCGTGGCCTACGGCGACGATCCGCACACCCGGGCGGCCACGGCGCTGCTCCGCGCGGAGTTCGGTGCCGATGTGGAGGTGCTCCTCACCTTCGGGGGCACCGGGGCCAACGTCGTCGGCCTCGGTGCCCTCCTCCGTCCCTGGGAGGGGGTGCTCTGCGCCGCCTCCGCCCACGTCTACGTGGACGAGTGCGGCGCCCCGGAACGCTTCCTCGGCTGCAAGCTCGTCCCGCTCCCGACGGAGGACGGCAAGCTCTCCCCCGCCCAGGTGCGCGCCGCGGTCGGCGCGCCGGCAGCCTCGTCGCAGGTGCACCACGTCGTCCCCCGCGTCCTCTCCGTCAGCCAGTCCACCGAGTTCGGCACCGTCTACCGCCCCGAGGAGCTGAAGGCCCTCTCGGCGGTGGTGCGCGAACGGGGGATGCTCCTCCACATGGACGGCGCGCGGCTGGCCAACGCTGCGGCGGCGCTGGAGCTCCCCCTGCGTGCTCTCACGGCGGATGTCGGGGTGGACGTCCTCTCCTTCGGTGCCACCAAGAACGGCGCGATGGGCGCCGAGGCGGTGGTGCTCTTCGACCGGGCGCGGGGCGAGGCGGCCCGGTTCGGCCAGAAGCAGGCAATGCAGCTCCCCTCCAAGCAGCGCTTCCTGGCGGCCCAGTTCGAGGCGCTCCTCACGGGCGGCCTCTGGCGGCGCAACGCCGGGCACGCCAACCGGATGGCACAACGGCTCGCCACGGGGGTGGCCCGGTTGCCGGGGGTCCGGATTGCCCAGCCGGTGGAGGCCAACGCCGTCTTCGCGCACCTCCCGCCCGATCGCATCGCGGCCCTGCAGGCGCGCCGCTACTTCCTGGTGTGGGACGAGGCGACGGCACTGGTGCGGTGGATGTGCTCCTTCGACACCACCGAGGAGGACGTGGACGCCTTCCTGACGGACCTCGCGGCCGTACTCGCCTGACGACGCTCTTTCCGAGTTTCTTCAACTTTCCTTCATAGCCGCAGTCGCACGTTGAGGGGACACCACTCGCCCTGAGGCGTCGCCGTGCGTGCCATCCTGACCCCGCTCGACGGATCGCGGCTGGCGGAGGAATCCCTCCGTGCCGCGTGCGCCACCGCCCGCCGCACCGGCGCGTCGCTCCACATGGCGCTGGTCCACCATCCCGTGGCCCCCAGCGCCGACTCCGCCGCCATGGCCACGGCATTCGACGAGCTCGACCGGCTGGCGCGAGACGGGGAGGAGCGGTATCTCGAGGAAGTGGCGGGCCGGATGCACGGGCAGTTCGGCGTTCGGATCGAGACCACCATCCTCGATGGGCCGGTGGCGGAGGCGCTCGAGGCACATGTGCGGGCCATCGGGGCGGGGATGGTGGTGATGACCACGCACGGACGCGGGCCGGTGAGCCGCTTCTGGCTCGGCAGCGTCGCCGATCACCTCCTGCGGCACCTCGAGGTGCCGCTCCTCCTCCTCCGCCACCACGACCCCGCGCCCGTGGACAATCGGGTCGCCTTCCGCCGGATGCTGGTGCCGCTCGACGGCTCCGAGCGCGCCGAGGCGGTGCTCGAGCCGGCGCTGGCGCTCTGCCCTCCGCCGACGGGCGAGTTCGCGCTCGTGCGCGTCGTGCACCCCGAGGTGGAATCCGGCGATCTCGGCAGGGAGGCGGCGGCCGCCTACCTCGACGCCGTTGCGGACCGACTGGAGCGGAAGGGGTGCCGGGTGAGCACGACCGTCCTTGTTTCTCCGTCGCCGGCTCAGGCCATCCTGGAGCAGGCGCTGCCGGAGGCGGTGGACTGCGTGGCGATGGCCACGCGTGGGGCGTCGGGGATGAAGCGGCTGGTGCTGGGGAGCGTGACGGACAAGGTGGTGCGCGGGGCGGACATCCCGGTACTGGCACTGCACCCGCCCTGGGTCAACGCGTGATCGGGGCAGGGCGCCAACCAGGGGAATTCGCGGAGGATCTCGGCGGAGTAGCGGCGGGGGGTGTCCATGCCCGGCAATCTGGGCGGGGTTCCTGAAGGATTGGTGAGCGAACCGTGAAGCCCGCTTCCCACCCCCTTCACCGCCCGGTCAGCCGGCCGGCGTGATCTTGGGGGCGTCCTTCCCATGGAGGTCAGGATGCGGGTCAGCGAACTGATGCAATCGAACCTCGTGACCATTCCGAGCGACGGTCCGGTGTCGGAAGCGGTGCTGGCGCTGGCGGACGCCCACGTGACCGGCCTGCCGGTGGTGGATACCGCCGGGCACCTGGTGGGCGTGCTCTCCACCACGGATATCCTCACGGCGCTCGCAGAGCGGGATCCGACGGAGGAGGCGGCGCTGTTCGAGGGGACCCTGGTGCGCGACCTGATGACGCCGAAGCCGATGACCATCGAGCCCCAGGCCCAGGTGAAGCAGGCGGCGCAGCAGATGCTGTACGCCAACGTGCACCGGCTCTTCGTGGAGAAGGACGGCGAGCTGCTCGGCGTCATCAGCCAGAGCGACGTGGTGCGCGCGGTGGCGAACGCGAGGGTGTAGTGCCACAATAGCCCCCTCGGGGGATCCTCCAGGGGCCCCGCCGTCACGGTCGATGGCGGGGCTTCGTGCGTAACACATTCGTGGACAACACCTTAGGCGCAGCGTGGTACTGGGAACTCGGCCCGAGGTCCGGCCGTGCGATGGCACGCGCTCTGCGCCGGTGGCTGCCTTCCCTGGAGCCGGAGCCGGTCGCTGGCAGCTGCGAAGTCCATCACCCGCGTGCGATGCTGGACGCACGAAGAGTTCGGTGGTGCCGAGCGGGAGTGGCAGGCCCTCCTTGCCGCCTCCGCCGCCGATCCGCTCTTCATGTCCTGGAGCTGGCAGTGGCTCTGGTGGGAATCCCATCGAACCCTGCTCGGCGGCGAGCTGGTGCTCCTCGCCTGCTACGACGGGCCCCTGCTGGTCGGTGTGGCGCCCTTCTTCCGCCACAGGGCCACTCACCGCGGCGGCATCACCGCCAGACGGCTCCAGTCCATCGGCTCCACGTGGAGGGATGGCCGGGGGGTCTTTTCGGAGTACCTCGATCTCATTGCCGAGACTGGCTACGAACAGGTCGTCGTTGCCGCGGTGGGGAACTGGCTGCGGGAAGATCGTGGCTGGTCCGACCTCATCCTCGGCAACACACCGGTGGGCGGCCTGGCGGCACGTCTGGCGCAGGAGGTCCTCGCCGGTGCCGGATTGGTGCGGTCCACCGACCCGCTCGAGGCTCATCGCGTGCGTCTGGCCGGCACCTTCGAGGACTACCTGCGAGGCCTGCCGGGCAGCGTCCGCCGAAAGGTCTGGAACCAGCGGTCGAAACTCGACCACCCGCGCGTCGTGATTGCGGGCGCCGCGCAGGCAGAAGCGACGCTCGACTTGATCGATGCCTTCCACCGGGCGCGGTGGAACGCGCCGCAGTACGTCGGCGTGGCGCGGGACTTCCACCGGGCCATGGCGCCCCGGCTTGCGGAGGTGGGCGCCCTTCGGATGAGCACCCTGGAATCGGGGGGGCAGCCGATCGCGGTGATGTACAACATCCGGGTGGGTGACACGGAATACAACCTGCAATCGGGGTTCGATGCGGATCGGACCGCGGGCTTCTCCCCGGGCTACCTGCATTTCGGCTACTCGATCGAGGAGGCATTCCGCGACGTGCTCCGGTGGTTTGATTTCCTGGGCGGGCAAGGCCGCCACCGCCAGTACAAGCAGGACTTTCTCACCGAGGCCCGCTCGCTGAGGAGCTTTCAGGTCGTGCGTTCACCACCTCTGCGGGCGCTCTACGCGATCTACGATCGACTGATGGGCGTGCGCCCGCGTGGGGGCTCCTCGTCGTGACCGGTGCGCGCATCGTTCCGGGCCCCCTGGTCAGCGTCGTGATTCCCGCCCACAATGCCGAGGCAACGGTGGCGGAGGCCGTCACGAGTGTACTGGCGCAGACCTACCGCCCCATCGAGGTGGTGGTGGTGGATGATGGCTCCACCGACCGCACCTGGAGTGTCCTGCAGGGGTTTGGGGACTCGATCCGAGCGATTCATCAGGAGAATCAGGGCATTGGGGCCGCGCGGAACGCCAGCATCCGGGCCGCCTCGGGCGCCTACCTGGCCCTCATGGATGCCGACGACATCTGTGAGCCGGAGCGCATCGCCGTTCAGATGGCGTGCCTCCAGGCGCTCCCTGACCTCGTCCTCTGCTGCACCGAATTCAGTGCCTTCAACGCCGCGGGCCAGGTCTCCGGGCGGCACGGGGCGGAATACTACGGGCAGCTCCGGCCGGAGCGTGGTGGGGTGGCGGCCCGGTACTCGCACCAGTCGGCCCTGAAGCTCGGAGGCGGGGACGGTGAGTCGGCCCCGGTGACGGTGCGGTGGGGGGATGTCTACGAGGAGCTGGCGCTCGGCAATTTCGTCCACCCGCCCACGGTGCTGTTCCGTCGGGAGTTGCTCGACTCGGCGGGCTGGTTCGACCCCTCGATTCGCATCATGTGTGAGTGGGACTGGCTCGTTCGGGTGGCGCGTTTCGGGCCGATCGGATTCGTCGAGGCGCCGCTCCTTCGCTACCGGCTGTCCGCCGGTCAGGTGTCCTTCAGCGAGGAGGCCCCGCTCGACTCCGTGCACGTGGCCGAACAGATCCTGGATCGCGACCCCGGACTTCGGGCCCGGCACCCAAGGGAGGCGCGGGCGCTGATGGGAGACCTGTACGCAGATGCGGCGACCGCCGGCATCGCCTCCCACCATCGATGGGCGGCCTTGCGGTTCCTGGCCAAGAGCGCGATCCGATACGGGAAGGTGGACCAAGGTGCGGCCCGCCTGCTCCTGAAGATCCTCCTCCCGGCCGCCCTGTTGGAACTCTTCCGCGACCTCCTCGAGGTCGCGGTGGCCATCCTCTAGGCGGAGCATCGCAGTGACGGGCATCCTCGACGCGCAGGGTTCGATCCCCGATGCTGGGGATACGCCGGATGTCGTCGGCCGGTGGCGGCCTGGCCGCGTCTCTGTCGTCATCCCGGCGTACAATGCGGCAGAGACCGTGGGGGAGGCCGTGGCGAGCTGCCTGGCACAGCGGCACCCCGACTTCGAGGTGATTGTCGTCAACGACGGTTCGACGGACGCGACGGGGGAGGTCCTCGCCAGCTTCGGCAACCGGATCACGGTCATCACTCAGCGAAATGGCGGGCTCGCCTCCGCCCGGAACGCCGGTCAGCGTGCCGCCTCCGGGGAATTCCTCGCTTGGATGGACGCGGATGATCTGGCCGCGCCGGAGCGACTTCAGGTCCAGTCCCGGGTGCTCGAGGTCCACCCGGAAATCGGCCTGGTCAGTTCGGACTTCACCGCCTTCACCGACCCTGCCACCGACGACGACCCCGCGCATTGGGCCAGCTACTACTCCGCGGTCTCCCAGTGCGGTGGTTTGCCTGGGATCTATCCCGACACCCTGATGGCGGTGGACCTCAAGGGACGGGCAGCCACGGTCCGCTCCGGCCGGGTGGACGGGCTCCTTGTCCATGGAAATGTCGTCCATCCGCCGACGGTCATGGTTCGCCGCCAGCTCCTGGAAGAGTCGGGAGACTCGGATGAGTCGCTGCGCTACAGCAGCGACTATGACCTGATCCTGCGCATGGCGCGGCGGGCACGCTTCGCCCATGTGGACGCCGCCCTCCTGCGCTACCGCCGCAGCCCCGGACAGATGTCCTGGCTGCATGCCGGCCATGCGATGCAGCTCGAGACGGTACGAATCCTGGACAAGGTCGCGCGCGAGGCGCCCGACCTGGCGCAGCGCGAGGCCCCGATGATCCGGCGCCGAAAGGCGGAGTCGCTGGTTGCCGCGGCGGGTCACGTCGCGGCCTCCGATAGATGGCGGGCGCTCCGCCTCCTCGTCCGTGCGGCGCGTCACCAACTCCTGCTGGGCGCCTCCACTGTCACCCTCGGCCGCATGATCATTCCGCCATCCATGGTCCCTCACCTGAAGCACGTTGCGCGGGCCCTCTTCCGGTTCACGGTGCTCGTCTCCACGAGCGGCGCGCTCGCAATGTCCGACGTCACGGATCTCGCCCTGGGGTCGTAACTCGAGCCATTTTGTCGGGATAGTTCCCCTCGAGACTCCCTCTGATCCATCCCCGCCCGGTGTCGAGCCGGCCCCACGAACTGGCCGCTCCAGTCGAGCCGGTGACACACCAGGGACCCGCCCGCAGCGCCGTCGCAACAGCCTATCCCAATACCTGGTAAGCACTTGACGCTTTGCCGCGAGACCCGGCACGAGGAACGGACCTTGCCCTGACTGTTAGGGTGGCGTGGTTTCGGCCACCTCCCTGGACTGAGCAATGATTCGTCTCTCGCCCGCTTTCGGCGGAGGGTAGCCCCATTCTTCCGAGTCCCCATCCCTCCGTGGTGTTCCGGGAAGTCTCCGATGGCGCCGTGCTGCTCCAGTTGGAGGACGAGATCTACTTCGGGCTGAACGAAGTCGGCGTCCGCGTCTGGCAGCTCCTTCCGCCAGCCTGCAGCGGGCTCGACGAACTCTGTGCCCAACTTCACGCAAGGTATTCGGACGTGAGCGCCGACCAGATCCGGTCGGACGTGCTTGAACTCTTGGAGCAGCTTCGCGGCCACAAGCTGGTGGTGGACAAGGCGTGAGGACGGCCTGAGGGGCGCGGCGTGAGTGGATTCCTTGCCATGGCGGGTGCACCGACCCGCCGTCTGGCTGGCGATGTGCTCGAGCCGCTCCGTCGGCTCGGCGGGGAGCAGGAAGAGGTGTGGGAGGGCGCGGAGGCCACCTTCCTGGTGTCGAGGAAGGCGTGGCAGGCGCACCGAGACTTCAGTGGCGGCGTGCTCGTCCATCAGGGCCCGGAGACGGTGGTGGCCGCCGATGCCACGCTGTATGACCGTCCCGGGCTGCTGCGCGCGCTGGCCTCGGCGGGGATCGAGCCCGCCGGTGACTCGCCCTCCGCGCTGATCGAGGCGGCCTACCGTGCGTGGGGAACCGAACTGGTCCGCCACCTCAATGGCGACTACGCCTTTGCGCTCTGGGACCGCCGCCGCCGCCGCCTGTTCGCGGCGCGTGACCCGATCGGTGGCCGACCGCTCTTCGTGACGCGGATTGGGCAGGGCGTGGCCCTGTCGAGCTCCTGCCGTACGCTGGCGGAGCTCCGTGGCACCGCGGCGGCGCTGAACCTCGCCAACCTGGGTGCGTTGGTGGGCGGGCTCGGGTGGTCGCACGGCTCCGACACGGCCTACGAGGGTATTGATGTCCTCTTGCCGGGCCGCACGCTGGCCTGGGCCGATGGGCGGACTGTCGAGGACCGGTTCTGGCGGGCCGAAGCGCGGGCCGACCGCGCCGTCTCCTCGATGGACGCCGCCGCCGAGGAGTTGCGGGGCCTCCTCCGGGTCGCGGTGACGGAACGGTTGGGGAGCGAGGGTGCCACCGCGTGGATGAGCGGCGGGTGGGACTCCACGGCCGTCTTCGCCGCGGGCCAGGACGGGCTGGCTCCCTCCGAGCGCGGACGCTTCCGCCCGGTGTCGATCAGCTATCCCGAGGGGGATCCCGGCCGCGAGGACGCGTACATCCAGGCGGCGGCCGATCGATGGGGCAGCGCGGTCCACTGGATCGACAGCGCCTCGCTCGAGTTGCTCGAGGGGCTGGTCGAGCGCTGCGGCGAGACGGACGAGCCGCCCGCGCACCTCTACGAGCGGTGGAACCGTGGCCTCGCCCGAGGCACCCGGTCACTCGGCGCGCGGGTGGCGGTCGACGGCGGGGGCGGGGACCAGCTCTTTCAGGTGTCGGATATCCGGCTCGCGGATCTTCTCGCCCGCGGGAAATGGCTGGCGTTCGCCTCGGAGGCGTGGGCACGTCGTGGATTCGGGTGGAGGCACGCGGCGCGGCTCGGGCTGCTGCCGCACCTGCCCCCGGGGGTGGTCGCGGCGGCGGAGCGGTGGACCGGACGGCGCATCCCGCGGCACTATCTGGAGCGAAACCTGACACCGTGGGTCCGCGGGGATCGTGAGGGTCGGGAGGCCCTCCGCGCGCGAGACCTCGCCTCCCTGAGGTCGGAGCGGGGTGGGAGCCACGCGGAGACCGAGACGCAGCTCTACCTGTCCATGCCCGTCTGGGGGTGGGGGGCCGCCTACATGCGGGGGGCGCTGCTCGACGAGGGGGTGGAAGTGCGCTCTCCGCTCCTCGACCTGCGGGTGGTCGAGTTCGCACTGGGGCGTCCGGTGGCTGAACGGGCGGACGGCAAGGAGACGAAGCGGTTGCTGCGGGCGGCCATGCGTGGGCTCCTTCCCGACTCGGTCCTGCAGGCGCGACCGCACCGGACGGGAGTCACCGTGGGGTTCTCGCGGGCCAGGATGCGGGAGCTCTACCCCGTGCTTCTCCGGCGGCTCCTGGGGGCGCCGCTGCGACTGGCCGAACTGAAGTTGGTGGAGCCCGGGGCGCTCCGGCGGGCCATCGAGGAGTATCTCGCGGGGCGGGGGGACGATTTCCTGCGCGTCAACTTGTTCCACACCATGAAGGTCGAGTTCTGGCTGCGTGGTCTCGATGTCCGTGGTTCCCGGCAGCCGCGTGCTGCCGAACCCGGGCACTTGGCGACGCGACCTTCCGCGGCATAGTGCCACGGACTGTGCGGACCAGCTGTCCGCGAAGCGGAGTGGAGGATTGCACCATGTACCAGAAACCCGCAGTGCAACGGTTCGGGGACCTTCGGGCCCTCACGCTGATCGGCCTCGGCGCCGACGGTGACGGCGGCGTCTTCGGCAGCGGCTATCTCGACGGCTGCGCCATCGGCTGCTCGCGGTCGTGAACCGCCTGCGGGGGAGGCGGGCGACACCACCTGGCGCCGCTCGTCCCTCCCGTTCGCCCCGAACACACGAACACCCCGCCTCCCCATCGTTTGGGGGGACGGGGTGTCGTTCCATCTCAACTCGCCCTGGAATGCTCCTGAAGCAGTCGCCGCACCGCGCGCCACGCGACAAGCGGGATCTCATGGCCGCCCTCGAACGGCACCCACGTCACCAGCGCCCCTGACCGGGCACAGAAGTCACGGAGCGCCTCCCCGGCAGCGAACGCGAGGTCGGGATCCTGCCGGCCGTGGCTGACGAGCACGGGCATGCCGGCGAGGCGCTCCGCCCGGGGGAGCCATTCGTCCAGCGAGATCCGGGATGCACTGAGCAGCGCCAGCGCCGACATGGGCCCGCCATCGCGCAGCAGGGTGTCGCAGGCCAGCATGCCACCCTGCGAGAACCCGATCACCACCGGCGATGCGCCGCCATGTCGGGCGCAAACCTGGTGGAGGAGGCTGGCGAAGTGTGCCCGTGCGGCGGCGGCGCCCGGGGGGTGCGCCTGCCACAAGTCGCGTGGCCCGGCCGCCATCTCGAGGTTCCTCCGTTCCTGGTCGATGGGCCACCAGGCCCATCCGCAGGGTTCGGCTTTCACGGGGCCTTCGGGAAGATAGAAAGTGCCGGGGACCCCCATCGACTCCACGAACGGCGCGAGGTCGGACGGGTGCATCGCGTAGCCGTGGAGCAGCACGACGGGAAGTCGGGGCGTGCCGGGGTTCTCCACGAGCACCGTCCGGAGCCCGCCAACCTCGATGTTGGTGGAGTTCATCCGCCGGAGAGCGCGCGGAGGAGCTCCTGCCACAGCAGCTCATGCATCCAGGACGACGACAGGCTGTGGTCGCAGCCCGGGAGGTGGGTCAGCGCCACCGAGCCCGCCTGCAGCAGGCGGTTCGTCACGCGCCCAGCGCCTGCCTCAAGCAGTGTCTCGCCGGGATCACCCTCCGAGAAGACGAATCGCAGGCGGGTTCCCGAGCCGGTGGCGGTCTCCAGGTCCCTTCCCAGGTCTTCGGGCAGCCGAAGTCCCACCGCGCGCGCCACGTCCCGGCCCAGGTGGTGCAGTCGGTCCCCTGCCCGGTGCAGGAGGACACGAAGGATGGGCAGCAGGCGCACCCGGCCGCGCGCCAGCTTCTTCCACTTGGCGGGGTCCAGGACCGATTCTCGATACTGCGCCGCCGCCTTCACCATCATGTACGGCGGATAGGAAAGCGACATCCCCTCCTTCCAATAGAAGACGAGCGGGTTCACAATGGTCGCGCCCCGGATCGGGAGCCCGGCAACGGCACCCTTGAAGGCCACGTATGCCCCGCTGCAGAGTCCGGCCACCTCGACCTCCCGGACGCCGACTTCGCGGAGGACCCACTCCACCGCGGTCCGGAGGTCGGCGAGCGCCTCGGGGGTGTAGACGACGTTTTCCGCCTCACCGGGGTGCGGCGCACTGTCGCCGATCCCGGATACGTCGTACCGAAGCACCGCCCATCCGGTGGCCGCCAGCCTGCGGGCAAAGCGCACGTACATCCGCGCGTTGCCGATGTGATGGTTGGCACCGGCATTGAGGAGGAGCAGGGCCCGCTCCGGGCGTCCGGCGGTCGGCGTGGCGAGAATGCCGAAGAGCCGCCGGGCATCGTCGAGGAAGAGCGCGCGCTCCTGCACTCCTTCCGCGATTGATGCCGACTCAGCGGTGCCGCCGAGGGCCGTGCGCCGGGCGGCGCGCGAGGCGTCGGGAAGGCGGTCGTGCAGCCACCCGGCGAGCTCGTCGATCATTGCCTCCGGCACCCGCGCCTCGTGCGGGTCGAGCATCATCTCGACGTAGCCGGGCAGGACGGCGTGCCGGACCCGGGCTCCCCCCAGCCGGAGCCGGTCACACCACTCCACTGCCCCGGGCCGGTCCTGCCGGTCGATGATGAGGCACTCCGGCGACGGGGGATGCGCCCGGGTCGAAAGGTCGACCTCGGCGATGGCTGCCCGCGTCGCACCGGTCAGGAGCAGGCCGACGCTCTCGCTAGCGCCGTCGGGAAGCGCCAGTCCGGGCGGAGGCTCGGGCCGCCCCATCGTCGCCTGCACGGCGCGAAGCTCCCGAAGCCACGGCTTGCCACGGACCACCGGGGCGATCGCGGCGAAGCCCGCGACGTCCTCGCGAGTCTGGGCGGCAAGCGCAGCGACGGTGGCCCCGAATCGGAGTCCGACCAGGCACACCCTCTCCACGCCGGTGCGCGTCTTCAGGTGGTCGATCGCCCGGGCAACGCTTCCGACCCACCCGGCCAACCGGTCTGGATCCTCGTCGTCCCCGGCGGAATCACCCGTGCCGTCGTAGTCGAAGCGCAACGCGGGGTACCCGCTTGCCGCCACGGCCTCGGCAAAACGCCGGATGCTGCGGTGCGCGCAGAGCGCCTCATACCCGAAGGGGTTGCACAGCACCACGCCGACATCCCGCTGGGCCACTTGGGGTGCGGCAGGGTGCAACCATCCTAGGAGGGGACGCTCCGAAGGGCCGAAATAGCCGGGAATCGGGCGCGGAAGCTCGTCGGGCCCAGTCACTCGAAGGTCACCTGAGCCCCTGCGTGGGCGTTGATCGCGCGCACGCTCCCTCGCGGGCGCCCCTCCCCTGGCGATGCCGGGCGCAGCACGATGCGGCGCTCCTCACCCGGGGCCAGGTGAAAGTAGTTGTCGTCGGGTGCGTACCCCGCCACGTCCAGCCGGACCGCATAGGCAAACCGCGAGGCGGTGACGGTGATCTGGTGCCGGCCGTCGCCGAGGGGGGTGGCCCGGGACACGAGCCCGATGTCCGCCTCCTGGCGATGGGGCAGGTGCCCGATGAAGTGGAAGGCCCGCGCGGCGAGCTGACCCTGGTCGTCGGCGAGGGTGGCGGCGACGACGTCATGCGCCGGCGGCCCGAACCGGTAGGCGTACGACAGGTCGAGGAATCCGTCGAACCACTCCGTCGCGTCCCACTCGGCCGCACCGCGGCCTGGGATCTCGATCGCTCGCGCGCCACGACCGACCGGGATGGCCCCGTCCTTCCAGAGCGAGAGGGTCACTGTCCCCCGGAACGGAGCCTCGCCATCGTTAGCCGCGTGAACCGCAATGCCGTTGCCTCCCTCGTCACTCAGGTGGAGCAGCAACGGCTGCAGGGCACGTCGCACGATGTGCCATGCCGGCTTCGGCCGGCCGTCGGCATCGACCAGGCCCCAGCCGGCGCCGGGCCAGAGGTCCCTGAGGAACCAAACGAGGCCGCCAGCGGTGGGGGACCGCTTCCGGCGCCACTCCCCGAAGACTTGCGCCATCACCTCGCCCGTCACCACCCGCCCGAGCTCGAGGTATCGGTCGTGATCGGAGTATCGCAGCGCCGCCGCGTCCACACCGAAGAGGCGCTGGAGGTAGTGGTCCCGCACGTCGTCGAAGTCCCAGCCAGCGCCGAGGTCGCGCGGGGCGCGCTCCTTCCACGCCGCCTCGTGCACCCGGACGGATACCCCCCGGGAAAGGCGAGCCAGCCCCTCGGGCTCCGGGATGTTCGCGAACGCCAGGCATTCCGACGCGAACCGGACTTCCGCCCTCCGGGCATCCTCCAATGGCCGGAGGTACGCCCCGACCCCGTAATACGAGGAAGACCCCGCGCTCGATTGGTGTGGGAAGGCGCCCCCACTTGCCGATGAGGGCCAGTAGGGAACATCCGGCACCTCCGCGTTGGCGAGCGAGGGAAGCACCTGGTGGAACAGCGGCGGGTGCCAGCGCTCACGGGAGGCCCCCCACATCGCCGCCTGCTGTTCCCCTTCGCTGTTACCGCACAGGAGCGCCAGGGAGGGCCGGCCCCGCAGGTGCCCCAACACCTGCCGTGCCTCCTGGGCCACCTCGGCATCGAACCCGGCGTCGCCGCTCGGGTAGTCGAGGTTGGCGAACATGAAGTCCTGCCACAGGAGCACGCCCTCCGCATCGCACGCATCGAGGAACGCGTCCGTTTCGTACACCATCGTGCCGCCAACCCGCAGCATGTTCATGCCGGCATCCACGACCCGATCGAAGGCCGCCCGAAGCGCGAGCGGGTCGTTGGCGAACGACACGGGGTCGAGGGGGGTCCAGCAGGCGCCCCGGCAGAACACGGGGGCGGCATTCACGCGGAGGGCGAACCGGCCGTCGGCGGCATCCAGCGCGACCGAGCGAAATCCGATCGCCCCAAGGTCGGCGGCCACGATGCCGCCCGCGCGCTGCACCTCCAGCCGCGCGGCGTACAGCGCCGGCTCGCCGTGCGTGTGCGGCCACCACAGCGCCGGCGCCGGGACCACCAACCGCCCCCGCGCCGAGCCGTTGTCGTCGCCGGCCTCCAGTGTAGCCCGGTGGGTGCGGCCGCCCCGCTCGAGCACCAGGGACACGGCACCCGCTCCGAGCCCGTCTATCGCGCGCACCTCGCACGCGACCTCCACCGTGCCATCCGCGTCGGCCACGAGGCGGCCCAGGCGCACATCCACCCCGCGGCGGCGCTCGAGCCGGACACCCCTCCACGGTCCCACGACCGCGGCAGGCGGCGACCAGCCGGGCGTCCGCCCCAGCAGCGTCGTGCGGAACCAGCGCAGCTGCTGGTGGGCCACCATCGGCGTGCGCCAGTGCGGCCGCGGCCGCCTGGCGGAGAGCAGGCCGTCGAGCGAGCGGAAGTGGAGGAGCAGTTCGTTCTCGGGGCGGAGCAGTGCGTCCACGCGCCGCTCGTGGGCGGTGAACATTCCCGTGGAGGTCAACAGGGGCTCGCCGTTCAGCCAGGCCTCGGCCACCGTCGCGAGCCCATCAAGGCAGAGCCAGGCTTCCTCCCCGGGCGCGGCGGGGGCGGTGGCGAAGCGCAGCCGGTACCACCAATCCTCGGCGTCGAATCGGCGCGGTGGTCCGTCGAGGCTCCACCGCCCGAGGTCGCGAAGCGCCGCGGCGGCGGGCTTCGGCCCGCCGCAGGCCAGCCAGTCGAGGCGCGCCAGGCCGGCGCTGCCCGGTCCGGCAATCTCATCCGGAGCACACGCGGCGAGTTCCCACCCGTCGGCGAGTGGCTCGGCGCTGTGGCCGGTGATTGCCCGGACCCGGCCTGCCATGCTGGCTCAGCTCCCGGCGAGTTCGTCGATGGCGGACCGGATGGCGGCCACGCTCTCGAAGACCCCACGCCGCAGCATGTGATCGGGGAATTCGATGTCGAACGCCCCTTCGAGGGCGAGCATCACGTTGACGCTCGCGTGGGAGGTCATGCCGGACTGATAGAGGTCGGCATCGTCGGGAATGGCCAGGGCGTCCACGGAGAGCCTGCCGTGCTCCTTGAGAATCCGGCGGATGGTATCGGCTCGGCTGGCGGTGGTTGAGTCGGTCATCAGGCGTCGTTCTCGTGGAGGGTCGTGATCACGACGGCGGTGGCGTAGTCGCCCTCGTGGCTGAGGGACACGGCCAGCGGGCCGGCCCGCAGGCGATCGGCCGCGGCGCGAACTGCGCCGTGCAGCGCCAGGGCGCAGCGGCCGGACGACTCGCGCAGGACCTCGATCTGCCGCCAGTCCAGCGGCGCGTCGGCCAGGTCCAGGGCCTTGACGGCGGCCTCCTTCGCGGCGAAACGCGCGGCGAGGTGCCGAGGGGCGCCGTCGCCGGCGGCCGTGGCGTAGGCCAGTTCTCCTTCGGTGTACACCCGCCGGAGATAGCGGTCGCCGAAACGCGCGATGGAATCGGCCACCTGGCTCACCTGCACCAGGTCCACCCCCACCCGGAGCGATGCGCCGGTCATGCGGGTGCCATCCCTGTCGCACCGACGTGGTGATCCAGTAGTGCCATCCCGGTTTCCCAGGCGGTGGCCATGGCGTCAAAGCTGCCGGTCGGATCAAGGGGCTTGCGCGAGTTCACCGCCCGCGCCGCCTTGAGGATGAAGGTCTTTGCCGCGGCACTGAGCCGGCGGAACGACTCGGCCGCGGGAGCCAGGGCCTCGCGCCCGCTTGCGCCGGCAAGCCAATCGAGGTGGAGCGAGAAGAGCTCGCTCGCCGCACCGAGCTGCCGGGTGGTCGCGAACGCCCACGCATGATAGTGGGGAAGGCCAAGCTCCTGCATCCGGGGGAGCTCCCGCGCGAATCGGTCCTCGAAGCGGCGTACGGGGTTGTCCGCGGGACGGCGCCCGAGGTACACGGAGAGGCGCGCCGCCGCGATGGTGGCGAGTTCGGACACGGGGCGATGGACCAGCCGGTCGATGCGCACCAATTCGGCAAAGAGCGGCAGAAAGGTCGGGTCCGGCCCGGCGCCGAGGCGGAACAACCGGTCGAAATCCGCCCCCGCGAGCTCGAAGTACCCCGCGTTGTGGAAGTAGCCGAGGCGCTTGGCGTCCTCATCGAGGTCGGCCAGGATGATGGTGGACTTGACGTGGTTGCGCTGGTAGTCGGTGCCGGAAGTGTCGGGAAGCCAGAATGCGTCCGACTCCGTCGCGATGAGCCTGCCCTCGGCCAGGTGGTGTCGCGCGTGTTCGAGGAGCGGCAGCCAGACGTTCATCTCCTGGACGTCGACGCCGAACATCACCCGCAAGTCCTCGTGGTTCGGCTTGAGAAAGGTGAAGTTGTCGCCCTCGAAGTCCACCGCCGCGGCCACGCCGAGCGCGGCCAGCGGCTCGACGCCGAGGGCGTGCAGCATCTCGATGATCACGTCCACGTAGCAGTTCCGCTCGACCCAGTCGCGGTCGGGGGCGTGGCTGAGGTGCCGATGGTAGTCGGCGGCGGCAAGTCCCGGAATCACCTGAAGGCGGCTCACGGCCAGAGCTGGCCCCGCACGCCGGACGGCCAGGCGCCCGGGTCGAAGCCGTGGGTCTTGAAGAGGGCCATCACGACCCGCTCGAGGCCGAACCCGAGGCACGCCGAGTGGGCCGATTCTCCTTCCGGCAGCCGGATGTCGAACGCGGAGCCGAACTTGTCCTGGTGGTAGTTGAAGGAGCAGCAGGCGGTGGGCTGCTCGAGCGACACCACCGGGATGAGCACCTCGAACTTGAGCCGCTGTTCGATCTGCCCGGCAGCCAGGATCTTCCCGCCCCGCCCGAAGAAGGGGTCCGCCGCCACGTCCGCCCTGGCCGGCAGCGCCAGGGACTGGAGCAGGTCCACGCCGCGCGCGAGCCATCGGTCCCGCCACTCGACGACCGTGTCGGGCGTTCCGATCCGGATGAACTCCCGTACCCGGAACGAGCGCATCCGGGTCGGCTCGAGGGACGGCTCCTGCCGGTACACCCACGCCAGCATCGTGACGTGGCGCCCGTCGGCCGGGATCGTGCCGGTGCACGTCGGGTAGAACGGGTAGCAGGCCGCGGGATTCAGGACGACGTCCGTCTGGCTCAGCGCATCGCCCCAGGGTTCGCCCCGGGCGATGCGCTGTGACACCGCGCGGGCCTCACGCTCGGTGCCGACGAAGCTGTGGATGGCGCCGCAGAGGGTGGGGAAGGAGTCCATGTATCCGGTGCGCTCGATGATCATCCGGTCGATCACCGGCGGAAACGTCAACGATTCCACGCCGTCATTCCCGGCGGCGCGGAGAATGGCGTCGTCCACTGCCTCGAGCACCTGCTCGAACACCGGCCCACGCCCGAAGGCACCGAGCGGCCCGGCCGGGATCAGGAGCCCATGGCGGACGAGCTCGTCGTAGAATCTCTCGCCTCCGTGTCCGTCGTGCGACATCAACCCGGGTCTCCCTTTGCCACCAGCAGCATCGAGGCGCTCTTGGCGAGGATGCGCTCGTTCCCGACCATCAACGCGCCCGAGAGGGTGTCCCGGTAGTGCCGGGTGACGCTGAAGGGGCTGTCGTTCTTGTACCCCATGATGCCGATGATCTGGAGTGCCTGGTGCACGATCGCTGGCGCGGCCTCCGAGGCCGCGACCTTCAGGTTGTTGAACCGGAGGGCCCATGCCATGGTGGCCAGGGCTTCTCGGTCGTCGCCAAGGGCGTCGAACTCGAGGGCGGTCGCGAGGACGTTGGCGCGGAGCGCCTGGAGCATCACCGACACTTCGGCCAGTCGCGTCGCCGTCGGCGGCACCGTGCCCGGCGCCTTGCGGGCGGCCGCACGGACGAAGCTCGCCGCACGGTTCACGGCATCGGTCGCGATGCCCGACCAGAGCGCGGACCAGAGCACATGGGAGTACGGCACCATCGTCTCGGCGGAAATGTCCGCGAACGGCACGGGGAGGACCTGCGTCGCCGGGCCGGTGCAGGTCACCCTGAACGGGGGACTGCATGTGCCGCGCATTCCCATGGTGTCCCAGGAGCCCCGGTCGGTGAGGCGGTAGTCGCCGGGGCGGACCAGGACGAGCAGCTGGTCGCTGGGAGGGGCGTCGTGATTGCGACGGCAGGTGATCAGCAGGTCTTCCGCCGCCTCGCCGTAGGATACGGTCGTGGCGTCCTTCGTCAGCGTGAAGCGATCGCCGTTGCGTTCCAGCGCACAGATGCTGGACCGGGTGTCGCCCCCCACCCCGACTTCGGAGGTCACGGAGGCGAGCAGGAGTTGCCGGTCCGCAATCTCGCGGAGGTAGCCGTCGAAGAACGCGTCACCCGCGCCGTGACGGGCGATGCACGCCACCTGGATGTGATGCATCGCGAGTACCATGGCGCTCGACCCGCAGGCCTGCCCCAGGATCGTGCACATCTCAACGAGATCGCGCAGGGAACTCTCCGTGCCGCCGAGATCTCGGGGCACCAGCGCCGACAGCACTCGCGCCTCGCGAAGCGCGTCGAAGGTCTCGGACGGGAACCGGGCCCTGGCGTCGACGTCGGCTGCGGATGGCGCAGCCACCTCCAACGCGATGCGGCGGACGCGGGAGATCAGCTCGTTCGAGTCCGGGGCCGGGGAATGCTGCCGATGCCTGGTCATGGCCTGTCGAGTTTGAGTGGGCATGTCAACCGCTGGCGGGGACCGTCACCACGCGTAGCGCTTTCCCCCACAATGACTTGGCAATGTCCGTGCCCGACCCCAGGCCGAACCGGACCCTCGCGAGTCCAGACCCGGGCCGCTCGCCACTGCCGCGTCGCGGCCCCTTGAGACCTAAATCATTGCCGCACATTGGGTTGACGAAGGCCTCCAACCAGCTTTCCTCCAGTTCGAGCGCGATTTCCGCCAACTGGCCAGCCGACTCGTCGTGGCGGACGGTCATTTCGCTTGCGCCGAGCCGGTACGCGCGATAGCGTCTCAGGCGTTGGAGACCCCGTGGCAGTGGGTACGACGGCCTGGTTGGCGCGAGGCGGCGTGGACATGGATAGCGTGAACCGCACGTGGTATTCCCGGCCGGAGGCCGTCGCCTCCTTTGCCGGCGACGATCTGCTCGAACCGGCGCTCGCCCTCCTGCTGGTGCGCTATCGGGAGTGGATCGTGGAGCGCGACGTGCTGGACATCGGCGTCGGCGCCGGCCGCACGACACGGTACCTCGCCGCGCTGACCACGCGGTATGTCGGCATCGACTATTCCTCCTCCATGGTGGGCCATTGCGCGGCTCGGTACCCCGGGGTGCGGATTGAGCTCGGCGACGCGCGGGATCTCTCGCGATTCGCCACTGGGAGTTTCGATTTTACGCTGTTTTCCTACGCGGGACTCGACGCGCTCGGGCCGGATGACCGGGGCGGCGCCATCCACGAGGTCCGCCGGGTCGTGCGGCCGGGCGG
Source organism: uncultured Gemmatimonadaceae bacterium (assembly GCA_964574295.1). Taxonomy (GTDB): domain Bacteria; phylum Gemmatimonadota; class Gemmatimonadetes; order Gemmatimonadales; family GWC2-71-9; genus SPDF01. The sequence continues at coordinate 24,685 of CAZNLY010000024.1, forward strand.
GATCTTCGCCTTCTCGACCCACAATCGCGACTTCGCGGACGCGCATCTCGGTCCGCAACCGAGGTGGTCGCGAAATCCCGTGACGCTGGTCGCCAATGTCGGACGCTGGGCCAGGGACGTGCGGAATCACCGCCGGCTCATGACCCTCGAACGGGAAACGTCCGAATTTGCGCTGATCAATGACGTGGCGGAGCACTTCTCGCTCATTCACTACTACATCACCGCGTCGGCCCAGCGCGCGCAGCTGGAGCAGGCGGGATTCGAGGTGATTTCCGTGACCGACGACCAGGGCGCGGAGGTCCCGCAGGGGGCCGTGGCCACGAGGGCGCCGTGGCTCTGGTATGTGGCGCGCCGTCCCGCCTGACGCGGTCTGCCAGGAGGCGGAAAGCCGAGCGCCCCGCTCCCCATCGGGGGGGCGGGGCGCCTTCATGATCCATCCATGGGCCCGGCGCGATTCGAACGCGCGACCTCTTGCTCCGGAGGCAAGCGCTCTATCCAACTGAGCTACGGACCCTTCACTGCAAGGGAAAGGAGAAAGAGGACTTGGGACTTGGAGGGGAGAAAAGAGAAATGAGAAACGGTGCCGTTCCGGAATCCCCTTTCCCTTTTCTCCTTCCGCCCCTCTTTTCTCCTAGTCCCTTTCTCCCTAGTCCCTTGCTGTAATCGGGGCGGCCGGATTTGAACCGGCGACCTCCTGCTCCCGAAGCAGGCGCGCTACCAGGCTACGCTACGCCCCGTCCCTGCAACCGCTCCTCCCAGCAATGCGCCCAAAGGGACTCGAACCCCTAACCTTCTGATCCGTAGTCAGATGCTCTATCCAATTGAGCTATGGGCGCGTACGGCATGGGCGGTACAAGACTCGAACTTGTGACCTCCACGATGTCAACGTGGCGCTCTAACCAACTGAGCTAACCGCCCGAAACTTCGAGGACTGAAGCCCGGGGTACGTGGGCCCGAGGGACGCGACCAGCGACCTCTCAGTCCACAGTCCTCAGTCCTCAGTCCTCTGGCCTGCCATAGCGGGGGTGGGATTTGAACCCACGACCTCCGGGTTATGAGCCCGGCGAGCTACCAGACTGCTCCACCCCGCGACGTTTTCGATAGAGAGCGGGAGACGGGACTTGAACCCGCGACCCCAACCTTGGCAAGGTTGTGCTCTACCAACTGAGCTACTCCCGCAACGACAAGGGACGGGAGTCTAGCGCCCTGCCCGCCCTCGCGCAACCGCTTCCGGGCGCGTGCCGCGCCGGCCCTGCCTGGGAGTGGAGGCGAGGGGGATCGAACCCCTGACCTCGTGAATGCCATTCACGCGCTCTCCCAACTGAGCTACGCCCCCATTATCTATTCTGTCGCCAATCGCGGTCACGACCGCGTTTGGGCGACAGCACCGAAACGTAGGCGCCTCCTTGAGTTGTGTCAAGCAGAACGCCCTCGTCCCCACCCGAACTTTCACGGCCCGGGCAGCGCAATGACCGCCAGGAAACCTCCCAAGCGCGACACCCCGCGGGGCAAGGGCAAGTCCAGGCCCAAGGCCAAGGCCCCGGCCGCTCCCGCGCCCAAGGAGAAGGCGGCCCCGCCCCCCGAGCCGGAGGCCCCGAAGCCGCGCCGCGCCAGGAAGCTGCCCACCGCGCGCGCCCTCGGCGTCCACGGCGCGGACCGCGACATCCTCGACCAGTACCTCTTCGAGGTCAGCAAGACCCCCCTCCTCACCGCCGAGCAGGAGGTGGCCCTCGCCCGCAAGGTGCGCGGCGGCGACCAGGACGCGATGCAGGAGCTGGTCAAGCGCAACCTCCGCTTCGTCATCTCGGTGGCCAAGAAGTACCAGAACCGCGGCCTCGCCCTCACCGACCTGATCGGCGAGGGCAACGTCGGCCTCCTCACCGCCGCGCGGAAGTTCGACCCCGACGTCGGGGTCAAGTTCATCTCCTACGCCGTCTGGTGGATCCGGCAGGCCATCCTCGCCGCCATCGCCAAGCAGGGGCGCACCGTCCGCGTCCCCCTCAACCGCACCGCCGACCTCTCCCGGATCATCCGCGCCACCGAGACCCTCCGCCAGGCGCACGGCCGCGAGCCGACGCCCGAGGAGGTGGCGCAGAGCGTGGAGCTCTCGCTCGACGTGGTCCAGTCGCTCATGGCGCTCAATACCAGCGACGTCCGCCTCGACGCCCCGCTCGACGCCAGCGGCGACCGCACCCTCATCGATCGCTTCGTGGCCGACGGGCAGGCCGATGTCGAGGGCCGGGCCATGGAGCGCTTCCTCTCCGAGGAGGTGGAGCAGGCCCTGGCCACCCTCCCCGCCCGCGACGCCCGCGTCCTCCGGCTCTACTTCGGACTCGACGACGGCCGCGAGCACACCCTCGAGGAGATCGGCGGGATGCTCGGCGTGACCCGCGAGCGGGTCCGCCAGCTCCGCGACCGCGCCCTCAAGCGCCTCGGCGAGGGCGACGTCGGCCGCGCGCTGGCGAGCTTTGCCGCCTAGCCGTACCTTGGACGCGTGACCCACCCCGCGCGCCCGCCTGCGTCCGCGCCCGCCCGCCAGGTCGCCCGGGTCGGCGGCTTTGCGCTCGACGCCGCCCGCGCCCTGCGTGACCGCCGCACCTGGGGGCCGCTCCTCGGCGAGCAGCTCCGCCGCCTCGGCGTCGACTCCGTCCCGATCGCCCTGTTCATCGCCGTCTTCACCGGCATCGTCCTCGCCCTGCTCTCGAAGTACATCTTCACCGGCGCGGTGCCGATCTACTTCGTCGGCACGCTGGTGGGGAAAGCCATCATGCTGGAGCTGGGACCGGTGCTCACCGGCATGGCCCTGGCCGGCCGCGTCGGCGCCAACATTGCCGCCGAGCTCGGCACCATGCGCGTCACCGAGCAGGTGGACGCCCTCGAGACCCTCGCCTACGACAAGCACGCCTACCTCGTCGTCCCCCGCGTCCTCGCAGGGACGCTGATGTTTCCCGTGGTGACCGCCCTCGCCTCCGCGCTGGGCGTCACCGCCGGCTGGATCACCGCCACCAACCTCCTCGACCTCTCCACGACCGAGTTCGTGAAGGGGCTCGAGATCTTCTACAAGTTCAAGGACATCTGGTACGGCCTGGTGAAGGCCGCGAGCTTCGGCATGGCGGTGACCCTCATCGGCTGCCTGCAGGGGCTCGCCACCAGCGGGGGCGCCGCCGGCGTCGGCCGCCGCACCACGCTCGCCGTGGTCTACGGCTGCGAGGCCATCCTGGTGCTCGACGCCTTCTGGGCGGTGGTGCTGCTGTGATCCGCTTCGAGGGGCTCCACAAGGCGTTCGGCGACAAGGTGGTCCTCGACGGGCTCACCCTCGAAGTGCCCGAGGGGGCCACCACCGTCCTCATCGGGTTCTCGGGCTCCGGCAAGAGCGTCCTCCTCAAGCACGTGGTCGGCCTCCTCACCCCGGACGCCGGCACCGTCGAGGTGGACGGCCAGGTGGTGGGGGACCTCGACTGGGACGGCCTCACCGCGCTCCGGAGCGGGATCGGCTACGTCTTCCAGTTCGCGGCGCTCTTCGACTCCATGTCGATCGGCGACAACATCCGCCTCGGCCTGGCGCGGCAGGGGCTCGAGGGGGGCGAGGTGGAGGAACGGGTGTCGCAGAGCCTCCGCCTGGTGGGGCTCGCAGGGACCGAGGAGCGCTTCCCGGCGGAGCTCTCCGGCGGCATGCGGAAGCGGGTCGGCGTGGCCCGGGCGATCGCGCTCCGGCCGCGCTACATTCTCTACGACGAACCCACGACCGGCCTCGACCCCGTGACGTCCGCGGTCATCGACCAACTGATGGTGCGGATCCGCGGCGAGCTGGGCTCGACCGCCATCGTCGTGACCCACGACATGCGGAGCGCCTACACCGTGGGCGACCGCATCGCGATGCTCTACGAGGGCCGGATCCGCCAGGTGGGGACGGTCCGGGAAATTCAGCAGACCGACGACCGCGTGGTGCGGGAGTTCATCGAGGGCCGGCCCGACCTCGCGCGGGAACAGGAGGCGGCGTCCCTGTCCGGAGGCACCCCGTGAAGCAGCGAAACACACTCGCCGTCGGGATCACGGTGCTCGCGGCGCTCGCCCTCGTGGTGGTCGCCGCGCTCTGGCTCGGCCACGTGCCGCTCGGCAAGCGCCCGGAGCGGGTGACCGTCCGCTTCCGCACCGTGGGCGGGCTCAACGTCGGCGCCCCCGTCACCCTGCGCGGCGTCAAGGTCGGGCAGGTGGCGCAGGTGGAGCTGGCCGACGACAACTGGGTCGTGGCCACCCTCAAGCTGCAGGAGCGCCCCGAGCTGCCGGCCAACCCCGGCGTCATTGCCGCCAGCGCCAGCCTCTTCGGCGAGTGGGAGGCGCAGATCATCTCGCTCGACGACCCGATCGACCAGCCGGCGGTGCGCGCTGAGCTCGAGGCCGCCCGGGCCGCCGGCAAGGGCGACTGGCCGGGCACCGTCCTGCCCGACATCGGCGAACTCACCGCCCAGGCGGGGCGGATCGCGAGCGACATCGCGCTGCTGACCGACCGGGTGGGCGCGGTGTTCGACTCCACCACCGCCGCCAAGGTGCGGAACAGCCTCGACGACTTCCTCGCCATGATCAACCGGCTCACCGCCTTCGCCAACCAGCAGACCGCCAAGGTGGACCGGGTCTCCACCTTCGCCGAGCGCGGGGCGGGGGACTTTGCCGGCGCGGCGCAGGACCTCCGCAAGGCCCTCGCCCGGCTCGACTCCGCCACCTCCGAGGGCCAGGTGGCGAGCATCGTCAACTCCGCCCACGCCTCGTCCACGGACATCCGCGCCGCGGCGGCCGACCTCCGGTCGCTCCTCGAGGCGGTCCAGTCGCACGAGGTGGACCTGGTGCGGGTGCTCGTGGCCGCCGACTCCGTCATGGCGCGGCTGCAGGCGGGGCAGGGCACCCTCGGCATGCTGACCCGCGACTCGACGCTCTACGTGGAGACCACCGCCACGATGGTCGAACTCCGGAAGCTGATCGCCGACATCCAGGTCAATCCGCGCAAGTACTTCAAGTTCTCGGTCTTCTAGCCCCATGGCCAAGCGCAAGCCCGAACGCGAGGTCAGCGCCGGCGGAATCGTCTTCCGCCGCTTCGGCGGCGAGGCGCGCTTCCTCCTCATCAAGGACTCGTACCGTCGCTGGGGCTTCCCGAAGGGGCACCTCGAGGACGGCGAGTCGCCGGCGGAGGCGGCCCAGCGCGAGACCGGCGAAGAGACCGGCCTGGTCGCGCTGGTGCTGCACGGTCCCATCCGGATCATCGACTGGCACTTCCGGTTCCGCGGCCGCGCCATCCACAAGTTCTGCCACTTCTTCCTGTTCGAGAGCCCCGAGGGCGAGGTGGTGCCCCAGGTGGATGAGGGGATCACCGACCACCAGTGGCTCCCGCTGGAGGAGGCCCTGGCGCGGTTGAGCTACGACAACGCCCGCGGCGTCCTCCGGCGGGGCGGCGAGATGGCGCGCACGCTCATCCCGGTCGGCGCGGGGCGCCCGGCGCCGGATCCCACCCCGGCCGCGCTGGAGGGATGACCGCCCCGGCGATCGCCGCGCTGGCCGAGGGGCGCGCGGCGGTGGCGGCACTGCGGCGGTCGCTGCCCCGGCGCGGGCCCGGCGTGGTGAGTTGCCGCACCCCCGAGGCACTTCGGCAGCTCCTGACCCGCCGCATCATCGAGGCGGTGGTCTTTGCCCCGCGCCCCGGCCTCCCCGCCACCTGGTCCGCCCTCCGCCGCGATTTCCCCGCGATCCCGCTCGTGGCACTCTCCGGCTTCCGTCCCGACGACGGCGAGGCCCTCACCACCTGTCGCCAGGAGGGGGTGGCGGCCGTCCTTGTCGAGGGGGTGGACGACGCCGTTCTCGGCGAGCTGGTGCGGCGCGTTTCGCTCGCCGCCCAGCGCCGGCAGGCGCTGGCCGATGCGCCGAGGCTCCTCCGGCTCGCCGACCCGCTCCAGCGGGAGGCGTGGTCCCGCCTGGTCGAGCAGGCGGGGCGGCCAGTCTCCACCACCCAACTGGCCGAGTCGCTCGGCGTGTCGCGGGAGCATCTCTCGCGGCAGTTCGGCGCCGGGGGTGCCCCGAACCTCAAGCGGGTCATCGATTTCCTGCGCGTGGTGGTGGCCACCCAACTCCTCCGGAACCCCGGCTATTCGGTGGCGACGGTGGCGGGGCTCCTGGGCTTCGCCTCGGCGAGTCACCTCGGGCTCACAGCCCGCCGGATCGCCGGGTCAGGCCCCGGCGAGCTCCCCACCATGACTCCCGCGGAGCTGCTCGGCCGCTTCGTCCGGGGCCACACTCGGAGCCGGCTCTGACCAGGGGTCGGCGGTTGCTTCCCACCGGGCTATGTGATAATTTTCACAAGCTGTAGAGGAACCACGACCACCCACCCTTCCTGGTGACACAGGCGACCGCACACATGGCCACCGAATCCGTCCTCCGCCCCGGCGAACTCAAGGATGCGCTCCTCAAGGAGATCGCGGCGGCGAACCTCGCGACCGTTGACACCACCGACGTCGGCACCGTCCTCGAAGTGAAGGACGGCGTGGCCCGGATCTACGGGCTCACCAAGGCGATGGCCGGCGAGATGATCGAGTTCACCGCGCAGGAGACAGGCGAGACGGTGACCGGGCTGGTGCTCAACCTCGACGCGGACAGCGTCGGCGCCGCGATCCTGGGCAACTACCTGGTCCTCAAGGAGGGCGACGAGGTCCGCTGCACCGGCCGCGTGCTCGAGGTGCCGACCGGCCCCGCGCTCCTGGGCCGCGTGGTGGATGCGCTGGGCCGCCCGGTGGACGGGCTGGGCCCGATCCAGACCACGAGCAGCCGCCTGGTGGAGATGGTGGCGCCGGGCATCATCGTCCGGCAGCCGGTCAAGGAGCCGCTCCAGACGGGCATCAAGGCCATCGACGCCATGATCCCGATCGGGCGCGGCCAGCGCGAGCT
>CAZNLY010000025.1:0-30945 GCA_964574295.1 uncultured Gemmatimonadaceae bacterium
CTGCGCCCTCGTTCGCGCCACCCACCCCCGCCCCCGCGCCCGGGCCGGTCCGTCCCTCGGCGCCGCCGCCCTTTGTGGCGTCCCCCTCGGCGCCGGCTCCGCGGCCCGCAGCGCCGCCGCCGGGCGGGATCCCGATGCACCCGATGCACCCGACCGGGGCGCCCCACGTCCGGCCGCCCTTCTCCTCGCGGCCGGTCAGCATCGCCGCGCCCTCGACAAGCAAGCCGGCGGCGCCGCGTCCCTCGGGCAATCCCTTCCTCTCGAAGGACCCCGGACAGAAGGCCCGCCGCCTGGCGCGCGCGCTGGTGTCCGACATCGTGGTGTACAACCCCGAGAAGCGCCTTGAGGGGCTCCGGCACGGCACGCTGAAGCAGATCTTCGACGAGGAGATCAAGAAGAGCTACGAGGAGTACGCCGGGCAGGTGGGCAAGGACCTGGCCGAGTCCACCACGCACTTCGCCGACGCGCTGAACGAGATTCTGGGAGACGGCAGCAAGATCTTCTGACGCGGCGGACCCGGCGTGAAGCGGGGAACGGCGTCGTCGTCGCCGTGCCCGCTTCACGCCGCCGCATTTTCGGACCCACGGACGAGCACGAGGACCCTTCATGGCTGGCATTGACGAGCGGTTGACGGCCCTCACCACGCGCACCGACGACCTGCGGAGCTTCCTTTGACGTGACGGCGCGGCAGGCCCGCCTCGCGGATCTGGAGGCGGCCCAGGCGGATCCCGCGTTCTGGGGCAACCAGGAACGGGCGCGTGCGGTCGTGCAGGAGGTCAAGCAGCTCAAGTCGTGGGTCGGGCCCTTCCAGGACCTGGCCGCCCGCCTGGCCGATGCACGCGACCTGGCCCACCTCCTCGAGGGGGAGCCGGACGCCGCCATGGAGGCGGAACTCGAGGCGGAGGTAGGGCGCCTCGAGGAGGCGGCTGGCACGCTGGAGGTGCGCGGGATGCTCCAGGGCCCGGACGACCGGCGGGACGCCATCCTGACGATCCACCCGGGCGCGGGGGGCACCGAGTCGCAGGACTGGGCCGAGATGCTCATGCGGATGTACGTCCGGTGGGCGGAGCGGCGGGGATACGCGGTCACCGTGCTCGACCTGGTGGAGGGCGAGGAGGCGGGCATCAAGTCGGCCACGCTCGGCATTGCCGGCGAGTACGCCTATGGCTACCTCCGCGCCGAAAAGGGCGTGCACCGCCTCGTCCGGATCTCGCCCTACGATTCCCAGGCGCGGCGCCACACCTCGTTCGCCTCGGTCTTTGTCTACCCGGACATCGACGACACCATCGAGGTGGACCTCCGCGACGAGGACATCCGGATGGACGTCTTCCGCGCCTCGGGCGCCGGCGGCCAGCACGTCAACAAGACCTCCTCGGCGGTGCGCCTGACCCACGAGCCCACCGGCATCGTGGTCTCCTGCCAGCAGGAGCGGAGCCAGAGCAAGAACAAGGCGACCGCCATGAAGATGCTGCGCGCCGCCATCTACCAGCGAAAGCTGGAGGAACTCGAGGCGGCGCGGGCCGCCATCGAGGCCACCAAGACCGACAACTCCTGGGGCAACCAGATCCGCTCGTACGTCTTCCAGCCCTACACGATGGTCAACGACCACCGGACCGAGCTCAAGGTGGGCGACGTGCAAAAGGTCATGGATGGCGACCTCGACCCCTTCATCGAGGCCTTCCTCAAGCGGTCCGCGGGGACGGCGGCATGAGCGGCGACGAGCGCTCGTTCGTCGAGGAGGCCCGGCGGGCCACCCTGGCCGAGCTGCGCGCGGCCGGCATCGAGCCCTTCGGGTACGCCTTCCACCGCACCAGCACCGCCGCCGCCGCGGTCGCCGCCTACGAGGATGCCATGGGCGACCAGGGCCCCGAGGTGGCGGTGGCCGGGCGACTCGTTTCCTACCGGCGGCAGGGGAAGACGGCCTTCGCGCACCTTGAGGACGTCTCCGGCCGGGTCCAGCTCTACTTCCGGCAGGACGCCCTGGGCCCGGCCTGGGGCCTCGTCCAGCTCCTCGACCTCGACGACCACGTGGGGGTCCGCGGGCGCCTCTTCCGCACCCGCACCGGCGAGGTGACGGTGCGCGTGGCCGAGGTGGAGCTCCTCGCCAAGTCGCTCCGCCCGCTGCCGCGCGGCAAGACGCAGGTCACCGAGGCGGGCGAGGCCGTGACGTTCGGGGGGCTGGCCGACGCCGAGGTCCGCTACCGCCAGCGCTACGCCGACCTGGCGGTGCATCCGGAGGTGCGGGACGTCTTCCGTCTGCGTGCCCGGGCGGTCTCCTGGCTCCGGCGCTTCCTCGACGAGCGCGGCTTCCTCGAGGTGGAGACGCCAATCCTCCAGCCGCTGTACGGCGGCGCCGCCGCGCGGCCCTTCGTGACGCACCACAACGCGCTCGACATGCCGCTCTACCTCCGCATTGCCGACGAGCTCTACCTCAAGCGGTTGCTGGTGGGGGGCCTCGAGCGGGTGTACGAGATCGGCCACGACTTCCGGAACGAGGGGATGGACCGCACGCACAACCCCGAGTTCACGATGCTGGAGTGCTACCAGGCCTTTGCCGACTATCGCGACATGATGGACCTGACCGAGGCGCTGGTGAGCGGGGTGGTGGAGCACTGCTGCGGCACGCTCCGGCTCGAGCGCGGCGGCACCGTCCTCGACTTCACCCCGCCGTGGCCCCGGGTGTCGTTCGTCGAGGGTGTCCGGCTCCGGAGCGGGCTCGATGTCTGCGAGGCGCCGGAGGCGGCGATGCGCGCCCGCCTGGTGCAGGCCGGGGTACCGGAGGAGGAGGCGGCCGGGTGGAGCGGCGGCAAGCTGCAGGACGAGATGTTCAAGGCGTTCCTCGAGCCGGGGCTCGTGCAGCCGACCTTCGTGGTGGACTATCCCCTGGCCCTTTCCCCGCTCGCCAAGGTCCACCGCGGCGACGCCCGGCTCACCGAGCGGTTCGAGCTCTTCGTGCAGGGCCGGGAGCTGGCCAACGCCTTCAGCGAGCTCAACGACCCCGACGACCAGCGCCGCCGCTTCGACGACCAGGCCCGCCAGCGGGCCGAGGGGAACGACGAGGCGCAACTCTACGACGCCGACTACATCCGGGCGCTCGAGTACGGCATGCCCCCCGCGGGCGGGATGGGGCTCGGGGTGGACCGGCTCCTGATGGTCCTCACCGGGCTGCCGTCCATTCGCGACGTGATCCTCTTTCCCGCCATGCGGCCGGAGTAGCGGTGCCGAACGCCCCGCCGGCCCGCCCAGGGAACGACGTGGGCCTGGCGGAGCTCCTCCGCTGGCCCTCGCCGCTGGAGCGCCGGATCGCGCTCCGCTACCTGCGGAGCCGGCGCCGCCGGAAGGGGGCCTCCCTCAGCACGCTCATCTCGATCGGCGGCGTGGCCGTGGGCGTCATGGCGCTGATCGTGGTGCTGGGCGTGATGAACGGCCTGATGGACGATCTCCGCGCCCGGATCCTGAGCGCGCAGCCCCACCTCCGCATCCTGGCGTACGGCAACACCCTCCGGATGGACGCGTGGCAGGAGCCGCTGGCCCTCGCGCGGCGCTTCCCCGACGTGGTGGCCGCGGCGCCGGAGGTCGTGACGCAATCCCTCGTCCTCAACGCCGACGGGTACCCGGAGGCCGTCAATGTGTACGGCCTCGACACCGCGCTGGCCTCGCGTCCGGTCACCGAACTGCCCCAGCGGCTCACCGACGGTGACCTGCGCTTCCTCCCCACCGACACGACGGTGGACGGGGCGGTGGTGCTCGGCCGCAGGCTGGCCACCCGGCTCAACGCCTTCACGGGCGACATCGTGACGCTGATCCCCCCGACGGCCGCGAAGGTGAACCCGGCCCTCGGCTATGCGATGCCCCGGTTCTGGCGGTTCCAGGTGACGGGGACCTTCGAGACGGGGATGTTCCTCTACGACAACCAGTTCATCGTCATGGACCGGGAGACGGCGCAGCGCTTTGCCGGGCTCGACAGTGCCGTGACCGGCATCCAGGTCCGGGTGCGCGACGCCTGGGAGGCGCCGGCGGTGGCGCGCGCCCTCGAGGACTCGCTGCGCTTCCCGTACCGCACCGAGGACTGGCAGGCGACGAACCACCAGCTGTTCGGCGCGCTCCGCCTGGAGAAGCTGGGGATGGGGCTGGTGATCTTCTTCATCATGATCGTCGCCGCCTTCAACATCGTCGGGTCGCTGACGATGGTGGTGACCGACAAGACGCGGGAGATCGGCATCCTCGAGGCGATGGGACTCCCCGCCGGCGCCATCGGGCGGGTCTTCCTGGCGCAGGGGGCGATCATCGGCGCGGTGGGGGTCGGGATCGGGCTGTTCCTCGGGCTGCTCGTGGCCTTCGTCGTGGACTGGAGCGGGCTCATCCGCATCGATCCCTCGATCTACTTCATCGACCGGCTCCCGGTGCACGTGGCGCTGCCCGACGTGCTGGTCGTGATCGCCGCCGGCTTCCTGCTGGCGGTGGCCGCCACCCTCTACCCGTCGCGCGCCGCGGCCCGGCTGACGCCGGTCGACGCCATCCGTCACGAATGAGCGCCGCGCTCGAGGCCCGCGGGCTCCGCAAGCGCTACGTCGGCGGCGACGGCGAGCCGATCGAGGTGTTGACCGGGGTGGACCTCGTCGTCTCCCGGGGTGAGTTCGTGGCCATCACCGGCGCCAGCGGCTCGGGAAAGAGCACCCTGCTGCACCTCCTCGGCGCGCTGGACCGTCCCTCGGGCGGGTCGGTCGCCCTCGACGGCACCTCCTACGCCGACCTCGACTCCACGGCCCTCGCCGCCGTGCGCAATGCCCGAATCGGGTTCGTCTTCCAGTTTCACCACCTGCTGCGGGAGTTCACGGCGCGGGAGAACGTCATGATGCCGCAGCTCATCGCGGGCGTGGCCGAGGCGGACGCGGCTCGGCGCGCCGACGAGTTGCTCGCGTCGGTCGGCCTGACGGCGCGCCGGGCGCACCTGCCGGCCCAGCTCTCGGGCGGGGAGCAGCAGCGGGTGGCGGTCGCCAGGGCGCTGGCCAACCGTCCGGCGGTGCTGCTGGCGGACGAGCCCTCGGGCAACCTCGACCATGCGCACAGCGAGGCGCTGCACGAGATCTTTGCCGGGCTGGCGCGGGAGTCCCAGGCGGCGGTGGTGGTGGTGACCCACAACCTCGGCTTTGCGGCGCGGGCCGACCGCCGGCTCGCCATGGCCGGCGGGGCGCTGGTGCCCGATGGCGGGGAGGCGGCGTGACCTGCGAGCAGTGCGGCACGGCCGAGGCCGTCGTGCTCCTCAAGAAGGTCGAGGGGGGCGAGGTGCGGGAGGTACACCTCTGCGAGCGCTGCGCCGCCGAGCGCGGCGTGCCCGCGGCGGAGGACCTGGCCAAGAACCCTCTCGGCGCCTTCCTGGCGGCCATGGGGGGCGAGCCCGGCGAGGAGGCCGCGTTGACGAGCGGCGCGGCCCTCTCCGCCTGTCCCGGCTGCGGGGCCACGCTGCAGGACTTCCGCAAGACAGGGCGGCTTGGCTGCGCCGAGTGCTGGAGCACCTTCGAGGGGCCGCTCCGGGCCCTGGTCCGGCGGGTCCACGGGGCCCCGCGCCATGTCGGCAAGGCCTACGCGGCGCCGGGGGCCGAGCCGGAGGACCGGGGCGCCCTGGCGCGGCACCTCCGCGAAGAATTGGCCGCCGCGGTGCGGGCCGAGCACTTCGAGGCGGCGGCGGAACTTCGCGACCGCCTCCGGGGGCTCGAGTGATCGACCTCTCGCTCCTCGCCGACGGCGGGATCGGGTGGATCGACGCCTCCGGCCCCTCGGGCGCGCTGGTCCTCTCCACCCGGATCCGCCTGGCGCGGAACGTGGCGGGCCGGCCCTTCGCCACCCGGAGTTCGGCGGCGGACCGCGAGGCGCTCGTGGAGGCCGTGGCGGGTGCGGTCGCGGGGACGGCGAGTCTCGGCCAGGCCGCCACCTTCCGCCTCGACCGGCTCGAGGCGCGCGACCGGGTGCTGCTCCACGAGCGGCACCTGGTGAGCCGGGAGCTGGCCGGGCTCGGGAGCGAGGGGGTGCCGGTGGGGGCCGGCCTGCTCGTCCAGGGGCGCATTGGGGCGATGGTCAACGAGGAGGACCATCTCCGGCTGCAGGGGGTCGTGTCGGGCTTCGCGCTGGAGGCGGCCTACGCCGAGGTGGACCGGCTGGACAGTGAACTGGGGCAACGACTTGCCTACGCATTTCACCCCGAGTTTGGTTACCTTACGGCCTGCCCGACCAACGTCGGAACCGGCCTCCGGGCCTCGGTCCTGATCCACCTCCCCGGGCTGGTGCTGACCAAGGAAATCTCGAAGGTCCTGCATGGGCTGACCCAGGTCGGGCTGGCCGTGCGCGGGCTGTACGGCGAGGGCAGCGAGGTGGTCGGCAACTTCTTCCAGTTGTCGAACCAGACCACCCTCGGCAAGTCGGAGCGGGACCTTCTCGACCACCTCGGCAAGATGGTGCGCGAGGTCATGACCTACGAGGAGGAGGCGCGCGCGGTGCTGCTGCGCGATGCCCGGGGCGTGATGGAGGACAAGGTGTGGCGGGCCTACGGGCTCCTGCGCCACGCCCGCGCCCTCTCCATCGAGGAGACGATGAACCTCCTGAGCGGCGTCCGCCTCGGCGTGGGGCTGCAGCTGATTCCCGACGTCGGGCTGTACGCGCTCAACAAGATGCTGGTCCACACGCAGCCGGCGCACCTGGCCTCGGCCCACGGCGTGGCGCTCGACGATCCGTCGCTCGCCGCCCGCCGGGCCGACTATGTGCGCGGGGTGCTGCACGACGAAGGACGACGAGCAGGGTGACCCCATGAACGGTTACAACTTCACCGACCGCGTCCGGAAGGTCCTGCAGATGGCCCGCGAGGAAGCGGCCCGCCTGCACCACGAGTACGTCGGCACGGAGCACATCCTCCTTGGCCTCATCCGCGAGGGCGAGGGGGTGGCCGCCGGCGTGCTGCAGAACCTCAACGTGGACCTCGAGGACATCCAGCAGAAAATCGAGGAGACGGTCAAGCGCGGGAAGGCGGCGGCGGCCTCCGGGCCCGACCTGCCGTACACCTCGCGCGCCAAGAAGGTGCTCGAGCTGGCCATGGTCGAGGCGCGGGAGCTCAACCACAGCTACGTCGGCACCGAGCACCTCCTCCTGGGCCTCCTGCGCGAGGAAAAGGGCATCGCGGCGCAGGTCCTGGCCGACGCCGGCGTGAGCCTGGAGCAGTCGCGGGCGGAGACGCTGCGGCTCCTCGGCAGCGACCTGCCGCCGCCTGCCGCGGCCGCCCCCTCGGGCCAGCCGCAGCCGGCCGCCAAGGCCGAGAAGAAGTCCAAGACCCCGGCGCTCGACCACTTCTGCCGCGACCTGACCCAGCTGGCCGCCGAGGGGCAGCTCGACCCGACCATCGGCCGGGCGGTGGAAATCGAGCGGGTCATGGAGATCCTGGCGCGCCGGAAGAAGAACAACCCCGTCCTCATCGGGGAGCCGGGGGTGGGGAAGACGGCCATCGTCGAGGGGCTGGCGCTGCTGATCGCGAACGGCCAGTGCCCGGACGTGCTCCGCGACCATCGCGTCCTCTCGCTCGACATGGCGGCGGTCATCGCGGGCACCAAGTATCGCGGGCAGTTCGAGGAGCGGCTGAAGGCGGTGATGAACGAGATCGCCCAGAACCGCAACATCGTCCTGTTCATCGATGAGCTCCACACCCTGGTCGGCGCGGGCGCCGCCGAGGGGGCCATCGACGCCTCGAACATGCTCAAGCCGGCGCTGGCCCGGGGCGAGCTCCAGTGCGTCGGCGCCTCGACCCTCAACGAGTACCGGAAGTACATCGAGAAGGACGGCGCCCTCGAGCGGCGTTTCCAGACCGTGATGGTGGAGCCCCCCTCGATCGACCAGACCTTCGAGATCCTCAAGGGGCTGCGGAAGAAGTACGAGGAGCACCACCGCGTGGCGATCCCCGACGAGACGCTTCGCGCGGCCGCGCAGCTGTCGGAGCGCTACATCACCGACCGGTTCCTGCCCGACAAGGCGATCGACGTGATCGACGAGGCGGGGGCGCGGGCGCGCCTGGCCTCGCAGGCCCCGCCGCCCGAGGTGGCCGTGCTCAAGGGCGACCTCGACAAGGTGAACGTCGAAAAGGAAGAGGCCGTCCGCGACCAGAACTTCGAGCGCGCCGCCTCGCTGCGCGACCGGGAGCGCGACCTGCAGAACCAGATCCGGCTCCGGCAGGAGGAGTGGGAGCGCGAGCGCCAGACCCGCCGGCCGACCATCGACGAGGAGGCGATCGCCTTCATCGTGAGCCGGTGGACGGGCATCCCCGTGACCCGCATCCAGGAGGCCGAGGCCTCCCGGCTCCTGCGCATGGAGGAGGAGATCCACGCCGCGGTGGTGGGCCAGGACGAGGCCATCCGGGCCGTGTCGCGCGCCATCCGCCGCTCCCGCGCCGGCCTCAAGGACCCCAACCGGCCGATCGGCTCGTTCATCTTCTCTGGCCCCACCGGGGTCGGGAAGACCGAGCTGGCGCGGGCGCTCGCCAAGTTCCTCTTTGCCGACCCGTCCGCCCTGATCCGGGTGGACATGTCGGAGTACATGGAAAAGTTCTCGGTGTCGCGCCTCATCGGCGCGCCCCCCGGCTACGTCGGCTACGAGGACTCGGGCACCCTGACCAAGCTGGTGCGCCGCAAGCCCTACTCGGTGGTCCTGCTCGACGAAATCGAGAAGGCGCATCCCGACGTGTTCAACATCCTGCTGCAGGTGCTCGATGAGGGCCACCTGACGGACAACTACGGCCGGATGATCGACTTCAAGAACACCGTCGTGATCATGACGTCCAACGTCGGCGCCCGCGACATCACCCAGTCGAAGAGCCTCGGCTTCCACACGCAAAACGCCCAGGCCTCGTTCGAGGCGATGTCGTCCAAGGTCAAGGAGGAGATGGGCAAGGTCTTCAACCCGGAGTTCCTGAACCGCCTCGATGACGTGATCGTCTTCCACCCGCTCACCCGGGAGCACATCGGCGAGATCGTGTCGATCCTGCTCCGCGAGGTGGCGCGCCGCCTGGGCGACGAGGTCCGGCTCACGCCGGCCGCCGTCGAGTTCCTGGCCGGCCAGGGCTACGACCAGCAGTACGGCGCGCGTCCGCTCAAGCGGGCCATCCAGAAGTTCGTCGAGGATCCGCTGAGCGAAAAGATCCTCCTCGGCGAGATCGCCCGCGGCGACGAGGTCGAGGTCGACCTGGCGCCCGACGGGAAGTCCCTGGCGTTCCGCGCCCTGTCCGGCACCCGGGCCTGAGCCGTTCCCGGCCGGCCGCCCCATCCGGGGCGGCCGGCCTCGCGTCTCGACCCCGTCTCCCGATGCTTCGTCGCGTCCTCCCCTGGATGGCCCTCCTCGTGCTCTGCGCGCACCCGCTGCGCGCGCAGGATCAGGGCTCGCCGCCCGTCGACAGCCTCGTCGTCGAGGGGAACAACCGCATCACCGCGGCCCAGGTGATCGGCACCTCCGGGCTCATCATCCACCAGCCGGTGACCTACCGCGACATCCAGCGGGCCATCACCAACCTCTTCGCGACCGGGCAGTTCGACGACGTGCGCGTTGACCAGCGCGACGCCAACGGCCTCCTCGTGCTCGTCATCGTGGTCCGGGAGCGCCCCATCCTCTCGGCGTGGAGCGTGGTGGGCATCCGCCAGCTGCCGGAGCACGCCGTGCGGGACCGCGTGACCCTCGTGGTCGGGCGCCCGCTCGACCGCTCCGCGCTGGCCCACAGCCGCGCCGCGATCGACTCCGTGTACGCCGACAAGGGATTCTTCCAGGCGCAGACCACCGCCACCGAGTTGCCGCAGCCCGACGGGTCGGTCCAGGTCCTGTTCACCGTCCTCGAGGGGAGCAAGATCGCCATCAGCCAGGTGACGATCGACGGGAACGTGCGCTTTTCCGACCAGGACGTGGTGAAGCACATGGGCACCCAGCCCGAGGGCTTCTTCTGGTTCCAGAAGGGCGACTACGACGAGGACAAGGTCGAGGAGGACATCCGGCAGCGGTTGCCGGCCTTCTACGGCTCCAAGGGCCTCATCGACTTCCAGGTGGTGCGCGACACCGTCCTGGCCGACCCGGCGACCGGCAAGGGCACGCTCGCGCTCACGGTCGAGGAGGGGCAGGTCTACTACCTCGGGACGATGGACATCGTGGGGAACCGCCGGTATTCCGTCGAGGAACTCGGCCAGTTCTACCCGTTCGGCGGGGTCGCGGCGGTGCAGAGCGGCCGGCCCGTGGCGAGCCTGCCGTTCAATCGCGTGGCGTGGGAGGCGGCCACCACCAAGGTGCAGGACCTCTACGCCAACACCGGGTACATCTACGCCCGGGTGACGCCCGAGGAGAGCCGCCGGATCGCGGAGGACGGCACGCCGACGATCGACCTCCGCTGGCGCATCGAGGAGGGCGCCCCGGCGACGGTCAACCGGATCATGATCGTCGGCAACGACGTGACCCACGAGTCGGTCATCCGCGCGGCGATCGTCCTGATGCCGGGGTCCGTCTTCAACCGCGACCTCCTCATCCGCAGCTACCAGAACATCAACAACCTCGGCTTCTTCCAGCCGCTGCCGCCCCCGGACGTGGCGCCCTCCGACAACGGCCAGGACGTGGACATCACCTTCACGGTGGTCGAGAAGCGGACCGGCAACATCAACTTCGGCGCGTCGCTGGGGCAGGGCACCGGCCTCGGCGGCTTCCTCGGCCTCGAGGAGCCCAACCTGTTCGGCATGGGCAAGCGCGGCCGGTTCCAGTGGCAGTTCGGGCGCAACATCAACGACTTCAACCTGTCCTACACCGACCCGTCGGTGCAGGGGTCGCGTTACTCCGGCACGATCGCCCTGTTCAACTCGCAGCAGCGGTACATCATCGGCGACCTGGGCCGCCGACAGCAGCAGGGCGGTTCACTCCAGATCGGCATGCCGGTGCTCGGCTCCCGCTACACGCGGCTCTTCACCTCCTACAGCCTGATGAACATCAGCTACTCGGGCGGGTCGGTGAGCCTGCGCGCACGGTACAACTGCGCCCAGTGCCTCAAGTCGTCGCTCGGGTTCAGCCTCGTCCGCGACACCCGCGTGGGGCTCCCGTTCGCCACGGGCGGCAACCGGATCACCACCAACCTGGAGTTCACCGGCGGCTGGCTCGGCGGCGACGGCGACTTCCAGAAGCTCGAATACGAAGGCCAGTGGTACGTGCCGCTCGGCAAGCTGGGCGGCGGCCCGCAGTTCGGCGACCGGGGCATCCAGTTCGTCCTCGGGCTGACCACCAAGGCGGGGTGGATCTTCGGCGACGCGGGGCCGTTCTTCACCGAGCTCTATTCGATGGGCGGCGTCCAGTACGGCATCCCGCTCCGCGGCTACGAGGAGTTCTCGATCACGCCCGACGGGTACAATCCCTTCTCGAACACCACCCGCGCCAGCCCCGAGGCCTTCGGCGGGTCGTACGCGGCGTTCACCACGGAGTTCGGCGCGCGGATGAGCCAGTCGCTCTATGTGAGCGCCTTCTACGACATGGGCAACGTCTTCCGGACCCCCTCGCAGTTCGACCCCACCCACCTCTTCCGTGGGGTGGGCATCGGGGTAGCTTTGATCTCCCCCATGGGGCCGATCGGGCTGGACTTGGCGTATGGCATCGACCGGCTCAACATCTACGGGCAACCGGCGCCCGACTGGAAACTGCACTTCAAGATCGGCAACATCTTCTGATGCAAGCACTTCCACCTTCACGGACAGACAGGCAGGGTTTCATGTTCCGACGGATCCGTTCCACGCTCTTCCTGGCCGGCCTGGCGGCCGGCGTGGCCGCCGCGCCGGCGTTGGCGCAGGGGCCGGCCACCAAGGTCGCCTTCATCAATTCCCGGCTGATTCTTTCGTCCGCCCCGGGCTACGCCCAGGCCGAGTCGCTGTACACCGCCGAGGTCGCCGGGTACCGGCTCGAGGTGCAGAAGATGCAGGCCTCGCTCGATTCCGCGGTGCAGGCCTTCCAGCAGAGTTCGGTGGTGCTGAGCCCCACGGCGCGCACCGCCAAGCAGAAGGAACTCGAGGCGCAGCAGCAGACCCTCGAGCGCCGCATGCAGGAGCTGCAGGACAAGGCGGTGCAGCGGGAGCGCGAGCTGATGGAGCCCATCCGCCAGCGGGTCACCTCGATCGTCGAGGGCATCCGGGCCGCGGGCGGGTACGCGCTCATCTTCGACGTTGCGGCGCAGGGGTCGGGCATCGTGGCCGCCGACCGCGCGCTCGACCTCACCCAGCGTGTCATTGACCAGCTCAAGGCCGGCGGCGGGAACTGACGCCGCGGGCGCCGTCGGCCTGACGGCGCACGCGGTCGCCGCACTCCTCGGCGGCCGGGTGGTGGGGCCGGCCGACATCCGCCTCACCGCCGTCGGCGCGCTCGACCGCGCCGACGCGGCCACGCTCTCCTTCCTGGGCGGTGCCCGGTACCTGGACGCGTTCCGCGGCTCCAGCGCCGGCGCGGTCCTCGTCCGCGCCGAGCACGAGGCCGTGGAGGGGCGCCCCGCCACGCGCATCGTGGTGGACGACCCCGGCCAGGCCATCCTCGCCATCGTGCCCCACCTCCTGCCCGAACCGGCGCCGGAATGGGGCGTCCATCCGACGGCCGTCCTGGGGCGCGGTGCCACCTGGGAAGGCGACGTTGCGATCGGGCCCCACGCGGTGCTGGGCGCCGGCGTGCGCCTCGGCGCGCGCTGCCGCGTCGGCGCGGGGGCCGTGCTCGAGGACGGCGTCACCGCGGGCGACGACGTCCAGATCGACCCCCGGGTGGTCTGTCATCGCGGTGTGCGGCTCGGGCACCGCGTGCGGCTCAAGGCCGGGGCGGTGATCGGCGGCGACGGCTACGGCTTTGCCCCGGGCCCCGACGGGCTCCGCGCCATCCGCCACGTCGGCGGCTGCGTGCTCGAGGACGACGTCCACGTCGGGGCCAACTCGACCATCGACCGGGGCAGCCTCGACGACACCATCGTGGGCGCCGGCACCAAGATCGACAACCTCGTCCACCTCGCGCACAATACGCGGGTCGGCCGGAATTGCATGCTCATGGCCGGCGTCGGCGTGGCGGGCAGCGCCCGCCTGGGCCACGGGGTCATCCTCGCGGGACAGGTCGGCGTGGTGGGCCACATCACCCTGGGCGACGGGGTCCGGGTCAGCGCCCAGTCGGGCGTCGGGCAGGACGTGCCGCCGGGGACGGACATGGGCGGCTCGCCGGCGCGGCGCCAGCGCGACTACCTCCGCGCGCAATCGGCGCTCTACCGGATGTCAAAGATCATCAACCAGCTGGAGGGCCTGGTGGCCGAGCGAGGTGAGCGTGCCTAGGCAGACCATCGCGCGCGAGGCGGCCCTGGGCGGCACGGGCCTCCACACCGGCGCGCCCGCAACCGTGACCTTCCGCCCCGCGCCTGCGGGGCGACGCGTGGTGTTCCGCCGGACCGACCTGGCCGGGACGCCGGAGGTGGCGGCGCGCCTCGAGGAGGTCGAGGCCACCGACCGGCGGACCGTGCTCGGCCAGGGGGCCCAGGCCATCCACACCGTGGAGCATGTGCTGGCCGCCGTGTCCGCGCTCGGGCTCGATGACCTGTACATCGACCTCGACGGACCGGAACCGCCCGCCCTCGACGGCTCCTTCCGCCCCTGGTTCGAGGCGCTGCAGGGCGCGGGGACGCACGCGCAGGAGGGCGAGACCGTCCTCTACCGCGTCACCGCGCCGTTCACCGTCACCGAGGGCGAGGCGAGCTACGTGGTGTCGCCGGCGCCCGAGGGCCGGGTCACCGTCACCATCGAGTTTCCCCATCCGCTCATCGGCGCCCAGGCGGGGAGCTACCCGGTCACGCCCGAGGCGTTCGGCCGGGAACTCGCCGGCGCCCGCACCTTCGGCTTCCTCCACGAGGTGGAGCCGCTCAAGGCCAAGGGGCTGATCCGGGGCGCCTCGACGGCCAACGCCATCGTGCTCACCGACACCGGGCTGGTGGAGGGGACCACCCTCCGCTGGCCGGACGAATTCGTGCGGCACAAGGCGGCCGACCTGCTGGGCGACCTCGCCCTCATCGGCGGGCGGGTGCTGGCGCACATCGTCGCCACGCGGCCCAGCCACCAGGGGAACATCGCCCTGGCGCGGGCGATCGCCCGCACGGGGCAGCGCGAGGGCGGGATCGCCATGGACATCGGGCGCATCCTCGACGTGATCCCGCACCGGTACCCCTTCCTCCTCGTGGACCGGATCATCGAGATCGAGGGGCGGAAGCGGATCGTCGGGATCAAGAACGTCACGATCAACGAGCCGTTCTTCCAGGGGCATTTCCCCGGGCACCCGATCATGCCGGGGGTGCTGATCATCGAGGCGATGGCCCAGGTCGGGGGGATGCTCCTCCTCGGCTCGCTGGTCGACTCGGCGGAGGAGAAGGTGGTCTACTTCATGTCGCTCGACAACGTGAAGTTCCGGCGCCCCGTGCTGCCGGGCGACCAGCTCCGCTTCGAGCTCGAGATGGTCCAGTTCCGCGGCAAGACCTGCCGGATGAAGGGCGTCGCGCTGGTGGACGGCAAGGTGGCGGCGGAGGCCGAGATGATGGCCGCCGTCGTGGATCGATGAGCGCTCGGATTCACCCGACGGCGCTCGTCGATCCCGGCGCGCGCCTCGGCGACGGCGTCGAGGTCGGCCCCTTCGCGATCATCGGCCCCGACGTGATCGTCGGCGACCGCTGCAAGATCGGCCCCCGGGCCATGCTGGAGCGGTACGTCCGCCTGGCCAGCGACGTCTCGATCGGCGCCGGCACCATCCTGGGCGGCGCGCCGCAGGACTTCAAGTTCAAGGACGAGGAAACCTGGGTCGAGGTCGGCGAGGGCACGGTGATCCGCGAGTACTCGACGGTGAACCGGGGGACCACCGCCACCGGGAAGACGGTCGTCGGTTCGCGCTGCTTCCTGATGTCGTACGTGCACCTCGCGCACGACTGTCACGTCGGCGACCGGGTCATCATCGCCAACGGCACCCAGGTGGCGGGGCACGTGACGATCCACGACAACGCCAACCTGAGCGGCCTCAACGCCATCCACCAGTTCGTCACCATCGGCAGCTACGCGTTCGTGGGCGGCTGCACCCGCGTGAACCAGGACGTCCCGCCCTACGTGAAGGCCGTCGGCAACCCGATGGAGCTGTTCGGGCTCAACTCGATCGGCCTGCAGCGCGCCGGGTTCGCCCCCGAGACCATCGCGGGGCTCAAGCGCGCCTACCGGCTCTTCTTCAATTCCGACCTCAACCTGACCCAGGCGGTGGAGCGGGCCCGGCTCGACCTGCCCGACCTGCCCGAGATCGAGCGGTTCATCGCCTTCGTGGAGTCGTCCGGGCGGGGCGTCCCCGCGTGAGCAGGCCCCTGCGGGTCGGGGTCATCGGGGTCGGGGCGCTCGGCCGCCACCACGCCCGGCACCTGGCGACCCTCGAGGGGGTCCGTCTGGTCGGCGTGTACGACGCGAGCCCCGAGGTGGCGGCCCGGGTCGCGGGCGAGGTCGGGGTCCCCGCCGTCGGCGAGCTGGACGCTCTCCTCGGGCAGGTCGACGCCGTGTCGGTGGCGGTACCCACCTCGCTCCACGGCGAGATCGGGCTTCGGGCGCTGGAGCGGGGTCTGGCGGTCCTCATGGAAAAGCCGCTCGCCGCCACGCTCGGCGAGGCCGACGCCCTCGTGGCGGCGGCGGAGCAGGCGGGGCTCGTGCTGCACGTCGGGCAGATCGAGCGGTACAACCGCGCGGTGCGGGCGGCGCTCCCGGTCATCGAGAACCCGAGGTTCATCGAGGCCGAGCGGATCGCCCCCTATTCGGTCCGGGGCACCGATGTGTCGGTGGTGCTCGACCTGATGATCCACGACCTCGACCTCCTCCTGGCCTTCACCGGATCGCCGGAGGTGACCGACGTCCGGGCCGTGGGCGGCTCGGTCCTGTCCCGGCACCTCGACCTGGTCAACGCCCGGCTCGAGCTGCCCGGCGGCGCGGTGGCGGCGGTGACGGCCTCGCGCATCGGGCGGCAGCGGGTGCGCCGCGTCCGGATCTACCAGGATACCGGCTACCTCACCCTCGACCTCGCCACCGGCCAGGCCACCTTCCTCCGTGTCCGGCCCGGCTGGACCCGCGGCACCGGCGCCTCGATCGAGGAGGCGGTCGAGGAGGTGACCCTCGCCGCTCCCGAGGGCGACGCCCTGCGCCTCGAGCTCACCGAGTTTGCCCGTGCCGTCCGCGGCGAGCCGAGCGCCGGCGTCACCGGGCGCGCGGGCCGGGCGGCGCTCGACCTTGCCCTCCGCGTGGCGGCCGCGGTCCGGTCCCCGTGACCGGGGAAGCGCCCCGCATCCTCGTCTCCGCTGGCGAGCCCTCCGGTGATCTCCATGGCGCGGCGGTCGTGGCGGCGCTCCGGGCCCGGCTCCCTGCCGCCACCGTCGAGGCGGTGGGCGGACCTCGCATGGCCGCCGCCGGCGCACGAATCATCTTCCCGATGGAGCGGCTCAGCGCGATGGGGCTCGTGGAGGTGGTGCGCAGCCTGCCGGCCCATCTGGGGCTGTATCGCCGGCTGGCGGCGGGGTTCGGGCGCCGGGAGTGGGACCTCTACCTCCCGATTGACTATGCCGACTTCCACATGCGCGCCGCGGGCGCCGCGCATCGGGCCGGGGTGCGCGTCCTGTATTTCATCCCGCCGCAGTTGTGGGCGTGGCGGCCAGGGCGGGCGCGGGCGCTCGCCGCGGCGGTGGACCGGCTCGCGGTCATCCTCCCGTTCGAGCCGGCCTTCTTTTCGGGCCTCGGGCTCCCGGCGACGTACGTCGGGCACCCGCTCCTCGACCGCCCGGCCGCTCCCTCCCGCGAGGCGGCGCGCGCCCGACTCGGCGTGGCCGCGGATGCGCGGGTCCTTGCCCTGTTTCCCGGAAGTCGCGCGCAGGAGGTCCGGAGCCACTGGGACACCTTCCGCGCCACCGCGGAGCGGCTCCGGGCCGAAGGGCGGTGCACGGAGGTCGTGGTGGCTGCCACCGCCGCCGGGCAGTATCCATCGGCAGAGGGGGTCCGGCTGGCGCACGACCCGGCCGCCGTCCTCGCGGCGGCCGATGCCTGCCTGGCCAAGTCCGGCACCACCACCCTCGAGGCGGCGCTGGCCGGCGTGCCGATGGCGGTGGCGTACCGGGTCCACCCGGTCACCTTCGCCATTGCCAGGCGCCTGGCCACCGTCCAATGGGTCAGCCTGGTGAACCTGATCGCGGGGCGGGAGGTTGTCCCGGAACTCCTGCAGCAGCGGATGACCGTGGGCGCATTGGCGGAAACCCTGGGGCCGTTGCTGACGGACGGGACGCCCGAACGGGAGGCCCAGCGACGGGGGCTCTCCGAGGTGCGGTCGCGGCTCGGCGCGCCCGGTGCGGCGGGCCGGGTGGCGAGCCTCGCGGCCGACCTGCTCGCGGCGTGAGCCTCCGCCGCTCCCCCACGGCGGTCGCGACCCTTGCGACTCCCTTGATCCGGCTGTTCGCCTCGACGTGGCGGCCCCAGCGGATCTTCCCGGAGCGGTTCGACGACTTCGTGACGGCTCGGCAGGGCTTTGCGTGCATGCTCTGGCACGAGGCGCTGCTTCCGCTCCTCTGGTTTCACCGGCGCGTCGGCGCCGTCATCGTGGTGAGCCAGAACCGGGACGGGCAGTACCTGTCGGATTTTGCCGCCGCGATCGGCTACCGCCTGGTGCGCGGATCGAGTTCCCGGGGCGCCGTGGGGGCGCTGCTTGCGGCCTCCCGCGCGCTCGAGGACCGGGCGGTGGTGGCGCTGACCCCGGACGGGCCCCGCGGCCCGCGGCGGGACCTCAAGCCCGGGGTGCTTGCGGCCGCGCAACGGGCCGGCGCGCCGGTGGTCCCGGTGCACGCCGAGGCGGACCGCGCCTGGCGGCTAGATTCCTGGGATCGCTTCTGCATCCCCAAGCCGTTCGCGCGGGTGCGGATCGCCTACGGGGAGCCGCTGTGGATCCCCCACGGCGCCGGGCACCTGGCCGCCGCCGTCGAGCGCGCCCGGGCGGCCATGGACGAAGTGGAGAGGATGGCTCAATGGCCCAACGCCGCGGCGACACGCACCGCCTGATTCGCTGGCTCTGGACGAGCCGGCGGGTGGATGCGCGCCTGGCCCGGGTGGCCCTCCTCCCTGCCGCGGGCCTCTGGCGCGCCGGGATGGGGCTTCGCGAGCTGGCCTTTCGGCGCGGGTGGCGGGCCAGCCACACCCTGCCGTTGCCGGCGGTCGCGGTGGGGAACCTCACCGTCGGCGGGTCGGGAAAGACGCCGATCGCCTCCTGGATCGCGGCGCACTACGCCGAGCGCGGGGTGCGCCCCGGCATCCTCCTGCGCGGCTACGGCGCCGACGAGGTGCTGGTCCACCGGCACGACGTGCCCAGGGCGGTGGTGGTGGCCAATCCCGACCGCGTGGCCGGCGCGATGCGCGCCCTCGAGGACGGCGCCGAGATCCTCGTGCTCGACGACGCCTTCCAGCGCCTCGACGTGCGCCGCGACCTCAACATCGTCGTGGTCAGCGCGGAGACGACGCTGGCGGTGCGGTGGCCGCTACCCGCCGGCCCGTGGCGGGAGGGGCTCGACGCCCTGGCGCGCGCCGACTTCGCGATCATCACGCGAAAGCGCGCGACCGCCGAGGCGGCGGAGGCGCTGGCCGCGGACGTGGCGCGCCGGGCCGGCCTGCCGATCGCGATCGCGCACCTGGGCCTCCATCACCTGGAGGGGCTGGTGAGCGGCCGCCAGCAGCCGATGGCGTCGCTGGCCGGGAAGCGGGTGGTGGCGGCGAGCGCCATCGCCGATCCCGACGCCTTCGTGGCGCAGGTCAAGGGGGCGGGGGCCCAGGTGCAGGTGGCGACCTGGCGGGACCACCACGACTTCCGCGACGAGGACGTGGCCTGGCTGGCGCGGGCGGCCCGGAAGGCCGACCAGGTGGTCCTCACGGCCAAGGACGCCGTGAAGCTCCGCGACCGGTGGCCGGCCAGCGCGCCGGAGCCGCTGGTCGCCATATTGAATGTGCGGTTCGAGCGGGGGGGCGACGCGCTGGTGGCATCGCTCGACGCCCTCGCCGCGACGGTCAGGCAGGCGTAATCAACCCGTTGGTCCGGACACCCCGGAGAGGATTATGAGCAGCGTGAGCGTGCGTGCCGGCCAGGACGTGGTCCGTCCCGAGAAGGACACCTTCCTTGGCGAGGAAAACCCCTTTGAGGCGATGATGTCGCGCTTCGACTACGCCGCCAAGCGGCTGAGCCTCGATGCCGGCCTCTACAAGGTCCTGCGCAATCCCGAGAAGCAGATCACCGTCTCGATCCCCGTCCAGCGCGACGGCGGCGACGTCGAGGTGTACACCGGGTACCGCGTGCTGTACAACACCTCCCGCGGGCCCGCCAAGGGCGGCATCCGGTTCGACATGAACGTGACCCTCGACGAGGTCACGGCCCTCGCCGCCTGGATGACCTGGAAGTGCGCGGTGGTCAACATCCCGTTCGGCGGCGCCAAGGGCGGGGTCATCTGCGACCCGGCCACGATGTCGATGGGCGAGCTCGAGCGGCTCACCCGGCGCTACACCTCCGCCATCATCGACACGCTCGGCCCCGACAGCGACGTTCCCGCGCCCGATGTGAACACCAACGAGCGCGTGATGGCGTGGATCATGGACACCTATTCTATGCACAAGCGCCACACGGTGACGGCCGTCGTGACCGGCAAGCCGGTCGCGATGGGCGGCTCGCAGGGGCGCCGCGAGGCCACCGGCCGCGGCTGCATGATCGTGACCCTGGAGGCGCTCAAGCGCCTCGGCATGCCGATCAAGGGCGCGCGCGTGGCGGTGCAGGGGTTCGGCAACGTCGGCTCCGTGGCGGCCGACCTCCTGGCCCAGCAGGGCGCCACCATCGTGGCCGTGAGCGACAAGTCGGGCGGCCTGTACAACGCCAAGGGCTTCGACGTGAAGGACCTCCTGGCCTACGTGAAGGACAAGAAGGTGCTGGCCGGGTACACCAAGGGCGAGCCGATCTCCAACGACCAGCTCCTCGGCTGCGCCTGCGACGTGCTCCTCCCCGCCGCCCTCGAGAACGTCATCACCAGCAAGAACGCCGGCTCCATCCAGGCCAAGATCATCTGCGAGGGCGCCAACGGCCCCACCACCGCCAAGGCCGATGCCATCCTCGAGCAGAAGGGCATCTTCGTCATTCCCGACATCCTGGCCAACGCGGGCGGCGTGACGGTGAGCTACTTCGAGTGGGTGCAGGATCGCAGCGGGTACTTCTGGGACGAGGAGACGGTCAACCGCCGGCTCGAACGCATCATGGGCACCGCCTTCGACGAGGTGGCGGGGATGGCCGACAAGCACGCCGTGAACATGCGGATCGCGGCCTACATGCTTTCCATCGACCGCGTGGCCGCCGTGCACCGGCTCCGCGGCATGTACGCCTGACCCGGCACCGCGGTGCAACTCTGGCTGCTCGCGGTGGGGCGGCTCCGGCCCTCCTACCGCGAGGCCTGTGACGACTACCTCCGCCGCCTCGGCCGGCGCGCGGAGGTGCACGAGGTGGAGGTGCGCGAGGCGGCCCGGGCTCCTACCCGGGCCGTTCAGCAGGCGGAGGAGGCTCGGCGGCTGATGGAGCGCCTCCCGCCCCGCGCCCGCGTCGTGGCGCTCGCGCGGGAAGGCACGGCCTGGACCAGCGTGCAGCTCTCGGAACGGCTGGCGCGGTGGGAGGCCGAGTCCCGCCCGGTGGCCTTCGTCCTCGGCGGCTCCACGGGGCTCGACCCCGCCTTCCTTGCGGCCGCCGAGGCGCGCTGGAGCCTCGGGCCGCTCACCCTGCCGCACGAGCTGGCCCGCGTCGTCGTGGCCGAGCAGCTGTACCGCGCGGGGACGATCCTCCGCGGTGAACCGTACCACAAGGGGAGGTAGGGCTGCCCGAGTGGTTTGAGGATTGGTTCAACGAGGACTACCTCGCCCTCTACCCGCACCGGAACGCCGAGGAGGCCGACCGGGTGGTGGCGCTGCTGGTGTCGGCCTTGCCGTGGCAGCCCGGCTGGCGGGTGCTCGACGTCGGCTGCGGGGCGGGGCGCCACGCCCAGGCGCTCGTCCGGGCGGGGGCCCGCCCCGTGGGCGTGGACCTGTCCCGGGCGCTGCTCGACCAGGCACGGCGGGTCGGGGTGCCGCTCGTTCGTGCGGACATGCGCCGGCTCCCGATCCGCGCCGGAGCCGTGGACCTGGCCGTCAACCTCTTCACCAGCTTCGGCTACTTTGCCCGCGACGACGACCACCAGCAGGTCCTGCACGAGGTGCGGGCCCTCCTGCGGCCGGGCGGCTGGTTCGCGATGGACTTCCTCTGCGCCGACACCGTCGCCCGGGGCCTGGTGCCCGCCGAGGAACTGACGGGCCGCGACGGGCCGGTGCGGATCACCCGGGCCCTCGTGGAAGGCGGCCGGCGCGTGGTGAAGGGCATCCAACTTCCCGACGGGCGGCGCTTCGAGGAACGGGTCCGGCTGTTTCAGCCGGCGGAACTGGAGGGGATGATGGTGCAGGCGGGGCTGGAGGTCGTCCGGCGCTGGGGCGACTACGATGGCGGCCCCCCGCGCCCCGGGGCCCCGCGCACCATCCTTCTCGCGCGGCGGGGCGGCTGATGCGGATCGTCACCACACCCCTCCCGTCGCGGGTCCGCGCGCCCGATCCCCACGGCGGCGGCTTCGACCCCGCATTGCAGCCCGTGCTCATCGACGGGCCGGGGCAGGAGGCCCTCCGCGCCGGGCTGGCTGCCCCGGGCGTCCTGGCCGTCACCACCGGCCAGCAGCCCGCCCTCTTCACCGGACCCCTCTACACCGTCCACAAGGCCCTCTCGGCCGCGGCGCTGGCCCGAACGCTCACGGCCCGGTGGGGCCGTCCCGTCCAGGCGCTCTTCTGGGTGGCCGCCGACGACCACGATTTTGCCGAGGCCAATCACGCGGCCTGGCTCCGCCCCGACGGCGCGCTGCACGTCGAGACGCTGCCCCCGCGCGAGGCGGAAGCCGCCCTGCGCCCGATGGCGCGGGAGCCCCTGCCGGCGGCGGTCGCCCGATCGCTCGCCGCCCTTGGCGCCGATCTCGCCCCCTATGGCGACCCGGCGCCGGCGCTCGACTGGCTCGGCCGGCACTTCCGGCCGGGCACCACCCTGGGCGCGGCGAGCGCCGGGGCGCTTGCCGAGCTGCTGGCGCCGCTCGGTGTGCTCTGCGTGGACGGGGCGCACGCGGCACTCAAGCGGAAGGGGGCGCCCCTGGTGCGCGCCGCGCTCGAACGGGCCGGCGAGCTCGAGGACCTCCTCGTCCGTCGCGCCGCAGGACTCCGCGCCGAGGGGCACGATCCCGGCGTCCTGGTCGGTGACGGCGCGACGCTGGTGATGCTCGACACCGAGCAGGGCCGGGACCGGCTGGTGCGGGACGGCACGGGCTTCCGCACGCGGCACGGGCGGCGGCACTACGAACGGGCCGAGCTCCTCGATCTGCTCGAGCAGGAGCCAGGGCGATTTTCCGGCAATGTCCTGCTCCGGCCGGTGCTGGAGCGCGCTGTGCTGCCGACGGTGGCATACGTCGGGGGCCCCGGGGAGCTCCGCTACCTGGCGCTCGCCGAGGTGCTCTACCCGGCGCTGGGGGTGACCGCGCAACTCCCGGTGCCGCGGTGGTCCGGCCAGCTGGTGGAGCCGCGGGTGGACCGGGTGCTCGCCAAGTACGGGGCGACCGTCGAGGAGCTCCTGGCGCCGGACCAGGCGCTCGAGGCGCGCGTGGTGCGCGCGCACCTCCCCCCCGAGGCGCCGCGTGCCCTCGCCGCGCTGCGGGAGGCGCTGGCGCGCGAGTACGGCGTCCTGGCCCAAGTGGCGGCGACCGTGGACCCCACGCTGGCCCGCCCGCTCGGCGGGCTGCGCGGCAGGGCGGAGGCGGGCCTCGAACGCGCCGACCGGAAGCTGCTGCAGCACCTCAAGCGCCGGCATGCAGAGGACACCGCCCAGATCGCGCGGGCACGCACCGCGCTCCTGCCGGGCGGCCGGCCCCAGGAACGGGTGCTCACGGTGGCACCGTACCTGGCGCGGTACGGGCACGGCGTGCTGCCCGCGCTGCTCACCGAAATGGAGGCGTGGTACCACGCCGCCCTTGAGGGCGGCGGCGGTCCCCCGTAGAATCGTTCCATGTTCCTCCTCGGCGCCTTCCTCCTCGTGGCCCTCATGATCCCGGTCCTGAGCATCCTGCTCGACTCGCCGGTGGGGCGGGCGCTGGCGCGACGGGTCGAGGGGCCGGAGGCGCCGCCGCCGCCGCTCTCCGACCTGGCCAAGCGGGTCGAGCTCCTCGAGAGCGAGGTCGATGACCTGACGCGGACGGTCGAGGGACTCAAGGACGAGAACGCCTTCCTCCAGCGGCTCATCGAGGACGCCCCCGTGCGGCCCGCGATCCCGCCGCGAAGCTCGAGCTGAGCCCCGCCGTGACCCGCCGGCCCGCGGTGCTGGTGGCGGCGGGGATCTTCCTCAGCAGGATCCTCGGGTTCGTCCGCCAGCGCGCCTTCGCCCACTACCTCGGCAACTCGTCGGTGGCGGACGCCTTCACCGCCGCCTTCCGGATTCCCAATCTCCTCCAGAACCTGTTCGGCGAGGGCGCCCTCTCGGCGTCCTTCATCCCGGTGTACGCCGGCCTCCTGGCCAAGTCGGAGCGCAACGAGGCCGACCGCGTGGCCGGAGCCGTGGGCGCCCTCCTCACGCTGCTGGTGGCCGTCGTGGTCGCACTCGGGGTCGTCGCCGCCCCGATCCTCGTCACCGTCATCGCGCCCGGATTTGCCGGCGAGACGCGCGCCCTCACGATCCAGGTCGTCCGCATCCTGTTCCCCGGCGCCGGCCTGCTGGTCCTGTCCGCCTGGTGTCTCGGCGTCCTCAACAGTCACCGGCGGTTCTTCCTGAGCTACGCCGCCCCGGTCGCGTGGAACGCCGCGATGATCGCCGCGCTCCTCGCCTGGGGGCCCCGGCGCCCGATGGCGGAGCTGGCGGTGATCCTGGCCTGGGCGAGCGTCGTGGGGAGCGCCCTGCAGGTGGCGGTCCAGTGGCCCACCGTCCGCGCGGTGGCGCCGGCGCTCCGCTTCCGTCTCGGCGGCCCGCCGGTCCACCTGCGGACGGTGCTGGGCAACTTCGTCCCCGCCTTCGTCGGTCGGGGCGTGGTGCAGGTGAGCGCCTTCATCGATTCGCTCCTCGCCACGCTGCTGCCCACGGGCGCCGTGGCCGCCCTGGGGTACGCCCAGACCATCTACACCCTGCCGGTGAGCCTCTTCGGCATGGCGGTCTCGGCGGCGGAGCTGCCGGCGATGTCGGGGGCGAGCGGAACCGGCGAGGAAGTGGCGGCCTACCTGCGGGGCCGCCTCGACCGCGCGCTGCGGCAGGTGGCGTTCCTGGTGGTGCCGTCGGCGATGGCCTTCCTGGCGCTGGGGCAGGTGATCGTCGGCGCGCTCTACCAGACCGGCGAGTTCGGGCGGCAGGATTCGCTCTACGTGTGGGGCATCCTGGCCGGGTCGGCGGTGGGACTCCTCGCCTCGACCACGGGGCGGCTCTATGCGTCCGCGTTCTACGCCCTGCGCGATGCCCGCACGCCGCTCCGGTACGCGCTGCTCCGGGTGGCGCTGACCGGCGGGCTCGGCTGGTTCGCCGCGCTGCGGTTGCCGGGCCTCCTCGTCGTCGCCCCGGCGTGGGGCGCCGCCGGCCTCACGGCGTCGGCAGGGCTCGCCGGGTGGGTGGAGTTCCTGCTCCTCCGGCGTCGCCTCGGCCGCGAGATCGGCTCCAGCGGCTTCGGGGCCGGCCTTCTCCCTCGCCTCTGGGGTTCGGCCCTCGCCGCCGCGCTCTTCGCGTGGCTCATCCTCTGGCTGGTGCCGGCCATTCACCCGATCCCCACGGCCGTCCTCGTCCTCGGCGCCTACGGCCTCGCGTACCTCGGCGCGACGAGGCTGCTCGGCGTGGAGGAGGCGCGACGCTTCACCCTCCGCCGCTCCGGGCGCGGAGCGGGCGCGCCCTAGGGGATTCGCGTGAGCGCGCCGACCTCCGCCCCCGCGGCCCTGGCCCGGAAGCTCGAGACGCTGCCCGACGGCCCCGGGGTGTACCTCTGGAAGGACGCGGCCGGCGCGGTGCTCTACGTGGGGAAGGCCAAGCGCCTCCGCGCGCGGGTGCGCAGCTACTTCGCCGCCGACCACGCCGACAGCCCCAAGACGATCCTCCTCCTGCGGCAGATCGCCGACGTCGAGACGATCGTCGTGCCCGACGAGGCGCAGTCGCTCCTGCTCGAGAACAACCTCATCAAGGAGTACCAGCCGCGCTTCAACGTGCGGCTCAAGGACGACAAGAGCTATCCCTCGATTGCGGTCACCGTCCGGGAGCCGTTCCCCCGCGTGCTGGTGACGCGCCGGCTCGACCTGCCGGGCGCCCGCTACTTCGGCCCCTACACCGACGTGGCGCTCATGCGCCGCTCCCTGGCGCTGATCCGCCGGATCTTCACCGTCCGGAGCTGCAGCGACGACCTCCCCCGCGAGCGCCGCGACCGGCCCTGCCTCGATTACCACATCGGGCGCTGCAAGGCGCCCTGTGTCGGCTGGCAGGACCAGACGGCGTACCGCGCGATGATCGACGAGGTGCTGGACTTCCTTGGCGGTCGCACCGTGGACGTCCGCGCCAAGGTGCGCGACCTGATGGCGGCGGCCAGCGAGCGGCAGGATTACGAACGGGCGCGGGATCTCCGCGACACCCTCAAGTGGCTCGAGCGGGCCGAGGCGCCGGCGGCGGTGGAGGGCATCGGCACCGGCGACGCCGACGTGATCGGCCTGGCCCGCGACGGGGACGACGCGGTCGGCGTGCTGCTCCGGGTCCGTGAGGGTCGCGTGCTCGGCCGGGAACACCGGGTGCTCGAGAACGTGGACGAGGTGCCCGAGGGCGAGGTGCTGGCCGCACTCCTGGTGCGCTACTACCTCCCCACCGAGGGGCGTTCCGACCGGCTGGTGCTGCCGTTTCCGCCGGCCGATGCCGAGGACCTGGAGCGCCTCCTGGCCGGGATCCGGATCGTGGTGCCCCAGCGGGGCACCGCAGCGCGCTGGCTCGAGCTGGCCGACCAGAACGCGCGCCACCTCCTCGAGAGCCTGCGGATCGAGACCTTCGAGACCGACGAGCGGGCGGAAGACCCCGTGTACGCCCTGGGCCGCGACCTCGGCCTCAGCGTGATTCCGCGGAGCCTGGTCTGCGTGGACATCTCGACCAACCAGGGACGGGACACCGTCGGGTCGCTCGTCTGGTTCGAGGCGGGGCGGCCGAAGAAGGCGGAGTACCGCAAGTTCAAGATCCAGGGCATCGGCCAGCAGGACGACTTCGCCGCCATCCACGAGGTCGTCACCCGCTACCTCACGCGCCGGCGCGACGAGGGCAAGCCGCTGCCCGACCTGATCGTGATCGACGGCGGGAAGGGCCAGCTGGCCGCCGCGCGCGCGGCCGCCGACGCCGCCGGGTTCGGCGCGCTGCCAATCGTGTCGCTCGCCAAGCGGGAGGAGGAGGTCTTCCAGGTGGGGAAGCCGGAGCCGCTCCGCCTGGCGCGCCGGGCGCCCTCCCTCCGGCTCCTCCAGCGCGCGCGCGACGAGGCACACCGGTTCGGGGTGGCGTACAGCCGGAAGCGCCGCACCCAGCGCACGATCACCTCGGAACTGCTGGAGATTCCCGGCGTCGGTCCGCTGCGCCGCACGCGGCTGCTCGAGCGCTTCGGGAGCCTGGCGGCGGTGCGGACCGCCTCCACCGCCGAGATCGCGGCCGTGCCGGGATTCTCCCTGACCCTCGCCGAGCGGATCCTCGGCGCGCTGCGAAAGGGCCCATGACCCCCCACGCCTCCCGCCGCCGCAACGGCATCGACTGGTCCCTCGAGTGCATCGCCTGCGGGGCCACCGCCTCCGCGGAGGGTCTCCCTACCGTCTGCAGCTGCGGCCAGCCGTGGCTGGTCCGGTACCCCGATCGGCGGCCGGGCATCGTCCAGCGCGCCGAGGTCCGCCGCCGACACGGCATGTGGCGGTTCCGGGAATTCCTCCCGCTCCGCCCGTTCGAGGAACCGGTCTCCCTCGGCGAGGGCGACACGCCCCTCCTCAAGCTGCCACGCACCGCCACCCGGCTCGGCGTGCCGCATCTCCTCCTCAAGGACGAGGGGTGCAACCCGACCGGCTCCTTCAAGGCCCGGGGACTCTCCGCCGCCCTCACGCGCGCCGTCGCGGCGGGGGCCCAGCGCTTCACCCTCCCGACGGCGGGGAACGCCGGCGTGGCGGCCGCCGCCTACGCCGCCCGGGCCGGCGCCGAGGTGCGGGTGTACGCGCCGGAGTCCACGCCGCGGACGCTGCTCTCGCAGATCCGCGCCTTCGGCGCCGAGCTCATCCTGCTGCCCGGGCACATCGGAGACTGCGGCAAGGCCAGCCGCGCGTGGGCCGCCGAGTCCGGCGCCTTCGACCTCTCCACCCTGCGGGAGCCCTATCGCATCGAGGGGAAGAAGACCCTCGGCCTCGAGCTCGCGCTGCAGCTCGGCTGGAAAATGCCCGACGCGATCCTCTACCCGACGGGCGGCGGCACCGGCCTCATCGGGATGTGGAAGGCGTTCCTCGAACTCAAGGCGGCGAGTTGGGTCGAGGGCGACCTGCCGCGCTTCTACACCGTCCAGGCCGAGGGATGCGCGCCGATGGTGCGTGCCTTCGCCGCCGGCGCCGACCGGGCCGAGCCGTGGGCCGATCCGCGCACGGCGGCGAGCGGCCTCCGGGTGCCCGCGCCCCTCGGCGACCGCCTGATGCTCCGTGCGCTGCGCGAATCGGGCGGCGGGGCGGTGGCCGTCGAGGAGGCGGCCCTCCTCGAGGCGGCCCGGACGGTGTCCCGGGAGGAGGGGGTGGACGTCTCTCCCGAGGGAGGGGCCGCCCTGGCGGCACTCGAAATCCTGGTGGGGCGCGGTGAGGTGGATCGGGGAGAAACGGTGGTGGTCTTCAACACCGGTGCGGGGTGGCTCTACCGGGAGCCCGGGGATTTGCGGGCGGCGGGGTAGGGGGCGATATTTCCAAGTCTATGTCTGACAGCCGCTTTGCCATCATCGACCCCGCGGCCGGCATCAGCGGGGACATGCTGCTCGGTGCGCTGGTGGATCTCGGCGCCGGGGACGAGTGGCTGCGGGAGCTTCCGGCGCGGTTGGGGTGCCCGGAGGTTTCGGTCGAAGTGGCCCGGGTGGACCGGGCAGGGGTGGGCGCCGTGCGGGTGCTCGTCCACCTGCCCGGAGGGGTGGTGGAAGCGCCGGCCGCGCCCGTGGAGGCGCACCGTCACGGCCACGCGCACGCTGGGCACCACACGCACGGCCCGGGGCACGCGAATGCCCCGCACCGGCACGTGGGGGAACTGCTGGGCATGATCGAGCGAGGGGCGCTCTCGCCGTGGGTTCGGGAGCGCTCCCTCGCGGCCTTCCGCCTCCTGGGGGCCGCCGAGGGGCGGGTGCACGGGGTGCCGGTGGAGGAGGTGGCCCTGCATGAGGTCGGGGCCCTGGACGCCCTCGTAGACATCGTGGGGGCCATCGAGGGGTTCGAACGCCTGGGCGTACGCACCGCCTACCGGCGCCCGGTGGCCCTCGGGGCAGGGTGGGTCGAGGCGAGCCACGGCGTGATCCCGGTGCCGGCGCCGGCCACGGCCCTCCTCCTCGAGGGGGTGGACGTCGGCCCCAATGGGCCGGTGACCGGCGAGGCGACGACGCCGACCGGCGCGGCGCTCCTCAGGGTCCTGACGGTGGGGCCGCCGCCGGTGCGGTGGCGCGCGGCGCGGTGCGGCTGGGGCGCGGGTGGGCGGAACCCGGCGGGGTACGCCAATGTCCTGCGGGTCCACCTGGCGGAGCCGGCGGCGGAGGCGGCCGAAGTCGTGGTGACCGCCACCGACCTCGACGATTTCAACCCGGAGTACCTCGAGCCGGTGCGGGCGGCGCTCGTCGAGGCGGGAGCGCTCGATGTGCAGGTGTGGGGCAGCCTGGCCAAGAAGGGCCGGCCCGGGCTCCGGATCGAGGTGGTGAGCGAGGTCACACGCCAGGGGGCGGTGGCGGAGGTGCTCTTCCGGCACACCACGACGGCGGGGGTCCGGCGGTGGGTGGCCGAGCGGGAAACACTGTCCCGCCGGGAGCTCACGGTGACCACTCGAGAGGGCACCCCGGTGCGGGTCAAGGTGCTGGACGCCCCGGGGGGCGCCCGGGTGAAGCCCGAATTCGACGATGTGGTGCAGGCGGCGCGCCAGGCGGGGCGGCCCACGGCCGAGGTGGCGCGGGAAGTGCAATTGCAGGCGGAAGCCCGGGTGGCGCGCGAGAGCGCGCCTCCCCAGACAGCCAACTAAGGAGCAACGATGCGGAAGCTGCTGGCGGTGTGCGTGATGTCGACCCTGACGGTCCCGGGCCTCGCGGCCCAGGCCCCGCAGGGCATCATGGACGTCCGCGTGTCGCGTGCCCAGCCGGGCAAGTGGGAGGTGCCGGACTGCGGGCTGAACAAGGGCAACTTCATGATCAGCAGCGGCGGCACCTACCTCAAGAGCGGGGCCGAGGCGAGCGACGAGGTCAAGAAGGCCAAGCTCTACGGCGACGGGCTCGAGGTCATCCTCGACGGCATCCAGAAGGGGCAGGCCGGAGCCAGCGGGGCGTGGTATTACCTCGGCCGGGCGTACCTGTATCTCGGCGACCTCCGCGGCGCGGACAGCGCCCTGAGCCGCGCCCAGGCGCTGGCGCCGGGCTGCGCCAAGGACATCCAGCAGACGCGGCGCAACACGTGGGTGCAGCTCCTCAATGCCGGCATCGGGTTCGTGAAGGCGGAGAACACCGATTCCGCCATCGCGCTCTTCCGCCAGGCCAACATGATCTACACCGGGGAGCCCAACGCCTTCACCAACCTCGGCGTGATCTACGTGAACAAGCAGATGCCCGACAGCGCCATCGTGTACTTCCGCGAGGCGGTGGCGGCGTCCGGCTCCGAAGCCAAGGCGGTCGAGGGCCGCAACCAGGCGCAGTACAACCTGGCGGCGCTGCTCAGCAACCAGGCCCGGTGGAAAGAGGCCGTGCCGGCGTGGCAGCAGTACCTCCAGTGGGTGCCCGGCGACGCCGACGCCAAGAAGGCCTACGCCCGCGCGCTGCGTGCCGACGGGCAGCCGGACGCGGCCGCCGCCATCGAGCGGGAGCTGATCAGCGGTGGCGGGGGGGAGGTCGCGACGGCCGACCTGATGAACGCCGGCGTGAACTTCTTCAACGACAAGAATTACACCGAGGCCGCGGCCACCTTCGGCCGTGTGGTGCAGCGCGAGCCGTGGAACCGGGACGCCCTCTTCAACCTGGCCAACTCCTACCTCGGCCTGCAGAACGGCCCGGAGCTCGTCAAGACGGGCCTCGCGCTTACCGCGCTCGACCCGATGAACGAGAAGAGCGTCAAGCTGCTGGCCCAGGGGTACCAGCTCGAGAAGAACCAGCCGATGATCGTGAAGTACTACACCGAGCTCGAGGCGATGCCGTTCTCGCTCGAGATCGAGACCCTGACCCTGCAGGCGGGGGGCGCCTCCGTGCGCGCCACCGCCACCGGCCGGGCCGCCAAGACGATCGACACCAAGCCGATCGCGGCGCACCCCGTCACCCTCATCTTCGAGTTCCTCGACAAGGACATGGCGGTCGTGGCCTCGAGCGAGCGGATCGTGCCGGCGCTGGCCGTCGGCGAGACCTCGGTCGTGGAGGCCGAAGGGCTCGGCGCCGGAATCGTCGGGTGGAAGTACCGGGTCAAGTAGCGCTCGATTGACAGCCCCCGGGCCCCGGGGCGAACTTTCAGGGGTTGCGGGCGTAATTCAGTTGGTAGAATGCCAGCTTCCCAAGCTGGACGTCGCCGGTTCGAGTCCGGTCGCCCGCTCTCCGCGCCCCTG
>CAZNLY010000026.1:0-30442 GCA_964574295.1 uncultured Gemmatimonadaceae bacterium
TGACGCCGGCGATGGCGTCGGAGCCGTACTGCGCCGAGGCGCCGTCGCGCAGGATCTCGATGCGGTCGATCATGCCGGAGGGGATGGCGTTGAGGTCCACGCCGCTCGAGCCCGCCGCCATGCCGTAGGCAAAGGTGTTGACCAGCGCCATCTGGTGCCGCCGCCAGCCGTTGATGAGCACCAGGCTCTGGTCGGGCGAGAGGCCACGCAGGGTGAACGGCCGCACGATGTCGGTGGCGTCGGTCACCGATTGCCGCGGGAAGTTGACGGAGGGCGAGAGGTACTGGATGACCTGGCTCGTCTCCGTGGTGCCCTGCTCCGTGATGTCCGCCGTGCTGTACACGTCCACCGGTACCGCCAGCTGGTCGGCCGCTGTGTGGGGCGCCCGCGAGCCGACGGTGACGTTGATCGGCGCCACCTGGATCGGCGTGGGGGTGAGGCGGAAGCTCTGCTCCACGATGCCCGTGGGCGGGACGGTGATCTTCACCGCGATCGGCGTGTAGCTGATCCGGCGGGCGCGGGCGGTGTAGGTGCCCGCGGGAACGCCGCGCAGCTCGTAGCGCCCCTCCGCCTGCGTGGTGGCGGACAGCCCCGTCCCGTCGAGGGAGACCGTGGCGCCCTGGATCGGCGCCCCGCCGGAATCGACGACGATGCCGCGGACGGTGCCGGCCTGGGCGTGGAGCGTGACGGGGAGGGCGAGGGCGAGCAGCGCGAGCAGGGCGACCGGCAGACGAGGAGTACGGAACATCGGCACCTCGGCGAAGAGGGTGACCGTCGGGGACTGTTCCTGGATTGGCGTGCCTGTGCGCGTCCGGCAGGGAGGGCGAAGGGGCCGGGCGGTCCCCGCCTATATATGGGTCGCCGGGAGAACCGTCAAGCAGGGGGAGGAGCGGACTGCGCTACCCCGGAGGCCAGCCCATGGCCCGGCCGCCGAGCAGGTGCAGGTGGAGATGCCCGACACTCTGGCCGCCGTCCCGCCCGGTGTTGGTCACCAGCCGGTAGCCGCCGGCGTCGAGGCCCAGCTCCGTCGCCACCTCGGCGGCGAACGCCACCAGCCGCCCCAGCGCCCGTTCGCCGTCGGGGCCGGTGGCGTCGCGGGCGGCGTCATAGTGGCGCACCGGGATGAGGAGCACGTGCACCGGGGCCTGGGGGTTGAGGTCGCGGAACGCCACCTCGTCCTCCGTGCGCCGGACCACCTGCGCCGGAATCTCGCCGGCGGCGATCCGGCAGAAGATGCAGTCAGCCATCGCGACCTCGCTTCCGGGCAATGCTGGCGTACACCGCCCCGGCCAGGGCGGCGGTCTCGAAGCGCAGGATGTGCTCCCCGAACCGGACCGGCTGGAACCCCGCGGTGGCGAGGAGGCCCCGCTCCTCGGCGGTCAGCCCCCCCTCGGGCCCCACCACGATCGTCACCGGGTCCGGGCCCAGCGCCGGAGGCGGCGTCCGGCCATCCACCGCCCCGACCAGCCGGACGCCGGCGTGCGGCTCGGCCGCGAACGCCGACAACTCCACCGGCTCACGCACCCGCGGCGCCCAGGTGGCGCCGCACTGCTTGATGGCCTCGAGGGTGCGGCGGCGAAACCGCTCGACCTGCGCCTGCCGGATGCGTGAGGCCACCCCGCGCGTGTGCTCGGTGTCGAGCGGGACGATTTCCGTCACGCCGAGCTCGGCCGCCTTCTCGACCAGCCAGGCGAAGCGGTCGCGTTCTCCCGCCCCGATGGCGAGGACGAGCGGGATCGGGGGCGGCTCGCGGTGCACGGACGTGATGGTGACGGTGGCATCCTTCCGGCCGAACTCCACCGTGCCCGACCCCACCCCACCGACGCCGTCGAGGAGCCGCACCGGTTCCCCCGACGCCGCACGGCGCACCCGCAGGTGGTGCACCTCGAGGGCATCGAGCGCCACCCGCGTCCCGGCCACGAGCGCCTCCTCGGGGACGAGGACGTTCACGGCAGCCGCCGGGCGGCCACGGCCCACCAGCCGGCGTCCGTCACCTCATCGAACGGCGAGAACCCCGCCGCCTGGAGCATCGGGAGGAACTCCGCGCGCTCCGGCGCCTCCATGCCCGAGAAGATGGCGATCCCCTCGGGCCCGAGGGCCGCCCGGATGGCCGGAAGGAGCGAGACGTTCACGTTGCGAAGGATGTTCGAGAGAAGGAGATCCGCCGGCCCGAGGAGCGGGGCCAGGGCGGCGGCGTCGCCGTCGAGGAACCGGCAGTCGGCAGACACCCGGTTGCGCTCGGCATTCCGCACGGCGACGGCGTTGGCCTCGGCATCCACCTCCACCCCGGTGGCGCGGGCCGCGCCCAGACGCACGGCGGCGATGGCCAGGATGCCGCTGCCGCTCCCCAAGTCGAGGACGGTGTCGCCGGGCGCGAGATGGCGTTCGAGGAGGGTGAGCGCGGCCCGGGTGGAGCCGTGTTCACCGCTGCCGAAGGCCATTTCGGGATCGAGGATGACGGTGGGGCCGCCCTGGTCGGGAAGATCCACCCAGGAGGGCGCCACCGTCAGCCGACCGAAGCGGCGCGGCCCCAGCCCCTCGCGCCACTGGGTGGTCCAGTCCACCCGGTCGAGCGGCCGCAGCGCGCCGCGCGCGGAGGGGTCCGGGCTCTGGGCGAGCGAGGCCACGAGCGCATGGGCACCGTGCTCGGTGTCGGCGAACGTCACCAGGGTGCCGTCATCGCGCTCCTCGATGGCCTGGCCCGTCCGGGCCACCAGCCAGGCGGCGAGCGCGCTCCCGGTGTCGGCGGGCGACGACGGGCGCACGTCCACCGCCCACCACGTCATCAGCCGATGGCCTCGCGGATCCGGTCCCAGAACCCCTTCTCATGGGAGGGAGGCTCCCCCTCGTGCCGGGCCAGCTCGCGGAACAGCCGCTCCTGCTCGGCGGTCAGGCGTTCGGGGGTCCAGACGTTGATGCGGACGTGGAGGTCGCCCCGCCCCGACTGGCCGAGCCGCGGCAGCCCCTTGCCCTTGAGCCGGATGACGGTGGCGGTCTGCGTGCCCGCCGGCACCACCACCTGCTCGGAACCCCACGGCGTCGCCACCGAGAAGGTGCCGCCGAGCGCCGCCTGCGAAAACGACATCGGGAGCTCCGTGGCGAGGTGCTCGCCCTGGCGCTCGAACCGATCGTCCTCCTCCACCTCGATCAGGATGAGCAGGTCACCCCGCGGGCCCCCGCGCGGCCCCGCCGCGCCCTGGCCCCGCATGGTCAGGTAGTTGTTGGTCGAGACGCCCGGCGGAATCTCGGCCTGCACGGTGCGCTCCGCGCGGACCCGCCCCTCGCCGCGGCAGCTTTCACACGGCGTGCGGATGACGGTGCCCTCGCCGGCGCAGGTGGGGCACGGCGCCACCTGCACGAACTGCCCGAAGACGCTGCGCGACGCGCGGCGCACCTCCCCGCTGCCGCCACAGGTGCCGCAGGCCGTCGGGCTGGTGCCCTTCCTGGCGCCGCTCCCGCCGCAGGCCTCGCAGGTGTCGAGCGTCTTGAGCTTGATGGTGCGCTTGACGCCGGTGGCCACCTCGGCGAGGGTCATCCGGACGGTCACCCGGATATCCTGCCCACGCCGCGTGTCGGCCG
Organism: uncultured Gemmatimonadaceae bacterium; assembly: GCA_964574295.1. Lineage (GTDB taxonomy): Bacteria > Gemmatimonadota > Gemmatimonadetes > Gemmatimonadales > GWC2-71-9 > SPDF01. The sequence goes on from CAZNLY010000026.1 coordinate 3,580, forward strand.
CCGCCCGGGCGCCCCCGCCAAAGAGTGACTCGAAGCCGCCCAGCCCGCCGAAGTCGCGCATGAAGATGTTGAGCGCCTCGGTCAGGTCCACGTGGTGGTACTCGAACCCGCCGCCGCCGCGCCCGAGGCCCGCCTTGCCGTAGCGGTCGTAGGCGGCGCGCTTCTGCGGGTCGCGCAGCACCTCGTACGCCTCGGTGACCTGCTTGAAGCGCTCCTCGGCGTCGTGCGACGGGTTCCGGTCGGGGTGGAGCTCCATCGCGAGCCGGCGGTACGCCTTCTTGATGTCGGCTTCCGTCGCGTCGCGCTCGACCCCGAGCAGGGCGTAGAATTCGCTCACGTCAGCAATCCCTCGACGAGCTGGCTCGTGTGCTCCACCAGCCCGATCACCTTGTCATAGGGCATGCGGGTGGGCCCCAGCACGCCGATCACGCCGCGCAGGTCGCCGGCGCGGTAGGAGGCGGTCACCAGCGTGAAGTCCGACAGCCGCGGGTCCAGGTTCTCGCCGCCGATCGTGATGGTGAGGCCCTCGCCCCGCGACTGCAGCGCCTGGCGCAGCAGGTCCCGCCGCTGGGTCAGGTGCAGCAGGTCCCTCATCTTCGTGTTGGAGGAGAACTCCGGCTGCTCGGCCAGCAGCTCCGCGCCCCCGAGCACCACTTGCTCGGCGTCGCCCGAGAAGTCGAACAGCTCCTCGCGCTCGGCCACGAAGATGTTGAGCAGGTCGTGGCTCTCCGGCTCGCCGCCGATGTCGCGGAGCCGTTCGGCGAGGGAGCGGCGGATTTCCTCCACCGTGAGCCCGGCCAGCCGCTCGTTGAGGACCTGGACCACCCGCTCCAGCGCCGCCTTGGCGATCGTCCCCCGCACCTCCACGAACACCGTCCGCACCGCCCCGCTCCGCAGCGTGAGCACCATCAGGAGCCGCTCGCTCGACACCTGCACCAGCTCGAGGCGCTCGAGCACCACGCGGTCGAAGGTCGGCGCCACCGCCACCCCGAGTTCCTGCGTGAGCACGCCGAGGACCTGGGCGGTCCGGCGCAGCAGCTGGTCCATGGCGCTGCGCGAGCCGGGGAGTTCCTCCTGCAGGGTGCGGCGCGCCTCGGTGCTGGGCGGGGCCAGCCGGATCAGGCTGTCCACGTATACGCGGTAGGCCAGGTCGGTGGGGATGCGGCCCGCCGAGGTATGGGGATGGTAGAGGAGGCCCTGATCCTCAAGCTCGCTCATGATGCTGCGCACCGTGGCCGGCGACACGCCGAGCCCGAACCGGTGCGCGATGGTCCGGCTGCCGGCGGGCTCGGCCGTTTCGATGTACGTCTGGATCACGGCCTCGAGGACGCGGAGCTGGCGGGGATTCAGGTGCTCGACGGGCGCCATGGGGACAATCTAATCAGGCCGCCTCGGCCACCAGCGCATCGAGCCGGAGCCACCCCTCGGCCGTCAGGCGCGTCTGCCCCCCGGCCGACCGCGCCCACCCCGCCGCTTCCCACCGGCCCAGCACCGCGGCGGGGATGAGCCCGGGCTCGGCGCCCTCGGCCGTGCGGAGCCCCAGATAGAGCGTCTCCAGGCGGCGCTGGGCGGGATCGAGGCGCTCGGTGCCCTCGACGACGCTGCGCCCCTCCTCGATTGCCGACCGCCAGGCGGCGTATTCGCGCAGGTTCCACCGGCGTTCCCCCGCCGTGGCGCTGTGGGCCGACGGACCGAGCCCCAGGTAGGGGGCGCCGGCCCAGTAGCCGGCGTTGTGGCGGGCGCGGAACCCCGGACGGGCCGCGTTCGACACTTCGTAGTGGTCCCACCCCCGCTCGCGGAGCGCGGCGTGGAGGTACAGGAACTCCTCGGCGTACCGGACCTCGTCCACGCCCGGGGTTTCTCCCCGCGCCGTCCAGCGGCCCAGCGGCGTGCGCGGCTCCACCGAGAGCCCGTAGCAGGACAGGTGCTCCGGCTCGAGGGCAAGCGCCTGGTCGAGGTCCGCCGCCCAGTCCCGCCCCGGCGGGGTCGGCAGGGCGTAGATGAGGTCGAGCGAGAGGTTGTCGAAGCCTGCCTGCCGAAGGGTGGCCACCGCCGCCCGGGCTTGCTCCGCCGTGTGCGTGCGGTGCATCCACGCCAGCACCGCGGCGTCGAACGACTGGACGCCGAGGGAGACGCGGTTGACGCCGGCGGCGCGCCACGCGGTGGCCGCTTCCGGTGTGACGTCATCGGGATTCGCCTCGAGCGTCACCTCGGCGCCCGGGGCGAGGGCGCGGTCCCGCTGGAGCCCCTGGAGGAGCGCGGCGATTGCCGCGGGGTCAAGCCGGGAGGGGGTGCCGCCACCGAAATAGACGGTGTCGAGCCCGGGGCTCTCAGCCCAGCCGGGATCCTCCTGGATCCCGGACCATTCGCGGAGCACGGCCTCCGTGAATTCGCGGGACGGCACGCGCGACCGCACCGCGATGGCGAAGTCGCAGTAGCTGCAGCGCCGGGCGCAGAACGGGACGTGGATGTAGAGGTTCACGTTGGGAAGCGTAGTCGCGAGGCCCGGCGGCGCAACGTCAGTTGCGGACGAACTGCCGCCCCGGCTCCTGCCGGACGTGCCCAGAAAGCTCGAGGGTGGCCAGGGTGGCCAGCAGCTCCGCGGCGCCGAGTCCGAGCGACTCCGCCAGGCCATCCAGGTGCCTCGGCATGCGCCCAATGGCGGCGTAGACCCTGGCCTCCGCGCCGGAGAGCGCGGCGCGCTGCACGTCTGCGACAGGCGCAGGCGCCGGGCCCTCCATCCGATTCCGAGAGGTCCCGGGAAAGAGTTCCAGGAGGTTCTCGCGCTCGAGGAAGGGCGTGGCGCCGTCGCGCAGGAGCCGATTGGTCCCGATCGAGGTATGCGAGGTGATCGGGCCCGGCACCGCCATGACGTCCCGCCCCTGGGCCAGCGCCGCCTCCACCGTGATGAGCGTGCCGGACCCCGCGGCGGCCTCCACCACCACGGTGACCCGGGCCAGTCCGCTGATGAGGCGGTTGCGCCGCTGGAAGCTCCCCGGCCCCGGCCGTTCCCCGGGCGGGAATTCGGTCAGGAGGAGCCCGGCCCCGCGCATGCGCTCGTAGAGCCGGCGATTGGCGGCGGGGTACACCACCCCGAAGCCGTTGCCGAGGATCCCGATGGTTGGCGTGCCGAGGTCGAGGGCGGCGAGGTGCGCCACCGCGTCGAGTCCGCGCGCCATGCCGCTCACGACAGCCAGTCCCGCCGACGCGGCTGCCGCCACCACCTCCCGGCACGCCTCGGCCCCGTAGGCGGAGTGGTCGCGGCTTCCGACCACGGCCACCGCCGGAAGCGCCAGGAATTCCAGTCGGCCGAGCGCGAAGAGCACGCCGGGCGGCTCGGGGATGTCGGCGAGGAGCGCCGGGTAGTGGGCGTCGCCGGGGAGGAGGGCGGTGCCGCCGTGGGACTCGACCTGCTTGAGGATGCGGGCCCCTTCGGCCGTGGAGGTGGCCTTGATGGCGGTGGCGCATGCCAGGGACATCCCCGGGCAGGTACGCAAAAATGCGAGCGGCGCCGCGAGGGCGCCGCTTGCCGAGCCGAACCGTTGGAGGAGGGCCGTCCTCCTCGAGTGGCTCACCCCGCTTGCCATCGCGAGGGCCACCGCGGAAGCGCGCTCCTCGGGCCCCGGGGCGTTCAGGCCTGCGGCCATTCGTCCCCGGCGCCGGTGGTCTCCGCGGCCTTGGCCTCCGCGACAAACCGCCAGAGGTATTCCTTGAGCTCGTCGAGGCCGAGGCCCGCCGCGCTCGAGACGCTGAGCTGCCGGGCCGCGCCGGGCGCGGAGAGTACCGGTGGAGCGTCGCCGGCGGGCTGCAGGTCGCGCTTGGTCAGCACCACCAGGTACGGGCGCTCCGCGAGGGCGGGCGAGTAGGCCCCGACCTCGCGACGGAGGCGGTCGAACACCTCCTGCGGCGCCTCGGCGTCGAGGGGCACCAGGAAGGCGAGGACCCGCGTGCGCTCCACATGCTGGAGGAACTGGAGGCCGAGCCCCTTCCCCTGGTGCGCCCCCTCGATGATGCCGGGGATGTCGGCCATCACGAACGAGCGCGAACCCGACAGCTGGACCACGCCCAGGTTGGGCTCGAGGGTGGTGAACGGGTAGTCGGCGATCTTGGGACGGGCCGCGCTCAGGACCGAGAGGAGGGTGCTCTTGCCCGCGTTCGGCTCGCCCACCAGGCCGACGTCGGCGATCAGCTTGAGCACCAGCTCGAGGTCGCGCTCCTCGCCCTCCTCGCCCGGCTCCCATTCCCGAGGGGCCTGGTGCGTCGGCGTGGCGAAGCGGGCGTTGCCGCGCCCGCCCCTGCCTCCGCGCGCCACGCGCAGCGTGTCGCCGTCCCGGAGGATCTCGCCGAGTTCCTGGCCGGTGGCGGCGTCGCGGATGATGGTCCCCGGGGGCACCGGCATCACCACGTCCTCGGAGGAGCGCCCGGTCTGGGTCTTCCCCTTGCCGTGCTCGCCCCGCTCCGCCTTCCACACGTTGCGATAGCGATAGTCGAGGAGGGTGGCCAGGTTGGCATCGCCGCGGACGAAGATGCTGCCGCCGTGGCCGCCGTCGCCGCCGTCGGGCCCGCCCTTGGGCTTGTACTTGAAGCGCGCGAACGACGACGCGCCCGACCCGCCGGTGCCCGCGATGACCTTCACCACCGCCCGATCGATGAACATCAGCCCTCCGGAGTCCAGCCGGCGCGGACTCCCGCCCACAGGTCCGTGACAGCCTGCCGCTCCCCGCCGTCGAGGAGCGGCGTGACGACGGCAAGCGCCGCCTCCACCTGCGCAACGGTGGCGCCGCCGTGCAGCGCGCCCCGCAGGTGCGAGTGCAGCTGCCGGTGGGTGCCGAGCACGGCGGTCTGCGCCACGGTGCAGAGCTCGCGCCTGAGGAAGTCGAGCCCCGGGCGGCCCAGGGTCCGGCCGTAGCCTTCCACCAGCATCCACTGGTCCACCGCCGGATGCAGCGCGCGCACGTTCTGCCTGAGCCGCGCGTAGTTGCCGCCGTAGACCTTGGCACAGGTCTGCTCGCCGCGAGCCATCCACTCGGCCAGGTTGCCGTAGTCCGCGTCCGCATCTTCTGCTGGCGCCGGGGGGCCGCCCTCCGCGCGCCAGAGGCCGAGGGCCACGAGCGCGCGGGGGTACCCGCACATCAGCACCGACTGCAGCAGCAGTTCCTCCACCCAGGCCACCGGCACGGCGGAGGCGCGCGCCTCGTCCATGGCGCGGCGCATCCCGGGTTCACCACCCGCGGCGATGGCGCCGGCCAGGCGCAGGAGCGCCAGCGTGGAGGCGTCGAGCGGTGCCGCTCCGGGCATCACGATACTGCTCCCGGCCGGTAGGGGCGAACGGCCGTACCGCCGATGGGGGCGTGAAAATGCAGGTCGCCGGTGGCGCGGAGGACGCCGGTCTGGGTCCCGCGCGTGTTTCGGAGCGGCGGCTCGGCGTACCACGCCAGCGCGTCGAGGGGCAGCGCGACGGCCGTGTGGGCCACCAGACGGCCAAGCACGCCGAGGAGCGCCACCTGGGCGCTGCGGTTGTCGCCGTCGGCCACCTTGATCGCGATCCCGACCCCGCACTCGGGCCAGGCGGCGCTGTAGATCCCCTCAGCGCCCACCTTGGCCAGGAGGCGCCCCCCCGTCTCCCGCATGAGGTCGGTGCAGAGCCGGCGCGTGCCGCCCACCAGCTCCGGGTGTCCCAGCATCGCCTCGCGGATCCGCGCCGCCGAGGGATCGTCCGTCACGCCGAGGCGAGCGTAGGCGGTGGCCATGCCCGTGAGGGGCAGCGCGTAGCAAACGGTGGTGCAGCCGTCCACGCCGAGCTCCAGCGCTCCCGGCGCGAGTGCGGTCCATCGCGCCACCTCGGCCAGGATGCGGTCCTGCACCGGGTGCCCCGCGCGCTCGTAGCCGGCGGTGGGCCAGCCGCGGTGCCGTGCCTGGGCAAGCATGCCGCTGTGCTTTCCCGAGCAGTTGCTCCAGGCGGGGGTAAGGCGAGTGCCGTCGCGGAGGGCCTGCTCGAGCACGGCGTTGGAGAGGGGCGGGTGGGGACCGCACGCCAGGTCGGCCTCCGTGCAGCCGATGGCCTCGAGCATCCGCCGGGCGAGGGCCACGTGCACAGGTTGGCTCGAGTGCGAGGCGCAGGCCAGGGCCAGCGCGTCCGGGCCGAGGCCGAAGCGGTCCGCACCGCCATCCGCCACCAGCGGGAGCGCCTGGAACGGCTTGGCGGCGGAGCGCCACCACGTCACCAGGCCAGGATCGCCGGCCGAGGCAACGAGGGTGCCGTCGGCGTCGGTGACGGCGACGGAGACGTCGTGCGTGGACTCCATGAGGCCGCCGCGAGTGGCCTCGATGCGGAAGGGGGCGCCGGACATGGGGCAAAGATAGCGGCCCCCCGAACGGGGCCGCTCCCCTTCCCCTTTTTCCCTCCCGGCCTCACGTTTCCGGCTCTCCGACCCCCGCCGACCGAGGGCTCCGTGCGCTCCACCACTCCGCCGCCCACCATGCCCCGCGACCGCGTCCTGGCCCTGCTGGACCGGATGCCGCGCGGCCGCATCGTGGTCGTGGGCGACATCATCCTCGACCGGTACCTGGTGGGGGACACGGAGCGGCTGAGCCCCGAGGCGCCGGTGCCGGTGGTCACGGTCCGCGAGCAGCGCGCCGCGCTGGGCGGGGCGGCCAACGTGGCGGCCAACGCCGCCGCGATGGGAGCCACCTGCCTCCTGGTTGGGGCGGTGGGAGACGACCCGACCGGCAGGGCGCTGCGCGCCGAGATGGCCACGGCGGGGCTGAGCGACGCGTTCGTGCAGACGATCGCCGGGCGGCCCACCACGTCCAAGACCCGCGTGGTGGCGCGCGGCCAGCAGGTGGTCCGGATCGACGAGGAGGTGGACCGCCTGCTCGAGGCGGCGGAGCTCCAGCGCCTCATCGCGGCGACGGAGGAGGCCCTGGCCGACGCCGACGCACTGCTCCTCGAGGACTACAACAAGGGCCTCCTGGCGCCGGCGCTCATCCGCGCCGCGATGGCGACCGCGGCCCGGCGCGGCATTCCCGTGGTGGTGGACCCGAAGTTCCGCCAGTTCTTCGACTATGCCGGCGCCACGGTGTTCAAGCCCAACCGGCGCGAGATGGAGGCGGCCCTTGGCGCCGCGGTGGACCTCGACAAGCCGAACGCCTTGCACGAGGCGCTGGCCCGCCTCAAGGTGGACAACCTGCTCCTCACCCTCGGCGCGGAGGGGATGCTCCTCGTGACCCGGGACGGCGGCGTCACCCACCTCCCCTCCCTGGCGCGCGAGGTGTACGACGTCTCCGGGGCGGGCGACACCGTCACCGCGTGGGTCGGCGCCTGCCTGGCGGCGGGAGCGACCGTGCGCGAGGCGGCGCAGCTGGCCAACATCGCCGCCGGCATCGAGGTCGGGAAGTCGGGCGTGGCCACCGTGTCGCCCGCGGAGGTACTGGCGATGCACGACGAACGCTTCGACCAGATCGGACGGCTCCGCCGCAGCGGCCTGATCTAGGCGCAGGGTTGCCCGGCCCTGCCGCCGTCGTTAGTATCCCGCTCCCGAAAACACCGGGCGATTAGCTCAGCTGGTTAGAGCGCGCGCCTCACATGCGCGAGGTCGGGGGTTCGAGCCCCTCATCGCCCACTGGAACGAGGACTGAGGACTGAGGACCGCAAGGGGCCACCGGCCGCTTGCGGTCCTCGCTGCGTTGGGGAGCCGCTGGACACCCCGCGCGTCAGCCCCCATACTCTCCCTCCCGGCCGGCCCCCGGCCCGGAGCGGAGCCCGATGGATCTTCCAGCGTTCCTGTCCCTGGTCGAGCGGTTGGAATCGGAAGAGGCGAGGGACCCGGCCAGCTACCGGATCCGACTCTGGCTGCTCGCCCTCCTCGGGTACGTGTACCTCCTCACCATGATCGCTCTCCTGGCCTCGGTGCTCTACCTCGTCCACCGGAGCCGGCTCTCGGGCGTGTTGTTCGTGCTGTACGTGGAAATTCCGCTTTTCTTCCTCCTCCTCGCCGCCGTGCGGTCCCTCTTCGTCCGGCTCCCGACACCGGTCGGCTACCCGCTCACCCGCGACGACGCGCCCCGGCTGTTCGACCTCATTGACGAGGTCAGCGCCGCCACCGGATCGAGCCCGGTCCACCATGTCATCCTCACCGGCGAGCTCAACGCCGGCGTGGCGCAGTTTCCCCGGTTCGGGGTGCTCGGATCGGCGCGCAATCACCTGGTCCTCGGCCTCCCGCTCCTGCACGCCCTGTCGCCCGGCCAGTTCCGCGCCGTCCTGGCCCACGAATTTGGCCATCTCGGCGGCTCCCATGGGCGCTTCGGGGCCTGGATCTACCGGATCCGGCGCACCTGGACCCTCATGCAGCAGTATTGGCATGCGGGCCGAAGCCGCCTTGGCGCGCTTCTGTTCGGCCACTTCCTCGACTGGTACGCGCCGTACTTCAATGCCTATTCGTTCGTCCTGGCGCGGGCCCAGGAGCGGGAGGCGGACGAAGGCATGCTCCAGGTGGCCGGAGCGCAGGACAGCAGCGTGGCCCTTGCCCGCCTTGAACTGATCGGCCGGTCGCTGCAGCCAAGGCTCGAGGCGTACTTCCGCGAGCAGCTTCTGGCCCGCGAGGCGCCGCCGCCGGATGCCTGGCGCACCATCACCGCCTGGGCGCGGGAAGGCGTCGAGAGCACCGAAGGGCGGCGCCTGCTGGTCGCGGCGCTGGCGGTGCGGACCGATGTGTCCGATACCCATCCGGCGCTGCGGGACCGCCTGGCCCGCTTCAACCCCCCAGGCGGCGACGCCGCCGTCGTGGAGGCCGCCCTCCTCAATCCCGCCTCGACGGCCGCCACGTCGTACCTCGGCGCGGAAGGGATCCGGCTCGCGGCGGCGGTGGATGAGGTCTGGAGCGTGCTGCACGAGGCCGACTGGCGCGAGTCGCACGGCCAGATCGGTGAGGCGGCGGGGCGGATCCAGGCCCTGGCCTCCAGCGCAGAAAAGAAGCGGCCCACGGACGCCGAGGACGAGGAGCGCCTGGAGCTCACCGAGGGCGTCTACGGCCTCGCCGCCGCCGTTTCGCTGGCCCGGGAGGCCCACCAACGGCATCCCGGAAACATCCGGATCCGGTTCTTCCTCGGCCGGGCCCTGCTGGCCCAAGGCGACCTGGCGGGGATCGACCACCTCGAAGCCGTCCGCCAGGCCGATCCGGGCGCCGCCGAAGCGGTCTCCGTGCTGCTCTTCCAGCACCACTGGGAACTCGGGGCCACGGAGGAAGCGGAAACCCACCGCCGCCACGCCGCGGAGCGCCAGATCCAGGAGGACCGGGTGCGCAAGGAGCGCACGTCCGTCCCGCGCCGGATCCGGATCTCCCCGCACGGGCTCCACCCCGAGCATGTCGCGGCTCTCCGGCGTGCGCTCTACCTGCAGGACGATCTCGATGCGGTGTACCTGGTCCGGCGCGAGGTCCGGATTGAGCCGGAGCGCCCCTGCTGGCTGGCCATCCTCGTGCGGCAGCGGTCGTTCTTCAGCGCCCCAGGCCACATGGCCCTGGCGAAGCTCGTGAATCGCGTGTTCACCTCGGTGCCGTGGCCGGTCCAGACGTATTGCGCCCTGGCGGAGGGCATCCCTGCGTCGGTCGTCTGGCGGGTGCGGCGGGTCCCTTTTGCGGCGCTGCTCTCCCATGAGCTGGACGCCCCGCCTCCCCCCGGCGACAAGACGAGCCTGGCCGTCCTCAAGAAGGTGGAGCAGCTGCGCCAACGCGCCCGTGTGCGGCGCCGGGACCGGCGCGTCGGCGCCGCACTCATCGTGGCGTTCGCCGCCCTGCTGGCCTGGGCCTTCATCGGGTGACCGGGGGGAAAGACGAAGGACCACCGGCGGCACCCTGCCGCCGGTGGTCCTCGTTTGTCTCGGGAGCCGAGGCACCCCGGTCCGACATCCTCGGCCCCCGTGCTGGTGGGCCCTCCTGGATTCGAACCAGGGACCTACGGATTATGAGTCCGCTGCTCTAACCACCTGAGCTAAGGGCCCCGCGCCCTGCGACTAGTGGAACTTGTACGTCACGCCCAGGGTGATTTCGCCGCTGCCGTACCACGAGGTGTCGTACGTGTAGCACCAGAAGGGGTAGAACGGCTGGCAGTAGATCGAGTCGGCGCCGTTCACGTTGACCCAGCGGTACCGGCCGTCGAGCGTCATGCCAACCTTCTCGTTGAAGAACTTCTGGCCACCCAGCCCGAAGACGGTGCCGAAGTAGGTCTTGCTGCCGCCGATGGTGTTGCCCGTTGAGGTGTCCACGGTCTCGGCGCTGAAGTTGTCCGCGCCGCCGCCGATGGCGATGTACCCCATCGTCTCCGGCGTGCTGCCGAAGTAGAAGTTGAAGGTGCCTTCGTACACGTTCGTCTTGGAGTCGATCTCCCTACCATTCCAGCCCGCGGTGGATGCGTTCTTGATGGTGAGAGTCGGGTCGGCGTGGGCGTACTCGAACACCAGCCCGATGGACTGGTTGAACTTGTACCCGAGCCGGGCGCCCCAGGTGAACGAGGTCCCGAAGTCGAGGTTGCCGTACCCAGCCGTGGCGCCGTCGAGCGAGCCGCCGAAGTACACGCCGGCGAACGGCGTGACCCACGCCGAGGAGGTCGAATACTGCGCCTGGGCGGGGGCCGCCAGCAGGGTGAGCCCGGTCACGAGCGTGGCCGCGCCGGCGGTGCGAAGCAGGGACATACCGATACCTCCGAAGGAGTAGCGGCGAGGCCGGCTAGCGCCGGCCCGCCAGGATGCGCTCGTAGAGCGCGATGTGTGCCTCGGCCATGCTCTTCCGGGTGAACAACTGCGCCACCCGCCGCCGCCCCTCGGCGCCCATCCGGGCCCGCAGGGCCGCGTCGCCCATCAGGGAGCTCATCGCCTTGGCCAGTGCCTCGGGGTCCCGCAGCGGGACCACCAACCCCGTCTGGCCGTGAGAATTAACCTCCCTCACTCCACTGGGCAAGTCGGTGGTGATGACCGGCCGCCCCGCCGCCATTGCCTCGACCGCCACCAGCCCGAACATCTCCTCCACCGAGACCGACGGGAGGACCAGGAAGTGGGATTCGGCCATCCGGCGGGGAATATCCTCGTCGGGATACTCGCCGTACCACCGCACCCGGTCGGTGATCGCAAGCGCCTGCGCCAGAGTCCGGAGCCGGGGCGCCTCGGGGCCGGTCCCCACGATGTCCAGCCGGAGGTCGGGCACCCGCTCCAGCGCCCGGAGGAGGACATCCACCCCCTTGTACCGCGCGAGCCGGCCGATGAACAGCGCCCGGACGGGACCGGTGGCGGGCTCGGCCGGCACATCGGCCCACCTCGCCTCGTCGATGCCGAAGGGGATGACCTCCACCTTCGATTCCAGCCCTTCCAGCTCCTGGCAGAGGGCAATGTGCGCGCGGCTCGGCACCACGATGGCGCGGGCCCGCTTGAGGGTCATCCGGGCAAGGTATTTCTGGGGCGTCCGCTTGGTGTCGGCGTGCTGGGTGACGACCAAGGGGGTCCGGCGTGCACGGAGGAACACCGCCACGTCGGCCAGGGCGTGGGGGTGGTGGACATGGATGATGTCCGCCCGGTGCCAGGCCGCCGCCAGGTACCCCGGCGCAAAGTCCTGCGAGCCGAGGGTGCCGAAGGAGAAGACGCGAGTGACGCGGGCCCGCGGCCGCCCGCGCCGTTCTCCCTGGGCCGCCGTCTGGACCGCCACGACCTCGACGTCGTGCCCCAGCGCCGCCGCCCCTTCGGCCAGGTCCTGGACCACGCGCTCGCGTCCGCCGGAATGGGGCCAGTAGTAGCGGGAGAGATGCAGGATGCGCATGGCGGAATATACCACCGCCCTGTGCGGAAGGTTTCACGCCCTTTGCGCGCGCGAGGGCTCCCGCCATCTTTCCCGCCGTGCGCGTCGCGATCGTTTCCCACGCCTATGCCGATCCCTCCACGCGAGGGAAACTCCGCGCACTCGCGGGTCAGGGTGTGGCCGTCGCGGCGGCGGTGCCGGCGCGGTGGATCCCGCCCGGGAGCAGCTCGCCGGTCCGCACCCCCTTCACCGAGGATGCCGGTGTCCGCATCGTACCGGTGCCGACCATGGGTCGCGCCGAGTTCGGCGCGCCGTCCGCCTGGCGCACGGGCGTCATTCGCCGCCTGCTCACCGATTTCCGTCCCGACTTGGTCCAGATCGAGGAGGAGCCGGGGTCCCACGTCGCCGCCTCCGTCACCGCCATCGCGAGGCGCCTGGGCATCCCCGCCGTGCTCTTCACCCGCGACAGCCTCGGCCGCCGTCCGGGGCTCCTGGCGCGTTCGCGCCGCCGTCGGAGCCTGGCCCGCGCCGCCGGACTGATCGGCGCCAACGCGGTGGCGGCCGGGCTCGCCCGCCGCGACCAGCCGGACCTCCGCTGGACCTCGATTCCCCAGTTCGGGCTGGCGGTGCCGCGCGCGCTCGCGCCGGAAGCGCATCCCCCGTTCGCGCTCGGGTTCGTGGGGCGCCTGGTGCCCGAGCGCGGCCTCGATGTCCTCCTCCAGGCCGCCGTCCGGTTGCACTCGGCGTGGACGCTGTCCGTGGCCGGCACCGGCCCGGAGCAGGAGCCCCTCGAGCGGCTGGCCGAGCGGCTCGGGATTGCGTCGCGAATCACCTGGATGGGGGCCATTCCGCCCGCGGAGCTCCAGCGCCTCTGGGGACGGCTCGACTGCCTGGTGGCACCGTCGCGGACCACCGCCGACTGGGTCGAGAGCTACCCACTGCAAGTGCTGGAGGCGATGGGCCACGGCGTCGCCGTGGTGGTGAGCGACAGCGGTGCGCTCCCCGAGGCGGTCGGCCCGGCGGGCGTGGTGGTGCGGGAGGACCATGTCGAAGGACTGGCGGAGGCCCTGGGGCGCCTGATGGGAGACGCCACATTGCGCGAGCGCCTCGCCGCCGAGGGACGGAAGCGGGTCATCGCGGAGTACGTGGACGACGCCGTGGCCCGGAAGACGCTGGCCTTTTGGAGGGATGTCCGCGGCTGAGGCCGCGGTTCGGCTGAGCGGCGGCTTCAGCCGCCGCCCCTAATACTCGAGCGGCAGGTGCACGGGGCGCCCGTCCCGTGCCGAGAGGTAGAGGCTGATCAGCAGTTCGAGGGACCGCAGTCCTTCCCGCCCGTCGGTCTCCGCCCCCGCGGTGCCCCGCAGCGTCTCGATCACATTTTCATAGTAGGCCGGGTGGCCGAAGCCATAGACCGACGTGGTCTGGTAGCTCGCGTCGGCCGCGAGGGCGTCGTCGGGATCGCTGTCCGAAAACTCCCAGTGGTCGATCCGGTTGACCGCCACCCCGCCGACCCGCGCCGTGCCCTTCTCCCCGATGATGGTGATCGAGCCCTCGAGGTTCTTGGGGTAGGTCAGCATCGTCACGTTGATCGACCCGAGCGCCCCCGACCGCCACCGGACGTTGGCCACGCCGGTGTCCTCGACCTCGATCCGGCGGGCCAGCGTGGCGGTGAACGCCTGCACGCACTCCACCGGCCCCACCAGCCAGTCCAGCAGGTCCACGTAGTGGCTCGCCTGGTTCATGAAGGCGCCGCCGTCGAATTCCCAGGTGCCCCGCCACGCCGCGCTGTCGTAGTACTCCTGCGGCCGGTTCCAGAAGACGTTCACGTTGACCATGTACACCTGCCCGAAGCGATGCTTGAGCATGGCCCGCTTGAGCAGCTGGATGGTGGCGTTCCGGCGGTTCTGCTTGACCACGAAGAGGCGCACCCCCGCCTGGTCGCAGGCCTGGACCATCGCCTGGCCGTCGGACCACCGCGTGGCCATCGGTTTTTCCGTCACCACGTGCCGCCCCGCCGCGGCGGCCTCGATGGTCTGGCTCGCGTGGAGGCCGCTCGGCGTGGCCAGCACCACGGCGTCGCAATCGCTCCCGGAGAGGAGCTCGGCGAGCGAGGCGAATCCCTTCGCGCCGGTGGTGGCCACCGCCCGCGCCAGCGCGGCGGGGTCGCTGTCGCACACCGCCACCAGCTCCGCGTTGCTCGCGTGGCGGGCGATCGCCTCGACGTGCTTGCCGGCGATCCGGCCGCAGCCGACGAGGCCGAAGCGGATCTTCCGGTGCTGGATCGGGTCGCGGAGCGGGGGCATGGAGTCCGGTCGGTTGGGTGTGGTCAAATCTTAGCGCGGCCGCGGAGCGGTCGCCACGCCGGCCGCCTCCACCTCCACCCCCTCGCGGCGGAGGCGGTCCACCTCGGCGGGGGGCAGGCGGACCAGGAGCTCGAAGCCGCCCTCCGACTCCCGGCGCTCCAGCACCTCGCCGGCCCGGTACACCGCCGCCATCCGCGCCCCCGCGGTGAGCGGGAGCCGCAGGCGCACCGGCGGGCGGATCTGCTGCTCCCGCTCGCGGAGCGCGGCGCGAAGCCCGTTGAGCCCGTCGGTGCGCATGGTGGTGGCCAGGACGGCGCCGGGATGGAGCGCGGCCACCCGCCGGCCGAACTCGGTGGCGTCGCCCAGGCGGTCCATCTTGTTGAAGACGGGCAGCACCGGCCGGTCCTGCAGCCCCAGTTCCGTGAGCACCTCCTCGACCACCTGCATCTGCTCCTCCCACCCGGGATGGCTGGCGTCCACCACGTGGAGGAGCACGTCGGCGGACCGCGCCTCCTCGAGGGTGGCGCGGAAGCTGGCGACCAGGTGGTGGGGCAGCTTGCGGATGAAGCCGACGGTGTCGGTCACCCGCGCGCGATACCCCTCGCCCAGGTCCACCTCGCGGGTCAGGGTGTCGAGGGTGGCAAAGAGGCGGTCCTCCACCACGATCTCATGCTGGCCGGAGAGCCCGCGGAGGATGCTCGACTTGCCGGCGTTGGTGTAGCCGACCAGCCCCACGCTCAGCATCGGAGCGCGCCCCGCGCGGAGCGTCTCGCGATGCCGCTCCACGTCGCGCAGCTTGCCCTTGAGGTACTGGATCTTGTGCCGGATCATCCGGCGGTCGGTCTCGAGCTGGGTTTCGCCGGGGCCCCGGAGGCCGATGCCGCCGCGGATGCGGGAGAGGTGGGTCCACATCCGGCGCAGGCGCGGTAGGAGGTACTCCAGCTGGGCCAGCTCCACCTGGAGCTTGGCCTCGTGGCTGCGGGCCCGGGTGGAGAAGATGTCGAGGATGACCTCGGCCCGGTCCATGACCCGTACGCCGAGCGCCTTCTCGAGGTTGGCGCCCTGCATGGGAGAGAGCTCGTCGTCGAAGATGACGAGCGTGCCACCGAGGGAGGGGACCAGCGCGGTGAGCTCGGCCACCTTGCCCTCGCCGATCAGCGTGGCGGGGTTCGGCGATTCCACCTGCTGGGTGAGCCGGCCCACCACCTCGGCGCCGGCGGTGTCCACCAGCCGGGCGAGCTCGTCGAGGTGCTCCTGCATGGCCGCCGCGTCGGCGGTGCCCTTGCGGGGCGCGGCCACGAGGATGGCGCGCTCGGCCGGCGGCTGGATGTCGATCAGGTCGCGAATGGTCGGTCGGTCCTCAGGGTGCGGGGTCGGGGTCGCGCGGCGCTTCGCCCGCCTTGAGGCGGGCCCACCACGCCATCCGTTCGCCGATGCGCTTCTCGAGGCCCATCGGCCCCGGTTCGTAGAACCGCGAGGCCTCGAGCCCCGCCGGCATGTACTCCTGCGGAATGTACGCCTCCGGCGCCTCGTGCGCGTACTGGTACCCCGCCCCGTAGCCAACGTCCTTCATGAGCCCCGTCACCGCGTTGCGCAAGTGCATCGGGACCGGGGCGGCGGGCGTCTCGCGGGCCAGGGCGCGGGCGGCGCCCCACGCGGTGTAGATCCGGTTCGACTTGGGCGCGGTGGCCAGGTACACCGCCGCCTCGGCCAGCGCCAACTCGCCCTCGGGCGCCCCGAGGAAGTCGAAGGTGTCCTTGGCTCCGAGCGCCACCACCAGCGCCTGGGGATCGGCGAGTCCGATGTCCTCGACCGCCATCCGCACCATCCGCCGCGCCAGGTAGAGCGGCTCCTCCCCCCCCTCGATCATGCGGGCCAGCCAGTAGAGGGCGGCCTGCGGGTCGCTCCCGCGCACCGCCTTGTGCAGCGCCGAGATGAGGTTGTAGTGGCCCTCGCCCGACTTGTCGTAGGCGGGGAGGCGGCGGGCCAGGACGTCGGCGGCGATCGCCCGCGTCACGGCGCCGCCCAGCCCCACCTGCTGCGCCGCCGCCTCGAGGGCGGTGAGGGCCCGGCGGGCGTCGCCGTCGGCCGCTTCCGCCAGGAAGGTCAGGGCGTCGTCGGCCACGCGCAGGTCGAGGGCGCCGAGGCCCCGATCCCGGTCGGCCAGCGCACGCTCGAGGAGCGCGGCGAGGTCGGCGGCGGTGAGCGGCTCGAGGACGTACACCCGGCACCGGGAGAGGAGCGCCGCGTTCAGCTCGAAGCTCGGGTTCTCGGTGGTGGCGCCGATGAGGGTGATGAGCCCCGACTCCACCGCCGGCAGGAAGGCGTCCTGCTGGCCTCGGTTGAACCGGTGGATCTCGTCGCAGAAGAAGATGGTCTCGCGGCCGAGGCGGCGGCGTTCCTCCGCCTCCTTGAGGATTTCGCGGACCCGCTGGACCCCCTCGGTCACCGCGCTGAAGGTGACGAACTCCCGCTCGGTGTGCCTCGCAATGACGCGCGCGAGGGTGGTCTTTCCGCTGCCGGGCGGCCCCCAGAAGATGAGGCTACCGACGTCGCCGCGGCGGATGGCGTCGCCCAGGGCGTGGCCCGGCGCCAGCAGGTGCCGCTGACCCACCACCTCGTCGAGCGTGCGGGGGCGGAGGCGGGCCGCGAGCGGTTCGGCCGGCGCAAACAGCGAGAGGTCCGCCACGGTCGCCCTACCCGATCCACCGCGCCAGGAGCGCGTGGGTGGCCCAGAAGGCCGCCGCGCCCCCGAAGAAGGGGAGCGCCGTGGCCCAGCCCCGCTTCGACTGGAACTCGGGCACCAGGTCGGAGGCGGCCACGTACAGCGTCACGCCGGCGGCCAGCGCCAGGCCGCGCTCCGCGAGCGGCGCGGCCCAGTCGGTCAGGAGGACGCCCAGCACGGTGGCCAGCCCGAGGACCGCGGCCGCGCTCACGGCGCGCCGGGGCGCCTCGCCCCCCGCCATCATGAGGCTCGCGATGGTGACCCCCTCGGGCAGCTTGTGGAGGAAGACCGCCAGGAAGAGCAGCACGCCGAGTTCGGGCGACACCAGGAAGCCGGAGGCGATGGCCACGCCGTCGAAAAGGCTGTGGATCGAGAGGCCGAGGAGCGCCCCGACGCCGGCGCGCGCCTCGACGTGGTGGGTCTCGACGCCGTAGTGGAGGTGCTGGGTGAAGACGTGCTGCGAGAGGTGCACGCCGAAGTACCCCGCGAAGACAAACACCCCCGGCAGCACCGCCCCGCCGTGGAACACCTCGGGCAGCACGCCGACGAGCACCACGGCGAGCATGAACCCGGCCCCGAAGGCGATGAGCCCCTCGATGAACCGGAGCCCGTCGCGGAGGTGCCGCACCACCGCCAGCGCGCCGAGGATGTTGCCGGCGGCCGCGAGGACGGCAAGGAAGACGGGGTTCATGCCTGCTCCCGCGCGCGGGCCAGGAGGGCCTCGCGCGTGTTGAGGTCGGGCTCATCCACCACAAGGGTCAGGAGCCGCTCCAGCGTGCGGCCCAGGGCGGGGCCGCCGGGGAGACCGGCCTGGAGGAGGTCCTCCCCCGTCACGGCCAGGTCGCCGCGCGAGAGCGGCACGCCGGCGCGACGGGCCTGCTCCACCTCGGGCGCCCACGGGAAGGGCACGCCGTGCCGCAGCGTCCACAGCGCGATGAGGTCATCGGCGGCGCCCGCCACCGCCGCGAGCCACCGGCGCACCTCCCTGGCGCTCCCGCCCGCCGGTTCCGCGGGGCCCGCCACCAGCGCCGCCGCACGCCCGATCTCCGCGTTGGAGCCACGGAGCCGCGTCAGGACACCCACCGGGTCGTGGCAGAGGAGGGCGGTCAGCACCACGGGGTCGCGGCGGGCGGGGGCGTCCTCGCCCCGCCACGCCTCCAGCTCCTCCGGCGTGAGGAGCTGGGGAATCCAGGTATCGGCCGCGCCGGAGCGCCGCCAGAGCGACACCAATCGCCGGAGCGAGCGGGCGGTGGTGAGCCCCTTGAACCACTCGTCGCGCACCCGTTCCGCGGAGAGCCGCTCAAGACCGGACGCAGCCGCGCAGGCGGCGTCCCACGTCAGCGGATCGACCGAGAACTCGAGCCGGGCCGCGAAGCGAAGCGCGCGCAGGATCCGGAGGTAGTCCTCCCGGAAGCGGGCCGCCGGGTCGCCGACGGCGCGGATCCGCTTGCGCTCGAGGTCGTCGGCGCCGCCGAAGGGATCGCGCCACTCGCTGCGGAGGGGATGGTAGGCGATCGCATTGATGGTGAAGTCGCGCCGCGCCAGGTCCTCGTCGAGGCTCACCCCGTAGGCCACCTCCGCGTGCCGGCCGTCGGTGCGCACGTCGTGGCGGAAGGTGGTGACCTCGTGCAGGACCCGGTCGCGGTCGAGGACGCCGACGGTGCCGAACCGCACCCCGACGGCCACCGTGCGTGGGAAGAGCGCCTGCACCTGCTCCGGAGTGGCTGACGTGGCCAGGTCGAAGTCCTTGCCCCCCTCGTCGAGGAGGGTGTCGCGCACCGCGCCGCCGACGCACCACGCCTCGTGGCCGGCGTCCTCGAGCGTCCGTGCGATCGACACGACGGTGTCGGGAATCGGGATCCGCTCGGGGAAT
Source organism: uncultured Gemmatimonadaceae bacterium (assembly GCA_964574295.1). GTDB lineage: Bacteria > Gemmatimonadota > Gemmatimonadetes > Gemmatimonadales > GWC2-71-9 > SPDF01. The sequence continues at coordinate 22,261 of CAZNLY010000026.1, forward strand.
TGCACGTCAGCCCTCCATCCCGGCGCCAAACGGCACCCCGGCGGAATGGCTCACCACGAGTTCCATCCATGCCTGCGACGGCGCCCGCGGCCCGGCCGCCACCGCGCCCGCCTGCAGGAGCCGGGCGCCCCCGCCCTCGAAGGCGTAGATCGGGAGGACCTCGCCGGTAAAGCAGCGCGTGGCGAGCACGACCGGCTTGCCGGCATCGAGCCACCGTTCGGCCGCCGCGGCCACCGCCGGCGGCATGTTGCCGCGCCCGAAGGCCACCAGCACCACGCCGTCGTGCCCCTCGCGCGCGGCGTCGAGCAGGGTGCCTTGGTCACCCACCACGACCTCCACCATCGCGATCCGGGCGTTGAGCGCCGCCGGCCACCGCGGCAACGGCGCCGGCGGGCGTCCGCCCGGTGCGTAGCGCACGACGCCGCCGGCCACCCCGCCCAGCGGCGCGCCTCGCGGCGCGCGGAAGGTGTCTACCTCGCCGGCGTCGGTCTTGACCGCCTCGAGCCCGCTCAAGATCGTGCCGTGCAGGAGCACCATGGCGCCGCGGCCCCGGCTCTCGGGCGCGCCCGCCACGCGCGCGCTGTCCACCAGGTTCCGCCGCCCGTCCCACTCCTCCTCCTCGGAGGTGCGCATGGCGCCGGTCACCACCACCGGCATGGACGGTTCGAGGGTGCGGGCCAACAGGTAGGCCGTCTCCTCCAGCGTGTCGGTGCCGTGCGTGATGACCACGCCGCGCGCCGCCCCGCTCGCGGCAATGTCCGCCACGCGGTTCCGCAGAGCCCAGAGCCGGTCGAGCCCCATGTGCGAGGCGGGGAACCGTCCCCAATCCTCCACGGTGAGCGGGCCGACCGCCGCCAGGCCGGGCGCCATGGCCACCAGCGCCTTGCCGTCGAGCGCCGGCACCGCCCCGCCCGCCTCGGCCGACTGGCGCATCGAGATCGTGCCGCCCGTGAAGAGCAGGTGGACGACGCCGCCCTCAGCCACAGAGCACGCTCCCCCCGTTCACGTTGAGGACCTCGCCCGTCACGTGCCGCGCGAGGTCGCTCAGGAGGAAGGCGATCGGCCCCGCAATCTCCTCCGCGCTCGCCACCCGCCCGAGCGGGATGCCCTGCTCGATCCGGGCACGCCCACCGCCGGCGTACGGCTCGGCACACATCTCGGTGTCCACCCACCCCGGTGCCACGCAATTCACCGTGATGCCAGGCGCGCATTCGAGCGCCAGCGACTTGGTCAGGCTGATCAACGCGCCCTTGCTGGCGGCGTAGTCGGCGTGGAAGGCCTCCCCCCGCTGCCCCGCCGTGCTGCCCACCAGGACGATCCGCCCGCCGGGTCCCATCAGCCGGAGCGCCGCCTTGGTGGTCAGGAAGACCGCGTCGAGGTTGGCCGCGAGCACCGAGCGCCATCGCCCGGCGTCGAGCTCCCTGAGTGGCGCCTCCTCGGCGGGCCAGACGCCGGCGTTGGCCACGAACAGGTCGAGCCGCCCGAAGCAGGCGCGAAACTCCCGGAAGACCCGCTCCACCACCTCGGCGTCCGCCAGGTCGCCGCCGGCGGCAAAGGCCTTCCTGCCCAGCCCGCGGATGTCCCGGGTGACGGCCTCCGCCTCGCCCTTGCGGGTGTGGTAGGTGATCCCGACGTCGGCACCGAGGCGCGCCAGCAGAAGCGCCGTGGCGCGGCCGATGCCCCTGGAGCCCCCGGTGACCAGCGCCACGCGGTCGTGCAGCGAGAGCGGTCCCTCAGCCAAGGCCCAATTCCCCCTCGACCGCCTCCACGATCAGGTGCTCCACGGCGAGGTGGATCTCCTGGATGTGGCTGGTCTCGTCGGACGCCACCACGAACACCTGGTCCGCCAGGTGTGCCAGTGCCCCGCCCCCCTTGCCGAGGAACGCCACCACGGGGACCCCGTTGGCGCGGGCCGCCTCGGCGGCGCGGAGCAGGTTGGGGCTGGCGCCGCTTGTGCTGTGGAGGACCAGGAGGTCGCCCCGGCGCGCAAGCGCCTCGACTTGCCGCGCAAAGACCTGGTCGAAGCCGAGGTCGTTGCCGGCCGCGGTAAGGAGGGAGGTATCCGTGGTGAGCGCCACGGCGGAGAGCGGGCGCCGGTTCCGGGCGTACCGGACGACGAACTCGGTGGCGAGGTGCTGCGCATCGGCCGCCGAGCCGCCATTGCCGGCGAAGAAGATCGTCCCGCCGCCGCGCAGGGTCTCGGCGTACCGGCGGGCGATCGCGGCCGCCACGCCGGCCTGTCCCGCCGTGGCCTCGGCCAGGCGGGCCAGGGTGCGGAGCCCCGCGGCAATGTGGGCGTCGCTCACTGGTCGTCCTCCCCAAAGAGGTGCCGGATGCGCGCAATCAGCGTGGGGCGCAGGGTGAGCGGCGGCACCGGCTCCACCGCGCCCCCCGCCAGGATGGCGGCCGGGTTGGTCTCGAGCAGGAACCGGCCCTGCACCTCACCGCCATGCTGTGCCAGGTAGGCGCGCGGGGTGGCGAGGGTGCGGTCGTCGCCGTGGTTGTCGGCGGCGAGGATGTCCGCCAGCCCCTCCGCCACCAGCGCGCGCGCCCGCTCGCCCCGCCCGCGCGTGGAGGCGAGGGTTGTTCCATCCACCTGGATCACCGCGCCGGCGGTCCGCCACCGCCGCACTGCCTCCGGCGTGCAACAGGCGTAGCGCTCGGGGTGCGCCAGCACGGGGACGAGCCCGAGCTCCTTCACGTGCTGGAGCGCCGCGAGTGCGGCGGGAAACGCCACCATGCGCGTGAATTCGACCAGCACGTATTGCGTGCCGTTGAGCGTCACGTCGCGGCGCGTCGCGACCGCCTCGGGGAGGGGCCGGTCGAGGAGGATCTCGGCACCCCGATGGAGCGCGGGCACCGCCGGCGCCGCCGCGCGCAACGCCTCGAAGGCGGCGTCCTGCGCCGGCGGCGGGCCGTCTCCGGCCTGGCTCGCCGCGAGGTGCGGCGTCAGGCAGACGGCGGTGACGCCCTGGGCGGCAAAGTTCGCGAGGACGCGGAGCGACTGGCCGACGCCGCGGGAACCGTCGTCCACCCCGGGAAGCAGGTGGTTGTGCAGGTCAATCACGCGATCCCAGCGCGCACGAGCCCCGCGGCAAAGTCCGCCAGGGCGCCGGGGGACTCCTCCGCCCGGGCGAGCAGCGCCAGCGTCACCAGCCCGTCGGCCGCCAGGAGATCCAGCGCCGCGCCGCGGTCATCGCCCCGCGCCAGCACCGCCTCCAGCGCCCGCCGCGCCGCGACGGCAAGCCGTTCCGGCAGCGGCGTGGCCGGGGGCACCTCCGCCAGGTACCGGTGCACGCGCTCCCGGAGCGCCGCAGGCGCCCTGGCGGTGTGCGCGGCCACCCACGGCTCGCCGGTCATCCGTTGCCGCGCAGCCAGTCGGCCACGATTTGGGGCGCCTGCGCCCGCGCCTCGGGCAGCCGGGTCACGTCGCCGGCTCCCGCGGAGGCGAACTGGGGGCGGCCGCCCCCCTTCCCACCGCTCACCGCCGCGATGCGGCCCGCCAGGTCGCCCGCCTTCCGGCCGGCGCGCACGAGGTCGTCGGTCACGGCCACGTGGACCGCCCCGCGTCCGCCTGTGCCGAAAAGCACCAGCACCGCGTTCGACTTGCCGTTCCGGAAGCCGTCGGCCAGCGCGAGGACCTCCTCCCGGTCCTCGGAGGCGGTCTCGCCCAGCGTCACGCTCACGCCGCCCACCTCGATGGTGCTGCCCGTCGGGGCGGCCCCCGCCCCTCCGCGCAGGAGTTCGCTGACACGCCCGTGGAGTCGTTCCCGCTCCTCGAGGAGCTGCTCCAGCTTCCGGACCAGGTGCTCCGGCTGCGCCTTGAGCGCCGACGCCGCCTGGGCCACGCGCGCCTGGAGCGCCTCCACCTGCGTGTACGCCTCGGGGCCGGTGGCCGCCTCGATGCGCCGCACGCCGGCGGCCACGCCGCCCTGCGACTCGAACTGGAAGAGGCCGATCTGGCCGGTGCTTCGCACGTGGGTGCCGCCGCAGAGCTCGAGGGACGCCGGCCCCATCGCGACGACGCGGACGACGTCGCCGTACTTCTCGGAGAAGAGCGCCATCGCCCCCTGGGCCAGCGCGTCGGCGTAAGGCATCTCGCGGGTCTCGACCGGAAGGTTCTCCCAGATCCGCGCGTTCACCTCGCGCTCGATCTGCTGCAGGACGTCGGGCTCGATCGGTCCGTGGTGCGAAAAGTCGAACCGCAGCCGCCGGTCGTCCACCAGCGACCCCTGCTGGTGCACGTGCGTGCCGAGGATCTTGCGGAGCGCCGCATGCACCAGGTGGGTGGCGCTGTGGTTGCGCTCAATGTTCCGGCGGCGCGAGGCGTCCACCGCGCCCTTGACCCAGGTGGGCTCGAACGCCTCGCGGAAGGCGCCGGAGACGACGGTGCCCCGCTCGTCCTTCCGCACCTGGTCCACCGGCATCACCCATCCCTCGCCGCGGACGAACCCGGTGTCGCTCACCTGCCCGCCCGACTCGGCGTAGAAGGGGTTCTCCTTCAGCACGAGCTCCACCCGCTCCGCCGCCGCGTCCTGCCGGAAGGCCAGGATCTCGGTGTCGGCCTCGTCCTGCCTGTAGCCCACGAACTTCTGCTTGCCCCGCTTGAGCGGCCGCCACTTGGCGGACTTGGTCACGATGTTCGGAGCATGCCCCGTCCAAGTCGCCTTGCCCGTGCCCGCGCGCACGTCGCGCGAGCGCTGCCGCTGCGCCGCCAGCGCCGCCTCGAAACCGGCCAGGTCCACCGACGCCCCGCGTTCCTCGGCGATGATCATCGTGAGGTCGATCGGGAAGCCGAAGGTGTCGTAGAGCCGGAACGCCTCCTCACCGGGGATGACGGTGAGCCCGCCGGCCAGGAGCTCGTCCATCCGCTTGAGCCCGCCCTCGATCGTCTCGAGGAAGCGCTCCTCCTCCGCCACCGTCCACTGGCGGATCAGGTCGGCCTTTTCGGTGAGCTCGGGATACACGCCGCCCAGTTCGCGCACCACCACCGCCGTGAGCGGGGCCAGCGTCGGCTCTCGGCGGCCGAGGAGCCAGGCGTGCCGCACCGCGCGCCGGAGGATGCGGCGGAGCACGTACCCGCGCCCCTCGTTGGAGGGCACCACGCCGTCGGCCAGGAGGAAGCTCACCGCGCGGGCGTGATCGGCCAGCACGCGGTAGGAGGCGCCCGCGGGCCCGCGGTCATACGGGCGGCCGGTCAAGGCCGCCGCCTCGGCCAGGAGCGGCAGGAAGAGGTCGGTGTGGAAGTTGGAGTCCTCGCCCTGCAGCACCGCGGCGATCCGTTCGAGCCCTGCGCCGGTGTCCACCGAGGGCCGGGGCAGCGGCGTGAGCGTCCCGTCGGCGCTCCGGTCGAACTGCATGAAGACGAGGTTCCAGATCTCGAGGAACCGCCCGGCCTCCGCCTGCTCCTCGAACGCGGCGCGTGTGAGCGTCGGCGGGGTGCTGCCGGGGGTCCACTCGAGGTCCACGTAGATCTCGGAGCAGGGGCCGCAGGGGCCGGTATCGCCCATCTGCCAGAAGTTGTCCTTGTCGCCGAGGCCGAAGATCCGGCCCTCCGGCAGCCCGGTCACCTCGCGCCAGAGCTCGCGCGCCTCGTCGTCCCGCTCGTGCACCGTCACCCAGAGCCGCTCCGCCGGAATCCCGAGCCACTTGGCGCCGGTGACGAACTCCCAGGCGAAGGCGATCGCGTCGCGCTTGAAGTAGTCGCCGAAGGAGAAGTTCCCCAGCATCTCGAAGAAGGTGTGGTGCCGCTTGGTGTGGCCCACCTGCTCGAGGTCGTTGTGCTTGCCACCGGCCCGGACGCACTTCTGGCAGGTGACGGCGCGCAGGTAGCCGCGCGGCTCGACCCCGAGGAAGGTCCGCTTGAACTGGTTCATCCCGGCGTTGGTGAAGAGTAGCGTCGGGTCGTCGGCGGGGAGGAGCGAGGACGAGGGCACGTGGCGGTGCCCCTCGGCCTCGAAGAAGTCGAGGAAGCGCTGTCGAATACGGGAGGCGAGCATCGGGGAAATATACCCCCGACCCCGGGGGGCATCACGAGGAAACGGCGAGTGCCTCCCGGATGGCCTGGCGCACCTCGTCGCCGGTGAATCCGCGCCGGGCCAGGTAGGCCACGAGGCGACGGCGCTTGGCCTCCCGGGGGAGGCCGGCCAGCTGGCGGACCCGCCGGGCGGCCAGGGCGCGGGGCATGGCCAGGCGGTCGGTGCCCTCGGGCCACTGCGCGGCCAGGGCGGCGTCGATGTGCCGCCGGTCGACGCCGAGGGCCTGAAGGTCCCGCGTCAGGCGGCCGGGGCCCCGGCCGCGCTGCGCGCGGGTGTCGACGAAGCTCCGGGCAAAGGCGGCGTCGTCGAGGAGGCCGGCCCGGGCGGCGCGTTCCAGCGCCGCTTCGACCGCCTCCGGACGGTGGCCCTTCCGGGCAAGCCGGCGACCGAGGTCCGCCTTGGCGAACGGCCGGCGCTCGAGCGCGCGCAGGAGGGTGCGGTACGCGCCCTCCTCGTCGGCCAGGCCGCCGAGGAGGTTGAGGCGGTCGGGGGTGAGCGGCGAGCCGAGGCCGACCCCGGCGCGGGCCAGCGCCTCGGCCGGCACCGCGCAGTAGGGGCGGCCGTCGGCGTGCACGCGCACCACTCCCGGCTTCCGCGGGTCGGGCTCGAGGGCCGTCACGACCCGCGGGGTGGGGTCAGTCATCGTCCCCCTCGTCGGCGACGGCGGTGGTGGCGCCGCTCACGCCGAGCATGTCGCGCACCTTCCCCTCCACCTCCTTGAGCAGCACCTCGTTGTCGCGGAGGAAGAGCTTGGCGTTCTCGCGGCCCTGGCCGATCCGCTGGTCGCCGTAGGAGTACCAGGCGCCCGACTTCTGGATGATGCCCGCCTCGGAGGCGAGGTCCACGAGCAGGGAGGTGTGGCTGATGCCCTCGTCGAACATGATGTCGAACTCCGCCTGCTTGAACGGCGGGGCCACCTTGTTCTTGACCACCTTGACGCGGACGTGGTTGCCGATGACCGCCTCGCGCTCCTTGACGGGGCCGATCCGCCGGATGTCGAGCCGGAGCGAGGCGTAGAACTTGAGCGCCTTGCCGCCGGTGGTCGTCTCGGGGTTGCCGAACATGACGCCGATCTTCTCACGGAGCTGGTTGATGAACACCACGGCGCAGCTCGAGCGGTTGATGGCGCCGGCCAGCTTGCGGAGGGCCTGGCTCATGAGGCGCGCCTGGAGGCCGACGTGGCTGTCGCCCATTTCGCCCTCGATTTCCGCCTTGGGCACCAGCGCGGCCACCGAGTCGATGATGATGAGGTCCACGGCGCCGGAGCGGACAAGGATTTCGACGATTTCCAGCCCCTGCTCCCCGGTGTCGGGCTGGGAGACGAGGAGGTTCTCGATGTCCACGCCGAGCTTGCGGGCGTACTCCACGTCGAGGGCGTGCTCCGCGTCGACGTACGCGGCGGTGCCGCCGTTCTTCTGGACGTTGGCAGCCAGGTGGAGGCAGAGGGTGGTCTTGCCGGAGGACTCGGGGCCGTAGATCTCGGTGATGCGGCCCCGGGGGATGCCGCCCACTCCGGTGGCGGCGTCGAGGTTGATGGCCCCGGTCGGGATGGCGGCGATCTTGACCCGGGGCGACTCGGTGCCCATCCGCATGATGGACCCCTTGCCGAGCTGCTTCTCGATCTGGGAGATGGCAAGGTTCAGCGCCTTGCGCCGCTCGACGTCCTGCTTCTGGTCTTCACCGGCCATTCGCCACTCTCCTGATCAGAAATGGATGATTTTGAGCCATTCATGCACAACCAACGATACAACCGAACAAGAGCCGAAGCAAGAGGCAAAAAGTGACCGATTTTGAGTCACTTGAGAATTTCACCCTACCGGCGCTCCAGCCGCCAGGCATCGGGAAGGTGCTCCACCGTGACCCGCCCTCCGCCCGCATCCACGACCGACACCAGGTCGAACCGGTAGGTGTCGCCGGGACGGCCGAACCGGAGCCGCCAGAGTTCGGCCACCCGGGCCAGGGTGCGCTGCTTCCGCCACCCCACCGCCTCCGCCGCGATGCCGAACGCCGCGGAGCGGCGGGTCTTCACCTCGACGAAGGCCACCATCGGGCCGCGGCGGATGACGAGGTCGAGGTCGTGGCGGCCAAGCCGGAAGCGGTGGGCCTCGATCGACCAGCCGCAGGCGGTCAGGAACGCCATGGCC
>CAZNLY010000027.1:0-29870 GCA_964574295.1 uncultured Gemmatimonadaceae bacterium
CGGTGGACACGATCATCAACCAGAAGGGCACCGGCGTCGTCTGCGTGTACGTGGCCATCGGCCAGAAGCGCTCGACGGTGGCCTCGGTGGTCGAGAAGCTCCGCGAGGCCGGCGCGATGGACTACACCATCGTGGTCGTGGCCTCGGCCTCCGAGCCGGCCCCGCTGCAGTACATCGCCCCGTACACCGGGTGCGCGCTGGCCGAGTACTTCATGTACGAGGAGGGGAAGGCCACCCTCTGCGTGTACGACGACCTCTCCAAGCAGGCCGCCGCCTACCGGCAGATGTCGCTGGTGCTCCGGCGGCCCCCGGGCCGCGAGGCCTACCCGGGCGACGTCTTCTACCTCCATAGCCGCCTGCTGGAGCGCGCCGCCAAGATTTCCGAGAACGCCGACGTGGTGAAGCTCGACGCCCGCATCAAGAAGCCGGGCGGCTCGCTGACCGCGCTGCCGATCATCGAGACCCAGGCGGGCGACGTCTCGGCCTACATCCCGACGAACGTCATCTCGATCACCGACGGCCAGATCTTCCTGACCACCGACCTCTTCTACTCGAACGTGCGCCCGGCCGTGGACGCCGGCATCAGCGTGAGCCGCGTCGGCGGCAACGCGCAGGTCAAGGCGATGAAGCAGGTGGCCGGCCCGCTCCGCCTCTCGCTGGCGCAGTACCGCGAGCTCGAGGCGTTCGCGCAGTTCGGCTCCGACCTCGACGCCGCCACCCAGAAGCAGCTGGCCCGCGGCGCCCGGCTGGTCGAGGTGCTCAAGCAGCCCCAGTACGCGCCGGTGCCGGTGGAGCGCCAGGTGGCCATCATCTACGTGGTGACCAACGGCCACCTCGACGACGTGGAGGTGAAGGACATCCGGAAGTGGGAGGCCGACTTCCTGGCCTACCTCGACGCCACCCACGCCGCGGTCCTGGAGTCGCTCCGCACCAAGAAGGCGTTCGACAAGGACCTCACGGCCGCCCTCGACGCGGCGATCGCGGCGTTCAAGCCGCTCTTCCGCGCCGGCTGATGGCCAAGTCGAAGGCCCTGAAGGGCCGGATTCGCTCGGTCACCAACACCCGCAAGATCACGCGGACGATGGAGCTCGTCTCCACGTCCAAGCTCAAGCGGGCGCAGGATCGCGTCGTGGCGACGCGGCCGTACGCCGAGGCGCTGCAGGGCGTCATCGCCGACCTGGTGACCCCGGAGCTGGCGGAGCGCTTCCCGCTCCTGCGCCAGCCGGCGCCGCCGGCCAAGGGCGGGCCGACGCGCGCCGCGGTCATCCTGCTCACCTCCAACCGCGGGCTGGCCGGCGGGTTCAATGCGAACCTGATCAAGGAGGCGCGCCGGCGGATCGAGGCGCTCGAGTCAGCGGGGTACACCGTGGACCTCCACGCCATCGGCAAGAAGGGCGTGGGCTTCTTCAAGTACCTGGGGCGCCCGCTGGCCACCGCGCGGCTGGACGTGTCCGACCACCCGACGCCGGACCACGCGATCGAGCTGGTGACGCCGCTCATGGCGGCCTACGAGCGGGGCGAGCTGGCCAGCGTGGAGCTGGTCTACGCCGCCTTCGTGAGCGCGCTCAGCACCCCGCCGACCACCCTGCGGATCCTGCCGGTGGAGCCCCCGGCGGCCAGGGCGGGCGCGGTGCGCGCCGACTACATTCTCCGCCCCGACGCGGGAGAGTTGCTCGACCGGCTGCTGCCGCTCTACGTGCGGAACATGCTGTACCGCGGGCTGGTGGAGACCAACGCCGCCGAGCACGGGGCGCGCCGGACCGCCATGAAGAACGCGACGGACAACGCCGGGGAGATCCTCGACGTGCTCAAGCGGACCTACAACCGCCAGCGCCAGGCGGCGATCACGCAGGAGATCGCGGAGATCGTCGGCGGCGCCGCGGCGCTCGAATAGCACACGGGCGCCCTGGGGCGCCCCGGAACCCTTGACCGAACGGACCAACGACTGATGGCCACCGCAACCGCCACGAACATCGGCACCATTGTCCAGGTGATCGGCCCCGTCCTCGACGTGGAGTTCGAGCCGGGCCAGCTGCCCGAGATCTACAACGCGCTCCGCCTCGAGGACACCAGCGGCCCGGAGCCGATCCGGCTCGTGGCCGAGGTGCAGCAGCACATCGGCCAGAACCAGGTCCGCGCGGTGGCCATGTCCACGACCGACGGCGTGGTGCGCGGGATGCGCATCACCGATACCGGGTCACCCATCACCGTGCCCGTCGGCAGCGCGCCCCTGGGCCGCATCCTCAACGTGCTCGGCGAGCCGGTGGACGGCGGCGCCGCCATCCCGGCCAGCACCGAGCGGTGGCCCATCCATCGCGAGACGCCGAAGTTCGTGGACCTCGAGCCCAAGACCACCGTCTTCGAGACCGGCATCAAGGTCATCGACCTGATCGCGCCCTTCGTGAAGGGCGGCAAGATCGGCCTCTTCGGCGGCGCGGGCGTCGGCAAGACGGTCGTGATCATGGAGCTCATCAACAACGTGCAGAAGGGCCACGGCGGCAAGTCGGTCTTCTGCGGCGTGGGCGAGCGGACCCGCGAGGGGAACGACCTCTACCTCGAGATGGAGGAGAGCGGGGTCATCAAGTCCACCGCCCTCATCTACGGCCAGATGAACGAGCCGCCGGGCGCGCGCCTGCGGGTCGGCCTCTCGGGCCTCACGGTGGCGGAGTACTTCCGCGACGTCGAGAACCAGGACGTGCTCCTGTTCATCGACAACATCTTCCGCTTCACCCAGGCGGGCTCCGAGGTGTCGGCGCTCCTCGGCCGCATGCCGAGCGCGGTGGGCTACCAGCCGACGCTGGCCACCGAGATGGGCGACCTGCAGGAGCGGATCACCTCGACCACCAAGGGCTCGATCACCTCGGTGCAGGCCATCTACGTGCCGGCCGACGACCTGACCGACCCGGCGCCCGCCACCGCCTTTGCCCACCTCGACGCGCAGGTGGTGCTCTCCCGCGCCATCGCCGAACTCGGCATCTACCCCGCGGTGGACCCGCTCGACAGCTCGAGCCGGATCCTCGCGCCGCAGTACGTCGGCGAGCGTCACTACAACGCCGCCATCGGCGTGCAGCGGACCCTGCAGCGCTACAAGGCGCTCCAGGACATCATCGCGATCCTCGGCATGGACGAGCTCTCCGAGGAGGACAAGCTGGTCGTGGCGCGGGCGCGCCGCCTCCAGCGGTTCCTGTCGCAGCCGTTCCACGTGGCCGAGCAGTTCACCGGCTTCACCGGCAAGTACGTCAAGCTCGAGGAGACCATCGCGAGCTTCGAGCGGATCCTGTCCGGCGAGTTCGACCACCTGCCCGAGCAGGCGTTCTACATGGTCGGCGGGATCGACGAGGCGGTGGAGAAGGCCAGGAAGCTGGCGGCGTCGTGATGCGCGTCACGGTCATTTCCCCCGATGGCTCCATCTTCGACGGGGAGGCCGAGAGCCTCCAGGCCCCGGCCTACGACGGGCAAGTCGGGATCCTGCCGCACCACGCGCCCTTCATGACGCTCCTCGGCGACGGCACCCTGCACGTGCGGGCGGCCGGCGGGGAGCGCGCCTTTGACGTCCGGGGCGGGTTCCTCCAGGTCGTGGGGAACGTCGTCCGCGTCGTCGCCGAACATGCCAAGGAGGCCGTTCATGCGTCGTAGCCTGCTCGCGCTGGCCCTGCTCGCCCTCGTGACCGTCCCCGCCGTGGCCCAGGAGACCGGCACGCCGGCCTACCTCGGGCCGGAGCGGCTCTTCACCAAGTCCGCGCTCGGCCTGACCATCTCGGACGTCGGGAGCGGCGTGGCCTTCGAGGGCTCGTACCGCATGGTGGCGAACGCGGCGAGCGACTTCGGCTTCCGGCTCGGCTTTGCCGATCCGGGGGGCGACGCCTCGACCGCCTTCCTCCTCGGCGGCGATTACCGCCTCCACCTCCTCAACCACACCGAGGACTTCCCGCTCGACGGCGCGCTTGTGGTCGGTGTCGGCGCCTCCCTGGCCGACGGGGCCAACGCCCTCTTCGTGCCGGTCGGCTTCTCGATGGGCCGCAAGATCCTGCTGGAGGACTCCTCCACCAGCTTCGTCCCCTACGTGAACCCGACGCTCATCCCCGTCTTTGCCGACAACGGCGACCTCGAGTTTGCCGTGGGCCTCGGCGTGGACATGAAGTTCGGCCAGAAGTTCGACCTCAACGTCAGCGGCTCGTTCGGCGACCTCGACGGCATCTCGGTCAGCTTCTCCTGGCTCCACTAGGCCCCCTCTCCTGAGCCCGGCATGACCCGACGCCTCGCGGCGCTTGCCGCCCTCGTCCTCGTGGCCGCCCCGGCGGGCGCCCAGGTGCCGCGGCTCCCCGTGTTCAACAACGGGGTGCCGCGCGGCATCCAGGTGGCCGGCGACGTCGGCTTTCCCAGCACCGCCGCCGGCGGCGGCGAGACCTACGCCGCCAGCGGCGCGCTGGGCCTGGGCCTCCTGGGCTTCACCGCCACCCTCGGCTCGACGACGCCCGACGGCGGCAGCGCAGCCGCGGTGTACGGCGGCACCGCCAACCTGCGGATCATCGGGGGCCCGCTCGTGCCCTTCTTCGTGAACCTGCAGGGCGGCGTCGGGTACGCCGACCTCGAGGGCGCCGGCACCACGCACGTGCCGCTCGGCGTCGGCCTCGGCCTCACGATTCCCCTGCCGATCTTCGGCCTCAAGCCGTGGTTCGCCCCGCGGTGGGACTACACCTCGGTGTCGCTGCCGGGCGGCACGAGCACCGACGCGTCGGCGTTTGCCTACAGCGCCGGCGTGGACGTGGCGTTCATCATCGGGCTGGGGCTCCGCGTGGCCTACGACTGGGTGGATCACGACGTCGGCGGCGAGAAGCCGAACGTCTGGTCGGTGGGCGCCAAGTGGTCGTTCGGCCCATGAGGCGCGCCGCCCTCGCCGCGCTCGCGGCCCTGCTCCTGGCCGGCTGCGTCCAGAACATCGACGCCACGCGCATCGGCGTCCCCGTCACCCTGTCCACGGGCGCGGGCACCCCGCCCCCGGCGGGGAGCGAGCCGTTCACGGTGACCGGCAAGGCGGTCTATGCGCTCTGGGGAATCACCACGTTCAGCCGGCCGGACCTGCACCACACGCTGGCCGGCCAGCTGGTGGGCGGCAAGGAACTGATCGACGTCAAGATCAAGATCCGCAGCACCTGGTCGGACGTGCTCATCACCGTCCTGACCGTCGGCATCATCACCCCGAGGACGGTCACCGCCTCGGGCATCGTGGTCAAGTAGCGGAGGCCACCAGCTCCTCGAGGAGCGCCGCCGACGCCTCGGCGGCTCCCCGGCCCCGCTCGACCACGGCGCGGGCCCCCCGGCCCCGGGGCGGGGCGGGCGGCGCGGTTGGGGGCCCGGCCTGCGCGGGGGGGGGGGGCCCCGGCGCCGCGCGCGGCCCCCCCCCACCCCCCGGGGGGCCGCCCCGCCCCCCGCCGCCCCGGGGCCGCCCCCCGGCCCGCGGGGCCGGCGCCCGCGACTCGTTGCGGAGCCATTCGTGCCAGAGGGCGTGCAGCGCCTCGCCCGCCTCCTCCACCCCGAACGCCGACAGCGACTCCCCTCCCCCCGCCTCGAGCAGCAGGCCGGCGTCGCGGCTGTTGCGCCACCGCGGCCCGAACACCACCGGCACCCCCCAGGCGGCCGGCTCGAGCACCGAGTGAAGCCCTGCCCGCCCGAACCCGCCACCCACGTACGCCGCCATCCCCGCGCCGTAGAGGGCCGCCAGCACGCCGACCCTGTCCACCAGGAGGAACGGGACGGGGGAGTGGCCCGCGCGGCTCAGCCGCACCGGGGCGGGGAGGCCGAGGAGCGCGGCGCGCCGCTCGATGGGGACGAGGTGCGCATCGGTCGGTTCGTGCGGGACGAGGATGAGGCGCGCGTCGGGCCGGTGCACGTGCAGGCGCGCGAAGGCGTCGAGGAGGACCTGCTCGTCGCCGGGCCAGGTCGAGCCGGCCACCAGGGTGGATGTGCCGTCGCCGTGGCGGAGGAGCGGGTCGTCGGGGCGAACGGCTCCGACCTTGGCCACGACGCTGTCGAAGCGAGGGTCGCCGGTCACGCGGACGCGGCCCCTGGGGACGCCGAGGGTCACGAGCCGCGCCGCGTCGTCCTCGGCAATCGCCCCGGCGGCGGCGAGGCTGGCGTACCCGGCGCGGAGGAGCGCCCGGGCGGGCCACGTGAGGCGGCCGCTGCCCGGCGCCACCGTCCCCGCCACCACCGCCACCCGGGTGCCCGCGGCCGCGGCCCGCGTGGCGAGCTCGGGCCAGAGGTCGAGCTTGGCAAAGGCGAGGACGGTCGGCCGGAGCGCCGCGAGGAGCGGGGCGACCTCGCCGGGGAGGTCCCAGGGGAGATAGTCCGCGACGTCCACCGGCAGCCGACGGCCGAGTGACTCCGCCGACGGGCTGAACCAGGTGTAGGCGTACTGCCAGTCGGGGTGCCGGTGGCGCAACACCGCCAGCACGCTCTCCGCCTGCAGCCCCTCGCCCACCGAGGGGGCATGGAGCCAAATCAGGGGGCGGCGTGGATCCCGTGCCCGAGTGCCCCACTCGGCCAGCCGCTCCGTGGCGCCCCGCCGGCCGTGGTCGCCCCGCGCCAGCTTCTCGTGAAACGCGGCGGCCACGGGGACGAGCCCGGCGGCGGCGCGCGCCACGAGGCGGTAGGGCAGGGAGGTGGACGCCATGGCCGGAATGTCCCGGGGGCCGGGACGTTCGGCAAGCCCGGCCGAGGGCACGCTAGATTGCGGCATGCCCCCGGCGGCACCGACGCCCTCCTACTGGCGCGACACCCGCGCCCCTCGCTACAGCCTGCTCTTCGCGCTGCCGCTGCTCCTGCTCTACGAGGGGCTCGCGTTCCTCCTCTCGGGGGACGCGGTGAGCGGCGTCCGGAACGGGGCCGACGTCCTCCTCAAGGGCATCTTCCTCGCCGCCGGCGGGCACGACGGCCTGGTGGTGTTCGGGTTCGTGCTGGTGGGGGTGTCCGGAGGGCTGGTCTGGCGCGACGTGCGCCGCAATGGCGGGGCGCGCGGGCGCTACTTCCTCGGCATGCTGGCGGAGTCGGTCGTCTATGCGCTGCTCTTCGGCGTGGTGACGGGCACGCTGACCGGCTTCATCCTGCACCACGCCTTTCCCCTCGCGCTGCCGCCCCTCGCGGGGCTCGACCTCCCCACGCAGATCATGGTCTCGCTCGGGGCGGGACTGTACGAGGAACTGCTCTTCCGGGTGCTGCTGGTGGGGACGCTGGCGTGGATGGCGAGGAACCTCTTCGGCTGGCCGCCGCTTGCGGCGGGGCTGCTCGCCGTGCTGGTGGGGGCGTTGGTCTTCTCGGCCTTCCACTACATCGGCCCCTACGGGGACGAGCTGGCGCTGCCGTCGTTCATCTTCCGCGCGGTGGGCGGCGTCCTCTTCAGCGCGCTCTATCTCCTCCGCGGGTTCGGCATCACGGCGTGGAGCCACGCGCTCTACGACGTCTTCCTCTCGCTGGCCCTCCTCGGCTGACGCTTATTGCGCCGGCTTCGGCGCGGCGGCCTTGGCGGCGAGGATCGAGTCGAGGATCGGCTTGAAGACGGTCACCGGCTGCGCCCCCGCCATCAACCCTCCCTCGATGTAGAAGGTCGGCGTGCTCCGCGCGCCCGACCGGGCCGCCGCCGCCGCGTCGCTTTCGACCTCGGAACGGGTCGCGCCGGTGGAGAGGCACTGCTGGAACGCCGGCTTGTCCAGCCTTGCCGAGTCCGCGAGGGTGAGGAAGAACTCCGCCGGCGCCTGCAGCGGCGCCCAGGTGGGCTGGTTCCGGAAGAGGAGGTCGTGCACCGGCCAGAACTTCCCCTGGCGCGCCGCGCACATCGCCACCTCGGCCGCCGGCTCGGAGTTCGGGTGGATGGACACCAGCGGGAAGTTGACGAACACCCACCGGACCTTGCCCGCCTTGATGTACTCCTGCTCCAGCGCCGGGAAGGTCTCGAGCGCAAAGCGCCGGCAGTAGGGGCACTGGAAGTCGGACATCTCGTACACCGTCACCGGCGCGGTCGCGCTCCCCTTGCTGCGGGCGGCGAGGTCCTCCTGCGCGTGGAGCAGGGCGGGGGCGGCGAGGGTCACGATCAGGGCGAGGGCGGCGCGCATGCGGGATTCCGTTCAGTAACGGGGGCGGTTCTGGCCGGAGCGTTCATCGAGCACCACGGTGTCACCGGCCACCGGGACGTTCCAGTACCACTCGGCGTTCGGGTCCCTCGGGTCCCAGGAGCGGGCGTAGATCCACCACGGCCCGCCCCTGAGCTGGAGGGTCGCCGTTCCCGTGGCGTCGGTCGTGTCGGCCACGGGGTCGCGATGGCTCCGACGGACCAGCGTGTCCACCGCCGCGTCGTATCCCCGGTAGGTGCTATCTTGCCACGCACGCACGACGGCCCGGAGCGAGTCGCTCCGGGCCACGAAGGCGGGGCGCGCGGCCTCGAGCGCCGCCCGGGCCTTGGCGACGCGGTCGTCGAGCAGGCGCAGGGAGTCCCGGAGCCCCGTCCAGTGGGCGTAGGACCCCTGGTAGGCCGCGCTCGTCCGGGGGACGGTGTCGAGGAGCTGCTTGAGCGCGGCAAGGCTGTCGCCCAGGCGGTTGCTCTCGGCCACCAGCGCCGTGTAGGCGGAGAAGGGCGCCCGGTAGCGGGCAAAGAGGCTGTCGAGCGCGGCGGTGCCCGGCTCGGGCGTGGTGGCCCGGGCCTCGAAGGCGGCGATCAGGCTGTCCCGATCGTACGGCAGCGCCACGAACATGAAGTCGGCGGACCGCGCCTCGCCCGTGCCGGGAATCGCGGCCACCACGGTCACCGCGCGGGTACGCTCGCACGCGGCGAGGAGGAGGACCAGCAGGATGCTCCAGCGGGACACAGGCGGCTCGCACGCGGGGGAGGCGGGGTGACTGACCGCCCCAAAGCTATCGGCGTCCTCCTCGGCCTTCAACTTCTGGCCTCGGCGGCCGGGCTGCACGCCCAGGCGCCGGTGGACTCGCTCTTCCCCGCGCGGCCCACCGGCTACCTCACCGACGTGGCGGGGGTGGTGGACGCCGGCTCGGCCCGCATCATCGATTCCGTGGCCGCCCGGCTCCGGCAGGTGACCGGGGCGGAGATGGCGGTCGTCACCCTGCCGACCATCGGCGACCGCGAGGCGTCGGAGGTGGCGCTGGCGATCGGACGCGCCTGGGGGGTGGGCGCCGAGGCGAAGATCGGCGACGCGCGGCGCAACGCGGGGCTGGTGCTCCTGCTGGTTCCGAGGCGAGAGGGAGAGCCGAACTCGGGGCAGGTGTTCATCAGCACCGGCCAGGGACTCGAAGGGATCGTGACCGACGCCGCCGCCGGCCGCGTCCGGGACGCGATGCTGCCGGAATTCCGGATGCAGCAGTACGGCCCCGGACTGGTCCGGGGGACGAACCTGCTTGCGGCGCGCATCGTGGACGGCTTGGGCGTCACCGATAGCACCCTGAGCCGGCCGGGCCAGGCGACTCCCCTGTCGCCCATGCTGCTGCTCTTCCTCCTCGCCATTCTGGTCCTCGTGGTCGTGACGATGATCCGTGCGTCAGGCGGGGGACGCGGCGGCGGGGTGCCTCCGGTTGCCGGGTGGGGGACGCGGCCCCGTCGCGGCCCGCGGATATATTGGGGCGGGGGTGGGGGCGGCCGCGGCTGGGGTGGCGGGTCGGGCGGCGGCTTCGGCGGATTTGGCGGCGGCGGTGGCTTCAGCGGCGGCGGCGCCGGCGGGAGGTTCTAGCGTGGCCGACATCGTCCAGCGGGTGGTGGAGCCCTTCCTCGCCAATTGCGACCGGCTCCTTGGCACCGGGTACAGCGCCGTCCTCCACGGATCGGCGGCCCGCGGCGAGTACCTCGAGGGGTGGTCGGACGTGAACCTCCTCCTGGTGCTGGAGTCCGCCGAGCCGGAAGTGCTGCGGGCGCTGACGGTGCCGTTTGCCACCTGGGCAAGGCAGCACCAGGCGCCGCCGCTCCTCCTGACCCGTGCCGAGTGGCGCCGCGCCGCCGACGCCTTTCCGATCGAGATCACCGACATGCGGAGCGCGTACCGGGTCCTGCGGGGCGCCGATCCGTTGCCCGAGGTCGTCGTGTCCCGCGGGGACCTTCGCGCCGCGCTCGAGCGCGACCTCCGTGGCAAGCTCCTCCGGCTCCGGCAGGGGTATGTGGCGCTCGCCGCCGACCCCGGTGCGCTCGCGGGCCTCGCGCGCGACACGGTGTCGTCCCTCGTGGTGCTGCTGCGCGGTGTGCTGACGCTCGCGGGGGCCCAGGTGCCGGTGGGGCGCGCCGAGGTGGCCGACATCGCGGGGCGGGTCGCCGGCCTCGACACCGCGCCCCTCAAGGAAGTCCTGGCCCACCTCGGCGACGGGGACTGGGCCTGCTCGCCCGCCGCATTCACCGAGTACCTTGCGGTGGTGGAGGCGGTGCTCCGCCACGTGGACCACCTGACCCCTGGAGACCCTTCATGATTCGCCGTGCCTTGCGACTGGCGCCGGTCGTCCTGCTCCTCCCGCTCCTGGCCAGCTGCGGCTACAATCGCATCCAGGCGCTGGACGAGCAGGTCAGCTCGGCCGAGAGCCAGATCAAGGTCCAGCTGCAGCGCCGGGCGGACCTCATCCCGAACCTCGTCGAGACGGTCAAGGGCTTTGCCAAGCAGGAGACCACGATCTTCACGGAAGTGGCGGATGCGCGCGCGCGGCTCGCGGGCGCCGTGCAGGGCGGGAACCTGGAGGAGATGGCCGCCGCCAACCAGGCGCTCAATGCGCCGCTCGGCCGGCTCCTGGCCATCGTCGAGAACTATCCCGACCTCAAGTCGAACGAGAACTTCCGGCAGCTGCAGGACCAGCTGGAAGGGACGGAGAACCGGATTTCCGTGGCGCGCCAGGATTACAACACCGCCGCGCGCCAGTACAACACCTTCATCCGGACCTTCCCGTACAACCTGACCGCCAAGATGTTCGGGGCGGGCACGCCGAAGCAGTACTTCGAGCTGACGAACGCCGAGGCGGCGGAGGCGCCGAAAGTCCAGTTCTAGGGACTTAGGGACTTAGGGACTTGAGGACTTGGAGGGGCGGAAGGAGAAAAGTCAAAAGGAGGGGTGCCGAGCTACCGGCATCCCTCCTTTCTCTTCTCCCCTGGTCTCCCCTCCAAGTCCCTGAGTCCCCAAGTCCTTCTAGTCCGTGAGCACGCCCTCCGGCAGCACGTACTTGAGCGGATCCACCGCGCGTCCCCGGACGTGCACCTCGTAATGGAGGTGCGGGCCGGTGGCGAGCCCGGTGTTGCCCACGAGGGCGATCTGCTGGCCGCGCTGGACCTTCTGCCCTCGGCGCACCAGGAGCTTCGAGGCGTGCGCGAAGCGGGTCGTGATGCCGTAGCCGTGGTCGATTTCCACCGCGTAGCCGTAGCCCGTTTCCCATCCCGCCGCGATGACCGTTCCCGCCGCCGGCGCCTCGATCGGGGCGCCCATCGGGGCCACCACGTCGATGCCCTCGTGCGGGCGGGCAATGTGCAGCACCGGGTGCTCGCGCATCGAGCTGAAGGCGCTGGTGAGCCACCCCTGCGTGGGGAGGATCGAGGGGAGCGCGGCGAGGCGCTCGCGGTGGGACTCGAGGCTGTCGGCCACCTCGCCGAAGGAGTGGGCGAGGAGGTTGGCGCGCCGGATGAGCGCGTTGAGGTCCACCGTGACCTCGCCCGCCTGGCGCACGAGCTCGCTCCGGGGCGCGTCGGCGGTGGCGGGCGCCGGGGCGGGGCCGCCGATGCCGGCCTGGAGGACCTGCGGATCGGTGGGATCGAGGTTGGCGAGGAGCCGGATGCGGGCGTTCCGCTCCGTAATCTGGCCGAGGGTGTCGGAGAGGCCGGTGATCCGGGCGTTGAGCTGGCCCAGTTGCGTGGCGAGCTCGCGGTTTTCGCGCTCGAGGCGCGCCGCGCGCGAGAGATCGACGCTGCGGCTCACGGTGGCGTAGCCCAAGACCAGCGACAGGAGGACAAACAGGCCCAGCGCGACGGCCCCGAGCTTCAGGACCGACTGCGAAACCTGGATGGCCCTGGACGCACCGGTCCCCTCGGGCACCACCATGAGTGTCCAGCGGCGATTCGCCATGCCACCAACCTTGGACGTGGATTCGGGGGGACAGGACGCAAGCGGCGCGCCCAGCGGACTCCCGAGCCGGCCCCGGGGGAATCCGGGGACGTAACGGCGGGAAAGATGGGCCCCGGTACCGGGGATGTCAAGGCACCGGAGTAACAATTTAACTTATTGTAAATCAATCGGTTACGGGCTTTTCCGGGCGCGGAAAGAGGGCGTCCGGCTTCCGGGTGGACGCCCCGCTCACGGGGGGAGCCAGGAGGCTGTTCCAGTCGGCCTTGGCGGCCTCCCCGGACTGGCCCAGGAGGCCCCAAAGCTCCTCCGCCTTGCGAGGAAGGAGGGGGCTTGCAAGGACCGCCATCCGGTAGAGCGCCCGGCCCAGGGCGGCCAGGGCCGTGTCCAGGTCGGCCTCCCGGCCCGCCTTGGCCAGCGCCCATGGCGCCGTCTGCACGATGTACTGGTTGGCCGCCGTCACGATGCGCCACGCCGCCTCCGCGGCGCCCTTGAGGTCGCTGGCATCCATCGCTGCCTCGTAGGCCAGCGTGGCCTCGCGGCCCGCCTGGTCGAGCGAGGTATCGGCCGCCGCCGGCACCCGCCCGTCGCGGTACTTGGCGATCATGGCCAGCGAGCGGCTGGCCAGGTTGCCGAGGCCGTCGGCAAGTTCCGCGGTGTAGACGTCGGTGAACCGGTCCCAGGTGAAGCTGCCGTCGCTGTCCCAGGGGATTTCCCGCAACAGAAAGTACCGGAAGGCGTCGGGCCCGAAGCGGTCCACCGCCTCGCCCAGGTCGAGCCGGGCGCCGGCGCTCTTGCTGAGCTTTTCGCCGCGGAAGTAGACGAAGCCGTGGGCCCAGACCCGATCGGGCAGGGGGAGCCCCGCCGCCTCGAGCATGGCCGGCCAGATCACCGCGTGGAACCTCGTGATGTCCTTCCCGATCACGTGAAGCTGGGCCGGCCAGTCGCCGTGGCGCTCGCCGGTGCGGGTGGCGGTCCAGTAGTTGGGCAGCGCGTCGAACCAGACGTAGGTGACCTGCCGCTCGCCCTGGCTGGTGGGGCGGGGAAAGGGCACGCCCCAGGCGAGCCGGGCGCGGCTGGCCGAGATGTCGTCGAGCCCCTGGCGGAGGAGGGCCAGGATCTCGTTGCGGCGGCTTTCGGGCTGGAGGAAGTCGGGCCGGCGCTCGTGCAGGTCGAGGAGGAACTCCCGGTAGCGCGACAGGCGGAAGAACCAGTTCCGCTCCTCCACCCACTCGAGGGTCCGGGTCGGGTGGAGTGTGCAGCGGTCGTCCGTGATCTCGGCGTCCTGCTTGAACGCCTCGCACCCGACGCAGTAGCGCCCGCGGTACGTCTGCTCGTAGAAGTCGTCGGGGTTCCGCGCGAAGATCCGCTCGATCAGGTCGGTCACGCCCGACTTGTGGGCGGGGTCGGTAGTGCGGATGAACTGGTCGTGGGAGATCCCGAGCCGGGCCCACATCGCCTGGAACCGCTCCGCCACCAGGTCCACCTGCTCCTGCGGAGACCGTCCCTCCTGCGCCGCTGCCTGCTCGACCTTCTGGCCGTGCTCGTCCATGCCGATGAGGAACCAGACGTCGTCGCCGCGGAGTCGCCGGTACCGGGCGATCGCGTCGGCGCCGAGCTTCTCGTAGGCGTGACCCAGGTGCGGGTCGCCGTTGGCGTAGTCGATGGCGGTGGTGAGGTAGAAGCGACCCACTCAGGCGCCTCCCGAGGGGGGCGGACCGCCCGATCCGCCTCCTCCCCGCCGGCGTCGGCCACGGCGCCGGCGGCGGGGGCGCGTGGCCTCCTCGGCCGCCGCCTCGGCCATCCGCGGCTGGTCGGGAGCCGGCCGCGGCGGGGAGGGGGGCGCGGGCGCCGGCGGTGGGGACGCGGCGGCCACCTGTTCCATTTCCTCCTTGAGCTGGAGCAGGGGCACGATGCGGGGCCCCTCCTGCTCCGAGCGGAGGAAAACGCGCTCCCGGAAGAGGTCCACCGCCACGACCTTCTCGGTCCCGCGCGCGGTCACCAGCACCTTCCCCTCCTTGGGGAAGCGCTTCCGCGCGGTGACGTAGAAGTCATGCTCGTACTTGAGGCAGCAGAGGAGCCGCCCGCAGCCGCCGGAGATCTGGGACGGGTTGAGCGAGAGGTGCTGGTCCTTGGCGAGGCCGAGATTGACGGGCGAGAGCTCGGTGAGCCAGGTGGAGCAGCAGTACTCGCGGCCGCAGCGGCCCACGCCGGACAGGCGGGCCGCCTCGTCGCGGACGCCGATCTGGCGCAGCTCGATCCGCGTCTTGAAGAGGCCGGCCAGGTCGCGCACCAGGGCCCGGAAGTCGACCCGCTTCTCGGAGGTGAAGTACACGGTGAGCTTCTTCCGGTCCCACTGCCACTCGGCGTCGCTCACCTTCATCTGCAGGTGATGCGCCCCGACGCGCTCGATCACCGAGCGGCGGACGTCCTCCTCCGACCGGCGGAGTTCCTCGTGGGAGCGGACGTCGTCGGGGGAGGCGCGGCGGACGATCGTGGCGCGCGGACTCGTGGCGGGGGCGGCCTCGCCGACGGCGCAGCCGCCGCAGGAGGTGCCGCACTTCTTCAGGGCGAGTTCCCCGACGGCGCTGATGCGCCCCAGGTCGAGCCCGCGGTCGGCGCCGACGATGACGGCGTCGGTGAGCCGCAGCGCGTCGCCCTCGTCCGCCCAGTCGAAGAGCCCCTTCCGGTTCCCCTTGAACCGGACCTCCACCGTCTGCGGCATCAGGCCTCGGTGAAGGCGCCCATCGCGGCGTACTTCTCGGCGCGGCGCTTGATGAGCCGCTCCGGCCGCACCTTGCGGAGCTCGGTGACGTGCCGGAGGAGGGCCTCGCGGACCGCCTCGCCGGTGGCGTCGTGGTCGGTGTGCGCCCCGCCCACCGGCTCGGGGATGATCTCGTCGATGACGCGGAGCTTGATGAGGTCGGCGGCGGTGAGCTTGAGCGCCTCCGCGGCGCGCTCCCGCTGGGAGGCGTCCTTCCAGAGGATCGCGGCGCACCCCTCCGGGCTGATGACCGAATAGATCGAGTTTTCCAGCATCAGCACCCGGTCGGCCACGCCCAGCGCCAGCGCGCCCCCCGACCCGCCGACGCCGATCACGATGGCCACGATCGGGGTGGGGAGGACCGACATCTCGAGGATGTTCCGGGCCAGCGCCTCCGACTGGCCGCGCTCCTCGGCCCCGAGGCCGGGGTAGGCGCCGTCGGTGTCGATCAGCGTGATCACCGGCGCGCCGAACCGCGCCGCCAGCTTCATCAGGCGGAGCGCCTTCCGGTACCCTTCGGGGTGCGGCATGCCGAAATTGCGGCGGAGGTTCTCCTTGGTGTCCCGCCCCTTCTGGTGCCCGATCACCATGACCGTGTGGCCGCCGAGCCGCGCCCATCCGCCCACGATGGCGGGGTCGTCGCGGAAGAGGCGGTCGCCGTGCAGCTCGATGAAGTCGGTGAAGATCGTGCTGAGGTAGTCGAGGGTGTACGGCCGCCGGGCGTGCCGCGCCACCATGACCCGCTGGATCGGGGTGAGGGCGCGGTAGATCTCCTCGCGCTGGGCGGCGAGCTTGGTCTCGAGGGCCTGGATCTCGGCGGAGAGGTCGAGGCCCCGCTCGGCGCTGGTGCGCCGCAGGTCGTCGATCTGGCGATCGAGCTCCTGCAGCGGCTTCTCGAAGTCGAGGGTATACGCCGTCGCCATGGTCATCCCGCCTTCACGTAATGAACCGCTCCCGCGCCGAGGAGGTCGCGCAGGGCACGGAGGAGGTCGTCGTCGGGGGCAATGCGGAGGCGACGGGCTCGCAGGCGGAGGGCCTCGCCGTTGCCGTCGCTCCACTCAATATAGACCGGCGCCGGCCCCGGATGCGACGCGCAGAGCGCCGCCACCGCCCGCAGGGCGTCGGGGGGAGGCGCCTCCGGCGCCCGCCACCGGAGGCTCACCCCGATGGCTCCGCTCGACTTGAGCTCCTCCAGCGGCCGTGCCGATTCCACCACGAAAGGGGCGCGGTCCTCGCCCCGGTCCCGGGCGCTGTACCCGCCGCCCAGCAGCACCGCCAGGTCCGCCCGCAGCACCTGGTTGAGCTTCGACCAGGCATCGGGGAAGACGATCGCCTCGGCGGTCCCGTGGAAGTCCTCCAGCGTGAGCCGGGCGTACTCCTTGCCCGTCTTCTTCGAGATCTGCCGCTTGAGCCCCGTCACGACGGCGGCCACGCTCACCGGGTGCTCGCTCCACTGGTGGAGCGTGGCGGTGGTGCGGGTGCCGAAGAGCTCGACCTCGGCCCGGAACCCCTCCAGCGGGTGGCCCGAGATGAAGAACCCCACCACGTCCTTCTCGCGGGCCAGCCGCTCGGCCTCGGGGAGCGGGGGCACGTCCGGCAGCCGGTGGCCGGCGGGCCGGTCGGTCGGCGTGGCCTCCCCGAAGAGGGAGGACTGCCCCGCCTCCCGTTCCTGGAGCCGAAGTTGCGCTTCGGCGAGCGCCGTGTCCAGCGCCTCCAGGAGCTGCCTCCGGTGGCCCCCCAGCCCGTCGCAGGCCCCCGCCACGACCAGCGATTCCAGCACCCGGCGGTTGCCGAGGCGCAGGTCGATCCGCCCGAGGAAGTCCCAGAGGTCGGTGAACGGCCCCTCCTGGCGGGCGGAGAGCATGGAGGCGATGACCCCCTCGCCCACGTTCCGGATGGCGCCCAGCCCGAAGCGGACCCGCCGCCCGCCCACCACCGTGAACTTGAACCCCGACTCGTTGACGTCGGGCGGGAGCACCTCGAGCCCGAGCTCGCGCGCCTCGTTGATGTACTGCACCACCTTGTCGGTGTTCCCGATTTCGGAGCTGAGAAGCGCGGCCATGAATTCGGCGGGGTGGTGCGCCTTGAGCCACGCCGTCTGGTAGGACAGCACCGAGTAGGCGACGGAATGCGATTTGTTGAAGCCGTACCGGCCGAAGGTCTCGATCTGGGCGGCGAGCTCCTCGGCGAGCCGCCGCGGGTGGCCCTCGGCCACCGCGCGCTCCACGAAGCGGCCGACTTCCTTCTTGATCAGCGCCTCGTCCTTCTTGCCCACCGCCTTCCGGAGCACGTCGGCTTCGGCCAGCGAGAAGCCCGCCAGCACGTTGGCGATCCGCATCACCTGTTCCTGGTAGGTGATGACGCCGTAGGTCGGTTCGAGGATCTCGCGCAGCGAGGGGTGCGGGTAGGTGACCGGCTCCTGCCCGAGCTTCCGCCGGATGAAGACGGTGTGCATCCCCGCGTCCAGCGGGCCCGGGCGGAGGAGGGCGTTGGTGGCCACGAGGTCGTCGAACCGGTCGCAGCGCATGGCGCGGAGGGTGTCGGTGGCCAGCGGCGACTCGAACTGGAAGACGCCCGCCGTGCGGCCCTGGCGCAGCAGCTCGTAGACGGCGGGATCGTCGAACTCGGTCCCGTCGAGGTCGGGGGCGCTCCCATGGCGGGCCCGGATCATCGCCAGGGCGTCGTGGATGACGGTGAGGGTCTTGAGGCCGAGGATGTCCATCTTGAGCATCCCGACCTTCTCCAGCGGCCCCATTTCGTACTGGGTGATGACCACGTCCTCGCCGCTGGCGGCCTGCCCAGCGCCCTTGGTCGGCGCGGTGCACACCGGCACGTAGTCCGGCAGCGGCCCCGGGGCGATCACGACGCCGGCGGCGTGGACCGAGAGGTGGCGCGAGATGCCCTCGATCCGGCTGCTCAGGTCCATCAACCGCCCGTACCCCGGGTTCCCCTTCACGAGGTCCCGCAGCTCGTCCACCCGGGCCACCGCCTCGGGGATCGTCATGCTGAACCCGGGGCCCGACGGGATCAGCTTGGTGATCCGGTCCGCCTCGCCGGGGGCGATCTTGAGGACGCGGGCCACGTCCTTGACCGCGGCGCGCGCCTTCATGGTGCCGAAGGTCACGATCTGGCCGACGCTCTCCCGCCCGTAGCGCTGACGCACGTACTCGATCACCTCGCCGCGGCGCTCGAAGCAGAAGTCCACGTCGATGTCGGGCATCGACACCCGTTCAGGGTTGAGGAACCGCTCGAAGAGCAGGTCGAACCGCAGGGGGTCGACGTCGGTGATCCGGAGGGCGTAGGCCACCAGCGACCCGGCTGCCGAACCGCGGCCGGGGCCCACCGGGATCCCCCGCTCCCGGGCGGCGGCGATGAAGTCCTGCACGATCAGGAAGTAGCCGGCGTATCCCGCCGTGTTGATGACGGAGAGCTCGTACGTCATCCGTTCCTGGACCCCCGCGGGGAGCGGGGCGCCGTAGCGCTCCTCGGCGCCGCGCCGGGCGAGGGCCTCGAGCAGCGCCTCGTCGGTGGCGTAGTCGGCGGGGCGGGGGAAGGTCGGGAGGAAGTACCGCTTCTCGAAGTCGAATTCGCAGAGGTCGGCCACGCGCTGCGTGTTGGCAATCGCCTCGGGGTGGTCCGGGAAGAGCGCCCGCATCTCCGCCTCGGACTTGACGTACGACTCCTGGCCGGTGAAGCGGAACCGCTTCGGGTCGTCGAGCTCCGCGCCGGTGCCGATGGCCAGGAGGACGTCGTGCGCCTCGGCATCCTCGCGGCGGAGGTAGTGGGCGTCGTTGGTGGCCACAACACCCAGGCCGAGTTCGCGTCCGAGCCGGAGCATCCCCTCGGTGACGACATCCTCCTCCGGGATGCCGTGCTTCTGGATCTCGAGCCAGAAGCCGTCGGGACCGAAGGTCCGCGCGAAGTACTCGGCGCTGCGGCGCGCCTCGTCGAAGTTCCCCTGGCGGAGCCAGAGCGCCACCTCGCCGGAGAGGCAGGCGGCGAGGGCGACGATGCCTTCCGAGTGCCGCTCGAGCACCTCGCGGTCGATCCGCGGGCGGCGGTAGAACCCCTCGGTGAACCCGATGGAACTCAGCTTGACCAGGTTGCGGTACCCGGTGCGGTTCCTGGCAAGGAGGACGAGGTGGCTGTAGAGGGCGGGCGCGCCCGGGTGCCTCTCGCGGGCGCGGCGCGACCCGAAGGCCAGGTACGCCTCGAAGCCGAGGATCGGCCGGATCTTCGCGGCCCGCGCCGTTTCATGGAACGTCCACGCGGCGTGGAGGTTGCCGTGGTCGGTCACCGCCAGGCTGTCCATGCCGAGGCCGCGCACGTGGTCCACCAACGCGTCGAGGCGATTGGCCCCGTCGAGCAGGGAGTATTCGCTATGGGTGTGCAGATGGGCGAACGCCATGATCCGCTTGGCGCGCCGGGCAGGAGGCGGCGAGCGTCCGGCGGGACACCCGCCGCGCGACTCGGCAGCGCGGGGAAGGGGGATGCCGGCCGCCGCCCCGGGCGCGGGACGGGGGCCGGCATCCGTTGCGAAGGGAAGCTATCGAGCCCCCCTGTGATTGTCAAAAACCGTTGTGGTGCCTTATCTTGCGTTCACTTGCCCCCACCCGACCCTCGGCAGGATCCGCTCCCGTGAACTGTGCCCCCATGCTCCTCCCCCGCCGCTCCTCGCTGGCGTTGCTCCTCGTGACTGCCGTGGCCGCCTGTTCCGGCGGCGATGGCGGCACCGGCCCGGGAACCACGACCCTCGACTGCACCCCGGCCCCGGCGCCGACCGTCCTGAATCCAGGTGACTTCAGCATCCAGAACCCGTCTTCGGTGGCCGGGTGCGTGCGGCTCCCGGCGGCCGGCGCATCCGGCGCCGAGTACCTCATCGCCGCCCTCTCCACTGCGGGCCAGGAGGCGGAGAACGGGGTCACGATCGACTACGCCCTGCAGGGCGCGTCCACCGGGGCCTCTCCCGCGCCGCCGATGCCGTCGCCCCTCCTCGCGGCGTTCCGCCCCACCGGGACCGCCGAGCAGTTCCACATCCAGATGCGGGTGCGCGAGCGGCTCCTCTCGTCGGAGGCGGGGGTCCGCATCGCGATGGCGCCCCCGATCCTGCGCGGGCCGCCCGTCATCGGCACCAAGGACACCTTCCGGGTCTGCGGCAACACCGCCTGCTCCAGCTTCGTGAGCGTGATTGCCACGGCGATGTACGTCGGGCCCAAGGGCGCGATCTACCTCGACGACGTGGTGCCCTCCGGCGGGTTCACCCAGGCGGACATCGACACCCTCGGGCTCCTCTTCGACGGCGGGATTGCGGGCGCCACGCCGAACATGTACGAGATCGACACCACCGCCTTCGGGCGGGAATCGGACATCGACGGCAACGGCAGCGTGCTGATGCTCCTCACCGACGCGGTGAACAACCTGAGCGGCACCTGCGCCAACGGGAGCATCATCCTCGGCTTCTTCTACGGCGGCGACCTCCTCCCGCGCACTTCCGGCAACCCCGGGTCGAACGAGGGGGAGATCTTCTACGGCCTGGTGCCCAAGTCGAGCGGGTCGTGCGCGGTATCGAAGGACTACGCCAAGCGGCTCATCGCGCCGACGTTCATCCACGAATTTCAGCACATGATCTCGTTCAACCAGCACGTGCTGGCCCGGCCGGGGGTGAGCAGCGAGCAGGTGTGGCTCAACGAGGGGCTCTCCCACTTCGCGGAGGAGCTGGGCGGCCGGCTCCTCGGCAACGGGCCGGGGCAGGGCGGGGCCACCTCCCGGCTGTCGCAGTTCGCCATCAGCGACCTGCTCAACGCCAACGACTACCTCCTCGATCCCGAGGCGGAGTTCCTCATCTACCCCGCCAGCTCGACAGGTGCGCTCGCCGAGCGTGGCGCGAGTTGGCTGTTTGTGCGGTGGCTCGCGGATCATTACGGGACGGACGACAACGGGACCAACCTGACGCGGGCGCTGGTCGGCACCTCGCTCCTCGGGTACCAGAACGTGGAGGCCGCCACCGGCGCCTCGATGGCCACGCTGGTGCCCCTCTGGCAGATGGCGAACTACCTCGACAACCTCCCCGGGTTTGCCTCGGGGGAGCCCCGGCTGCAGTACCCCAGCTGGGACTTCCGCTACATCTACGACACGCTCAATGCCCAGGCCCCCGACATCGTGCCGCGCCCCTACCCGCTGGCGCCCGACAGCACCAAGACGGGCGCCTACAGCCGCACCGGCACGCTGCGGGGCGGGTCGGGCCGTCACCTCCGCGTCATCCAGGCGGCCAACGCCGCGGGGGTGGACGTGATGCTCGCCCGGAAGTCGGGCGACGACTTCCCGAGCGACCGCGGCGTCCGGTTCGGCGTCGTGCGGATCCGCTGACGACGGCCGGCGTGCGGCGCGCGGCGCTGGCGCTGGCCCTCCTTGCCGCCCCGGCGGCCGCCGCGCGCGGCGCCGCGCAGGCGCCGACGGTCATCACCGAAGTGCCGGCCTCCACCCGCTCCGCCGCCATGGCCGACGCGGGTGTCGCCCTCATCGGGGACGCCGGCAGCGTCTTCGTGAACCCCTCCGGCCTCGCCACGATCAAGGTCCTGAGCCTCGAGGGGGCGTTCTCGCCCCTTCCCGACGGGAGCGGGCTCTGGCAGGCGGCGGGCGCCTTCCGCATCAAGCAGTTCAACCTCGGCGGCGGGATCGCCTACCTCACCCTGCCCGACACCTCCCCGTGGGCTGACAACGTGACCTGGGTCGGGTCGGCCGACTTCCGCTACGGCATGCTCGCCATCGGCGCCTCGGCGCGGTATGTGTCCACCACCGACACCGCCGGACAGGTCAACCGCGCCTTCACCACCGACGCCGGCTTCACCCTGGCGGTGTTCGACATCATGGCGCTGGCACTGTCGGTCCAGGGCATCGGCAACCAGGAACTCTCCGGCGTGGGCGTGGCCATCCCGACCACCACCCGCCTCGGGTACATGCTCAACTTCGTGGACCCACAGGGCACCGCGAGGCTCCTCGCCACCATCGAATGGGTCTGGACCGAGGGGCAGGACGCCCGGTTCCTCGTGGGCGTCGAGGGCGGGGCGGTGGTCAGCGGGGTCGGGCTCCTGGTGCGGGGCGGGTACGGCCCGCCGCCCCTCCTCCCCGGCAAGGGGCGGTGGACGGTCGGCGGCGGCGTGGTGCTCGGCCGGCTCGGCCTCGACTACGCCTACCAGGACCAGAACATCTTCGGCACGGGGGTCCATTCGTTCGGCCTCCGCCTGACGCCGTGAGCCCCGGATGCGCTGGAGAGCGAGCCGCGTGATCGTTGCCATCGTCGCCACCCTGATGCTGGGCTTCACCTCCGCGTACATGGCGAGCAGCGAGGTGCGCTACCTGACGCGCGCGGGCCTCGAGGAGACGGAGATCCTCAAGCACCGGCAGCCGATTGCCAAGGTGCTCCGCCGCGCCGACCTCGATTCGACCACGCGCGGCCAGCTCGAACTGGTGCTCGAGGCACGGGATGCCGCCGCGGGCCTCGGCCTCGACGCCGGCGACACCTACACCCAGTACAGCGACGTCGGCCGCGACACCCTCCTCCTCGTGCTCAGCGCCTCGCCGCCCGACTGCCTCTGCCCGATGGTCTGGAAGTACCCGATCGTGGGCCAGGTGCCGTACAAGGGCTTCTTCGACCCCGCGATGGCCCGCGCCGCCGCCGCCGAGCTCGACCGGCGCGGCCTCGACACCTACCTCCGCCCCTCCGGGGCCTTCTCGACCCTGGGCTGGTTCAACGACCCGCTCCTTTCCACCGCCCTCGGTGGCGACTCGGTCGAACTCGCGGCGCTGGTGTTCCACGAGGTGGCGCACAACACCCTCTACGTGAAGAGCGCCACGCCCTTCAACGAGACCTTTGCGGAGATGGTGGGGTACCGTGCGGCCGAGGCGTTCTTCGGGGCGCGGGGCGACACGGCCAGGGCGGCGCGGGCCGCCGACCGCTGGCACGATGAACTGGTGCTCGGCGTGTTCTACGACTCGCTCGCTGCCCGGCTCGAGTCGCTCTACGGGTCGAGTCCGGACTCGGCGGCCCTGGCGGAAGGGCGAGCCGAGGCGGGGCGATGGGCCCGTGCGCAGCTGGAGGGGTGGGTCAGGGATTCGTTGCGGACGGTCGCGGTGGGGCGGATGTCGGATCGTCCGGTGAACAACGCTCGACTCATCGCGGCACGGATCTACCGGACGCGGTCGGCGCTCTTCGAGGCGTGGTACCGGCGGAACGGGGGGGACATTCGGGCCACGATCGGGACGCTCACGTCCGTGGTGGCAGGGGTGGAGGGGGACAGCGCCTACGCCCGGCTGGAGGCGGCGCTCGGGGCGCCGGCTGCGCCGGCGCCCGATTCAGCGATCCCGGGCCCGTAGCCGCCGGCCGCGGAGGCGGCCCTGCGGATGGCGGATCGACTCCTCGGCCGCGGAGAGGTCCACCCGCACCCGCCCCGACCCCTCGAGAATTCCCGCCACGTCGGCCACCGGGCCGGCGAGCGGCTGGAAGATGCAGAAGGTCAGCCCCTCCTCGCTCCGCTGGACCTGCCGGGAAGCCAGCGACCAGGCGGAACCCGCGCCGCCGGGCCGGAGCCCCACCACCAGCGGAACGGCGTCGGGGGGGAGCGCACGGCCATCGTGCCCCGGCAGCGACAGCGCCGCCGCCAGCGCCACCCAGCCGTCCCACTCATCGGTGGTCACGAGGTGGGTGAACTGCCATCCCTCCTCCTTGGCCACCGTGATGAACTCCTGCACCAGCCGTTCCGGCGAGGGGTGGTGCTCCCCGTCGGCGCGGGTCAGCAGCGCCGAGCCGTGCTCGCCGAACCACCGCTGCGAGGCGATCAGGTCGGAGGGACGGCGCCCGGCAAAGGCGGCGTACCGGCGGGTGATGGCCACCTGCCGCTCCGCCTCCGCCCGCTGCTCCGGGAACTCGGCCGCCTCGACCGCCCCGGCAAACGCGACCTCCGCGGCCAGGTACCGACCCGCCCCGCGCAGGATCTTGCCGCGCAGGTGCAGGGTGCCGCTGTGGGGCTCCAGGGCAAAGGCGCGGTCCAGCGCCAGGAGGGCGCGGTCGTGCTCGCCGAGGCGGTAGGCGGCGTACCCCGCCTCGTGCCACACCATGGCAAAGTCGGGGTTGCGCGCGGCGGCCTGCTCCAGGGCGACCAGTCCCTCCCGGTACCGACCCAGCTCCACGAGCGCGGCGCCCTTGAGCGCGAGCGGCAGCGCCGACTCGCCGAACTGGTCGGCGGCCTGCGCGGAGAGGGCCAGCGCCTCCTCGAACCGCCGCTGCCCACGCAGGAGCTCGAAATACTCGCACCAGGCCAGGGCCAGGTCCGGCTGGCGGTCGATCAGCTCGAGGTAGGCCTCCTCGGCTTCGTCGAGGGAGGCATCGCGGAGGAGGTGGCGCGCGCGGGCCAGCGCTCGCTCGCCGGGCTCGGTCGCGAAGACGCGGAACTGGGAGGTGGTGAACATGCCGCGAATGTACCGGCCGATTGCGGACGCGCCAGAGGGGGTGGGCAAGACATCTTCATGATGCGGGACTCGCGGAGTTCGGGCATCGGTGTACCTTTGGCTTGTTCCGCCCGCCACCCCGCGCCCTTCCGAGGACTGCCCGTCATGGACACCGGATTCGTCACCCGTGAACAGGATCGCCTCCTCCGCGAACTGTTCGACTTCCTGCGCATCCCGAGCGTCAGCACCCTCCCCGACCACGCGGTCCATTGCCGCAAGGCGGCGGACTGGCTCGTGGCCGAGTTCAAGCGCCTCAAGTTCGCCAAGGTGACGCTGCTCGAGGGGAAGGGCCACCCGGTGGTGTGGGCGGAGAGCCCGAGGGTGCCCGGCAAGCCGACGGTCCTGGTCTATGGGCACTACGACGTGCAGCCGCCGGACCCGCTCGACGAGTGGGTGTCGCCGCCGTTCGAGCCGACCATCCGCAACGGCAATCTCTACGCGCGGGGCGCCGTGGACGACAAGGGGCAGGTCTTCTGCCTGCTCAAGGCCTACGAGGCGGTGCTCGGCGCCGGCGGCACGCCGCCGGTCAACGTGAACTTCATCATCGAGGGCGAGGAGGAGTGCGGCGGCGACGTCATCTTCGACCTCCTGACCCGCGAGCCGGAGCGGACCCGCGCCGATGCCGTCCTGGTGGCCGACATGTCGTACTACGCCCCGGGCATCCCGGCGGTGTACACCGCCCTCCGTGGGATGTGCTACGCCGAGATCCACCTCCGGACGCTGGAGCGGGACCTCCACTCCGGCACTTACGGCGGCGTCGCGCCCAACGCCATGGAGGCGCTCTGCCGTCTCCTGATGGATCTCAAGGGGGTGGACGGCCGGATCCACATCCGTGGCCTCTACGACCAGGTGGTGCCGCCCCGGCCCGAGGAGCTTGAGGCGTGGAAGGCGCTCCCCTTCAACGTGCAGCAGTACCTCAAGGAGGAGGTGACCTCCACGGCGCTCACCGGCCTCAAGGAGTACTCGATCCTCGAGCGGACGTGGGCGCTGCCCACCTTCGAGATCCACGGCATCATGGGCGGCTTCACGGGCGAGGGCGCCAAGACCGTCATCCCGGCCAAGGCCGCGGCCAAGGTGAGCCTGCGCCTCGTGCCCGGCCTGACGCGCGACGGGGTCCAGGCGGCGCTGGAGAAGACCGTCCAGGCGCTGACCCCGACCTGGGCCAAGGCGGAGGTTCGCCCGCTCCACGGCGCCGATCCGGTGGAGGTGGACGTCACCGCCCCGGCGTTCCAGGTGCTGGACAAGGCGTTCGAGGAGGTGGCAGGCCGGCGGACGGTGCCGGTCCGCGCCGGCGGGTCGATCCCGATCGTGTCGAAGCTGGGGGTGGGTGGGGCGCCGGTGCTGCTTACCGGCATCGGGCTGCCCGACGACGGGCTGCACTCCCCGAACGAGAAGGTGGCGGTCCAGCAGGTGTGGGACGGAATCCGGGTCTTCGGGCGGTTCTTCGAATTGATGGCGGGGGAGCGCCCGCGGGCCTGAGCTCCGGCGGTCAGCCCGCCACGAGCGACCGGACGGAGGCGATGATGCCCGCCACGAGGTCGTCGGCCCAGTAGTCCTCCGGCCGCTCCCCGGCGGGGAGCGCCGCCGCGCGCTGCTCGAGGTACCGAATGGCGGTGCCCGTCCACTCCGCCTGGGCCGACGGCACCGCCGCCCAGGAGCCGGTCGAGCGAAGCTCGAGCTGGCTCAGCGCCTCCAATTCCCCCTCCAATCCCTTGGTCGTCGCGGGCGCCCGGAGCCGGGTGGCCACCAAGTCCAGCGCGCGCACCGCGTCTGGCTCCAGCGGCTCCGGGGTGACGAGATGCTGGTGCCGGGCATCGGCGATCATCTCGGCGAGGCGGAGAAAGACCGCGCGCACCGCCGGGGTCAGGGCGCGGGGGGCGTCGGACGACCAGCTGTCGGCGGCGCGCAAGATCTGCGCGACCCGCTCCTCGGCGATCGATTCCGGCGTGCGCTTCGGGAGTATGTCCGCCATGGGTTGGACATTGGCGGAGCCTCCCGCGAAAGGCAACCTCAGCGCCGCGGGCCGCGGCGCATTCGCATCGGGTCGGGCCGCCCATACCGCTCCTCGGCCCACGGGTCGCCGCGCATGTGGTACCCGTTCTGCTCCCAGAAGCCGGGGTAGTCCTCCTCGAGGAACTCCAGCCCCCGGATCCACTTGGCACTCTTCCAGAAGTAGAGGTGCGGTACCACCAGACGCACCGGCCCGCCGTGCTCCGGCGTGAGCGGCGCGCCGTTGTGCTCCAGCGCCAGCAGGTTGGCGGGCCGCGTGAGGTCGTCGATCGGCAGGTTCGTGGTGAATCCCTGCTCGGCGTGGATCAGGACGTGCGTCGCCTCGGGGCGGACCCGCGCCCGTGCCAGGATCGGCGCCAGCGGCACGCCGGTGAAGAGGTTGTCGTACCGGCTCCACCGCGTGACGCAGTGGATGTCGCAGAGCGACTCCTGGCGCGGCAGTGCCTGCAAGGCGTCCCAGTCGAGGGTGAACGGCTCCTCCACCAGCCCCCAGACCCGCAGGCTCCACGCCTCCGGTGACACCAGCGGCACGGTGCCGTAGTGCAGCACCGGCCACTTCTGGGTGACGATCTGGCCCGGCGGGAGCCGGGTGGCGTCGGGGGTGCGGACGTCGAGGCGGGGAGGCATCGGGTCGGGCTCGCTCAGGGTCGGGACGCCTCCGGAACACCTGAAACGGCCGGAAGGTTCCACGCGTCGGCGGGCCACGGCTCGGCCGTCCGCCCGAGCTCGCCGGCGAGGGCGGCGACCACCGCCTCGCGGGTGGCCGCCCAGAGGTGTGCCGGCGCCCTGCCGCCCAGTTCACGCCGGACACTCGTCATCGTGACCCCCGGGATGCCGCAGGGCACGATCAGGTCGAAGAAGTCGAGGTCGGTGGTGACGTTGAGCGCAAAGCCGTGGAAGGTGATCCACTGCTTCACGTGGATGCCGAGGCTCGCAATCTTCCGGCCGCCGGTCCAGACGCCGGTGAGCCCGGGATTCCGATCCGCCGCAATGCCGAGCGTTCCGAGGCCGCCGATCAGCGCCGCCTCGAGGGTCCGGAGGTACCAGTGCAGGTCGGGCCGGAGCCGGGCGAGGTCGAGGATCGGGTAGCCCACCAGCTGGCCGGGGCCGTGGAAGGTCACGTCGCCCCCACGCTCGACCTCGAAGACGTCGACACCGCGGGCCCGGATGGCCTCCGGAGGGAGCGGCAGGCTGGTGTCCTTCGTGCCGCGGCCCAGGGTCACCACCGGGTCGTGCTCGACGAGGAGCAGGAGGTCGTCGGCGAGCTCTCCCGACTGGCGTGCCCGGCAGAGGGCGCGCTGGAACTCGAGCACCTCGCCATAGGGCCGCCGGCCCAGCTCCGCCACGCGAAGCGGCGGGAGGCTCACGCGGCCCTCCGGAGCGCCGCCACGCGCCGCCCGAGCCGCCAGGCGCCGAGGCTCGCGAGCGCCGCGGCGGTGGCCAGGCCCAGCGGCCCGGTGTACTCGTTGACCGGCGCAAACAGCAGGGCCAGGATCACCACCGCGAAGGCGGTGAGGAGGCTCAGCCCGCCCCGCCGGTAGGGCGGGAGCGGCGCGAGCGCCGCCCAGCAGGAAACCACCGCCGTGCCGCAGGCGGCCAGGGTACCGAAGAGGAGGAGGATTCCGGCAGGGTGCGCGGGGTCGGGCGGGCCGGAGGGGAGGGTCTGGGCCACCAGGCCGCGGACGGAGAGGAGCACCACCGCCTCGACGGCGGCGCCGGCCAGGATGCTCATCCCGAGCGCCGCCGCGGCCAGCGGGACGTAATCCTCGGTCGGCGCGTCGGGATTGAAGTGCGGAGGCCGTGCGCCGGGCGCCGAGCCCATCGGGGCGCCGCGGCTAGATGTGAAGCACCCGGCCCATCGAGTCGAGCGCCGCCTCGGCGATCGCCTCCGACAGGGTGGGGTGCGCGTGCACGGCCAGGTCCACTTCCTCGACCGTGTACTCGTTCTCCCGGGCCACCGCCAGCTCGTGGATCATCTCTGAGGCGTGCCCGCCGACGATGTGGGCGCCGAGGATCTCGCCGTACTTCTTGTCGCGGATGATCTTCACGAACCCGTCGGTCTCGTTGGAGGCCCGGGCCCGCCCGTTGGCGCTGAAGGGGAAGCGGCCGACCTGGTAGTCGAGCTTCTTCTCCTTGCACTGCTCCTCGGTGAGCCCGATGCTGGCCACCTCGGGGTGGCAGTAGGTGACGCTCGGGATGTTGTCGTACCGGATCGCGTGCGGCTTGTGGCCGGCGATCCGCTCGGCCACCACGGTGCCCTCCCGGCTCCCCTTGTGGGCCAGCATCGGCGGGCCCGCCACGTCGCCGATGCAGTACACGCCGGGCGCGGTGGTCTCGAGGGTAGCCAGGTTCACCTTCACGAAGCCGCGGTCGGTCAGCTGGACCCCCGCCTCCTTGAAGCCCATCCCCTCGGTGTTGACCGCCCGTCCCGCGGCCATCAGCACCTTCTCGGCGGTCAGGCTCTTCTTCTCGCCGCCCGCCTCGACCTCCAGCGTGACGGAGTCCTTCCCGACGGTGGCCTTGAGCACCTTGGCCCCGGCGAGCACCTCGACCCCCTTCTTCCGGTAGATCTTGGCCAGCGCCTCGGAGCACTCCGCGTCCTCCAGCGGGAGGATGCGCGGCAGCGCCTCGACCAGCGTGACCTTGGTGCCGAAGGCGTTGAAGACGTCGGCGAACTCGCAGCCGACCGCGCCGGCGCCGACCACCACCAGGGAGGCGGGGGCCTTCTCGAGGAAGAGCGCCTCGTCGGAGCTGATGACGGTGGTCTTGTTGATCTCGAGCCCGATCTGCGGGATGCCCTTGACCCGCGACCCGGTGGCGATGACGACCGCCTTCTTCGCCTCGTGCACGTCGGCCCCGACCTTGACCTTCTTCCCCGGCAGGAGCGTGCCGGCGCCGCGGAGGACGGTCACCTTGTGTTTCTTCATCAGGAACTCGACGCCCTTCGAGTTCTGCTCCGCCACCCGGCGGCTCCGCTTCATGGCCACGCCATAGTCGGTCTTGACCGGGCCGGTCTCGATGCCGAGGTCCTTGGCCTGGTGCGCGATGAGCTGGATGGACGACGCGCTGTGCAGCAGCGCCTTGGTCGGGATGCAGCCGATGTTGACGCACACGCCGCCGAGCTTGTCCTTCTCGACGACGGCGGTGGCCAGCCCGAGCTGGGCACAGCGAATGGCGCAGACGTAGCCCGCGGGGCCCCCGCCCAGGATGATGACGTCGTAGGCTGCCACGATGGAGTTCCTCGGTCTGTGGTGCGGCGGCCGGAGCCGCCTAGTAGACGATGGCCAGTGGGTTCTCGAGCATGCCCTTGAGGGTGCGCAGGAACGCGGCCCCCGTGGCGCCGTCGATGACCCGGTGGTCGCAGGACATGGTCAGGCGGAGCCGGCGGCCGGGGACGATGGCGCCCTCCCGCACGACCGGCTTCTCCACGATGCCGCCCACGGCCAGGATGCCGGCCTCGGGCGGGTTGATGATGGCGGTGAACTGGTCGATGTCGAACATGCCGAGGT